>CAWHPZ010000036.1:0-113783 GCA_963831345.1 uncultured Alphaproteobacteria bacterium
AACGGTCGAGGCGATGCACTGGCCCTACATCATTCGCGCGACTGGCGGAACGATGTTCCTGTTCGGCTCGCTGCTCATGGCCTGGAACGTATGGAAGACGGTGCGCGGCGATGAGCCGGTCGACATCAAGGATCAGCCGCGCGTTGCCGCCGCCCCCGAGCTGCGCGCGGGCGTCGTCGCGGCACCGGCCGAATAAGGGGGAAAACGGATCATGAAACACGATATCTTCGAGAAGAATTCGATCGTACTCCTCATCGGCATCCTGATCGTGGTCTCCATCGGTGGCCTGGTCGAGATCGCGCCCTTGTTCATGCTCGGCTCCACGATCGAGAAGGTGCAGGGCATGCGGCCCTATTCGCCGCTCGAGCTTGCAGGTCGCGACATCTACATCCGCGAAGGCTGCTACAATTGCCATAGCCAGATGATCCGCGCGCTTCGCGACGAGGTCGAGCGCTACGGCCACTACAGCCTCGCGGCCGAGAGCATGTACGACCATCCATTCCAGTGGGGCTCGAAGCGCACGGGTCCGGATCTGGCGCGCGTCGGCGGCAAATACTCCGACGCCTGGCACGTGGACCACTCAAGGCGCCGCGCGACGTGGTCCCGCCATCCGTCATGCCGGGATATCCGTTCCTCGCCGAGCGCAAGCTCGAGTACGCCGACGTGGCCGAACGCATGACAGGCGCTGAAGCTCGCGGGCGTGCCTTACACCGACGAGATGATCGCGAAGGCCAAGGCCGATCTCGAAGCCCAGATCAACCCGGACTCGAAAGCCGCGAAGGAGCTGCTGGTCCGCTATCCGAAGGCCCAGGTACGCAAATTCGACGGCAACCCGGAGACGCCGGCAACGGAGATGGATGCCATGATCGCCTATCTGCAGATGCTCGGCACGCTCGTCGACTTCACCAAGTTCGACGCCGCCGGACCCAACCTGCGCTGAGGGAGGCAACACCATGACTTACGAGACCGCAGCCTTCATCTCGCAGCTGACCACGCTTGTCGTGTTCGGCGGCGTCATGATGGGCGTGCTCGATCTACGCCTTCCGGCCATCGAACAAGGAGCGCTTCGACACGGCAGCGCGGCTTGCGCTCAAACACGACGACGATTGCGGGGAGGGGGGAAATCATGGCCGATCATAAAGAGATCGATGCCGTCACAGGCGTCGAGACGACGGGTCACGTCTGGGACGGCGACCTCAAAGAGCTGAACAAGCCGCTGCCGAGATGGTGGCTCTACGTGCTTTACGCCTGCATCGTGTGGGCCATCGGCTATTGGATTCTCTATCCGACGTGGCCCGGTTTCAGCGGAAGCGGCTATACGCCCGGCTACTTGAATTATAGCCAGCGCAACGAGGTGTCGAAGGACGTGGCCGCCGCCAAGGCGAGCCAGGCGTCTTCCATGCAGGCCATCGCCAACACGCCAGCCGAAGCCATCGAGAAAAACTCGGATCTCATGGAATTCGTCCTGCGCGGCGGTGCGGCCCAGTTCGCAGGACAACTGCGCGCCCTGCCACGGCAAGGGCGCTCAGGGTTCAAGGGCTATCCCAACCTCAACGACGACGACTGGCTGTGGGGCGGCTCGACGGAAGCTATCGAGAAGACCATCAGTATGGCATTCGTTCCGGCGAGTCAAGGACGGCCACGAAAGTGCCATGCCGCGCTTCGGTATCGACCAGATCCTGACACCCGCGCAGATCTCGCGACGCGGCCGAGTTCGTGCTGTCGCTGTCGAAGCGCGAGACCGATCCGGCTGCGGCCGAGCGCGGCAAGGCGCTCTTCGCCGAGCAGTGCGTCGCCTGTCACGGCGCCGACGGCAAGGGCACGTCAGGAGATGGGCGCGCCGAACCTCACCGACGCGCATCTGGCTCTACGGCGGCGCGCAAGGCCGACATCGAGGAAACGATCCGCACCGGGCGCGGCGGCGTCATGCCGAGCTGGGAAGGCAAGCTCGATCCCGTGACCATCAAGATGCTCGCGATCTACGTGCACTCGCTGGGCGGCGGCAAATAACGACGGCGTGCGGGAGGGCACGTGACGCACATGGACCCAGTGTCTCGGTTCATTCGACCAGAGGCGCCGCCCGCCGAGGCGGCGCCCGGCATCGCGCGCATTGATGTCGATGCCGTGGCGTCGAAGGCGGCGCGCAGCGTCTACGCCGCGCGCCAGACGCATCTATCCCAAGCTCGCGCACGGCTACGTTCCGCTCCATCAAGTGGGCGGTGATGGTCGTCACGCTCGGCATCTACTATCTGCTGCCGTGGATTCGCTGGGATCGCGGGCCGAGCCTGCCCGATCAGGCCTTCCTGCTCGACTTCGCCAACCAGCGGCTGTTCTTCGGCCCGATCGAGATCTGGGCCGCAGGAACTCTACTTCATCACCGGCGTCCTGATCGTCTCGGCGCTGGGCCTGTTCCTCGTCACGGCCGTGGCCGGGCGCATGTGGTGCGGCTACGCCTGCCCGCAGACGGTCTGGACCGACCTCATGATCGCCGTCGAGCGCTTCTGGCAGGGCGACCGCAACGCGCGCATCCGCCTCGACCAGAGCGCGTGGACGTTCGAGAAGATCTGGAAGAAGGCCGCGACGCACGTCTGCTGGCTGCTGATCGCCCTCGCCACCGGCGGCGTGTTCGTCTTCTATTTCCGCGATGCGCCGACACTGCGCAGCGAGCTGTCGACCGGCGAAGCCCCGCCGTCGCCTATGTGTTCATCGGCATCTTCACCGGCACGACCTATCTGCTCGGCGGCATCGCGCGCGAGCAGGTCTGCATCTACATGTGCCCGTGGCCGCGCATCCAGGCGGCGATGTTCGATGCCGAATTCGCTGCTCGTCTCCTACCGCGACTATCGCGGCGAGCCGCGCGGCGCCGCACAAGAAAGGGCAAAGCCCTGGGACAACCGCGGCGACTGCATCGACTGCAAGGCCTGCGTCGCCGTATGCCCCATGGGCATCGACATCCGCGACGGCTCGCAGCTCGAATGCATCCAGTGCGCGCTGTGCATCGACGCCTGCGACGACATCATGGCCAAGGTCGGCCGCCCCGGGGGCTGATCGCCTACGAAACCTTCCGCAACTTCGAAGCCGCAGCTCGCGAGGCATGAGCGCGCGCCGGTGCGCCTCGTGCGGCCGCGCACCGTGCTCTATTCGGCGCTCATCGCGCTCGTGATGGGCATCATGGGCTGGGCATGGTTCGCCCGCGCTCGCCGGTCGAGATCAGCCTCATCGAGGACCGCAACCCGCTGTTCGTGTGGCTGTCCGATGGCGGCGTGCGCAACGGCTACACGCTCAAGATCCTGAACAAGACGCATGACGCGCAGCGCGTTCCGCGTCGCCATCGAAGGGCTGCCCCAGGCATCGCTCTCCATCGTCGGCTTCGAGCATGCCGACGCACCGGTCGATGTCGCGACCGATACCGTGCGCGCCATCAAGCTTTACGTCACTGTTCCCGCGGACGGCCAAGGACGCGCTCACCGGCGGCGCCACGCCCTTCAATTTCGTGGTCGACGGATCTGTCGACGGCAACCGCACCTACCGCGACACCACATTCAGGAGTGCAGAACAATGGCGGCATCGACGACAATTTCCGGCCGTGGAACGCTGAACGGCCGCCATGTGCTGTTTGCATGCTCGGCTTCTTTGCCGTCTTCGCGTCGGTGGACATCTTCATGATCTACGCGCGCTGACGACGTTCGGCGGCGTCGACAACGCCAACGCCTATCGCGACGGCCTTGCCTACAACAGCCGCATCGCCCAGGGCGAGCAGCAGGACAAGGCGATCGGCTGGCATGACAGCCTCGAGCTTCTCGCCGCGCCGCAGCGGCTCCGGCTCGCAGATTCTCAACAGCGACGGCGGCCGCCGTTGCCGATGCAGGCGTCCACGCCACGATCGGGCGTCCGGCCACCAATCGCTTCGATATCGAATTGCCGTTGCGCAAGATCGAGCCGGGCGTTTTCGAAGCCGACGTCGCCGCACTCGAAGCCGGAACCTGGGTCGTCACCGTCGAGGCGTTCCAGCCGGGCGAGCAGCAAAAGCCGTTCTATGAAATGCGGAGGCGCGTGTGGCTCAAGCCCTGAGAGCCCCGCTGCGCGTCGTTGGTGGTCTCGACCATGACGGAGACCACGAGTCCGAGCGCGTGCTGCTGACGACGATCGCTCGTCGTCGAGAACATGCAGTGCGGCGGCTGCATGTCCTCCATCGAGCGGGCGCTGCGCGCCACGCCGGGCGTCACGGAAGCACGCGCCAATCTGTCGGCACGGCGCGTCACGGTGCGTGAGCGATGCCGTCGACGCCGACGCGCAGACCTTGATCGAGGCGCTCGACCGCGCCGGCTTCCGCGCCGCTGAAGCGCTCGACCGCGACCGGGATACCGCCGACGACCGCGCCCACGATCTCTTGCGACGCCTTGGCGTCGCTGGCTTCGCGGCCGCCAACGTCATGCTGCTGTCGGTGTCCGTCTGGGCCGGCCTCGCGAGCGACATGGACCAGGCCGCCCAGGGGCTGTTTCATTGGCTGTCCGCTCTCATCGCCATGCCGGCCATCGCGTATTCGGCGCAGCCGTTCTTCCGCTCCGCCGCAACGGCTCTCAAAGCACGCCGCCTCAACATGGACGTGCCGATCTCGCTCGGCATCACGCTGGCGACCGCCATGAGCCTGTTCCAGACCACTCGCGGCTCCGACCAGGTGTATTTCGACGCCGCCATCATGCTCACGTTCTTCCTGTTGATCGGCCGCTATCTCGATGAGCTGGTCCGCGTCCGCGCGCGGGGCGCGGCAGAGAACCTGCTCGGCCTCAAGGCTCTCTCCGCGACGGTCATCGGTGCCGACGGCTTGCCGCGTCGCTTGGCTGCGCGCGCTCTCGAACCCGGCATGCGGGTGCTGGTCGCGGCAGGCGAGCGCATTCCCGTCGACGGCAGGGTCATCGAGGGCAAGACCGAGATCGACGCCAGCCTGATCACAGGCGAAACCATCCCGGCGCCGGTCAAGAGCGGCAGCGTCGTCCATGCCGGCACCATGAATCTCGGCCAGCCGATCATGGTCCAGGCGACCGCCACCGACGACAACACGCTGGTCGCCGAGATCGCGCGGCTCATGCTGGCGGCAGAGCAGGGGCGCGGACATTATGTTCGCCTCGCCGACCGCGCCGCCCGTCTTTATGCCCCCGCCGTCCATGTTCTCGGCGCCACCACCTTCATTGGTTGGATGCTGGCCGGCGGCGGCTGGGAGCAGGCGCTGACGTGCGCCATCGCCGTCCTCATCATCACGTGCCCCTGCGCCCTGGCGCTTGCCGTGCCCGCCGTGCAGGTGGCGGCGACGAGCCGCCTGTTTGCCAAGGGCATCATCGTCAAGGCGGCCGACGGCCTCGAACGCCTGGCCGAGGTCGACACGGTGGTTTTCGACAAGACCGGCACGCTGACGCGTGGCGAGCCGAGCCTCAGGAATGCAACTGACATCGACGCAGGCACTCTCGCACGCGCTGCCGCGCTCGCCCTCGCAAGCCGGCATCCTTATGCGCTCGCCGTCGTCAAGGCAGCGCGCGAGCGCGGGCTGCAGGTGCGCCCCGAGAGCGGCGTCACCGAGATTCCGGGATCGGGCCTCACGGCCACGGACCACACCGGCCGCGAGCGCCGGCTCGGGTCCATGGCCTGGGTGCTGGGCGACGGTGTCCATCCGCAAGGCGGAGACACCGCAACGCTGTGGTACGCCGAGACCGGAAGCGCGCCCGTCGGATTCGAATTCGACGATGCCCCGAGATCCGATGCCGGCAATGTCGTCGGCGCATTGCGCAGCGCCGGATTCGACATCGAGCTTCTGTCCGGCGATCGCGAGCACGCGGTACGCACAGCCGCGCACGCCGTCGGCATCGGCCGCTGGTTCGCAGGCGTGCGCCCCGATGGCAAGATTGCGCGTATTGAAGCGCTGGGTGGGGAGGGACGCCGCGTGCTGATGGTCGGCGACGGCCTCAACGATGCGCCGGCTCTTGCGGCCGCGCACGCGTCGCTATCTCCGTCGTCGGCGGCCGACATAAGCCAGAACGCCGCCGATGCCGTCTTCCAGGGCGAAAAGCTCGGGCCGGTCCTCGAGGCCCTGGGCGTGGCGCAGGCCGCGCAGCGCATGGCGGTGCAGAACTTCGCCATCGCCATCGCCTACAACATCGTCTCCGTGCCGCTGGCCATGGCGGGTCACGTGACGCCGCTCATCGCGGCACTCGCCATGTCGCTCTCGTCCATCGCCGTGACGGGCAACGCCTTGCGCCTCAGAAGCTGCAAGGTCGCGCTCGCACGCGTCGATCGTTCCTCATCGGGAGAGACGCCATGACGGCACTCGCTTGGCTGATCCCGTGCGCGCTGGCTCTCGGCCTGTTAGGGCTCGTTGGGTTCCTGTGGGCGCTCAACAGCGGCCAGTTCGAGGATCTCGACGGCGCCGGCTGGCGCGCCATCCAGGACGACGACGACAAGCCTTAGACCATGATCGCTTCGGACCCTAGACGCTCCGATCGTCATTCGAAATGCGCCGCCTATCAGGCGCGACGTAAATCGGTAGCGCGGGAAAAGTCCGAAGCGTAAATCATAGGTCTCAAGAAGCCTTACCCGCGCCGGCGCGAACGGGTGTCGCCCGCATTGAGGTCGAGCGTCACGCGGCGCATGGTGACGTCGCCCGCCTCCTCCGAGATCACGAATCCCAGATCCCGGCACATGCCGAGCATGGTCGTGTTCAAGGTCAGCACCTCGCCGAAGAGCTCGGTCAGGCCTTCCGCCTTCGCATACGCGATCAGGTGACGCATCAGCGCCCAGCCGAGGCCTTTGCCCTTGAGGTCCGACCGCACCAGCACCGCATATTCGGCGTGCGTATAATCGGGATCTGCGGCGAGGCTCGCGACTCCCAGGATCTCGTCGCCGTTCATCGTCGTCGCCACGAACGTCATCTCGCGCGCATAGTCGATCTGCGTCAGACGTGCGAGGAACCTGTGCGAGCTGTTCGGCTTCGCCGTGAAAAAGCGCATGTGCGCGTCGTCCGCGCTGATGCCCTCGAAGAACCGCGCATAAAGCCCCTCGTCCTCGGGCCTGATCGGGCGCAGGCGAACGCGACCCAAGGCCGGGACCGAATCCTGCCTTTCCCAGTCCGATGGATAAGGCCGGATCGCGAGCGGCCGCCGCGGGCTTTTTGCCTGGTCGACTACGCGCATGCGTGCGTCGAGGGCGATGCAACCCTTTTCGTCGGCCAGCAGCGGATTGATGTCGAGCTCGCGGATTTCCGGATGGCTCGCCACGAGAGAGCTGATCCGCACCAGAACCTCGCCGATGGCATCGAGGTTCGCCGCCGGGCGATTGCGATAGCCCTCGAGCAGATGATAGACGCGCGTCTGGCGCATGAGGTCGCGTGCAAGCTTGAGGTCGAGCGGTGGCAGCGCGTGCGCCGTGTCCTTGATCACCTCCACCGCGGTCCCGCCGGCGCCGAACAACAGCGTCGGCCCGAAGGTCTGGTCCTCGCTCATGCCGACGATGAGCTGGTGCGCATCGGGCCGGTCGATCATGGGCTCGATGGTGAACCCCTCGAGCCTGGCCTTTGGCGCAAGGCGCGCCACGTCGATGGCAATCGCGCGCGCAGCCTCGCGCGCCTCCTCGGGTGTGGTCAGCCCAAGGCGGACACCGCCGACATCGGACTTGTGCGAGATATCGTCGGAAAGCACTTTGACGACGCAGGCGCGATAAGTCTTCAGGATTTCCGCCGCGGCTCGAGCGACGCCCTCGGCGTTCGCCGCTGTCGCGGTTTCCGCAACGGGAATGCCGTAAGCCGCCAGAACCTGCTTCGCTTCCCCTTCCGTCAGCATCGGCCGGCCAGCGGCGATCGCCTTGGCGATGACGCTGCGGGCGCGCTCAGGCTCGAAATGCAGATCGGCAGGCAGCGACGGCGGCGTGCGCATCAGCTCGTCCTGCGATCGCGCGTGGCGCACGAGCTGCATGAAGCCGACGATCGCCGCATCCGGCGTTTCGAACGTTGGAATCTTCGCCTCGGCAAAATCGCGCCGGCTCAGATCGGCCGCGCCGTCGCCAAGCCAGTTGGTGAGCAACGGCTTGACGCGCTTGCCGCATCTCTTGCGCGCCGCTGCCATCTCGATCACGGCTTTCGCCGCATGCTCGCTCGAGGCAAGCGCCGTCGGGCAATTGATGACGAGAATGGCGTCGGAGTTCTCGTCGTCGAACAGTGCCGAAAGCGCCGCTTCATAGCGCTCCGGTCCCGCGTCGCCGATGATGTCGACCGGATTTCCCTTGGACCACGTCGGAGGCAGAGCTGCGGAAAGCGCAGCCTTCGTGGTTTCGGAGATATCGGCGAGGCGGCCCTCGAAATCGGCAAGCCTGTCGGCCGCGAGCACGCCCGCGCCGCCGCCGTTGGTCAGGATCGCGAGCCGCTCGCCCTCGAGCCGCGGCGTGAACGACAGCATCTCGGCCGCCTGGAAAAGCTGATCCAACTCGAGCACCCGCAGAAGGCCAGCGCGGCGGAAGGCGGCATCATAGACGGCGTCGGAGCCCGACAGCGCGCCCGTATGCGACATCGCGGCCTTCGCGCCCGAGGCATGGCGGCCCGACTTCAGAACCACGACTGGCTTCGCACGCGCGGCGCGGCGTGCGGCTGAAAGGAACTTCGGAGCCTGCGTCACTTGCTCGACGTAAAGCAGGATTGCCCGGCTGTCCGGATCACCGGCGAGAACATCCAGGAGATCGCCGAAGTCGACGTCCGCCATGTCACCCATGGAGACGACGTGCGAAAAGCCGATGCCGCGCGCATGTGCCCAATCGATGACGCCGGTCACGAGCGCACCGGATTGCGACAGGAACGCCAGATCGCCCTTGCGCGGCATGCGCTGGGCGAAGCTCGCGTTGATGCCGACGCGTGGCAGGATCATGCCGAGGCAATTGGGGCCGACGATGCGCAGGCAATGGGGCTCCGCCGCTTCGAGCATGGGCCGGCGCAGCTCGGGGCCGAACCCTGCTGTGATGACCACCACGGCTCGCGTCCCTTTGGCGCCGAGCTCGGCGATGAGGGGCGGGACGGTTGCCGGCGGCGTAGCGATGATGGCGAGGTCGGGCGCCTCTGGAAGGCTTGCGACCGAGGGATAGCAGGCCACCCCGTCGATCTCCGTGTACTTGGGATTGACGAGGAAGATGCGGCCCAGAAAGCCGCCCGTCAGAAGATTGGCGGCGACGATGCGCCCGACGCTGCCCGGCTTCGCGCTCGCACCGATGAGCACAACGGATCGGGGCGACAGCAAATGGTCGAGATTGCGGATCGTCATGTCTGGGCGTCCGTCCTCAGTGACCGTGCGACGAGTGACCGTGCGGCGAGTGGTCCGAGAGGTCGAACTCTAGCGCCTTGAGCGCCCGCTTGCACGTCTTGGAGGTGCACGCGTCGCCGCAGCAGGTATCGTCGTCTTCCGGCTTGTCCGCATCATTGCTCGCGGAGTCATCAGAGGAGCGGGTTTGCACGTCCTCCTCCGAAGACAGGCTCCCGTTGATATCGCTTACGGCGTCGAACGGCGCGGAAGTGGACGCGTCCGCAGGCTTCGCGCTCGGGTTCGTCTTCGTCATCGCTGAAACCTTTATCTGCGGGAGGAGGTTTAGACTTTCGTCGCGACTTCGTGCGTGAGCAGCACGTCGCATTTGCACGTCAGCAGCGTGCGGGCAGCGAGGCGCTCCTGCGCGGCGGTGCGAAGGACCACGATGAGCACAGCTCCGCCCTGACCAAGATAGTCCGTGATCTGGTCAGTGATGCGTGGAACGATGCTGTTGTGCGTAGGGCCGTCCGCGGTCGTTCGCTGCAGCATGCTGAGGAGGGGCACGAACAGAGTGCCTGCCGCGATGGTACCGTGCGGCAGAGCCCCGATCCCATCTCCTGCGCCGTCTTGGTGAGCAGCAGAGCCGCGGATCAGCAGAATCTGCTCGTCCTGGAAATTCCCGCTGCTCAGTTTCCGCAGGGCCTCATCCGCTTTCGGTGGCTCCTGGAAGAGACCGAAAACGAAATGCCCCCGCTCCGGCAATGATACGGGCGCGGATGAAGATACAAGGGGGACGGTCCCCGGCTCGCCTGCGGGTCCCACACCAGCATTCGGAACGATCGGCTGCATCCTTAGACTTCCGCCGCATGACTATGATAAGATTGAACAAAACGGAGAATATATATACGCGGCCATCTTGCCCCCGGAACGCGTACTCTCTACAAAGCCAGGGTCAGGTACGCTGCGTATGACCCCTCTGTGAGATTGTGTGACACGATGTAACGGAGACCTTATGCGGCGTGGCTGAGAGCTGCGTGCTGACCTAGGTCAGGCCGGCAATTGAGGCGAGACTCGAAGATGGCGCAATCAACGGCCGGCCACGTTCTCATCGTCGACGACGAACCGGAGATCCGCGCCTTGCTGCGTAATGGTCTCGAGCAGGAAGGCTTCAAAGTGCTCGAGGCGGGAAATGGCGCCGAAGCGGAGACGCATCTCGCCTCCACGCCGATCGACCTCGTGACGCTCGATCTCAAGCCTCGGCGGCGAGGACGGACTCAAGGTTGCGCGCGATCTGCGCACCAAGCGCAACACGCCGATCGTCATGATCACCGGCAAGGGCGATCCCATCGACCGCGTCGTGGGCCTCGAGCTTGGCGCCGACGATTACATCGCCAAGCCCTTTCTCATGCGCGAGGTCGTGGCCCGCATTCGCGCCGTGCTGCGCCGGTATTCGCCGCCGGCCGCCGCCGAGGCACCGGCAGCGTCGGCGGACCGCACCCGCCTCAGCTTCGACGGCTGGACCGTCGATCTCGACGCGTCGCGAGGTGCTGGCACCCGGCGGCGCTCCATGCGAGCTGACCACCGGAGAATTCAATCTGCTCGTCCATTCTGGTCCGCGGCCCGGGCGTGTTCTTTCGCGCGACGAGCTCATGGACCTGTTGAAGGGCCACGACTGGACGCCGCATGGACCGCTCGATCGATGCGCTCGTCGCACGGCTGCGCAGGAAGATCGAGCCCGGCAACGAGCATCCGCAGCTCGTCAAGACGGTTCGCGGCGTCGGTTATGTCTTCGCCGGCCAGGTGAAGCGGATATAAACTGCCTCTCTCATGAGCGACATCTCACGCTTTGAGCGCAGTCTGCAAAGCCACTGCCAGCTCGGCGCGGTTATACGGCTTGCGCAGGATCTCTATGCCGCCGCTTCCGTCCATATCGGCCTTGGCCTCCTCGTCCGCAAAGCCGGTCGTGAGCAGGACTTTGACGTCAGGCCTGTGGATCTTTGCCCAGCGGGCGAGGTCGTAGCCCGACATGCCTCCCGCCATGACGATATCGCTGAAGATGAGCGCCACCGGCTCGCCGCGTTCGAGAATCCGGACCGCCGACGGCCCGTTCTCGGCCTCGAGCACCACATACCCGAGGCCCTCGATGCGCTGCAGCGTCAGTTCTCGCACGGCCGGATTGTCCTCGACGACGAGGATGGTTTCACAATTTTCAGAAAGCGGTATTTCCGTCGTGAGATCGTGCACCAGCGGCGCGGCCTCGTCGTGCGTACGTGGCAGATAGAGGCTGACCGTCGTGCCCTTGCCGACCTCGCTCGCAATGGCGGCATGTCCGCCGGACTGCTCCGCGAACCCGTGAAGCGTGCTGAGGCCGAGGCCGGTGCCGCGACCCGGCTCTTTGGTGGTGAAGAACGGCTCGAAGGCGCGCGCGAGTACCTCGGGCGTCATGCCGACGCCGGTGTCGCTCACGGAGATGAGCACGAAGTCGCCGGCGCCGAGCATCGGCTCAGCCTTGTGCTCTGCCGAGCCCGCCGAGATATTCCGCGTCTCGATGATCAGCGACGCCGCCATGGGGCATGGCATCGCGCGCGTTGATGGCG
Source organism: uncultured Alphaproteobacteria bacterium (assembly GCA_963831345.1). GTDB lineage: Bacteria > Pseudomonadota > Alphaproteobacteria > Rhizobiales > Hyphomicrobiaceae > Hyphomicrobium_C. The sequence continues at coordinate 11,867 of CAWHPZ010000036.1, forward strand.
AGATTGAGCATCGCGTTCTCGATCTCGCTCGGATCCGCGCGCACGGGCCACAGGCTGCCCGCGAGCACCGTCGTCAGAGAGATCGGCTCGCCAAGCGAGCGCTTGAGCAGTTCTGTCAGGCCAAGCACCAGCTCGCTCAGGTCCAGCACCTGCGGCGAAAGCCGCCGCCTGCGCGCGAACGTCAACAGGCGCTGACGTGAGACCGACACCCATATCGGCGGCGTCGGCGGCGCGCTTCAGGAATATCCGCGATCGATCATTGGGAAGCCCGTCCGCGAGCAGCTCGAGGTTTCCCGTCACGATCGTGAGAAGATTGTTGAAGTCGTGGGCGACGCCGCCCGTGAGCTGGCCGAACGCCTCCATGCGCTGCGATTGGATGAGCGCGGCCTGCGTCTCCTCGCGCCGGCGGATTTCGGAGCGAAGTTCGCGCGTCCGTTCCGCGACCCGCGTCTCGAGCTCGGAGTTGGCTCGCGCAAGTTCGGTTTCGAAGCGCTTGCGCTCCGTCACGTCGCGCAGCACCACCATGTAGATATGTGCTCCGCCGATCTCGCGCTTGGCGATGGAGGCCTCGGCTGGAAACTCGCTGCCGTCTTTGCGCAGTGCGAAAATCTCCTGCCGCTCGCCCATTTTGCGAGCGGGGCTCGGCGAGGCGGAAAAATCAGCGACATGCTTTACATGCTGAGTGTGAAACCGGCGCGGGATGAGGATATCGAGCGGCTGGCCGATGATCTCGTTCTGCGCATAGCCGAAAATGGCCATCGCCCCTTCGTTGAAGAGCGTGATGCGGAAGCGGTCGTCGAGAGATATGATGGCGTCGGCGGCGATCGTGAGAATGGCGGAGATCTGCTGCTCCGCGCGTCGAAGCTCGGCCTCTCCGGACTGCGAAGGTTCAGGCGCGCGTGTTGCCGTTTCGTCGGTCATGCCTGTAGTGCCCGCCTCATGGAATTGCAGGGATCGGCTTTTGCAGAAGCGTCACACTGCGAACCAAGCAGTTCAATCGAGGTCTGGAGTCTCTCGCCGCAAGTGCGCATCGCTTGCCGGTTCATTTCGTTATTCATTTTAGATATTGGACGATTGCCCCTGCGTCTCGCAATGGTCAAGCCGCATCCGGGGGAGAGATACGGTTAAGGTCACTCCGCCATCCACGCCGGCGCGACGAGCCGCAGTTCGTGGCCCTGAGGCGCAGGGCCTGGACTTGCTGGGTGTCGATGAGAATGAGGGTGCGGCGGCTCAGGCCTTACGTGTGCCGACTTTGGGCGCGCGTTCGAGAATAGCGCGCAGCATGCTGATCACGCGCGTCGAGGGCCCGCTGGCACAGCACTGGATGCTGATGCGCGCGCCCTCGAACAACAGGAAGAATTCATCCGCCAGCCGCTCGGGCTCGGCATAGCCGGCGCCCCCGAGCAGTTTGACCAGCCTCTCGCGCTTGCGCGTCTTGTAGTCGTCGATGATCTTGCGCGCCGGATGCTCGCTTTCGCGCAGCTCCACCGCGGCGTTGGCGATGGCGCAGCCGCGGTCGACGGTGCCGGTGATGACGTGCTCGACGTGACGCAACCAACCCTGGAGCTGCGCGTTGGGATCATCCGGATAATCGCGAGCCAGCGCTTCCCACACCTCGTCGCCTTCCTTGGCGAGATCCCTCAGATAGGTGGCGATGAGTTCATCCTTGGAAGAAAAGTGCCGGTAGAGCGTCATCTTGTTGGTCGCCGCGGCCTCGGCGATGGCGTCGACGCCAACCGCGCGGATGCCGTGCCGATAAAATAAGTCGCGCGCAGCCGCCAGAATTCGCTCACGCGGGCGATCCTGCGGTGTCTTTGCGGATGATGGAATAGTGTGTTTGCTCATAGCCTCTTGACGGGGGTATCCCTGGTCAGTACCGTGCGGGTGTTACCGGTCAGTAACATTCGTCGTAACACAATATACGAGCCCTGTCATGGCTCAGAAGTCGCACCGGACAGGGTAAGGAGGCGGGTATGAACGAGATCCTTTGCGTGACGAGCAGCCCTCGGGGCGATGCATCGTATTCGAATCTTGTCGCCGCCCGCGTTCTACGTGAGATTCGGGCCGTCCAGCCGCACGCGAACGTAACCATCCGCGATTTGGCGCACAATCCACTCCCTCACATCGATGACGATTTCGTCACGGCAACGCGCTCGGTCGCGGGTGCGCGCACCGAGCGCCAGCGGGCGCTGCTCGATCAATCCGACATCCTGGTCGACGAGCTCGTCCAGGCCGATACCATCGTCATCGCCTCCGCCATGATCAATTTCAGCGTGCCCTCGACGCTCAAGACCTGGATCGACTACGTGTGCCGGCCGGACCGCACATTCGAGTACACCGACCTGGGTGAGCGGGGTCTGCTCAAGGGACGCAAAGCCATTCTCGTTATCGCCCGCGGCGGAGTTTTCAGCGGGCCATTGAACGGCCGCGATCATCAGGAGGCCTACCTCCGCACCGTTCTCAACTTTCTTGGCATCACCGATATCGAGACCATCGTCGTCGAAGGCGTTGCTCTGGGTCCGGATGCAGCGGAAAAGGCTCTCGAGCTGGGTTTGCGGCGCGCCGGCGCGGTTGCAGGACCGCTGGCCTTGGCCTGACGATCAGCCCTCGCCGGTGAGAAAATCCGGTGAGTGAAAAGTGTTGGGGCCGTCGCTCGTAGGTCTCTCTGCGGGCGCAGGATGCCCAATCGTTTGCGTTGGACGGATGCCATTTATGCCAGTACGAACCGCCGCCTGGATTGCCGCCGCTGCCCTGCTGGCGCTCGCCGGCTGCGACAAGCCCCAGCAACAGCAAGCTGCCGCGCCTCCGCCGCCCCAGGTCACGGTTGCGACACCGGTGAAGAAGGTAGTCTCCGACTACGACGAGTACGTCGGCCGCTTCGTCGCCATCGACGCCGTCGAGGTGCGCGCCCGCGTCTCCGGTTACCTGGACGCCATTCACTTCAAGGACGGACAGATGGTGAAGAAGGGCGACCTTCTGTTCACCATCGATCGTCGTCCATTCGAGGCGGCGCTGGAGCAGGCGCAAGCGCCACTGCTCGAGCAGGCCAAGGCCAATCTCGCCTTTGCCGATAGCCGACCTCGCCCGCGCCCGCAGCCTCGTCAGCCGGCACGTCCATCACGCAGCAGGTGATCGATCAGCGCGTTCAGGCCAAACGCGTCGCCGAGGCGACGGTGATCGCCCAGGAAGCAGCCGTTCGCCAGGCCTCGCTCGATCTCGAGTTCACCGAGCTCAGGGCGCCCGTCTCGGGCCGCATCGGCGATCGCCGCGTGTCCGTCGGCAACCTCGTGACCGGCGGCACCGGCGGCAGCACCACGTTGCTTGCCACCATCCAGTCCACCGACCCGATCCGCTTCGAGTTCACCTTCGACGAGGCGTCCTATTTGCGCTACCTGCGCGTCAACAAGGATGCGAACGGTCCGGCCATGAACGTGCCGGTTCAGCTCAAGCTCATCGACGAGCAGGACTTCGTCCATGAAGGCCGCATGGACTTCATCGACAACGCCATCAGCGGGCAGTCCGGAGCCATCCGCGGCCGCGCCGAGTTTGCAAACCATGACGGCACGTTCACCCCCGGGATGTTTGCGCGCCTGCGCATTTCGATCGCCCCGCCGGCCGAAGCCTTGCTCGTGCCGGACGCGGCCATCGGCACCGAGCAGGTGCGCAAGTTTGTTCTCACCGTCGATGCCGACAATGTCGCCAAGCCGAAGTACGTGACCCCCGGCCCGCTGATCGATGGCCTGCGCGTGATCACCAGCGGCCTCGCGCCGGATGATCGTGTCGTCATCAATGGCCTGATGCGGGCGCGTCCGGGTACCAAGGTTACGCCGCAGCAGGGCGCTATCGTCGCCGCGACACCGCCGCCGTCCGCCGAGACGAAGAGCAACTGAGAAGGCTCAGGGGACCGGTTATGCGCATTTCGCACTTCTTCATCGACCGGCCCATCTTTGCTGCCGTCATCTCGGTCGTCTTCGTCATCCTTGGTTTGGTGTCGTACGGCAATCTCCCGGTCGCGCAGTATCCGGAGATCGCGCCCCCCGTCGTCAACGTCACGGGCCAGTATCCGGGTGCCAGCGCCGACGTCGTCGCCTCGACCGTCGTTGCTCCTCTCGAGCAGCAGATCAACGGCGTCGAGAACATGCTCTACATCTCGTCGAACTCGACGGGCGACGGAGCCTTCTCGATCGCCATCACGTTCGAGCTCGGCACGAACCTCGACATCGCCCAGGTACAGGTCCAAAACCGCGTCGCCATTGCTCAGCCGCGCTTGCCTGCGGACGTGCGCAACATCGGCGTCACCGTCGCCAAGGCGTCGCCCGACCTCATGATGGTCGTGCACCTCTATTCGCCCGACAAGTCGCGCGACACGCTTTTCATTTCGAACTACGCCAACGTCCAGGTGACCGACGTCCTGAGCCGCATCGACGGCGTGGGCTCCATCACCGTCTTCGGCAGCCGCGACTACTCCATGCGCGTCTGGCTCGATCCGGATCGCCTGCAGTCGCTGGGCCTGACGGCGGGCGACGTGATCACCGGCCTGCAGGGCCAGAACGTGCAGGTCGCGTCCGGCGTTCTGAACCAGCCGCCTGTGGACCAGCCCGGCGCCTTCCAGCTTTCCGTGCGCACGCTCGGACGATTGTCGGATCCCGAAGGAGTTCGGCAACATCGTCATCAAGCAGACGAGCAATGCCGTCATTCGATTGAAGGACGTCGGCCGCGTCGAGCTGGCCGCGCTCGATTATGGCCGCAACTCCTATCTCGACAAGGATCCTGCGCTCGGCCTTGGCGTTTTCCAGCGCCCCGGGTCGAACGCATTGGCCACAGCCGAGCGCATCAAGAACACGATGGAGGATCTGTCCAAGAGCTTCCCGGACGGCCTGAAGTACACCATCATCTACAACCCGACCGAGTTCATCCAGCAGTCGGTGGATGCCGTCACCGAGACCATCGCCGAAGCCATCGTGCTCGTCGTGCTCGTCGTCGTGCTGTTCCTCCAAACCTGGCGCGCGGCCGTCATCCCCATTCTCGCCATTCCGATCTCGCTCATCGGCACGTTCTTCTTCATGTCGCTGTTCGGCTTCTCGCTGAACAACCTGTCGCTGTTCGGTCTCGTGCTCGCCATCGGTATCGTCGTCGACGACGCCATCGTCGTGGTCGAGAACGTGGAGCGCAACATCGCGGCCGGCCTTTCCCCGCGCGATGCCGCCCGGCAGACCATGGACGAGGTCGGCTCCGCGCTCATCGCCATCGCCCTCGTTCTCTGCGCCGTGTTCGTTCCCACGGCCTTCATCACCGGCATCTCGGGCGCCTTCTACCAGCAGTTCGCGCTCACCATCGCCGGCGCGACGATCATCTCGCTGCTGGTCTCGCTCACGCTGTCACCGGCCATGTGCGCATTGCTGTTGAAGCCGCACAGCAATCACCAGAAGGACAGATGGTGGGAGGTGCCGATCCACGGCTTCTTCCGCTGGTTCAACTGGGGCTTTGACAAGCTCTCCTCCGGCTACGGCTGGCTCACGGCCCGCCTCGTGCGCTTTGCATTCCTGATGATCGCGGTCTACGTCGGCATTCTCGCCTTCGGCCTGAATGAGTTCCGCAAGACGCCCATCGGCTTCATCCCGCAGCTCGACGTCGGCTATCTCATCGTCGTGACGCAGCTCCCAGGCGGCGCCGCGCTTGCCCGCACCGACGAAGTAAACCGGCGCGCCGCCGAGGCGGCTCTGACGGTGCCGGGCGTCGCCCATGCCGTGAACATCGTCGGCTTCTCCGGCGCGACCTTCACCAGCGCGCCGAACTCGGGCGCCATTTTCGTCGTCCTGGATCCGTTCGAAACACGCGCAGGCAACCCGAATTTGACGGCGTCCGCAATTCAGGGAGCCTTGTTCAAGAAGCTTGCGGCTATCGAGGAGGGCCTGGTCCTCGTCGTCATGCCCCCGCCGGTGCGTGGCATCGGCACGGCGGGCGGCTTCCGCATGATGATCGAGGATCGGGGAGGGCGTGGCTCGGACGAGCTTCAGGCCGCCGTGCTTGCCATGATGGGCAAGGCGGCTCAAACCCCGGGCGTGAGCAACGTCTACTCGCTGTTCGAGACCTCGACGCCGCAGCTCTACCTCGACATCGACCGTGTCAAGGCGCAGATGCTCGGCATCCGCATGCCCGATGTGTTCGGCGCGCTGCAGACCTATCTCGGCTCCACCTACGTCAACGACTTCAACCTGCTGGGACGAACGTTCCGCGTCACCGCCCAGGCTGACTCGCCATTCCGGCTGGACCCGAAAGACGTTCTCAAAATCCGCGTGCGCAATTCAACAGGCGAGCTCGTGCCGATCGGCTCGTTCACGACCGTCAGCAACATCTCGGGCCCCTATCGCGTGCCGCGCTACAACCTGTATCCGGCTGCTGAGCTCGATGGCAGTCCGGCGCCCGGCTTCTCGCAGGGCCAGGCCATCGACACGATGCAGAAGCTCGCGGCCGAAACGCTGCCGCCCGGCTTCAGCTACGAATGGACCACGCTCGCCTTCCAGCAGATGCGCGCCGGAAACACGGCGGTGTTCGCCTTTGCGCTCGCGGTCGTGTTCGTGTTCCTGGTGCTCGCGGCGCAATACGAGAGCCTGACGCTGCCCCTGTCGGTCATCCTCATCGTGCCCATGTGTCTCATTGCCTCGATCACCGGCGTGATCATCCGCGGCCAGGACAACAACATCCTGACTCAGGTGGGCTTCATCGTGCTCATAGGCTTGGCGGCCAAGAACGCAATTCTCATTGTCGAGTTCGCCAAGGATCTGGAAGCACAGGGCCGCGATCGCTGGGCCGCGGCCGTCGAGGCGGCCCATCTGCGCTTGAGGCCCATCCTCATGACGTCGCTCGCCTTCATCTTCGGTGTCGTTCCGCTCGTGTGGGCGACGGGCGCCGGTGCCGAGCTGCAGGCAGAACCTGGGCACCGCCGTGTTCGCCGGCATGATCGGCGTCACGCTGTTCGGCCTCATCTTCACGCCGGTGTTCTACGTGCTGACCAGCCGGCTCGGCGCCTATTTCGACAAGACGGCGCCCACCGCAGCAGCCGGCAGGCGAGCCGCACGCTGCGGAGTAGGAAGGCATAGATCTCCCGGGTGTACTATCGCGGCGACGGGGTGTTCATGATTTCCGGTCGCAACGTCAGCTATCGCTAAGCTATTCAAGCGTGAAAATCTTTAGCAGCGCTGATCATGCGGTTGGCGCGCAGCTTCGCCGCCGCGAAATCCACGAATGAGCGCACCTTGGCCGACACGCGCCGCCCCTCCGGGTGGACGATATGGATGGGCAGAGGCTCTTCCTCGAACTCTCCGAGAAGAGTTTGCAATCGCCCGTCCGCCAGCGCCGGGCCCACCTGATAAGACAGCACGCGCGTCAAACCCCACCCGGCGATGGCAGCAGAAATTGCCGCTTCGTTGGTATTGCAGAACAGGCGCGGGCGCACGCTGACGCTCGTTTTCTGCTCGCGCCCGAAACGCCACTCGGTCGTCTCTGTCGCTCCCGTTGGTGTGATGATGCGATGGCGCGTCAGGTCGGTCGGAGAGGAGGGCGCACCGTGCTTGGCTATGTACGCGGGAGCCGCGCACACCACTCGCCGAACAGATCCGACGCGCACGGCGCTATAACCCGAATCCGGCAGATGCCCGATGCGCACCGCGACGTCCATGCCTTCGTCGATGAGGTTCGTCACCCGGTCCAGCAGCAGCACGCGGCCTGTCACGGCGGGATGCATGTCCAGATACTCGGTCAGGATCGGCATCACATAGATCTGCCCGAACAGCACGGGCGCGGTCACCGTCAGCGTGCCCGTCGGTGTCGCGTATGAGCCCGCCGCGGCCGCTTCCGCCTCGGTGATGTCGGACAGGATGCGGCGGCAATCCTCGAGATAGTGCCCGCCCGCTTCCGTGAGCTTGACCGAGCGCGTCGTTCGCACGAGCAGGCGCGTCCCGATGGTTTCCTCGAGCGCCGCGATGGCTCGCGTTACGGCCGGAGGGCTCATGCCGAGCTGCCGCGCGGCGCCCGCAAACCCGCCGGCATCGGCCACCTTCACGAACACACGCATCGCCTGCCAGCGGTCCATACAACTGTCCTCGGTCCGGAAGCCCGGCCAACCCTACGCTCAACGGCCTTACTATTCCACAAATTGGAATGGTCAGTTGATTGCGACGTAACTTCTCGCGGCAGACGATAACAATCATTGTGTCAGCACGGAAACCGAAGCCCGTTGTCACGGGGCGCCGCTAACAGGAGAAAAGCCATGAAACTCTACCATCACCCGCTCTCTGGGCATGCCCACCGCGCCCGCTTGGGCCTGTCGCTGCTTGGAGTGCCGCACGAGCTTGTCGAGGTGGACCTCAGCAGCGGCGCACACAAAGCGCATGAGTTTCTTGCCCTCAATCGCTTCGGTCAGATCCCGGTCCTCGATGACGACGGCACCATCGTGCCCGACTCCAATGCGATCCTGGTGTACGTGGCCAAGAAGTTTGGCCGTTCCGACTGGCTACCCGAAACGCCTACTGAGGCAGCGGCCGTCCAGCGCTGGCTTTCGGTTGCGGCAGGACAGATCGCCTATGGCCCCTGCGCCGCGCGCCTCGTTACGGTATTCGGCGCCTCCTTCAACACCGAGGAGGTGATCGCGCGGGCGCACGCCATTCTGGCGCTGCTCGATGCCGAGCTTGAGGGACGCGATTGGATCGCAGCCGCGCATCCGACCATCGCCGACGTTGCGCTCTATAGCTACGTCGCCCGCGCGCCCGAAGGCAACGTCGACACCTCCGGCTATTCCAACGTGAAGGCTTGGCTTGCCCGTGTCGAACGGCTGCCCGGCTTCGTCGAATTTCAAAAGACACCCGCGGGCCTTGCGGCCGTCGCCTAGAGAACTGCAAATCGAGAACGTCGTCACCTCGAAGGAGGCGAACACAATGCTCAATCGTCCGAACGACAACGTGCCGGGTTTCGCCTGGCACGAAGGTGAGGTCGCGCTTCAGCGCCAGCTGGGCGTCGACGAGCGCATGGCCGAGATCGGTCCCAAGGTCATTCGCGATTTCATGCCGGACCAGCATCGCGCCTTTTTCCGCCAGCTTCCGTTCGTCGTCATGGGAACTGTCGATGCCAAGGGAGACGCGTGGGCCACGCTGCGTGCGGGAAGCCCGGGGTTCCTTTCGTCTCCCGATTCCCACTCGCTGCACGTCGCACTTGCTCGCAATCCCGAAGACCCAGCGGAGCAGGGCATGGACGACGGCGGCGCAATTGGTCTGCTTGGCATCGAACTCCATACGCGGCGCCGCAATCGCCTCAACGGCACGATCATAAGAACGAGCGACGACGCGTTCGACGTGGCGGTGGGCGAGAGCTTCGGCAATTGCCCGCGCTACATCAGCGTGCGCGATGCGGAGTTTGCGCGTAACCCCGCTATGCCCACACCGGAAACCGCGCGCCATCTCGATCGCCTCGACGATGCCGCGCGCCGCATGATTGCCGCGGCCGATACATTCTTCGTTGCGTCCTACGCCGACAACGAAATCGGCGCGCGCCGCGTCGATGTCTCTCACCGTGGTGGCAGGCCGGGCTTTGTTCACGTCGCGGAGGACGGCGTGCTGACGATCCCGGATTACGCCGGCAACATGTTTTTCAACACGCTAGGAAACCTGCTCACCAACCCGAAGGCCGGACTGGTGTTCGCAGGTTTCGACACAGGCGATCTGCTGCAACTCTCTGGCGATACGGAAATCATTCTCGAACTCTCCGGAGATCGCGAAGTTCGACGGCGCGGAGCGTCTCTGGCGGTTCACGCCGCGCCGCATCGTCTATCGGCCGGATGCGCTGCCGCTGCGTTGGAGACGCCCTGCATGACAACACCGCAATCCAAAGTCGCGCGCGGTCGCCGAACTGACTCAAGTCGCGAGCGACCGACGGAAACAGTCATCGTCCTCCGTTAGCGGTCGTTCGTTCGTCTGACGGATGAAACACGGTTGCGATCCATGCGAAGCGCAACCCATCCCTACGTCTACGGACATTTCGCGTTGGAACTTACGTCGCCGGCCTGAGTTAGGGGCCTGGTGAACATCCATGACAACGGAGAATGATGGTGGGAATTAAAGCAATCGCGCTGACGGTGGCGCTTGCAGCGGGCGTCGCTGCGACATCGGCATCGGCCATGCCTCTTTCAGCGCAGAACGGCTTGTCCAAGTCGTCGGATGCGATCGTCCTGGCGGACTACAAGAACTACAAGAAGAAGGGCTGGAACAAGAACCGGAACCATTACTCGCCGGGCTCGCGCCACAAGCACGGGCCGAAGAACTGGCACCGTTACAACAAGCGTCCTGGCGATTGGCGCACGCGCGGCTGCATCATCGTCGGCCCCGTTTGGTGGTGCCCCTGATCCCCATCTGACCGATAGAGCTTTGATCGATTGAGCTTTGATCGAATGAATGCCGGAAGCGAGACGGTTCTGCCGTTCCGCTTCCGGCATTTTTTGTTTCCGAAATTCAGCACACGGCGGCAGACAAGCAGGCGGACAGACTAAGTCGTGATCCGCCTAAACGTTCGTATAGCCGCGTTCATCCCTCCGCCCATTCCGTCCTAACACAAACGTAATCGCGCCAGTCGCTCGTACAATGGAGCGGAGTGCTACGCGCGGCTAGCCTTGGGTCACTGAAAGGACGGCAGCACGAACCCAAGGAGGACTGAGGTCATGGCCAACGTTATTTGCAGTGCAAGCTTCATTTTCATGAGTCTCTCGGTGACGTTCTCCGCGCTTTTCGTTGTGGCCTACGGCTGAGCAACACGTCGATCACCAATACGCGCGAACTTCGAAAGTACGAAGGGACTGAGATACGCAAAGCATTGAACGGTGAATGTCATGCAGCGTGGAGAGAAATCGATTGCGAACGTCCCGAACATGGATCCGGCGTGGTTCACTCTCGTTGAACGGCGCATCAATGACAGGAAGCGCTGGCGTCGCTTCGCTCATGATCGGATGGCAGTCTATGTGGGACTGGCCATGCAGGACGCAGGCGCTGAGCGCACTTTCCTTGCAACAGACCCGAGCGCGAAGCAGTAAGCTACGCGGTGCAGCGCGACAGCAGATGCGAGAGCAGCAAACGTCGCCGCACTTTTGCTCCGAAAAACAAAAAACCCCGGCAGGGGGTCGAGGCCTGCCGGGGCTTCAAAGCGCTTCGAGGGGTCTGGGGTCGAAGCGGCAGGACAACGAAATCGAATTCCGTTTTGTTCCGTCATTGAGCTATGCAACCAGCATTTTGCAGCGAAGCCATTGGCCCGTATTGATCGCGTCAATTATGCTCGCCGGATAGAGTATGATGAAGCCACTTTCGCGCCACGATCCGTAGACGCTCATCAACCGCGGGACCGCATCCGCAAATTCCACGGATGATGATGACTGCGCCGCGAGGCTTCCACGTTCGTCGCTGGGCGCCTCAATAATATTGAGCACAACACCACCGACTCGCGATGATCTGCCGGAACGCCACCGGCCGGCGGCACACGGACGATATTCCCGTGCAGCGGGCGTCCCTGGAGCGAGACCACGATCGACGTGGGCTAACTTGACATCTTGGCCCCGCAAGCCGCTGCCGCTACGGTTTGCGGCACGTCACCGCTCGCCATTCGCTTCGAGGCCATATGACAACCGAGAGCACGATCGCGTACATGGACGCCGCAGCCGAGATCCTGAAGCTCGACATCCGCCCGGAATGGAAGCCGAACGTGGCGAGCTTCTTCGACGTGGCGAGAAACATGGCGGCGCTTGTCGAGGAGAGTGGGGCGCAGTTCAGGACGGAAGCGGCTCCCGTGTTCGTGCTGCGGGATGTGGAATGACCTCGTTGCCCGAAACGGCGAGCGCGATTGCTGAAGCCGTCAGGCAAGGAACGGTCTCCGCCAAGGAGATCACCGAGGCCGCACTCGCCCGAATTGGCGAGAAAGATCCGCATATCGGCGCCTTCACCCACGTGACCGCCGAGCGCGCGCTTCGCGCAGCTGAAGCCATCGATGAAATTCGGCAACAAAAGGGGGAGCTAGGTCCCCTTGCGGGCGTTCCCTATGGCGTCAAGAACCTCTTCGACGTCGAGGGCCTGCCCACGCTGGCCGGCTCCAAAATCAATCGCACGCGTCCGCCGGCTGATGAGGACGCCGTACTCGTCAGACGCATGACCTCGGCCGGGGCCATTTTGCTCGGCACTCAGAACATGGGCGAGTATGCCTACGATTTTACCGGCGAGAATGCGCACTACGGCCCGTCGCGCAATCCCCACGATACGCTTCGCATGTCGGGCGGCTCGTCCGGAGGCTCCGCCGCGGCCGTGGCGGCAGGCATGGTCCCGCTGTCGCTCGGCTCCGATACCAACGGCTCGATCCGCGTACCGTCGGCATTTTGCGGCCTCTACGGTCTGAAACCCACCTACGGACGTTTGCCGAGGTCGGGGACCTTTCCATTTTGCGAGAGCCTGGATCATCTGGGTCCCTTCGCGCGGTCGCCCAAGGATCTCGCGCTCTGCTACGACGCCATCCAGGGCTACGATGCGCACGACCCGGCCTGCTCCAATCGCCCGCCCGCGCTCACCTGCCCGAGCTTGCCAAGGGCGCCGATGGCGTGCGCATCGCGGTCGCAGGCGGCTACTTCCGGTCTAATGCCGGCGAGGGAGCGCTTGCTGCAGTCGATCTCGCAGCAAAGGCCGTTGGAGCCTCACGCGAAATCGACATCACCAACGCCGCGCGGGCGCGGGCCGCTGCCTTCCTGATCACGAACGCCGAGAGCAGCGCCCTGCACCTGGACCGGCTGCGGCGTCAGGCCGAGGATTTCGACCCCGACACGCGCGACCGTTTCCTCGCAGGCGCGCTGCTGCCGGCCAATTGGTACATCGCCGCTCAGCGCTTCCGGCGCGAGTTCGAGGACGAGATGCGGGATGTCTTCAAGGAGTGCGACGTGCTGCTTGCGCCGTCGACGCCCTTCAGCGCGCCTTTGATCGGGCAGAAGACCATGATGCTGGGCGGTCGCGAAGTGCCGTTGCGCCCCAACATCGGCATCTTCACGCAGCCGATCTCCTTCATCGGACTTCCGGTCGCGGCCGTCCCCGTCTATGCCGGCGGACAAGATGCCGTTCGGGGTTCAGGTGATCGGCAAGCCATGGCGCGAGGATCTTTGCCTGCGCGTGGCGGCGGCGCTCGAGGCCGCAGTTGGGCCTAGACCAGACGCTTCGGACCCTACAGTCGAAGCGTGATTATAGGTCTCATTATAGGGTCTGCACTTGATGGAGCCGGCCACGATGGAGATCAACAATCCCGCGGTCCTCGCCGAGATCGAGGCGCTGTTTGAAGCCTACGAGCGGGCGTTCCTTGCCAATGACCTCGCCACGCTCGACGGACTGTTCTGGGAAAGCTCTCTGGTCGTCAGATACGGCAATGGCGAGAACCTCTATGGCATCGAGGCGCTTCGCGCTTTTCGCTCTGGGCGGCCCACGGATGATCTGGCCCGCAAGCTGACCAGGACCGTCATCACGACGTTCGGCCAGGACTTTGCAACGGCCAATACCGAGTATCGGCGCCTCAAGTCCGGGCTCGTCGGCCGGCAGAGCCAGACATGGTGCCGTCTGCCGGAGGGCTGGCGCATCGTATCGGCGCACGTGAGCTTTCTGCCGGCATCGACATAGCCCAAAGCCGTGGCAGCCTAGAAGCGCGGCAGGGCATCCCTGAAACTGCGATGTTTTTGGATAGCGTCACGCAGCTCGGTGCTTCGCCCGCACCGCTCCGATCCAACGTTCCCATGGCGAGATTGTTCGGCGCTTCCTGCATCGGATGGCGTCGGCACCCCGGCGTCATCGATCATTCATACATTGGCACACGGCTTGCACATTTTTTCTTGGAGCTAGGCTTCGGGGAAGCGGGCTCCATGATCGATGGCGCATGCGCTCGTCGCGTCGCCATCGGTGCCTTGGGGGGCAGAATGGTTTTGGTGACTGCAGAGCCCGCAAGCCTCGAGATCGATCTCGGCCAGACCGCTGTCGTCATCATCGATATGCAGAGAGACTTCCTCGAGCCGGGCGGCTTCGGAGCAGCTCTCGGAAACGACATCACCCAGCTGGAATCCTGCATCGAGCCGTGCCGCAAGCTTCTGGCCGCGGCACGCGCGGCGGGCCTCCTGATCGTCCACACGCGCGAGGGTCATCTGCCGGACCTCTCGGATGCTCCGCCCGCGAAGGTCGAGAGAGGTTCACCTGAGCTGCGCATCGGCGCGCCGGGGCCCATGGGGCGCATCCTGATCCGCGGCGAGCCGGGACACGACATCATTCCCGATCTCTATCCGCTTGCCGGTGAGATCGTCATCGACAAGCCGGGCAAGGGCGCCTTCTACAGCACGCCTCTCGGAGACATCCTCAAAGAGAAGGGGATCAGCAACCTCCTGGTCGCCGGTGTCACGACGGAAGTTTGCGTCAACACCACCATCCGCGAGGCCAACGACCGAGGCTATCGCTGCATCGCAGTCAGCGACTGCTGCGGTTCCTATTTTCCGGAATTTCATCAGATGGGCCTGGCCATGATCAAGGCCCAGGGCGGGATCTTCGGCTGGGTCTCGAACTCCGACCACGTCATCGGAGCCATCAAGAGCGCAGCGTTGGGGGAAGTAGCATGACGTCCGAAACTTCGAAGGGCCCGCAACTCTGGACCAGCGGCGATTGGAACGCCTTCTTCGGTTTTGGGACCAACATTCTGGTCAACATGCTGGTGCTGACGGGCCTGCTGCAATTCGTCGTCAAGATGCCGACGGACATCATCTTCCATCGCATTCTTCCCGCGATGGGATTGATGATGTTTCTCTCGACGAGCTACTACGCCTTCCTGGCCTATCGACTGGCAAAGAAGACAGGACGCAGCGACGTCTGCGCGCTTCCCTCAGGGATAAGCGTGCCGCACATGTTCGTGGTCACGTTCGTGATCATGCTGCCGATCACGCTTTCGACCGGCGACCCGATCAAGGGCTGGGAAGCTGGTCTCGTCTGGGTCTTCTTTCAGAGCTTCATGCTGATGATCGGCGGGTTCATCGCCCCGTGGGTCCAGAAAATCACGCCGCGGGCGGCCCTGCTTGGAACGCTTGCGGGCGTATCCGTGACGTTCATTTCCATGCGGCCGGCGCTCGAGATCTTCATGACGCCTCTGATCGGCGTCACCTGCTTCGCCATCATTCATCGCGGCCTGGTTCGGCGGCCTCAAATACCCGCTCGGCATTCCCGCAGGCCTCGTCGCCATTGCGGCGGGCATGCTGATCGCCTGGGGATCGACGCTGATCGGCTTCGATATCGGCGGCATGAGCGTCGAGAAGGTTCATGCATCCGTAGCGAACTTCGGCTTCTCGTTCCCGGTGCCGGCGACGGATCACGTCTTCAACGGCTTCCAGTTCATCGGCATCATTCTGGTCACGGCCATCCCGTTCGGCATCTATGACCTGGTCGAGGCCATGGACAATGTCGAAAGCGCCGAGGCTGCGGGCGATCATTTCCCGACGACGAGCGTTCTCACCGCAGACGGCGTCGTGAGCCTCATCGGCTGCCTGATGGGCAACCCCTTCATCAATGCGGTCTATATCGGCCATCCGGGCTGGAAGGCCATGGGCGGGCGCATCGGCTATTCGTTCGCGACCGGCATCATGGTGCTGCTGCTGGCGTGGTTCGGCATCATCTCGCTGCTGTCATCGCTGATCCCGCTCGTCGCCATCTCGCCGATCCTGCTCTACATCGGCATGCTCATCGGCGCGCAGTCGTTCCAGACGACGCCGGCGAAACACGCTCCCGCCATCGTGCTCGCACTCACGCCGCATCTCGCCGCCTGGGCGAAGGTTCAGATCGACGGCGCGCTGGGCGCGGCCGGCACGAGCGCGGCGGCTGTCGGCATCGACAAGATGAGCCAGATGGGCGTGCTCTATCACGGGCTCGAGGTCATGGGAGGCGGCGCGATCCTCACCGGCCTCATCCTCGGCGCCATCGGAGTTTTCGTCATAGAGCGCGACTTCGTGAAGGCGTCGGCCTTCGCCCTTGCCGGCGCCGTCATGACCTTCTTCGGCTTCATGCACGGAGAGTTGGTCGGAATTGCCGTGACGCCGACGGTAGCCGCCTCGTACGCGGTGGTCGCGGTCTTCCTCTATCTGTGCTCGCGCATGGAGGCACCGGCCTCCGAGACGTCGGCGCTGCCGGCAGGTGATCCGGTGCCCGCCGAGTGATCCGTGATAGCGGGCCAATCCAGGCGAGGCACGTGTCGGACGAAATGGGAATGATAGCGAGAATGATAGCGAGCCCTGGCTACGAAAGTGGTCAGAACTCTGATCAAGCGGTGTAGCAGCTCGGTATCGTGAAAAGTTTCGACGCGCATTTTTTTTCAGCCAAGGATTGACAAGTACCTGCCTCTTCTGCGCTCATAGAGGCGTGACGGTTCGCGCCGCGCGCAAGCGCGACGCGGGTGAAAAGGGAACACGGTGAGACGCAACGCTCCAAGAGCGTCGCGTGTCGAAGCCGGGGCTGCTCCCGCAACTGTAAGCGGCAAGTCCTCTTCCAACGAAGCCACTGGCGACCCGCACTGGATCTCGGGAAGGCCGGAAAGAGACGTCTGAGCCGTGAGCCAGGAGACCTGCCTTCACAAGTCGCCCATCCTCCGTGCGGGACGCTCGGTGGAACGGTTACCCGTAGTGGCGGCTGATGTGCAACCGATTGGGAGCGACGTCAGGCATGCCTAGGGTCTCGATAAGATAACCTTCTGAAAAACTGATCTCGAACGACGCAATTGCTCGTCGCGTTTCCACGCGTCGGCACTCGCATTGTTTCGCGTTCTGAAAATCATTGGCGTTCTGCGTGAGCTCCCGTCCATCAATCGTGGCGGGAATAAAATGGCGTTTGGAATTTGCGTAATTACGGCACGAAAACCGGCAGCTGCTTCGAAAGGAATTGTCCTCGGTGTTGGGTGCGCTATTCATGGCCGCGGCATCAGCGAAGCCAGCGCATCCGCAGGATGTGACGGAGCTTGAAGGTGTGACCATCTACTCGGCCAACAAGACGCCGACCGATGCCTCCAAAGTCGGCTCGTCGGTCGAGGTCATTACGGAGAAGGACCTTGAGAGCCGGTCTCAGACCTACCTCAAGGATTATCTCGAGACGTTGCCGGGTGTGAGCTTCTCCCAGTTCGGCCCTCCTGGGACGCAAGCCGGGATCAGTGTGCGCGGCGCCGGCGGCAAGTACGTGAAGGTGCTGGTCGACGGCATGGACCTCAGCGACCCATCCGGAACCGCCACCGAAACCGCATTCGAGCATCTGCTGGTCGGCGATGTGTCGCGCATCGAGCTCGTCAAGGGTTCGCAGAGCACGCTCTACGGTGGTGATGCCGTCGCCGGCATCATCAATATCGAGACCAAGAAGGCCAGCAAGCTCGGCTTCTCTCATGGGGGAGGGGCTGAATACGGTACCTACAATACCGTTCGCGGCGCCTATACTGCGGGCTATGCCGCAAAGGACGGCAGCAACATCTCGTTCACGGCTCAAGGCTGTCGACACGGACGGCTTCTCCGCTTCTGCGACAGGCAAAGAGGATGACGGTTATCGGAATCTAACGTTCTCTGGACGAGGCGAATACTATCTGACGCCCTCCGCAAAGATCTTCTTTGCCGCTCGCACACTGGACGCCGACCTCGATATCGACGGCGGGGCAACGAACGACAATTTGGATACAGTCGATGTCGTGCAGCATGCTGGCCGTGTAGGAGCCGAACTCTCGTTCCTCGACGGAGCGTTCAAAAACACTATCGCTCTGCAAGGCATGAAGAACGAGCGCGAGTATTTCGGCAGCAGTCCGAGGGACATACGTCGGCGAGCGCGTGAAGGCCGAGTACCAGGGCGTCTTGACCTTCAATGAGCGTCTGTCGCTGCTGGGTGGTGTCGATTGGGAGGAAACGACCGCCAACTCCTACTCTGTTCCCGGACAATCGGCAGATTGGACCGGCTACTTCGCGCAGCTCATGATGGAGCCGTTCGACGGCCTGGTGCTGACAGGTGGCGGACGTCTGGACGACCACAGCAATTTCGGAGACTTCAAAACGTACCGGCTGACGGGCGCCTACCTCTTTACCGGCACCGAGACCAAGATCAGGGGAAGCCTGGGGACAGGCTTCCGCGTGCCGTCTCTCGACGAGTTGTTCGGCGAATTTCCACTTTATCCGTCTTACTCGGAGTACGGGAACCCAAATCTCGAGCCCGAGACCAGCGAAACCTGGGACGTCGGAATCGAGCAGGGATTCATGAACGGCAGGGTTCAAGTCGGCGCGACCTATTTCGAGCTCGATACCGACAACCTCATAGCCACCGAATACAACTCTGGGACGGGCAAGTACAAATACACCAATATCCCCGGCGTCACCCAACGCAATGGCGTCGAGTTGACCTCGGCTGTGCTGATCACACCCGGCATTACCGTTGCTGGCAGCTATACCTACGTCAACACCGAGACCGCTGCGGGCAATCGGCTAAACTACGTGCCGCGCCACAACTTCGTGTTGGGCGTGGACCTGCAGCCGGTGGACAAGGTCGCCATCAATGTCACGGCCAAATACGCGGCGGATACTCTGGGTGCAGATTATGATGCCCCGCCATACCCGGCCGTTGTCTCGCTCGACGACTACGTGCTCGTAAGCGCGAAGGCGTCTTACGAATTCCGCCCCGGCGTCGAAGCCTATGTGCGCGGCGAGAACCTGCTTAACGAGGACTACCAGACCTACGTCGGCTACGGCACGGCGGGACTGTCGGTGTTCGGCGGTCTCAAGATGCCGTTGCCGAGCAACTGATCCTGCGGCCGGCGCGCGCGTAAGGACAATAGAGCGAGCGGAGTTTCTACCTCCGCTCGCTCAATCACTGAGCAAGAAAACGGGAGACACCTCATGGAAATGCCCCGCGCCTTCGAGACCTGGAATATCAGTCCCGACCCCATCGTGATCAAATCCCCAAGCTGCGGAGGCGTGGCGGCGCGTCAGGAGTGGCAGCTTCCGGTCACTCAGGACTTTCTCGTCGCTTTTCTCACCGACGTGTTCGAGACGCACTGGGACGGACTGAGGTTCGGGCCGCTTATCCAGGGAGCGGCCTATGAGATCATGTGTGTCACCAGTCCGAGCCGGATCACCGTTATGGACGGGTATCTCACGGTCTTCTTCAGCAAGGGCGGCCATTTCCACCTCTGCGTTGGCGAGACGATGGGTCCCCCCTTCGCACCCACGTCTCCCGAGGTCAGAGCCCATCGCAAGCCATCACGCGCCGTCATGTATCGTGGATTGATGAAAGACGGATCGCCCGTCACCTGGGGTTTCGAAATGTGGAACGGCAAGGACGAGCCGATGATCTCGATCTTCTTTCCCAATCCCTTCGTTACCGACGAGGACACGCCCGAGGAGAAGCCGGTTTGGGAGCGCTTGGGCGCCTGGCGCGCGATCTCCAAGAAATGGCTCGGTCGCGGGCCTGAAGCGCTCGACGAGCAAGGGCCAGGATTTGGTTCCAAAGCCGAGAAGAAGTGAATTACCGCACTGCCAACGACAATCTGAGGAGAAAACTGAAATGAACACGAACGCACATCCCTCTCTTATAACTCCGCCCCAGCCATGTGGACGGCGCTCATCGGCGCTGTAAGCATTGGGGGAACGCTCGCCTTTGCTTGCGGTGCTCCGTTTGCAGCAATCGCGGCCCTAGCCGCGATCAGCCTGCGTCGAGGAGAAGGTCTGACGACTGTCGTAGCGGCATGGGCGGCAAATCAACTGATTGGTTTCGTGGTCCTTGGATACCCGCTGGAAACGATGTCTTTCGTCTGGGGCGCCTTGATCGGCGCGGCAATGATCGCTGCGTTCCTGGTCACACGGCTCACCGCTACCGCAGCGACACCGGCCTTGTCGGCGCCGCTCGCATTCGTAGCGGCCTTCACCGTCTTTCAGGGGGCGATTTGTGCTGCCTCGCTCGTGCTTGGCGGAACTGAGGCTTTCACGGTCGACACAATTTCCTGGATCCTGGCGACCAACGCCATCGCGTATGCCGGTCTGATCGCCTTGCACTTCGCACTGAAGGCAATCTTCGAGCGCCCGT
The DNA here is from genome assembly GCA_963831345.1 of uncultured Alphaproteobacteria bacterium. Taxonomy (GTDB): domain Bacteria; phylum Pseudomonadota; class Alphaproteobacteria; order Rhizobiales; family Hyphomicrobiaceae; genus Hyphomicrobium_C. The sequence continues at coordinate 31,987 of CAWHPZ010000036.1, forward strand.
CGCGCATCGTGGCTTCGGCTGGCTGAATTGAGTCGCTGAGGCAAATCCGAAGCTTCCGACTTTTGAAGGGACTGGATCTTGGACTCTGGATGTCCAGGCGGCCATATCGGTGACCAGGCACACTCGGCTATTGCAGGGCTACGTCTCTGGCCCTGCAAATCTCGCATTGCAGGAACCGTCGCGAGTGCGTTGTCGTCGCTTCTTCTGCACGGGGGAGTGCTGGCGGCGGTCTTCTATTGGATCGAACAAAAGCCGGGGGCCATCGAGGCGCCGACCGAGGCGATCAGCATCGAGCTTTTTGCAAGCGAGGTGCTCGAGGCTGTTGAGCGATCCGCGTCGCTCACTGCCACGGCCTCTACCTCATCTATTCAGTCCGAAGCCGGCGCCGCAGAAAACTCTCCGGCGACGGCCCAGCCGGCCGGGCGGCCTGAGCCCATAGAGCCCACCGAGCAGGTGGTCGCGAAGGAAGCGCCCGCGGTCGACAAGCTATCCGATAGCGCTCCTCGAGGCCTGGACCTTTTGCAAGGGGCGGACGAATACGCGGAGCAATCGGGCAGGGAAAAGAAGGAGCCGCCGAAAAACGCCGAGACGAGCGAAGTCGATCGAAGCCCGTCGAAGATCGGATAACACCGAGCCAAGCGGCAAAGCCTGCGGCGGCGGCTGAGACTAGCAAGACAGAGGGCAAGCCCAGCAAGAAGGGTGGCGCGTCTTCGAGGGCTACAAAGGGATCAGCGGCTTCTTCGGGGAGGATTTCCGCAAGCACGGGCAGTGCGATCAATTACGCGGCCCTAGTGCGCGCCCGCGTCGCTGGACGCAAGCCGCCCGGATCTGGAAGGCGCGGCACCGTGGTCGTCTCATTCGGCGTCTCACACTCGGGAGGTCTCAGTCACGCGAGCGTAGCTCGCTCATCTGGCGATGCTGGGCTCGATCGAAGCGTCCTCTCCGCCGTGCGCAGTGCAGGTCCGTTTCCCGCTCCGCCGCCGGGAGCAAGACTCCAGTTCGTGATGCCGTTTTATTTCCGTTGAATGGCTCACGCCGGAAAATTCACGGCGTGCCCTAGTTGTGAACGTCGCCATGCTACGACACCCTGACCGGTTGTCGGCGTGCACAAAACGTGCACATTCTCTGTCGACAGCTCGGCTGCCCAGGAAATACGTGCAACTTCAAACACATAAGTTCTGCGTCGCTCCGATGATGGATTGGACGGACCGGCATTGCCGGTTCTTCCATCGCCGCTGACGCGCCATGCGCTGCTCTACACCGAGATGGTGACCGCGCCGAGCCATCCTGCACGGCGACCGCGAGCGGCTGCTCGGCTATGAGCGCCGATCGAGCATCCCGTGGCGCTGCAGCTCGGCGGCTCCGATCCCGGCGCGCTCGCCGAGGCGGCGCGCGATCGGCGAGGAGCTTCGGCTACGACGAGATCAACCTCAATGTCGGCTGCCCGTCGGACCGCGTGCAGGAGGGCCGCTTCGGCGCCTGCCTGATGGCGGAGCCGGAGCTCGTCGCGGCCTGCGTCGCCGCCATGCGCGCGCGCGTGCGATGTGCCGGTCACCGTCAAGTGCCGCATCGGCATCGACGACCAGGACAGCGAGGCGCGACCTGCAGCGCTTCATCGATCGTCGTCGCCGCCGCCGGCTGCCGCACCTTCATCGTGCATGCGCGCAAGGCGTGGCTGTCAGGGGCTGTCGCCGAAGGAGAACCGCGAGGTCCCGCCGCTCGACTATGCGCGCGTCTACCGCCTGAAGGCCGCGCATCCCGAGCTCGACCATCGTCATCAACGGCGGCATCGGCTCGCTCGACGAGGCCGACGGCCACTTGCAGCATGTCGACGGCGTGATGCTGGGCCGCGCCGCCTATCAGACGCCCTACATTCTGGCCGAGGTCGACGCCGGCTGTTCGGCGATGCGACGCCCAGCGTGCCGTCGCGCCGCGAGGTGCTCGAGGGGCTGCTGCCCTACATCGAGCGCAGCACGTCGCGCGCGGCGGCCGCCTCAACAACGTCACGCGCCACATCCTCGGCCTCTATCACGGCCAGCCGCGCGCGCGCGTGTTCCGCCGCCACCTGAGCGAGAACGCCGTGCGCGACGGCGCGACGGTGGACGTGCTCGCCGAGGCCATGGCGCTGGTCGAAGCCGCGCCGTCCGGCCTCATGAGCGACGCAGCCGAGTAGGGGACGCGCTCTCCGATGCAGTTGCTGGCAATGCCGTGGAGCGAGATCGTCTCCGCTCGCGCTGGCGCTTGCCGGCGGCGGGCCTCGTCACCGGCTTTCTCGCCGGCCTGCTCGGCATCGGCGGCGGCGGCGTGCTCGTGCCGGTGCTGTACGAGGTCTTCGGCGTTCTCGACGTGCCGGAAGACGTCCGCATGCACATGGTGCTCGGCACGACGTTCGCCATCATCGTGCCGACGACATGGCGCTCGTTCACGAGCCACCGCGCCCGAGGCGCCTCGGATCTGGCCGTGTTGAAGCGTCTCGGCCCGTTCATCGTCGCCGGCGTCCTTGCCGGCGTTCTGCTTGTGTCGGTGGCGAGCGGCACGGTCCTGAAATGGGTCTGGATCGTCTGCGCCTCGACACTTGCCACCAAAATGGCGCTGGGCCGCGAGGACTGGCGCCTGGGCGAAGCTCTGCCGAGCACGCGCACCATCGATGCCGCGGCCTTCGCCATCGGCGTCGTATCCACGCTCATGAGCATCGGCGGCGGCATGTTCGTCGTGACGCTGCTGACGCTCTACGGCATGCCGATCCTCAATGCCGTCGCCACGTCGTCGGGCGTCGGCCCGCTGATCGCCATCCCCGGCATGCTCGGTTACATCTGGGCGGGCTGGGGTGATCCGCTGACGCCGCCGCTGTCGCTCGGCTACGTCAGCGTCATCGGTGCGTTGCTCGTCATTCCCACGAGCGTGCTGGCCGCGCCGTTCGGCGTGCGCGCGGCGCACGGAATGTCACGCCGCACGCTCGAGCTGTCCTTCGCCGCTTTCCTGGCGCTGGTCTCGCTGCGCCTCGCTGATCTCGCTGTTCTAATATCCCGTGGATGCGTTGCGGTGATCGCGCACGACCGCGAGGAAATAGCCGCAGAACGCGGCAAGCTGAACCAGAGAAACGATCACCAGCAGAGCCGGCCGCTCCTTGGCGTTGGCGGCATAGGCGACGAACGCGATGGGCGAGATCGACACGAGGAGGGATAGGATCAGCGCGGCTGGCCGCGGAGCCCTCCAATTGACGCCGCCTGAAAAGCCCCACTGCATCGGCCATGTACGGCCTGCCGGCGTAGCCGAATAGGCCCACAGTCCGGCGCCGATGATGGCGACGGCGCAAAGAGCGGCGGCGAAGTTGGCGAGCAGCATCGAACCTCCACGTAACGTAGACGGAGTTTCGCCAACGGGCGCCCGCTTCGCAATCAGAAAATCGAGACGCCGCAACTTAGGTTCAGAGCTACGCGGTTCTCACACTGTCATCCTACCCCTTGTGGGTAGGATCCATGGAGCCACAACGACGAAGTCTCGAAGTGAGCGGGGTAACGCTCAACTCGAAGCTGTCCCAAGCGAATGACTGGATCCTCGGGACAAGCCCGAGGATGACAGTGAACCCAGCCCGTGAAGCAAACGGCCTTGCCGCTGTCCTCAGATCTTCTGATTGTACTCGCCGACCTCGGGGAAGCTTGCGAGGCGCGCTTCGATATCGCGGAAGATCGCCATCTTGTTGGCTTCCGACACCGGGCTCTCGACCACGACGACGAGCTCCGGCTTGTTCGATGACGCGCGCACGAGGCCCCACGTGCCGTCCTCGAGCGTGACGCGCACGCCGTTGACGGTGACGAGATCGCGGATCTTCTGGCCGGCGATGGTGCCGCCGTTCTTCGGCGAGCTTCTTGTAGTCGCGCGACGACCTTGTCGACGATGCCGTACTTCTTCTCGTCGTCGCAGTGCGGCGACATGGTCGGCGACTGATACGTCTTCGGCAGCTCGCGCTTGAGATCGGCCATGGTCTTGCCCTCGGCGCGCGGTCGAGCATGTCGCAAACCGCGAGCGCCGCGACGAGGCCGTCGTCGTAGCCGCGCCCGAGCGGCGGCTGGAAGAAGAAGTGCCCGCTCTTCTCGAAGCCGACGAGCGCCTTCTGCTCGAAGGTGTAGCGCTTCATGTAGGAGTGGCCGGTCTTCCAGTAGAGCGCCTTGGCGCCGTTGGCCTGCAGCACCGGATCGGTCATGAACAGGCCGGTCGATTTCACGTCGGCGACGAACACCGCGTTCTTGATGCCGGGCCGAGATATCGCGCGCCAGCATGACGCCGACGGTGTCGGCGAAGATCTCGTGGCCCTCGTTGTCGACGACGCCGCAGCGGTCGCCGTCGCCGTCGAAGCCGAGGCCGACGTCGGCCTTGTGCTTCACCACCGCTTCCGCGATGGCGTGCAGCATCTTCATGTCTTCGGGGTTCGGATTGTAGCGCGGGAAGGTGTAGTCGAGCTCGGCGTCGAGCGGCACCACCTCGCAGCCGATGGCTTCGAGAACCTTGCGGCGCGAAGGCGCCGGCCGTGCCGTTGCCGCAGGCCGCGATGACCTTGAGCGTGCGCTTGAGCTTCGGACGGTCGGAGAGCGCCTTCATGTAGCGCTCGGCCATGTCGGGCACGAAAATGTAGCGCCCGCCGTCGGCCGTCTTGTAGGCGCCCGACGAGCACGATCTCCTTCAGGCGGCTCATCTCGTCGGGGCCGAAGGTGAGCGGGCGCGCCAGGCCCATCTTGATGCCGGTCCAGCCGTTGTCGTTGTGCGAGGCGGTCACCATGGCGACGCCTTCGACGTCGAGATCGAACTGGGCGAAGTAGGCCATCGGCGAAAGCGCGAGGCCGATGTCGTGCACCTCGCAGCCGCCGGCCAGCAGGCCGTTGATCAGCGCCTGCTTCACCGAGGCCGAATAGGAGCGGTAGTCATGGCCGACGACGAGGCGCTTCTTGACGCCGCGCTCGGCGAACAGCGTCGCCATGCCGAGGCCCACGGCGTGAGGCCCATGAGATTGATTTCTTGCGGGAACAGCCAGCGCGCATCGTACTCGCGGAAGCCGGTCGGCTTGACCAGCGGGAAGCGTTCGAAGTCGGCGGTGTTGGGCTTGAGATCGCTGCGCGGAGTGGGAAACATCAAGGCTGTCCTTTGCGTAATCTCGCGCCCGTCTGCTCGGGCCGCAAGTGCGTGCTGTGTGTTCGCTGATTGAGGCAAAATCCCGTCAGGCGTCGCCAGTCTGGCGTAGAAGGTAGGGACGCTGACCGACAACAGCGCCCGGTATGTCCGAGTTCCTGCGTGCCAGCGTATTTGCCAACGCAGGCCGTGCAAAGTGGGACGTGGGCTGAGAGTTACTTTAACCGGGTTGCTGCGATATCGACGTAACGTCGCAGGGCTGACGCGTCATTCCGTCAGCACGAGCGTGCCCGAACGCATGTCGACGCGCTCGAGCCGCGACAGAAAACTCATGCCGAGCAATGTGATGGAGAGCCGCCCGCGTTCAGCGACGCCGGCCTTAACATCGCGCACCGTGATATTTCCAATTGTGACGCGGTCGAGCCGGACCAGCGCGAAGCGCGCCATGCCGTTGGCGGTGGAGACGGCTCTGCGTAAAATCTGAGGGCTTAAGGCGCACGCCCGCCCGCTCGGCATCCTCATATGTCAATGCAACCATCGACGCGCCGGTGTCGACCATGACATCCGCGGGGCGGCCGTTGACCTCGGCCTTGGCGTAGTAATGCCCGTCGCCGCGTGCCCGCAGTTCGACGCTGCCGGCCGATGCCTTTTGCGGCATGGGAATCTCGACGGCAACGCTTGCAGGCGCGGGATCGGTCACGGCCACGCCGAGGCCGTCCGCGACGTTCGCTCTGATGTCGTTGTAGTAGATGAGCCCGGCCGCCACGACGGCCGCCGCCGTGAGCCAGCTTGCGGCTTCGCCGAGAAGCGATCGCGTGCCTGAGGAAAGTGCCATGCCTGCGCGGCCTCCGAGGAAGGGGCAGGGCGCGATCCGGCCAAGGCTCAGCCTCTCAGCGTCAGGAAGTCGCCCGAGAACTCATACGAGCGCAAACGCCTTAAGAAACTCATACCGAGCAGGTTGTCGGAGAGGTTGCCGGGCTTGGCGACGAGCGCTTCCACATCGCGCAGTTCCAGCGGCCCAACCGAAACGGACTTGAGCCGCACAGGCGCGGCGTAGGTCGTGCCGTTGGCCGTCGACACGGCGACGGTATACGAGAGGTTGGAGGTGTCGACGCCCGCGCGCTCCGCATCCGCGGGCTTCAGCACCACCGTCGAGGCGCCCGTATCCACCAGCATCGACAGCGTCACGCCATTGACCGAGGCGCGCGCTAGGAAGTGTCCGTTGGGATGACGCCTGAGGCGCACCGAGCGCTCGCCGTTCTCGCCCGTTCCGGCATCGACGACCTGCCCCGGCGGGACGATCTCGCCTACGACGCGATAGGCGGCGGTAGTGAGCTCGCCGCGATAGGTATAGATCGTGACCAAAGCCAATCCGAGGCCGAGCCAAATGGCGACATGGCGCAACGCTGTGCCGGCCCGCCCGCGATAATCCGATGAAATGGTCATGAGATAGAGCACGACGAGCGCGCCGCCCGCGATCATGTAGGCGATGTTGCCGCCGCCGAGCTCGGACAGCGACGAGGCGTCTCCGCTGAGCAGGTAGAAGAGCCCCACCAGACCGGCAAGAACGATGAGCAGCCAGGCAAGCATCAGAAAAGCTCCTTAGCGGCTCGCAGCGGCGGTGCCAGGACCACGGGTTTTGAGTTCATCCATGAGTTTGCGGCGCTCGGCGGGCGTGATCCGCGCCCACATGGCGATCTCGTGCCGCGAACGGCGGCAGCCGTCGCAGAGACCGCTCGCAAGGTCGATATGACAGACGCCGATGCAGGGTGTTTCCATGCCAAAACTCAGTTTACCGGGCGCGACTCGAGAGAGAAAACGGGCGCCAGCGGCAATGTAGAGATGCACTTATGGGAACACAATGAGGCGCCAGGGCGCCCTGGGGACGCACCTATTAGCGCCGCGTACCGGTGAGGCGCTGGGGCATATCGGCCGGAGAAGTCTTAAACGCCGGGCGCAGGTGGGGTGCCCGGGTGGAGGGCGGAAGCTGAACGCCCTCGTGATGGCGTTCTTCGCCCAGAGGTTGCAGCGGCGGCACGGTGGTGAGAACGCGCTGTGGCGGCAGCGTGACCACGACCTCGGTTCCGCGCCTCAGCTCCGAGCGCAGCTCGAACGTGCCGTTGTGCAGCTCGATGAGGCTCTTGACGATCGGTAGGCCGAGGCCCGTTCCGCCCTCGGCAGTCTCGTGCGCCAGAGATCCCTGACCGAACGCCTGCATGACCTTCGGAATTTCGTCGCTCGGAATGCCGGGTCCCGTGTCGCGGATGAGCAGGAATTGCGCGCCGTTGTCGGCCTGGGCCACGGTCACGTAGATGCGTCCGCCTTGCGGCGTGAATTTCAGCGCGTTCGACAACAGGTTGATGCAGATCTGCCGGAGCGCGCGCGGATCGGCCCACACCTGCGGCAGGTCGGGTGAGATATCCTCGATGATCTCGAGTCCCTTGCTCTCGGCCCTGAGGCGCAGCAAGCGCTCGCAATCCTGCGCGATGTCGCCGAGATGCGTGCGCTCCTCGTTGAGCTCGTAGCGGCCGGCTTCGATGCGCGACAGGTCGAGGATCTCGTTGATGAGCTGCAGCAGGTGGCGGCCGCTGTCGTGGATGTCGGACGCATACTCGCGATAGACCGGTGTGGTATGAGCGCCGAAGATCTCGTCCTTCATGACTTCCGAGAAGCCCATGATGGCATTGAGCGGCGTCCGGAGCTCGTGGCTCATGGTGGCGAGAAAGCGCGATTTTGCCTTGCTTCCTGCTTCCGCGTGCCGGCGGGCTTCCTCGGAAATCTGCCGCTCCTCGTCGAGCTCCGCAATGAGCACGTCCTTTTGCGCCCGGAATTCCAGCATCTGCAGCGCAGTCTGCTGAAGTCCCTTGGCGAGGAAGGCGAAATAGATGTGCACGCCGACGGCCATGGTCGCGAGCGCATAATAGAAGGGGTCGTGCAGCATGACGAGACGCGTCACCACCGCTGCCGTCATCGGTATGGTGCCGACGTAGAACACGGTCATCATCGTCGAGGCGAACGTCATGCGCACGGCGAGCAGCACGATGAGGGACGCGAAGATGAAGACGTGCGAGGAGAACGTCGCGGCGCCGACCTGCACGGACGCGCCCGCATCCTGAATACCAACAAGCGCGAAGCCGGCCCACGTGAGACCCGAGAGCAGCTCCGCCATGACGAAGCGGCGGCGCCAGACGCCGAGGTCGACCGTCGACCGGCCCGTGGCGATGAAGCGGCGGCACAGCTCCACGAGCACCACTTTGGCGAAGATGACGAGCGTGAGCCAGACGCAGCCTTCGGCCCACGGCGCCCAGAACATCGAGGCCAGCGAGAAGATGGCCGACAAAATCCAGATGGTCACGGCCGCGCCGATCTCGTTCTGGGCGAAGATCGACATCAGCTCGTATTCGAACTCGGGCTTGATCTCGGCCCTGCGCGCCAGCCGGTCGCGAGCCGCCTGAATATTCTCGTCCCGCCGCTTCCGGCCCACGTGCCGGGACCGGAGGTCCGCCAGAATCTGCGCTCTCGTTTCGCTGTCCATAGCTTCCGCTGTGCAGGTCCCGACGCAAACTGCTCTTGGTGGAACGGCAGAAATCGGCGACGTTGCGTGGCCGCGAAATCCGGCACATAGCCGCCCCAAAAGGTGAAAGGCCAATCTCCCTTGAATTTCTTAACGTTAGGTTTACCGGTTGAGATCACCTCTCTAAATAGGGTGTTACCTTGGGAACAGGCAGGACCGTCTCGCGCGCCCAAATTCCGAGTCATTCCCGCTCAGTTCCAAGGTAGGAACGCATGAAGCTCACGATCATCGGGTCCAGCGACGCCTTCGGATCCGGGGGGCGGCTGCAGACCTGCTTTCATGCCGCCCATCCCGGCGGCCAGTTCCTGATCGATTGCGGCGCCACGTCCCTTGTCGGCCTTGCACGTCAAGGCATTGATCCAAATGAAATTTCAACGATATTCATCAGCCACCTGCACGGCGATCACTTCGCCGGCCTGGTTTGGTGGCTGATACATGCCATCCACGTGGCCAAGCGCACGGCGCCGCTGACCATCACCGGCCCGGTTGGCATCGAGAAGAGGTTTATCGCAGCGGCCGAGGCCTTGTTCCCGAACTCGACCACCACCGCTCGCGCCTTTGATATGCAATTCGTCGAGTACGTCGAGCGCCAGCCCCTGGAGATCGGCGGCGTGCGGGTCACTCCGTTCCTGGTCAGCCATCCCTCGGGCGCACCGCCCTATGCCCTGCGCTTTGAGGTCGGCGGAAAGATCCTGGCATTCTCGGGGGATACGGAGTGGGTCGAGAGCCTGATCGATGCCTCGATGGGTTCGGATCTTTTCATCTGCGAATGCTCGGCCTTCGAAGCCAACGCCCGTTATCACCTCAACTGGCGCACCATCGAGCGCAACCTCGACCGCATCGGCGCCAAGCACATCCTGCTGACCCACATGGGTCCTGAGACGCTCGCCAATCGCCACGCCATTCGCGAGCAGCGCGTGAGCCTCGCCGAGGATGGCATGGTTCTCGACATCGGCTGACGACCAGCGCGACCGCGCATCATCCGTCCCTCCGCAAAATTAGTGCGCCACGCTTGCTTGACGCCGCGTCGAAACGAAACAATAGTCGCGATAAGCGTGACATGACGGAATGAATTTCCAACCCGCGGGGCGCCGATGCTTGATGACATGGACGTCAAAATTCTTGCCATCCTGCAGGAGGACTGCACCCGGCCCGTTGCCGACATCGGCAAGGAGGTCGGTCTTTCGACCACGCCGTGCTGGCGGCGCATTCAGAAGCTCGAGGAGACGGGTGTCATCCGCCGCCGCGTCGCCGTCCTCGACCCGCAGAAGGTCAACGCCGGAGTCACGGTCTTCATCTCGATCAAGACCGACAAGCACAGCCTCGCCTGGCTCGAGACCTTCCATTCCGCCGTGGCCGATTTCCCCGAGGTGGTGGAGTTCTACCGCATGTCCGGCGACGTCGATTACCTGCTGCGTGTCGCCGTGCCTGACATCGCCGCCTACGACGTCTTCTATAAAAAGCTCATCTCCCGCGTCGAGATCGCCAAGGTGTCGTCCGCCTTCGCCATGGAGGAGATCAAGCACACGACGGCGATGCCGCTCGGGTTCGCCCGCATGAACGCCGACCGCTAAGCGGGCGTTACCGATCGTGCGTCTCAAATGATGAGATGTACGCCCGCAAGCACGAAACACATGATCGCGGCGAATGCGATCGTGGAAAGCGTCAACCACATGCCGATCGTGCGCGCCTTCAGGATGTGCGGCGTCTGCGACAGGCCATAGGCGTGGATGGCACGCCCCGCCACGAGCGCCAGACCAAGTAAATGCAGCAAGAACGACGGTGACTTGAGGCTTTCCGCCAGCGCCAGCAGGACGAGCGCCATCGGCACATACTCGGCGAAATTCGCATGCACGCGTGAGCGCCGAAGAAGCTCCGCGCTTTCCCCGGTGCCGATCTCGACGCGCGCCTCATGGCGCTGGGCAATGACGCGGACCGAAAGCAAGAGGAACAGAAAACCCAGAAGCGACGCGTAGAAGGCGGTAACTGGCATGAGGCACCTGTCCCATGAAACAGCAGCCGATCAACCGGATGAAGGCTTCTCCGGTCCGAGGCGAGTGATGAGGCTCGACGTATCCCACCGGCTGCCGCCGAGCTTCTGCACTTCGGCATAATACTGATCGACGAGCGTGGCGATGGGAAGGCTGGCGCCGTTGCGGCGGGCTTCCTTCAGGCAAATGCCGAGATCCTTGCGCATCCAGTCCACCGCGAAGCCGAAATCGAACCGGCGCTCGTGCATGCTCTTCCAGCGATTGTCCATCTGCCAGGATTGCGCCGCCCCTTTCGAGATTGTCTCCATCACTGCGGCGAGATCGAGATCGGCGTGCTCGGCGAAGGCGATGGCTTCCGACAGGCCCTGCAGAAGCCCGGCGATGGCGATCTGGTTGACCATCTTGGTAAGCTGGCCCGAGCCGGCCGGCCCCATGCGCCGCACGGTGCGGGCGTAGGCACTTATGATCGGCGCCGCGGCCTCGAACGCGTCGGCTTCGCCCCCGGCCATCACCGTGAGGATGCCGGCTTCGGCGCCGGCCTGTCCCCCGGAAACCGGAGCATCGATGCAGCGAATGCCGATCACCTCGCCAGCGTTGAACAGCTCTCGCGCCACGTCGGCCGACGCCGTCGTGTGATCGATGAACGTCGTGCCCCGCTTCATGGTGCGGAACACGCCGTCGGGCCCGCGCGTGATCTGCCTCAGGTCCTCGTCGTTGCCCACGCAGGAGAACACGAACTCGGCGCCTGCCGCGGCCTCTGCCGGCGTCGCGGCCGTGCGTCCGCCGTAGGTCTTGGCCCAGGCCTCGGCCTTGGCGGTGGTGCGGTTATAGACGCAAACGTCGTGGCCGCCCTTGCTGACCAAGTGTCCAGCCATGGGAAAGCCCATGACGCCCAAGCCGATCCAAGCCACTTTGGCCATAAGTCTGCACTCCAGTCGCTGCCGCGCCGTTTTAGCTTGTCTTCCGAGGGGCTCAAGCTCAAAACCGGGCCGAGGCAGGTCTGAGAATGGGCTCGCACTTCTACAGCATCAGGGAACGGAATGCAGGACACTCGCCACGGGCAGCCGGACGTCACACTTGCGGATGTCGAGCGCGCCGCCGCCGTGATCAAAGGGGCAGTCATCATCACGCCCTGCGATCCGAGCCGCACATTGTCCGCCAAGCACGGCTGTGAGATCTGGCTCAAGTTCGAGAACCTGCAGTTTACCTCTTCCTACAAGGAGCGCGGCGCCCTCAATCGCTTGACGGCGCTGACGCCCGACGAGCGCCGCCGCGGCGTCATCGCCATGTCGGCCGGCAATCACGCGCAGGGCGTCGCCTACCACGCCGGACGGCTCGGCATCCCGGCCACCATCGTCATGCCGGAAGGCACGCCGGAGGTGAAATCGGAGAACACGAAGAAGCATGGCGCCGAGGTCATCCTGCACGGGGCGACGCTCGAAGCCTCCGCCGAATTCGCACGCAGCTATGGCGCGGAGCGCAACCTCACATTCATCCATCCCTTCAACGATCCGCTCGTCATAGCCGGGCAGGGGACAGTCGCGCTCGAAATGCTTCGCGCCGTGCCTGAGCTCGAGGTGCTGGTCGTGCCGGTCGGAGGGGGTGGGCTCATCTCAGGCATGGCGATCGCCGCCAAGGCGCTCAAGCCCGGGATCGAGATCGTGGGCGTCGAAACCGCGCTCTATCCCTCGATGTACAACCGGCTGCGCGGCACGGATCTTCCGGTTCGCGGCGATACGCTCGCCGAAGGCATTGCCGTGCGCGATCCCGGCGCCATCACCGAGCGCATCATGAGAACGCATGTCGACGATCTCGTGCTCGTCAGCGAGGCGCATCTGGAGCGCGCCGTGAACGAGCTGCTGCTCATCGAAAAAACCGTCGTCGAAGGCGCGGGCGCTGCGGGCCTCGCCGCTGTCATCGCAGATCCGCTGCGGTTCAAAGGCCGCAAGGTCGGTCTGGTGCTGACCGGCGGCAACATCGACGCGCGTCTTCTCGCCAGCGTGCTGACGCGCGAGCTGGCGCGCGCTGGGCGCATGTCGCGCCTCACGCTCGATATTCCTGATCGGCCCGGAGAGCTGGCGCGCGTGGCCGGCGTGCTGGGCCAGACCGGCGCCAACATCGTCGAGGTCTATCACCAGCGCGTTTTCACCGATCTCCCCGCCAAAGGCACGGAACTCAATCTCGTCATCGAGACGCGCGACCGCGATCATCTCGAGACCGTGCTCGTGAAGCTCAAGGCCGCAGGCTACGAGGTGCTCGCAAAAGGCAACGCCACCGACAGGACCTAGCCCGTCGATGGCGTTGCAATTATTGCGATGATGTCGATCAGTTCTTGATCGGGGTCTCGGGATACGCGAGCTGCTCGCGTGCGCGCCAATCGTTGGTCACGTAGTTGATGATCACCGACTTGCGCACGCCCTCGATCGTGCGCGGCTCGAAGCCGTGATAGGTGATGTCGGACGGCACGAACACCATCGCGGCGTTCGACTGGAACGGCGACCGGCCCACATGCGTCTTGTCGGCGGCATAGATGTCGGTGCCGAGCACGCTGTGCTGCGGATCCGGCGACATGTAGAGCAGCATCGTGAACATCTTGACGCCGAGATCGGTATGCGGCTCGAGCCAGAAGCCGTCGGTGTCCTGGGCGACCTCGACGCGCAGATATGAGCCGTCGAGGTTCGTGCCGAAGAACTTCGCGACCTTTTCCGTCACGCGCTTGTCCTGGAAGGCCTCGTTGAAGGCTTTGCAGACAGGGAACTTGCCCATGTTCTCCTGGTCGAAATACTTGCGCGTGGCGTTGTGCACTTCGCGCTTGCCCGAGATACCGCCGAGCTCGGGAGCTGGGAACGGAAGGTCGAGCACGGCCTGCGCAGCATCCGCGGGCAGGCATTTGGTCAGGAACCAATGCCGGTAGGGCTTCTCGGTCACTTTGGAAGCCTCGATGCTGGCAAGCACCGAACTCGACGATGGCGTCAGGCGTAATGGCCATATCTATCCCTGTGTGGTTTCTCGACGACCAGGCAATTCTTCCACGCCGTATGGGAGGTGCCGTCGGCCCCGTTCAGCCAGAGCCCGTTTGGCCCTGCTGGCCTCGGCGTCGGGCCGGCCTACATGGGCCGGTGCTCGCCAGGAGGCGCATCACGTCTAGCCCGATCAGGCCCATCTTTCCAGTGGCTATCCACCACATTGGGAATTGTGGAAAATTTCGTTCATCAATTTCCGCCATGGATCGCGCCCCAGGGCGGGGCCAGGGATCGCCATGTGCTCGCTGTGAGCACCCGAGGCCTGATGGCCGTTCAGCCCGCCAACGGTCTCCGGACGGAAATAGGCAGCAAATTCATCAACTTCTTAAGCGCGGGGCGCACCAGGCCAAGGTAAAGCCGGGCGTAGACCAGCCCCACGGGGTTGAGCGGTGCAACGAATGTGCTGACCCCCGTCGCGGCGTCGGCCCACTCGAGCTTATAGCCATCCCCCGGTGCCAGGAGGTCGAACGCCTCAATTCCGTGATCGAAGGCGCCGCGAATACTGTCCTCCATCAGAACCGCGCCGGCGCTGTGCTTTTCGAATTCCGGATCGTAAACGATGATATGGGTCCCTGAACGGCCCTTGGCCCGGACGCCCACTTCGAGTGCCGCCGGTTTGCCGTTCGACATCAGCGCGACCACATGGCAGCCAGCCGGTCGATGATGGGCTTCGGCGACCTCGGCAAAGAAGCGCACGGTGCGTTCGTCGGAAAGCGCCGGCGAGATGAGGCCGCGATCACGAAGCCATGCTCGCTTGAGCGCGATCGCCGCGACAGCAAGCTCGCCCGCGACCGCCCCGCCACGATGAAAATCGACCCGCATCGGGCCGTGATCTTCGATGCGCCGGCGCTGGCGTCTGCGGTTCTTGCGCGCGCTGCTCGAATAGCGCTTCTCGTACTCCGCAAAGGAGGGAGCGTCCGCGAGATTGAGATAGGGCGCAGTGAGTTGCTCGATCTCGATCAGGCCAAGGTCTCGCATCAGCGGAGCGACGGCGGCGTCAGCGCGCACTTTTCTGAGCTGCACCACACTGGCTTTCGTTTCCTCGATGAGGAAGCTCCACGATGCGCGAAGGAGATCCAGGCTGTCGGCTGAGCTCCTCCATGACGACATCGCCGTATTGCCCCACCGGCTCGCCCATCCAGATGAGCTTCGTCATGAGCCCGGCTCGTTCCAGGGCGAGCGGCCATACCAGCACGAGGCGGCCGTCGCGGCGCGCGGTGACGATGGAAAGATGAACGCCCGAGCCTTCGCCCGCGAAATGATTGCACCAGTGCCAGAGCCAATTGAAGGTCTGGAACATCTGCGTGCCCTGGCCGGCACGTTCGAAGAGGGCGTTCCACTCGCTCTCGAGCGCGTCGAAGCCGGCGCGTGTGGTCACCAGCGCCAGATCCCAGACAAGAAGGCTCGAGGCAGGCTCGATCCGTCCGGACGGAGCGGTCGAGCAGGCGCTGGTCCGCTGCGCGCACCGTCGATGTGGCTGAGAGCGGCATCCGTCAGGCAATCCTTACGCAAGGTCGAAAACAGGCCTGAAAGGGCCGGAAAGGGGATGCGCAGGAGCTTCGCAGATAATTCCTAATGATGTGTCAGACGTGCGCGATCTCGAACAGCGACAGCACGACGAGCATGACCACCAGCGCCCAAAGAACCGCGGAACCGCGCCGCGTGGGAGCCCCGGCACCAAGCGTTGCCAGTACACTGATCATGGCCGCGCTCACGAGGTTGATGACGATGCAACCCGCAAGGCCGAGCGCCCGAACCTGAGGCCAGGCCCCTTCGATGAAGGTCGCTGCGGCGAGACCGATGAGGAGGGCGCCGAGCATGCGCGGCCAGAATGCGCTCGCGGCCGGCGGCAAGCCCAGAGCCTTGATGACGAGGAGGGGGGCGAGACACAGCACGAGCCCGCCGGAAAGCTTCAGAACGGTCTCGATCCACAACAGCTGCAGCACGTTGATCTCTGTCAACGAACACGGAGAAGTTAGCTAAGCGGCCTTCTCAGAGTCCGTCCCTGCTGTTGTCCGTCGGCAAAGTCGCTTTGTACCCCCCGTCGCTATCGCCGCCGGAGTCACCGCTGAACATGCCGCCGAACAGGCCTTCGTCCTGCTCCGCGGCAGCGACCTTTCTTTGCGTCGGCGTATAGTCGCCCGCGAGGAGCTTGTTGAGATCCTCTTTGATCTCTTTCGTCTTCTTCTCGTTGCAGTAGTTCGGGTCCGACGCCGCGGCCTTCGTGATGCCGTTGTAGGCGACCGTATAGATCTTCTCGATCTTGGCCGTATCGGTAACGGCAAGTCCCATGCTCGTCTCGTAAGCCATGTAGTTGGCCTTGACGCGGGCGGGATCGAAATTGTAACCGCACTTGGTCGCCCGCGCGGTCACGGAGCCCACCTGGAAGGCTCTGTCGGTCGGTGTGCTGACGGGAGCCGCTGCAGCCGCGATGGCCTGGGCACCGCCGGCCGGCGCCTCAGGCGGTTTCGCGCCGCCAAAAAGGGACCCGGTCGAAATATTCGTAAGAGTCTGATTGCCGGAGCAGGCGCCAAGCGCCAGGCACCCGAACAGAAGGGTGAGCGTCGTGCGTTTCATGGGGTGCTCGTTCTTGCCCGTCCAGTGTGCAGATGTGCTCTCAAATTTGGCTCCGGTCAATCAGACGCCTCTGCAACTTGGGCCTTTTTGTGGGCCAGACTCGCCAATCGTGCACAAGAAAAGGGCCTCTCTTTGGGAGCGGCCCTTCATCTTTCAATTTCACGGCTGAGTGTGCTCAGAAGCGCACAAGTATCCGGCCTGAACCGGCGTGGGCTACGAAGTCTTCCGCGAGCCGCTGGAGCATGAGTATTACGGCACGTGCGGGCATCGTTGCTCCGGTGTGAGCACCGACTTGAACGAGCGCGGCGGCAGGAAATAGACGCTAATGGTGTGTGGCGGACCCTCCATGCCATAGAGCGTGCGGTGCATGGTGAGCTTGCAAGTCCAGCCATTGCGCTCGGCCACCAGACGTTCGGAGTTGACCATGCAGTCTTTGTCGATCTGACGGCAGAACCCGAGCGCGCCTTTCTCGTCGACGAGGCTCGGAGTGATCCACCAGTAGCGCCGATACGACGACCACGCCCGGGGATGGTCAGTCATGGCGAGACTGGCGCCGACCGAGTAGCGGTGCTCGCCGCCTGCAATCACCACAGGCGTGCCGATGGTCGCGTGCCAGATATCCTCGGCCGAGCGGGTTATCTCCGGAATGGGGTCCGTGGCCTTCTCGTTGCCGTTGCGGAAATCGGTAACGAGCTTGACCGCACCGACGATCGGGATGACGAGAAACGCGATGTTGAACACGCGGTTCAAGAGCGCGAGCTGGTCCGCGTTCGGCCTGCCGATCAGGCCCGCAAGCGCGATGGGAACGAAACAATAGACAGGCGTCGTCCACGAGTGCGAGCCGCGCAGCCCGAGCACCATCGTGATGCCGACAGTCAGAAGAAAGGGCACGAAAACGATCGCGAGCAACTCGTTCCAATGGGCTACGTCCTTCGGCTTGCTCCGGCCCAGCCATTTGTAGAACACGGCAAAGGCAGCGAGAACCGGAAGCAGCCGCGAGAAGTTCTCGGCGAGCAGCCGTTTCGGAAGAGCGCCGATCTCGGCACGCTGGTTGTTGGCGTTTTGTGTCGTCTGAAACTTATGCTGGTATTCCCACAACACGTGCGGCGCCATGATGGCGAGAAAAAGCGTGAGGGAAACGTAGGGAGCCGGCGAACGGTAGAAGTCGTCGGCGATGCACGCTGACAAGCGACGCGACGAACAGCGCAACCAGGAGCAGCACCGTGTTGTACTTCGCGTACACGGATAAGGCAGCAGCCACGGCAAGGACCGCGCCGCGCCACCACGTCGGCTCGCGCAGGCACAAGAGGAAGGCCCAGACCGTCAACGGCCAAGCCGAAAGCAGAATGGAATTGTGATTGAACTTGAGCCCGTGCCAGACCGTGTAGACCGACAGCATGTAGAGAGCGGCTGCGAATGGCGCGCGCTCTTCGCCGATCGTGAGGGCAGCAACCCGCCAGGCCGCATAGATGCCAAGCGTCACGTTGATGGTGGAAAGAAAAGCGAAGGTGATCCAGTTCTCTGGAAATACGAAATTCACTGCATAGACAAGCCACGGCATCAGCGGCGGATGCTTGATGAAGCCGCCCTCGAAACCGAGCGTGCTCCAGGCGAAGATCTCGGCCGTGTCGAAATGCACGTACCCCGGATACCGGCTCAGAAACAGGAAAGCGGTCCAGGACAGAAAGAAACGCAGTGCGAAGGAATTGATATCCAGGCTTGACGCAGCCGGGAAAGTCGAAGCGCGGGCCGAAAGGCTTCCCATTTCGATAGAGCTTTCTTTTTATTGGATGAGAACCAAGCCTGGATGGGTGGGATTAGACCTGTCTGTACTCAGCATATCGCACGCCCGTAGGCAACGAGGGCAGCCAGCGACGAAATGATCGGAGGCTCGAAGAACATGCAGCCGGGTGACCTGCGGCACGGTTTGTAAGCCTCCATGAAGTCCCCCGATCGAGCTTGCGGGCTCCGGTAACCACGTCGCGTTCCTCAGCCTCGCATATTCCCTTTGGTGCCGGTGCCCGATCGGATCGCTGCAAGGATAGATGATTTCTGCGAAGCCGGGATGACACGGGACAAGATGCTTGTGTCACTTTGCTCCCACAATCGGAGCCGAAGTGGGGCATTCGGCAGCCCGCGCGTTCAGATCGAAAGCGCCAGGTTGGGCCCGACGCCTCAACGCATGAGCTCGCGTATGGCCAAATCAAGGCCGCCGAGCGTCATGGGGTACATGCGGTTACCCATGATGCGCTGCACGAGACCGATCGAGGGCGTGTAACGCCAGTTCTGCCTCCGCGACCGGGATTGAGCCAGACGCTGTGCGGATAGATGTCGGCGACGCGGGAAAGCCATGTTGCGCCGGCCTCGTCGTTCATATGCTCCACCGCGCCGCCGACATGCGTGATCTCGTAGGGGCTCATCGAAGCATCACCGACGAAGATGACTTTGTAGTCGGCCGGATAGGTATGCAGCACCTGCCACGTCGGGATCGTCTCGGTCCAGCGCCGCGCGTTGTTGCGCCACACACCTTCGTAAAGGCAGTTGTGGAAGTAGTAGTATTCGAGGTGCTTGAACTCGGTGCGTGCCGCCGAGAACAGCTCCTCCGCGGTCCGGATGTGCCAGTCCATGGAGCCGCCCACGTCGAAGAACATCAGCACCTTGACGGTGTTGCGCCGCTCCGGCCGCATGGCGAGGTCGAGATAACCCTTGCGCGCGGTCCCCTTGATGGTCTGATCGAGATCAAGCTCCTGCGCCGCCCCTTCGCGCGCGAATTTCCGAAGCTTCCTGAGCGCCAGCTTGATGTTGCGCACGCCGAGCTCGACGTCGCCGGCGAGATCCCTGAACTCGCGCTTGTCCCAAACCTTGATGGCGCGCTGGTGCCGGCTTTCCTTCTGGCCGATACGAATGCCGGCCGGATTGTAGCCGTTGGCGCCGAAAGGCGATGTTCCGCCGGTGCCGATCCACTTGTTGCCGCCCTGGTGTCGGCCTTCTTGTTCCGCGAGCCGCTTCGCGAGCTCCTCCATGATCTTCTCCCAGCCGCCGAGAGCCTCGATCTGGGCTTTCTCTTCATCGGTCAAGTAGAGCTGAGAGACCGCGCGCAGCCATTCTTCGGGGATTTCGGCGGTCGCCGTCTCGGCCATCAGGTCGAGGCCTTTGAACACATGGCCGAACACCTGGTCGAAGCGGTCCATGTGGCGCTCGTCCTTAACGAGCGCGGCGCGCGACAGATAATAGAAGTCCTCGACGCTGCGCCCGGCGCAATCCGCCTCGAGCGCCTCGAGCAGCGTCAGGTACTCCTTGAGCGTGACCGGGATCTTCGCGTCCCGGAGCTCCTTGAAAAAGGTCGTGAACATAATCTCCCGTAACGCCGAAGGCCCGCCGGCACAACCTCAATTACAAAAACAAGGAAGCCGCCCCGAAGGGCGGCTTCCTGTTAGGTCAGACGTCTCGACTTCAGATTAGAAGTTGATGAGAGCGCCGAACTTGATCATGTCGAAGTCCTGGAGGCTCTCGTGGCCTTGGTCATCCGTAGGCCTCTTCAGCGCTGAACTGGCGGTAGCTAAGCCAGAGCGACATGGCAGCGGCGTCGACTTCCTGGACTACGCCGAGGCCCCACCACTGGCTCTCAGAGCCAGCACCAGCGCCGTCGTTGTTCTCGTCCCACTCGCCGTAGAAGACCGTTGCACCGAGCGGATGGCACTTCGCGCGGATACCAGCCTTGACGTACCAGGTTCGGAGTCGCGTGCATCCTGATCGAGCGAGCTGCCCGTTCCGACGTCAAGATCGCCGTAGTTGACCAAGAGGAACAGGCCCGTTCTGACGTGCTGAGCGTAAGCACCCAGCCTGGAAGTAAGAGCTATCAGGTGCGAACAGGATACAACGATTGTAGGGTCCGAAGGGATTGTCCGGATCCACCAACGTAGCACCATTCAAGCCCGTAAATCCCCTCGGGAACTTGTTGCCGCCGGTAACCTCACCGTAACCAACTGCAGCAGCCAACTTGAAGCCGTGCATCTCACCGGCGTAACGGCCGCCGATATCCCAGATGTCGTCTTCACCCCAAGCAGCCGAGACCGAGAAGCCAGCGAAGGTCGGAGAGTCGTAACGGATGGAGTTCACAGGAACGCCGTAGCAGTCGCCGCCGCCGTTGCAACCGCCACCGGTGATGATCGAACGTGCTGCTGGCGTCGCCGTCCTGGTTACGATAGGCGAAGCCGCCAACGTCGAACGACACCCAGTTGGCGGGAACGAGCGAGCCCGAGCCGTCAACGAGGATTGCGAGGTTGTCCGAAACCATCGACTGCAGGCCGACGCCGACCTTGCCGAGATGATCGCTCTTGATGAACCAGTACGACTGCAGCGTCTGCACGTAGTTGGTCGTGCCCGTGTAGAGGCCCACCGCCGGCTGATCTCGTTGTATCGGTGCCGGCAAGCGTGTCGCTGCCGTCAGCCTCGAGATGCAGAACGTAGCCAGCGGTCCAGCCGGGCGCGATCTGCGCCTGACCGGTGAACTTGACGTTGGTGCCGAGCGTCGTGCCGATGCCGCCGACGTAGGCGTTGCTCTCGACGCCGTCGTCCCAGAAAGTCACCTGCTCGGCGACCCAACCGGAAATCGTCAGCGAAACCTTGCGGTTACCCTTGCGAGCGGTCGTGGCCTCAAGTTCAGCGACGCGCTCCTCGAGGTCAGCGCAGCAGTTGCCCCCAAGGTCAGCTGCATTTGCGCTCGTAGCGAGACCACCTGCGAGCAGGCCGGCCGCCGCCAGGGCGCTTAGGCTATATTTGTTCATAGACCTTCTCCCAAATCTGCTTTGGTAATCGAAATGGCGGACCCCCCTTTACTCGGGGCGGTTACGCAAACCAGGCCGCGCTATGCGATAAATGTTGGCGCGGAATTTGCGCTGGTAATCGAAATGGCGGACGCCCATTTACTCGGGGCGGTTACACAAACTAGGCCGCGTTCTGCTATAATGTCGGCAATATCAGCACGAAGATTCCGTCGGAACCGCCGCTGGGTGCGAAACTCCGCGATTCTCTCGTGAGCAACAATCAGGCATCTGGGATTTTGCGCACGACGGCTTTGCCACTGTTGCCAGCAGGCAACGAAAATGGCAATTACCCCTGGATTTCCGGGGGATTCAGCGGGTCGTAGATCGCGTTGGCGGCTGGAGTATGCGGTGGATAGTCTGAGGATTTCTCACCGGATAGCTCGGTATTCAGCCCGTTTTCGGAGTGAAACTGCCGGAAACGCAGCAGATACGATGATGACAGAACGACGTGCTGGGAAAATCCTGGACGAAAATAAAGTGCTAAGTGAGTGGAGTGCTATAGTTTGAGGAGGATCCAGGAAGCCGCCCCGAAGGGCGGCTTCCTGTTTGATCAGACGTCTCGACTTCAGATTAGAAGTTGATGAGAGCGCCGAACTTGACCATGTCGAAGTCCTCAAGGCTCTCGTGCCCTGGTAGCCGTAGCCTCTTCAGCGCTGAACTGGCGGTAGCTGAGCCAGAGCGACATTGCAGCGGCGTCGACTTCCTGGACAACACCAAGGCCCCACCACTGGCTCTCAGAGCCAGCGCCAGCACCGTCTTCGTTCTTGTCGTACTCGCCGTAGAACACCGTGGCGCCGAAGGGCAGGCACTTGGTGCGAACACCGCCCTTGAAGTACCAAGTCTCAGAGTTCGGACGGCGTCCGTCGATTCGAGATTGCCGTAGTTGACCAAGAGCGAACAGGCCCGTAGCGATGTGCTGAGCGTATAGCGCCAGCCTGAAAGTAAGTAGCTGTCGTTGCAAACAGCTAACCGGACCACGATGCGCGTTCAGCGTGAGGAAGCCTTCGGGAAGTCGTTGCCACCCGTGACTTCGCCGTAGCCGACAGCAGCAGCAAGCTTGAAGCCGTGCATCTCACCGGCGTAACGGCCGCCGACATCCCAGAAGTCGTCTTCACCCCAAGCGGCCGAGACCGAGAAGCCAGCGAAGGTCGGCGAGTCGTAACGGACGGAGTTCACAGGAACGCCGAAGCAGTCGCCGCCGCCGTTGCAACCAGCCAGCCGCCGATGATCTGACGTGCTGCTGAGGTCGCCGTTGCTGGTTACGATAGTCGAAGCCGCCGTAGTCGAACGTCACCCAGTTGGCGGGAACGAGCGAGCCCGAACCGTCAACGAGGATGGCAGGTTGTCCGAAGCCGACGACTGCAGGCCGACGCCGACCTTGCCGAGGTGATCGCTCTTGATGAACCAGTAGGACTGCAGCGTCTGCACGTAGTTGGCCGTTGCCGCCGAAGAGACCGCGCGCTGTCGGGCGTGTACTGGTTGGTGCCGGCGAGCGAGTCGGAGTCCGTCTGCTTCCACGTGGAGCACGTAGCCAGCCGACCAGCCGGGAGAGATCTGCGCCTGACCGGTGAACTTGAAGTGGGTGGCGAGCGTCGTGCCGAGGCCGCCGACGTAGGCGTTGCTCTCGACGCCGTCGTCCCAGTACATGACCTGCTCGCCGACCCAACCGGAGATGGTCAGCGAAACCTTGCGGTTGCCCTTGCGGGCGGTAGTGGCTTCAAGTTCGGCGATACGCTCTTCGAGATCAGCGCAGCAGTTCCCCCCAAGGTCGGCTGCAGATGCGCTCGTAGCGAGACCGCCTGCTAGCAGGCCCGCTGCCACCAGGGCGCTTAGGCTGGATTTATTCATAGACCTTCTCCCAATCTGCGTTGGTAATCGAGATGGCGGACGCCCATTACTCGGTAGTGCTACGCAAACTAGGCCGCGCTCTGCGATATTGACGGCGCGAAGATTTCTCCGGAACCGCCGCTGTGCAGAAACTCTGTGATTCTCCCGTGCGCAACAATCAGGCATCTCGAATTTGCCCCCAACAGGTCTGCCACTGTTGCGCCTACGGGCAACGAAGATGCGCCTGAGCACTAGGAATTACGGGCGATTCCGGGTGAGGCTCGCAACTGCGAAATACCGGGAAAGTGGTGGATGATTTGGGGATTTCGAACCGAACAAAAGCTTTGAGCGAGCCCCGAAGTCCGCATCGCGCCCGGACGAACCCCGGATCGTGACGGAATTATGAGAGCAGAAATTTCCCTGAGAAACTCTGTGTCGCAGCTTCCTGCCGCAGGAGACTACGCATTGGGCACGCATGCCTAAAGCAGCGGCATGGTCCTGGCTGCTCCCGCATCCAGCCGGTAATTGATCCAGAGCCTTCGGCGGTGGCGGGGCGCGTCCACGATATTGGAGACCTGCATGAGGCCCTAGCACGCACGGCCTACACTTCTCTCCCTCTCCCCGCGATCTGGGGAAGAGACTGAAAACAAAGAAGCCGCCCCGAGGGGCGGCTTCTCGTTAGATCAGACGTCTCGACTTCAGATTAGAAGTTGATGAGAGCGCCGAACTTGATCATCTGGAAGTCCTGAAGGTCCTCGGGGGTCGGGTCCGCGTCAGCTTCTGTAGCGCTGAACTCACGGTAGCTGAGCCAGATGGACATGGCAGCGTTGTCGATTTCCTGGACAACACCAAGGCCCCACCACTCGCTCTCAGAGCCGGTGCCGGCGCCGTTCTCGTTCATGTCGTACTCACCGTACAGAACCGTATGGCCGAGCGGCGTCCAACGCTGGCGGAGACCAGCCTTGAAGTACCAAGTCTCAGACGAGATCGGCGACGCCGTCGACGTCGAGATCACCGTAGTTGACCAAGCCGAAGATGCCGGTCGGCACGTGCTGGAGGTACAAACCAGCCTGGAAGTACTGGCTAGCTCGCAAACAGAATGGCGTTATCCGCGCCGAGACCGGTCAGGTCACCCTGAGGGAACTCGTTGCCGCCCGTGACTTCGCCGTAGCCGACTGCGCCGGCAACCTTGAAGCCCCAGAACTCGCCGGCATAACGGCCGCCGATATCCCAGATGTCGTCTTCACCCCAAGCTGCCGAGAGCGAGAAGCCCGCGAACGTCGGAGAGTCGTAACGGACGGAGTTCACAGGAACGCCGTAGCAATCGCCGCCGCCGTTGCAACCGCCAGCGCCGATGATCGACGTGCTGCTGAAGCCGCCCGCCGCGTTGCGGTAGCTGAAGCCACCGACGTCGAACGAAACCCAGTTGGCGGGAACGAGCGAGCCCGAGCCGTCAACGAGGATGGCGAGGTTGTCCGAAACCATCGACTGGAGGCCGATGCCGACCTTGCCGAGGCTCTCGCTCTTGATGAACCAGTAGGACTGGAGCGTCTGCACGTAGTTGGTGTTGCCCGCAATAGAGGCCACCACCGGACGAACGAGTCAGCGTTGGTGCCGGCGAGCGTGTCGCTGCCGTCAGCCTCGAGATGCAGAACGTAGCCAGCCGTCCAGCCGGGAGCGATCGATGCCTGGCCGGTGAACTTGACGTTCGTGCCGAGCGTGGTGCCGATGCCGCCGACGTAAGCGTTGCTCTCAACGCCGTCGTCCCAGAAGGTTACCTGTTCGGCAACCCAGCCCGAGATCGTGAGCGAAACTTTGCGATTGCCCTTGCGGACAGTGGTAGCCTCGAGCTCAGCGATGCGCTCCTCGAGATCGGCGCAGCAGTTCCCCCCAAGGTCTGCTGCGGACGCGCTGGTTGCGGAGAGACCACCTACGAGGAGGCCGGCCGCCGCCAGGGCGCTTAGGCTGTATTTTTTCATTTACTTTCTCCCGTCTACTAACTTGGAAACGGGCGCCTGACGCAGTTAACGCCAACGCGCGCTGTAACATCTCGACCAGCGGCAGCACGACAAGTCCCGAATCACCGCTCAGGCATGGATACTACGCAGATCTACTTCGCCCAGGAAACGGGCAATGTGCGGGTTCCTGTGGAATCTGCGACAATGTTGCGATATTGCCACTTCGCTGTTGCGCGCCTAAATAGCTGAAGTTGTTGCAAGAATGGCTGAATGACATCAATTATACGACGGTCAGTTTCACGTCCCGTCGGGACCTTTCCACCGCCCGACACCCTGATCGCTCTGCTCGCAGAAGGAGCATGCTCAAACGGCCGGAAGGGAGAAAGAGCGAAAAAAACGATCACGCGAACGCCGTTATTCCCGGTACTTTTCCGCATTAACCCTGCATCCTCATTAGCGAAGCGCTCAGCCCTCGGCGTCTCTGTGCGAGTCATATTGTCGACGAGTGATTCGTAAGATATCTTTGTTGCACTGCAATAGCATCGTTGCGCACTCATTTGTAAGAAGCCGAGAATTCTTTCCGGCGGTCTCCTCCCACCTGGCGCTGCAAGTAAATGTTGCCACAATCGGCGTTTAGGAGGGGCAAGTTGATTTGTCCCCCAGGGAATCAAGGGCGAAAGGCGGACCGGTCTCAACGGGTGGGCCTGCATTGGAACGAGCGAGGCGAGGGGGGAACTTCGCAATCGCAGCGACCTTTGCGGGAGGTGAGGCGGGTCTGCGTTGGGCTTCTCCGGAACTTTTGAATGAAAGACGATTTTGGCATGGGCCAAGGCCCAAATCGGCGTCGTGTGCTCGTCGGTGCGGCAGCCTGGAGTGCTGTCGCCACCGTGACGCAGTACGCGTTGACGATGCCATCTGCGACCGCGGGTGATGGAGGTGAAGGCGGAGAGCCTTTTGTCGCCGACCATGTGAAGAGCCTGGCGCAGGATCTGGCGTCGCGCGACTACGCCAAGCCTCGCATTGACGTCCCCGAGCCCTTCAACGCCCTGACACCAAAGCAGTATCGGGACATCCGTTTCCGTCCTGAAGCCTCGATCTGGCGGAACGACCGCCTCGATTACGAGATTCAGTTGCTCGCGCTCGGGTGGCTCTATGATGTGCCGGTTCAGATTTGGCTGGTCGAGGGCGGCAAGGCCCGCAGCCTCAAGGCCGACAAAGCACTCTTTTCTATTGGCCCATCTATAGAGAATCCCCCCGAGCAGGCGCCGTTCGGTTTCTCCGGCTTTCGCATCAACGGCACGCTCAACCGCGCTGACAGCTACGACGACTTCGTCTCCTTCCAGGGCGCGAGCTATTTCAAAGCCCTCGGCCGCGGCCAGCAGTATGGCTTGGCCGCACGCGGCCTCGCCATCAACACGGCCCGCCCGGGCGGTGAGGAATTCCCAATTTTCCGCGCCTTCTGGATCGAGCGCCCCCAGGCGAACGCGCCCGAAATCGTCGTTTATGCGCTGCTCGATAGCGAGAGCACTACGGGCGCCTACCGCTTCGTGATCCGTCCGGGCCAGGCGACCGAGATGGACGTCGAGGCCGTGCTCTATCCGCGCCGCGTGCTGCAGCATGTCGGCTTGGCCCCGCTGACGAGCATGTTCCTGCATGGCTCGGCGCATCACCGCATCAATCACGACTATCGCCCCGCCGTGCACAACAGCGAGGGACTTGCGGTCCTGAATGGCCACGGCGAGCGCCTCTGGCGTCCGCTGACCAACCCGAAGATGCTTCAGACCAGCGCTTTCGTCGACAAGGACCCCAAGGGCTTCGGCTTGTCTCAGCGCAGCCGCTCGTTCTCGAGCTACGAGGATCTCGATGCCCACTTCGAGCGCCGTCCGACCGCATGGGTCGAGCCCAAGGGGGCGTGGGGCGAAGGCTACATCGAGCTGATCGAAATTCCTGTGTCCGAGGAGATCCACGACAACATCGTGGCCTATTGGAAACCCGCGACACCCCTCGAGCCGGGGAAGCCCTATCCGTTCGCCTACCGCATCTATTGGACCGACGAGGTTCCGGTCGCGTGGGCCGGAGCGAAAGTGGTCAAAACCCAGATTGGGGGCAGCAAGTCTCCCGATGCGGAGCTGTTCATCGTCGATTTCGCCGGCACGTCCGTCAAGGATCTGCGCGAGCTTCCCGTCGCCGATCTCGCCGTCAGTGCCGGCGCGTTTACCAACCTCGTTATTCAGCGTCACCCCGAAATCGAGGGCTTACGCGTTCGGTTCGAGCTCAATACGAGCGGAACTGACGTTATTGAGTTGCGTTTGGGTTTGAAGCTTGCCGGGCAACTGATATCGGAAAGTTGGCTCTATAGATGGACCAGACCATGAGCACCGCGGAGCTAGAGCCCGCATCTCCCGCTCACGTTGGTGCTGCCGCCCCTGTTCCGCGGGCCTCCACGCATCAGGACGCGAGCGATCCTGCCCTGCTGGGCCCGAGCGCGCCGCTCGCGATGCCGCAGCAGGATTTCGGCAAGAAGCCGGCACGGCTCTGGCCGAAGCAGCGCGGTGCCTGGATCCCGCGCGCCGCGCTCTTCTTCGGAGCCGCGCTCATGACGGCGGCCTTCGCGCACGAGCTCTACGGCGTCCTGTCGTTCGTTCAGGTGACGCCGATCCAGCTTCTGTTCCTCGTGCTGTCGACGCTGTCGTTCGGCTGGATCGCCGTCGGTACGCTATCGGCTGCCATGGGTTTCCTTCCGCTATTTGCAGGCGAGAAGGCCGACAACATCGACATACCGACCGCCGATGGTCCGTTGTCTCAGCGTACGGCGTTGCTGTTTCCGGTCTATCATGAGGATCCAGCACGCATAGCCGGCACCATCGCCGCCATCGCCGAGGAGCTCGAGGCCATGGGCAAGGCTTCGGCGTTCGACGTCTACGTACTTTCCGACACTCGCGGAGCCGAGGTCGGCGCCGCCGAGGAAGCCGCCTACGCCGAGCTCAAGCGCGTGCTCGCCGGGCAGGTCCAGGTCTATTACCGCCGCCGCGCCGAGAACACGGGCCGCAAGGCCGGCAACATCAAGGACTGGGTCGAGCGTTTCGGCGCCGCCTACGAATTCTTCGTCATCCTCGACGGCGACAGCATCATGTCGGGCACGACCCTCGTGCGCCTCGGGCGCGCCATGGAGGCGACGCCGTCGGCAGGCCTCATTCAAACCGTGCCGCAGCTCACCGGCGGCGTCACGCTGCTGCAGCGCCTGATGCAGTTTGCGTCCAACATCTATGGGCCTGCGGTTTCCGCTGGCCTCGCGGTCTGGAGCCGTGACCAGGGCAACTACTGGGGTCACAACGCCATCATCCGCACCGTTGCCTTCGCGGGCTCGGCCGGCTTGCCCGACCTTCCGGGCAAGGCTCCGTTCGGCGGTCACATCATGAGCCATGACTTCGTCGAGGCCGTGCTGCTCGAGCGCGCCGGCTGGCGTGTGCACATGGCGCCGACGCTCGACGGCTCCTATGAAGGCATGCCGCCGCGCCTCATCGATCTCATCGTGCGCGACCGGCGCTGGTCGCAGGGCAACCTGCAGCATCTCGCCATCGTCGGCGCGCCAGGCATCTCGGCCATGGGCCGGCTGCATCTCGGCATGGGCGCGCTGGCCTACGTCGTCTCGGCCATCTGGGCCGGGTCTCTGCTGGTCGGCGTCGTGCTCGCCCTGCAGGGCCAGCAGATGCTGCCGAGCTACTTCACCGACAGCAAGACGCTGTTCCCGATCTGGCCGGTGATCGACCCCGGCGCCGCCATGCGGCTGTTCCTGGCCACGATGGCCGTCGTGTTGTTGCCGAAGGTGCTGGGCCTCGCGCTCGAGATCAAGCGCTCGAGCCGGGCGCGCGAGCTGTTCGGTATGCCGCGCGCGGTTGCGGCCGTCATCGCCGAGACGCTGTTCTCGATGCTGCTCGCGCCCATCATGATGATGACGCAGACCACCTCCGTCGTGCAGATCTTTCTCGGCCGCGATGCCGGCTGGAAGGCGCAAAGCCGCGATGGCGTCGCGTTCACGATGGCCGATGCAGTTCGCTTCCACTGGCGCCACATGCTGACCGGCGCCGTGACGGCATTCCTCTGCTGGGAGGCCTCGCCGGGCCTTCTCGTGTGGATGTCGCCGGTGTTGCTGGGTCTCATCCTCTCCGGACCCATCAACTGGTTTACGGCCCAGCCCGCCGGCCCCGCCATGTCGGTGATCCTGTCGACTCCCGTCGACCGCGCGCCGGCATCCATCCTGCTGCGCGCCTTGCGCCATACCGGCCTTTGGCGCGAGCGTCTGGCGAAGCCGTCCCAGACAGCACCCAGTCCCGATCCGGCAACCCCCGAACTCAAAGCCGCCTAGACGTTCTCGCATCCGTTGTCATCCTAGGCCATGTGCCTAGGATCCAGCTGTCCGCGCGAGAGATGGTTCGCAGTTTGCCACGGACTGCAGAGCCACTCCGTTCTCCTCAGTGCTCAGATGGATCCCGGATCGACAAGCCCGAGGATGACAGAGGAGAATGCGCGAAGAACTAAGGAGTCTTCGACGCCGAATCTGCGCTCAGCAGTCGCCGCCGCTGCGCCGGAACAGATCCGGCAACAGATCGCGCGCCCGAACCGGCCGCGTATCGAGGAATGGCAGCGGCCGCACGACATCGATGGCGGCCGTGCCGATGCGGGCGGTGAGCGCGCCATTGAAGGCGCCTTCGCCGAGCCGCCGCGACAGCCGCCGCAGCAGGTCCTGACCCAGGAATTGCCCAAGGAGATCGTCGGTCATGGCGAGACCGCCTGTCGCCACGATATGCGTGACCACCATGCGCGCAAGCCTCAGTGCCCCGAGGCCACCCGGCCGCGCGCCGTAGAGGGTTGAAAGCGTCCGCAGCATACGCAGGTTCTCGACCATCACATAAAGCATCGCCACCCAGACCATGGGGCTCATGGCCGTGACCACGGACACGCGTTTGGCGGACTTGATAATGGCGCGGCGCGCTTCCGCGTCGAGCGGCGCCATCAGCTCGCGATCGGCAAGCTTCAGAAGCTCGCCCGGGTCGTGCACGTCGCGTTCGTGATCGCGGACGCGCGCGAGCGCCCACGCCAGGTCCGGGCGGCGCCGCAGGACGGTACGCAGCGCGCGCACGGTTTTGCGTTCGAGCGTCCGGTCCTTTGTTCTGAGTGAGACGCCGACATCGCGGCGGATGCGTGCCAGATGCCCGAGCTTGAGCAGGCCCACGATCTCGCGCCCCATGATGATGAGAGCGGAGAGCGCCGCGATGAGAGCGAGGCTCGTGGCCGTCCATCCGACCCAGTCATTGCGAGCAAGCGCCGTCGCAACGAACTGCGCGAAGCTCACACTCAGCGCCAGCCCGACCAGCGCCGTGACCGCTGAAATGAAGATGCCGCCGATGCTCGCGCCGCGTGACGCTTTCGACGACGTCGGAGGCGAGGGGAGTTGCTCGATCGCCTCCCAATCCGCAGCACCTGTCTCCCCGGGGAGGATGTTGGGATCGTCCGGCGCGAACACACGCGGCTCGCGGTTGTCACTCATGCGAGCCAATCTCCCTTATGCAAGCCAGTCTCCGATGAGAAAGTCGAGGGCCCGGTCCAATCGAATGTGCGGCACGGCCGGGATTTCCCCGCTCGCCGTCGTAGAACGCAGCCGCGGCGGACGGAAGCGCGGAAAGGACGCCCTTCGATCGAGCCCGCGTTCGAGCGCCTCGCGCGGATCAGCCGGGAGATCGCCGGGAAAGACGGCGGCCTCCTTGCGACCGTCGAAGGTCGTGCCGGCAAGACGCTCGCCGGGAAGCGGCGTGCCGACGATGCAGGGCAGGATGGTCTTGCCGTCGCGCGCTTCGGTTTCACGCGTGGCCCTGAGCGAAGCCAGCGCCATGACCTTGACCTCGGCGCCCGCTTCGGCCGAGCGCGCACCTGCGCGTTCCGTCATGAGCCTCAGGATCGCTTCGAGCCTGTCGTGGCTGGTGTGATGCACATGATCGGCCTTCGTCGCGGCGAACAGCAGCTTGTCGATGCGCCGGCCGCCGAGCAGCGCCACGAGCCAGCTCGCCTGGCCGGGCCGGAAGGCCTTGAGCACCGCCTCGAGCGCGCGCTCGAGGTCCGCGGTCGTCTCTGCTCCGCCGTTCAAGGCGCCGAGCGCATCGACGAGCACGATCTGCCGGTCGAGGCGGCTGAAGTGATCGCGAAAGAACGGCCGCACCACATGGCTCACGTAGCTGTCGTAGCGGCGCGCCATCATGGCCGCGAGCGAGCCGCGCTCGGGCGTAGCGTCAGGCGCCAGAGGAAGCGGGAAGAACGTCAGCAGCGGCGAGCCGTCGAGATCACCGGGCATCAGGAAGCGGCCCGGACCGAGCGTCGCCAGCGGCTCCGCGGCGCGCTGGGCTCGGAGATAGGTCGTGAACAGCTCGGCGCCCTTGAGCGCCTTCTGCTCGTCGGCCGCCGCGGACGCATCGAGCGTCGCGATGAAATCGAGCCAAGGCCGCGCATTCGCTTCGCGCCGCGGGTCGCGCGCGAGGTCAAGGGCCTCCGCCGACCATGCGGCATAGCTTTCATTCAGCATGGCGAGATCGAGCAGCCATTCGCCGGGGTAATCCACGACGTCGAGATTGAGATGCCTCACACCGAGAGCTCGGCGCAGCGGGGATTGGGGCTCGAAGGCGATGGAGACGCGCACTTCCGCAATGCGCCGCGTGCTGTCCGGCCACTCGGGCGGATCGCTCTCGAGCGCGCGAATATGCGCTTCGTAGTCGAAGCGGGGAATGTCGTCGTCCGGCTGCGGCTTGAGGTGGGCGGAAAGAATTCGACCCTCGGCATAGGGTGCGAAGAATGGCAGCCGCCCGCCCGACACGAGGTTGCGGATCAGCGCTGTGATGAAAACGGTTTTTCCCGACCGCGCGAGGCCCGTCACTCCGAGACGGAGATTGGGCGTGACGAGATCGGAGACGAATTCGCCTGCACTCGACCACAAATCAGTGACGGAGGCGGATAGGGGGGGGACGCGCAAGGGAGACCTCTCGGGATCATCCCTAAGTAGGCGCCGCGGCGGCCGGTCGCAAGTTCGGTTTACGAAGTCTGCGTCGAGCCGCAGGCCTCGTGGCTTAACCGAAGAATACGACTGCGACACCCGCACCAAGCACAACGAGTCCCATGAGGACGATCGTGGCACTACGCATGAATTCGACCATTGGCTTCTCCATCCACCGGTTCGGCGGCGTGGCCCCTAACCGGTATATGCGAAAAACACTAAGGCACTGCCAATGAACCCGGCCTGAAGGTTGCTTGCAGCAACCGTTCATCATTTCTCAATCGTCAGGTCGGGCCCACGGGCTTTGCCGGCTCCGTCGTTGGCTTCCAGTCCTTATCGTGCATGGGTATACTTGCGCGGCGCGTACCGAGCTGTTCCTCAGAGATCCATGGCAATGTGCGTTGGAAAGAAATCGGCTCGATCTCGCGCCGGAGCAGGCTGTCGACCATGCCGGGATGCGCCGGGATCGCCTGCGTCAGCTTGAGTGTGAAGCGATAGTCGCCGGCATCGTCGACGAGCTTCGGCAGCGGATTGCCGATCGGATAGAATCGCACCGTGTCCGAGAATGTGGTTCGGCCTGCGAGGCTCAAAGGCGCGAAGGCCCTGTTGGTCTCGTCGTCCTTCTGCGAATGCTCGCCGAGGAAGGCGCTGTAGTAGCGCTTGGTCTTGACCGGTGCGTTGGGGTTGAGGTTCTCGACCTCGAGCTCGAGAGTGAGCGCGGTCCCGGTGCGTGCACCCGAATTGACGATGGTGATCGGCACCGCGAACAGCTCGATGTCGCCGCCCTGGTCGCGGGCATACTGGATGACCGGCGGCACGTACACTTCGAGCTGCGCCGTCTTCATCACGCTCTCGTAGAAAGAGAGCCCCGAGAACGCCAGCGCGAAGGCCGACAGCACCGACGCGATGCGCCCGCCGTGGCCGCCGATTTCGGCAACGTTCGTCTCCGACGCGTCGTCCGGGGGACGCGTGTGCATGCCTGACATAGATGATCCCCACGAGGCGGCCGAAAAAGCCGCTCTAAGTCCGCACGTCTCACACGCAAAGATCCATGCTTCGCGTGAGGCCCCGACCCCATCCCAGCACTTTGGCGTCTTTGCGGCTTAAAATGTGGTTGTCTCGGGGCGTGGCATAAATGCCGGCTCGACCACGCTCATGCCGCGCGCCCTAACCGGTGCTTCAGCCGAGCGGAGCAGTTGAAAGATCAAAAGCCCTTGTGGATCAGTCGTTTTTGCGCCGGCTCATGAAGGCGAGGCGCTCGAACAGATGCACGTCCTGCTCGTTCTTGAGCAGCGCGCCCGCGAGCGGCGGGATGACCTTGCGGCTGTCGTTTTCCCGTAGCGTTGCCGGATCGATATCCTCGTTGAGCAACAGCTTGAGCCAGTCGAGCAGCTCCGACGTCGACGGCTTTTTCTTGAGGCCGGGCACCTCGCGCATGTCGTAGAAAACGCGCATCGCCTCCGACACGAGCCGCCCTTTGATGCCCGGGAAATGCACATCCACGATCTTCGCCATCGTCTCCGGATCCGGAAACTTGATGTAGTGGAAAAAGCAGCGCCGCAGAAACGCGTCCGGCAGCTCTTTCTCGTTGTTCGAGGTGATGATGAC
This sequence comes from uncultured Alphaproteobacteria bacterium, assembly GCA_963831345.1. Taxonomy (GTDB): domain Bacteria; phylum Pseudomonadota; class Alphaproteobacteria; order Rhizobiales; family Hyphomicrobiaceae; genus Hyphomicrobium_C. Next base: position 65,534 of record CAWHPZ010000036.1, read on the forward strand.
GATGGGCCGGTTGCGCGCTGATATCGTCTCGCCGGTCTCGTAGACGAAGAACTCCATGCGATCGAGCTCTTGCAGGAGGTCGTTCGGAAACTCGATGTCGGCCTTGTCGATCTCGTCGATGAGCAGCACCGGCTTCACGTCCGATTGGAACGCGTCCCACAGCTTGCCGCGCTTGATGTAGTTGCGGATGTCCTTGACGCGTTCGTCGCCCAGCTGGCCATCCCGCAGGCGAGAAACCGCGTCGTACTCATAGAGGCCTTGCTGCGCCTTGGTCGTCGATTTGACGTGCCACTCGATGATCGGCGCGCCGAGCGCCTTTGCCACCTCGAGTGCGAGCACGGTCTTGCCGGTTCCGGGCTCCCCCTTGACGAGCAGCGGCCGCTCGAGCGTCACGGCCGCGTTGACCGCAACCTTGAGGTCGGCCGTCGCCACGTAGTCCGCCGTTCCCTCGAACTTGGGTTTCGGCGTCCCGGCCTTTGCACCAGTGCTTGTCATTCGCGGCAGCTCTCCTCGCTCGTTGGTTTACTGTTAAGGGTCCTGAGACCCCCGTTCAAGAATCCGGCGGGAGCTGTGCTGCCGCACCCTCCGGCTGTGGAACGACCAAGGCTGCAAATGCAACTGGGCCTGAGGCGCAACGTCCCCGGAACAAAAGTCAATTTCTGTTAACTATTCACCGTGGACACCCGCCAGTTCGGATTAACTTGCGTTTTCTGTGGCTTGCAGCACACCCATTGGCAGGCTTTTTAACACTTCGGTACCACTATTTCTTGACTTGGGAAGCCACTGCCTTCAATAGGGCACGCGAAACCCGCGTTCGCCACCAATCGTGTGAGTCCCCGGGGTGGGCGGACGGCAAACCGAGCCTCTGGTAGGCCCGATGGGAGGCCCACGATGACTAAGCGCGCCACGACCAAAGTGGCCAAGTCGAAGGCTTCGAAGACAGCCGCGAGCGCCGGCAAGGCGAAGCTTGCCGCCAAGCCCGCGAAAAGCGTAGCCAAGACGGCCGCGAAGCCAGCTGCGAAGAAGCCTGTCGCCAAGGCGCCGGTCTCGAAAGTGACTGCGCCTGCTCGCGCCAGCAAATCCGAAATCAAGACACCAGCACGGACCGTGGCAGCGTCAGCGCCGAAGGCTCAGGCGCGCACCAGCGCGGTCCAGAAAACGCAGGATAAGAAACTGACACCGCGCACACCATCCGCACCGATCGTCCTCGATGCCAATTACCGGCCGTCCGAGGACGAGCCGTTCATGAACGAGACTCACCGCGCCTACTTCCGCAACAAGCTGTTGACCTGGAAGGAAGAGATCATCCGCCAGACGCGGGAGACACTGGCCGGTCTGCACGAGGATTTCGACCCAGCACGCCGATCTCGCCGACCGCGCCACGTCTGAAACCGACCGCAACCTCGAGTTGCGCGCGCGCGACCGCCAGCGCAAGCTGATCTCCAAGATCGATGCTGCCCTGGCCCGCATCGAGGATGGCACCTACGGCTATTGCGAAGAGACCGGCGAGCCCATCGGCTTGAGGCGCCTCGACGCACGTCCGATCGCCACGCTTTCGGTCGAAGCCCAGGAGCGCCACGAGCGCCGCGAGAAGGTCTACCGCGAGGACTGACCACTTCGCGGTAGGGTCGAAGGCGCAAGCGCCCGTCCCAGGCCGGTACGAGAATTAAACTCCCGTTAGCTCTTTCCGGGCACTCTCTAACGAGGGGTTACGGAACCGCATGGGAGTTGTCCGGATGTCCGAACTCGATCCTCGAGTGCAGCGGAGGCCACTGGCTTCGCGCGGCGATCACGTGGTTTTGCCTGACTGCCGCGATCCTGTTTGGTCTTGCGCGCGGTCACGCCGACGACAAGCAGCTCGCCCGAGCCCCGCAGACAACCGCAACAGCGTCCCCGGCCGCGACCATTGCCCAGGCCGACGTCGCAACGGTCATCAACTGGAAAACGCGCACGAGCGTGACCCATCGCGTCACGGCGTTCGATTTCAACGCCGCGGGCCAAGAGGTCTACGGCGACGTCGAGCCGCGCGCGCTAGACCGCTGCCCCTCTAGCCGTCGACCTGATCGTTCGGGTTCGCCCCGCGCGCGCCGCGTCCTGCGCGCTCTTCCGCAACCCGCATCAGGATCTGCCGCACCATATCGAGGTCGCGCAGGTGCACGTCGTAGCTGAGCGAACGGCATTTCGATGCCCTCGGCGCGGAAGGCTTTGAGGATGCGCATGCGCAGATCCGTCTGCGCCGCACCCGCCTTGGTGAAATCGGAAACGATGCCCGACACCGAGAACTCGAGCGCGTTGGCTCCGAAATTGTCGAAGCTCACGCCTGGCGGCGGGTGCTGCATCAGCAGCGTGCAGTCCGAGGCCGCCTTCTGCAGCACGCTGCGCACCTGCTCGGGATCGGCCTTGTAGGAAACTCCCACCTTCACCAGCACGCGGCCGAGCGCGTTGCGATGCGTCCAGTTCGTCACCGACGAGCTGATGAGCTCCGAGTTCGGCACGATGAGGCTGGCGCGGTCGGGCGTCTCGATCTCGGTCGAGCGCACGGAGATGCGCCGGACGAAGCCCTCCTGTCCCTTGAGCGATATCCAGTCGCCGACCTTGATCGGACGTTCGGCGAGCAGGATGAGGCCCGAGACGAAGTTGTTGACGATCGATTGCAGGCCGAAGCCGATACCGACCGACAGCGCGCCGGCGACGATGGCGAAGTTGGTGATGTCGAGGCCGGCGTAGGAAATGGCGACCAGCAGGGCCACGAGGAAGCCGGCATAGCCCAAAGCGGTGCGAATGGAGTTCGCGATGCCGCGGTCCATGCGCTGCGATTTCAGCATGCCCGTATCGAGCCAGCGCTGCGCCAGCCGCGTCACGAACAGGAGCGCCAGGAACAAGAGCACGGCCAGGAAGATGCGCGCGAAAGAAATCTTGAACTGGCCGATCTCGAATCCGAACACGGCCGACTTGAGCCAGGCCAGCGCCTCGGGCGGAGCGTACCCCCAGGTGATGAGAACGAGGGGGATCGCGAGCAGCACCAGCGCGGCATTCAGTACCAGCGCCAGCGCCCGGGCGATGGTGGCGGACTGAGACGGATCGAGGCCAGTCTGCCGCTGCAGCAGCGTTTCGAACGGCGTCACCTCGTCGCTCGGTCCGCCGAGGATGGCCCGCACGCCGAGATGCAGGATGAGGACCAGTGCCACGGCGCTGCCGGTGACGACCACCTGCGTGGCAAGGAAACGGCCGAGCCCGATATAGCCGGCAAGCGACAGCACCAGAATGGCGATGGCGATGGCAAGGATCGGCAGCTTGATGATGGCCGGTGACAGGCGGGAGGGTGGGCCGCCGGGTGACGCTTCCGCAAGAACGCTGCCTTGTGCTTGCTGTGAGAGATCGGGCGTCGCCGCTCGCGGCTTCGGATCGAACGGCGTGCGCACGAGCTCCAGCAGCAGGATGGCGATGGCGATGCTGGCGATCGCGGTCTCGGCGATGCTGATCGACACCGGCAGATAGAGCCGCCGGATGACCTCCTGAGCGATGAGATCCGCGGCATAGACGAAGGCGATCCGCGACAGCACGCGCGCCAGCCTGCGGGCCGGTTGGTGATCGAGATCCACGAGCCGCCACAGCGGCCGCCACGGCTGCATGACGGCATAGGCGAGCGCCGACACGGCGACGAAAACCAGCATTGCCGGCACCGCCACCAGCGAGATCTTCTGCAGCTCCTGGATCAGAAGCCCCGCGCCGTCGAGACCGAGGGCAGCCAGCATGACGGCGACCACGGCGGGGAAGGCCGAGACAGGCGCGACCCACGCCGCGGCGGCGGCGCGTTCGAAGAACGTCGGCGGCGGCTCGCGCACAGATGGAAGCCTGCGCGCAAACAGGATGCGGACCAAAGCCTTGAGCGCGAAATAGACGATGAGAACAACGGCCACGAGGGCCAGGACGACGAGCCACTTTTTCGACGCCGCGTCGAACCAGTCCCTCCCAAGGTCGGCGATCTGGCTGCTTGCCCAGGGAATGTCCCTGCGGATCTGCTCCCAGGTCGCGAGCGACAGCGGCGACGGGCTGCGCTTCAGGACCTGGCTCGCGAACAGTCCCTGCCGCAGGCTCTGCACCGTGCTTTGAAGCTGGCGCGCCCGCACGTTCGCGAGCTCGGTCGTTTTGAGTGCGCCGGCGATCTCGGCCGAGATGGCATTGAGGCGGGCGCGCTCCGCTGCGAGCTCCTGGGATTCCGGGGCCGCATCCTTGGCCGGCGGCGGACCGAGCTTGTCGATCTGGCCGGTGATCGCGTCGAGGCGCGGCTTGAGCCCGCTCCAAATCTCTCGTCCGCGCGCGATCAGGTCATCGATCTCCGAGCGGTTGCGTGCCAGCCCATCGTCATCGGTCTTGTTGCGGTCGACGGCCTTCTCGAGCGCCTCGATATCGCTCGTGAGCTTTGCGGCCGGCGCCTTGAGCGCCTCCATCTCCGCCTGTTCCGACGGCGAAAGAACGGGAGGCGGGGAGGGGGCGGCGCGGGCGCCGGAGGGGCTTGCTCAGGCTGTTGTGGCTGCTGCTGAGCCGGCGGCGATTGCTGTTGCTGCGCTTGAGCCGTTGGCGCGGCCGCGTCGCCCGCTCCCGCATAAACCGGCAGCATCTGGCCAAGCGAGAGCAGTGACCACACCAGCAGCGCGGCGACGCGTACGGCTTTTGCAACGGCCTGCTGCATGAATTCCCAATCCCGTTTGCGCGTAAGAGCGAACTTTACCGCTTGATGCGCGGAACGCGCTCACATGCGCATCCCGAAGCAGGCACGGCGTCATCCTTCTCTGGGATGAGCGGCGGAAGGCTCGCGCCTCGCATGGAGATTACTTCTCCGGACCCAGTGCGGCCCGGCTTCTCGATCCCGTTGAAAACACGGGCGGATCAACCGCGCTCGAAGCCATGCGCGGACGCAGATCGGTAGGCGGTGCGATGCCGGTCTCGATCACCATGTCCACCGGGCCGCCGGTCATGATCAGATGCTCGACATCGTCGCGTCGAATGAGAATGAGACGGCGGCGTCCGTCGAGGTTTGATTGCTCGACAATGTCGAGTCGCCGCTCGGGCTTGGGCGCGAACAGCGCGCTGACCGCATCCATCGGCGCCGTTCCCGCCATGTAGGCGCGTGCAAAAAATCCTGCGCCGATGATCGCGGCCGCGAGAAACGCGACAATCGACAGATAATACACAACTTCCCACATGGTCATGTGAACGCAGCTCGCGCTGCGCACCCTTCGTGAAGCAAAAAACCGAGCGCACGTATAGCGCGGAATTCATGCCATTTTAACTCTAATGATCGAACTGTGGATGCCGGGACGTGCAACCTGGGAACGCGAGCACGAGCGAGCGAATCGCTACGTGTGCAAGCTCCGGAAATATCGAGAAAAGCCGTCCCAAGACAGTCGAGTAGCGTAGCGTACGAGTACCAGAGTACCCATGCAGGCCTCCCACGCGGCATCTTCCGAGAATCAGATAGCTTTCGCCTTCATGAGCGAAAGCGATCTCCACCAGCCCCAATCCACCCTGCGGGGCCACTACGCCCTTGGCAGTGGTTTTAACGAGAGCGGGCTTGTCCCCGTCATCCTGAGCGCGGTTGCCGCCGGTGCGGTAGTCCTCGGGCTCATCGCCAGCAACGCAGCCGAGCCTTTGCTGCTGACGCTGCTCGCGCTGTTCGCCATGCTCGGCGTGTTTCTCGTGTTCGGCGTTCTCGCCGGCCACATCCGCATCGGCGAGCGCGTGCGTGAGGACGATCTCGTCAAAGCCCTTGCCGACAGCCTCGACGACGGCGTGCTCGTGACCCGCCAGGACGGCGCGGCGATCTACGCCAACCGCTCATTCAAGGATCTGGCCGGCCTCGAGGCAGGCGGCGACCTGCGCGGCCTCGACACGCTGTTCTCGGCCGAGCCGCGCTCCGCCGCTGCATTCTTCCGCTTGTCGCGCGCCGCGAGCCGCGGCGAGCCCTGGCGCGAGGAGATCGAGGTCGCGGGACGCAAGGTCGGCGAGCCGCGCCGCCTGTTCCGCGTCGCCGAGCGGCCGTGCACGGTTCCGGGACACGAGCGCGAGCTTGGCCCGATGGTGCTGTGGTCGATCCAGGACGTGACCGACGAGCGCGCCCGTCAGGCGTCCGCCATGCACACGCTCGAATCGACGCTCGAGCGCCTCGATGCCGCCCCCGTCGGCTTGATGGAGGTCGACGGCCGCGGCGTCGTGCGCCGCATCAACGCGACGTTCCTGCGCTGGCTCGAGCCTCGAGCCCGTCGGGCTTGCGGAGCGCGCGCTCAAGCTCGGCGATATCGTCTCGCAGCAGGGCCTCGAGCTCATCAAGGCTGCAGCCAGCACATTCCAGACCGTCGGCGCCGGTGTCGACCTCGACGTTTCGATCGAGCGCGGACAGGTCATGCCGCTGCGCATCTTCGCCCGCCGCGACGGCTCCGGCACGCTGCTGGTCGCCGCCTATCCGCGTGAGACCGCGGGCGCATCCGCCGCCGACGCCGGCTCGGCCGAGCTCCGCCTGACGCGCTTCTTCCAGTCCGCGCCGTTCGGCATCGCCACCATCGGCGCCGACGGCCGGCTCGTAAGCTCGAACGCGTCGTTCGCGCGCATGATCCCCGATGGAGCCGTCTCTGCCGGCATGGGTGCGCGTGGAGCTTCTCTGCCGCTCGGCGTCCACCGACGCGCAGCGCGTCGTCGACGGCGGGCTGAAGCAGGCCCTTGCCGGAACCGCGAACCTGACGCCGATCGACATCACGGTCGGTCCCAAGAACGACGTGTCGCTCCGGCTCTACATCGTTCCGCTGACGCAGGCGAAGGACGCCCGCGAAGCCGCCGTCCTCTATCTCATCGACGCCACCGAGCAGAAGGCGCTCGAAGCCAAGTTCGCGCAGTCCTCGAAGATGGAAGCCGTCGGCAAGCTCGCCGGCGGCATCGCCCACGACTTCAACAACGTCCTGACCGCCATCATCGGCTTCTCGGATCTGTTGCTGCAGACGCACCGTCCCACCGATCCGGCCTACAAGGACATCAAGAACATCCAGCAGAGCGCCTATCGCGCTGCCGGCATGGTGCGCCAGCTGCTCGCCTTCTCGCGTCGTCAGACGCAGGAGATCGAGATCCTGCAGCTCGGCGATGCTCACCACCGACATGACGCTCCATGCTGAAGACGTCGGTCGGCGAGAAGATCGTGTTCAAGAGCCAGACCAGCCGCGACCTCTGGTACGTCAAGGCCGACCGCACGCAGGTCAACCAGGTGGTGCTCAATCTGGCGGTCAACGCGCGCGACGCCATGCCGGACGGCGGCACGCTCACGGTGCGCACGCGCAACATCACCGAGCGCGAGAGCCAGAAGCTCGATCTGCACGGCATGCCCGTCGGCGAATACGTGCTGATCGAGGCCGAGGACACCGGCACCGGCATGTCGGCCGAGGTCATGGCCAAGATCTTCGAGCCGTTCTTCACCACCAAGGGCGTCGGCAAGGGCACGGGCCTCGGCCTCGCCACGGTCTACGGCATCGTCAAGCAGTCGGGCGGCTTCATCTATGCCGACAGCCAGCTCGGCCGCGGCACCACCTTCCGCGTGTTCCTGCCGCGCTACATGCCCGAGAACGAGGACGAGATCGTCGCGCAGAAATCGGCCAAGAAGGAACGCCCGCAGGATCTCACCGGCTCCGGCCGCGTGCTGCTGGTGGAGGACGAGGACGTCGTGCGCTCGTTCGCCGTCCGCGCGCTCAAGCGCCAGGGCTACGAGGTGCTCGAAGCCTCGACCGGCGTCGAAGCGCTCGAGGTCATGGAAGCCCACGATCACAAGGTCGACATCGTCGTCTCCGACGTCGTCATGCCGGAGATGGACGGGCCGACGCTGCTCAAGGAGCTGCGCAAGCGCAACCCGGATCTCAAGATCATCTTCGTCTCGGGCTATCCGCACGAGGCTTTCGAGACCAGCCTCGACAAGGACGAGCAGTTCGCCTTCCTGCCGAAGCCGTTCTCGCTGCCGCAGCTCGCCGCCAAGGTGAAGGAGCAGCTGGGGCGCTAGTCACCCTGACGGCGTCTGAGGCCGGTGTCGGATGATTATCTGATCGCGGGAGAAGAGAGCATCGCCACCGCGGACACCTCTCTTGGGGGTGCCGCGGCCGCAGGCGAGGGCAAAGCCTTGCCGCACGACCTGAAATTCTCGAAGCCTTCGGCGACCTCGCGTGCAGCTCGAGCAATGGCGTCATCGACAAGTGCTCAATCGGGCATCGCCAAGGCGATCGATGCTTGCCTGCAGCGCGCCAACTCTTTCGGTAAGTCGCTGAATGTCCGGGTCCGGCCGAATTGCTCCTTCGGCCTTGGCCTGCTTGAGTGTTTCCGCCAGCGCGCGCACATCTTCACCGACACCGTTGATGCGGGCGCGAACTTGCTGCGGCTCGACATCAATCCGCGAAAGCACCGCATCGGTCATCGTCGAGGCGACCTTTTCGGAAAGATGCATGACCCTCGACGTCGCAACGAGCGCGAGGATAGCCGCGACGATAACCAGGATGGCGGTCCCGTTGATCAACGCCATCAGCAACTGGCGTGGCAAGCTCCGCAATCTTTGTAAGAGCTCGTCCCTATCTGGTCCTGGCACGGAAAGACCTCCTGTCGTCCGGGCACAATGCGAGCGCGCTCATCCGCCACCGCCGCAGTGAGCCCGAGACGATCCAGAAGTTAGACCCGGTCGATCAGCGGCGCGCCGAACGTCGCGCCACCCCGGCGACACTGACCGGCGTGAGTGGACGCCCGACTTCAGCCTGGGCAGTGGAGGAGATATGGCTCGCACCGGGGATTGGCAGTGCTCCGCCAAACCCGAGGCCACCAAACCAGAGCATCCCGAACAGCAGCAAGAAGCCAATGTTTTTTGCCATTGTCATTGGGTGCCTCCCATCACGAAATTGCTCGGCAATTCATCCATGCCGCTCTTGGGGTCTTTTACGTCCACCTTCTTGGCATCTGCCGGAGCTTTGAAGCTGAAGTCGCTCGAGGCAACTTCAGTCCCGGTTTTCCAGTTGCGGACCTCGATGCTGTACTGCGGGCCGAAGGCAATCATCTTGGAGGTAATGACGAACCGGCAAGGATAGGGCTTGTCTCCCTGGGCGATCCAGATCTGCCAATCGACGTCCTTGTTTCGGAAGGCGAGATGATCGCACTCCGTGCCGCCGATCACGCCGCTGCCGAGGTCTTTGACGTCGATCACATCGGCCATCAACTGCTCGTAGGGATTGGAGAGCAGCAAGTCCGCTGCAGGAAGGGGCCGGTCGTACTTATCCTTTAGCTCGTCGACCAGATGATCGATGCTGCCGGGCATCTCGACCTGAGCATAGACGTTCTTGTTCTTGCCAAAGAGCGAAAGCGTCTTGCCATCGAAAACAGTCTCGACATCGACAAAGCCGCCAGATCGCGTGGCGCGGATTTTGTCCGGGCGGGCGAGCGCGACTGCGCCCGAGCTCGCCAGCGCGAGTTTCTGCTTGTCCTTGGTGATGACCTCGAGGTCGGCGTCATAGTCGAACGATATGGCTTGCTGTGCCGACACGTAGTCGGACATGGCCTTCATCAATCGCTTGGCCTCCGCATCGCCGGCTGTCGCAACCGACGGCGCGCCCACCCCGACCATCAAGGCCAAGGCCAGGCCTGATATCGCTGGCGGGATTTGAGGGATGTGAGACAGGAGATTTTTCGACATGGGACACTCCTTTAAGGCTGTCCCCCCGACACACCATAGCACCCACGGTCGCCGTTGGTCATTTAAACGTGGTCCAAACCGAGCCAGTCGCACTGCCGGTGCGCCGCCGTGCTGAACGGCTGCTCCTGACCCGAAAGAGAACGCAGTTTCTCTTGCGAGAGACCCGCTTTTGTGCCGCCCCACATTGAACGGCACCCGTCGTTAGGCCGGCAGCGCTGCCTTCGCTCTGAGACTGGCGGAGAATGGACGGTCATCCGCAGGCTTGCTGGCGAGAATCTCTTCGAGCATGTCAGGGATCTCGAAGACAGCAGTGTTCTTGAGCGCGGCGGCGCGGGCGCGATAGCTTTCCAAGGTGCTGCCACTGAGCAAATATCGAAGGGCCTTGTCGATTTCGGCAAAGCTCGAGAGCGCGAGCCCGACGCCCTGCTCCTCGGCCCAGAGAATATTATAGCGCTCCTGCACGAGCGTTCGCGCATTGCTTTCGACAATGACCGGAAGCCCCATGTGCAGGGCTTCACTCATGCTGCCGGGTCCGGGCTTGCCGATGAAGAGATCTGAGAGGCGCATGTAATCCGCCACACGATCGGTGAAGCCGACGGCGTGACAGCGCGGACGGCCCGCGAGGCTCGCGCGGAGCTTCTCGTTGCGGCCGCACAGCACGATCGACTGAACGGGCAGTCCTGACGCCTCGAGTTGGTCGAGGATGCTTGCCGAGACAGCGGAGCCGTTGCCGCCGAACATGATCAGCGCCGTCGTCAGCTCGGGATCGAGCCCGAGGCTGGCGCGCGAAAGCAGCGGTGCGCGCGGCTCATCGTAGAACGAGGGCGAGAGGATCATGCCGCTCGTCTTCAGTATCCGTTCGGGGCGATACCAGCCGGTCAGATGCGCTTGCAGGAAGGCTTTCGCGCTGCCGCAGATGAGATGCTGATCCTGGGGCTCCTGCCAGAAATGCGGTGGCGTGTCGGCGAGGTCCGTCATGATCGTGACGTAGGGCACCTTGGGGTCGATGGCTCTGAGAGCCTGAAACATCACGCCATTGAAGTTCGGAATGAGCGACACGACCATATCCGGCCTGGACTTGCGCCAGTGCTCGATCAGCTTCCGCTCCATGACCGGCGCCTGCAGTCGGATGGCCTTCTGCAAGGCGCCGCAGGAACGGGCGCGAGCTTCGCGTCCAGCCGCGCGCCAAGGCGGCGTTGTAGACATTCTCCGATTTGATCCGGGTCGTGAGAAAAACGGGGTCCACCGAAAGCAGAAGCTGCTGAAGGTTGACCGGCTCGACGTGCCAATGAGGTTTTGCTTTGCCAAGAACCTCGGCAAGCGCCCGCATCGCATTGCGGTGGCCGCCTCCGGCGTCAAAAAAAACGAGATCGATTTTCCGGCGCGTCATGTTTGCGTTCCGTGTGGGACCCATACTGGCCGACCAGGCACGCAAATGAGTTCTCTGGGCCTATGAACGCTTATTTCCCCTATTTGTAACACTATTGCGACAATTCGCGCTCGAAATGGCCGGATCATTGACAGACTTGTTATCCCGGGTAGGGTAGTGTCACCCCCAGAAACTGCCGCAGCGCCGACAGGACGGCCGCCGGCCGCTCGTTCTGAGGGATGTGATTGCAGGTCGTGAGCACGGTCAGGCTTGCGTTCGGCAGGATGCGGGCGAGCTTGCGTCCGGTGGCAATGGGAACGATGTCGTCGTTGCGGCACCAGATCAGCAACGCCGGCTGATCGAGGCGGCGATAGGCATCGGCCCAGGCTTTGGTCTCGTTGGACAAGATGCCCTGCGCCGTGGCGACGAGAGCGTGACGTCCGCCGGCATCGGTGAGAGCCGCGGCGTATTCCTTGACGTCCTCTTCCGGCGGCGGACGGCGCGGATGTCGCGAGAGCTTCAGGGCGCCGCGAACCAGCATTTCAGGCGGGGCCGTGCCGAGAAACGCATCGGGCAGCAGAGGCGCTGAGACCAGTATCGCCGCATCGGCGAACTTCTGCGGCAACGCCGGAGCGTCGATGATGACCAGACGGGCGACGCGGCCGGGCGCGCGATCCTTCAGCTCCAGCGCCGCGAGCAAAGCCACGACGCCGCCGAAGGAGTGGCCGACGAGCGTGACCTGATCCAACTGCTTCTGCTCGACGAACGCGGCGATGAGGTGCGCCTGATCGCGAGCGGAATAGGCGCTGTCGAGAGGCTTGTCCGAGCGGCCGAAACCTTTGAGGTCGATCGCAATGACACGATGAGTTGCGGCAAGCTCAGGCGCAATGTGACGCCAGGTGAACCCTGACATGCCGAGGCCGTGCAAGAGGATGATCGGCGCGCCGCTGCCCCATTCCTCGACATGCAGGCGCACGGGCGCCGAGCCCGCGACTGGAAGCTCTGCCATGTAAGTCTGGGCCATGTGAGTCTGGCTCGGCGCTGCGGCCGGGGCGTCGACGGCACCGACAAGCGCCACCGCGAGCGCGGCCAACAGTGTAACGACGCGAGCCGAAAGCATGTCTCTATGCAACCCCATCGCTGCTTTGCAGTCTACCCGGCACTGCTGTGCCGGATATGCCGGGTTCGGTCTTGGGACGAGGCAACTCGTCATGTCAGATCATTCGGGGAGAAATAGGGCCCTGGGGGAAGGGGGGACAGCCCGCGGCACCGACTTAGAACCGTGAACACATTCTTTAATCGGTCCTTAAACGAACTAACCTATAGTCCGGCCATTCCATAGCGTACTGCGTCAGGGATGCGGTCGATGAATTTTATATCAAAGGCGAGCCGATTCCTCGCAGGTGACACGGGTCCTGCTAAAAAGGACAAAGAAGACTGTCGCCGCGTCATGAAGCGCGTGCCTCAGCGAATGAAGTACGGCTACATCTGGCACGACAGCCTGATCACGCCCAGACCCTGCATGATCAAGGATCTGAGCGTCAGCGGCGCCAAGATCCAAAACATCGGCGAGGAGGTCAAAGCCAGGCTCCTGGCCAACAACTTCCGCTTCTATTTCTGCGACGAGAAGCACGAGATCATCTGCAGCCTGGCGTGGATCAAGGGCCAGACGATGGGGATCAGGTTCGAAAGCAGGGCCTTGAAGCCCTGCCGCTCCTATAAGGCGATCTGATTGAGCTGACGGCGGCACTGAGACGGCAACGATCAACCGAGGTCGATCTCGCCGTTGACCTCGTGCTTCAAGTCCGTGCCTTCGGCTGTAAGCACCATGCGCACCTTGAGCTTGCCGGAACCCGCAAGCCCCTTTTCGCGCACGACATCCTCGATCGCCTGCTGCGAGGAGATGCCCACTTCCTTCAGGAATTTGCGCAGCGACAGATTGAACTTTTCATCGTGCATGGCGCTCTCCATGGCTTCGCTCGGGTGGAACCCCTGACGATGTCGCACGGTTTCGTTCTGAGTGCTTCCGGAAAAGCATGTCCTCGGACTTGATCCGGGGGTGTGAAGCGGTTTTCCGATAAGAAGCACGACAAAGCAAACGACCAGGGTTTTGGAGCGTTTCAAACGCGGAAACACCCCTGAGCGAAACAAAGGAGCGCACGCATGCCAGGGAGAAGAACTCAGGGGGCGGGAATAATGGCCGCGCTGGGCCTTGCGGCTCTCGTGGCAGCGCCAGCGTTGGCGCAGCCGGCGCCTGAGCCCGCGCCTCCGCCAGGCATGCCCAACATCGCCGATCCGCCGGCCGAAAGTACGCCGGTCCCGGATGCCAAAGGCGAAACCGCACCACTCGACAAACCGCTGTCGGAGCATCTGAAGCAGAACGAGGGTGTGCTCGAGCCGCCGCGCGACATGGATTCCAAGATCCAGAAGCAAGCGCCAGTGCCTAATCCGAACACGACGCCCGTGCTGCCGCCTCCGGGCGAGCCCGGAGGTGATCAGAGCATCCAGCCGAAGTAGCGCTCAGTCGACCGCGTCGTAAAGCGACTTCAGCATGTCCGCGGCTGTCGTGAACACGACCGCGTTGAACTTGAAGCTGTGCTCGGCTTCCATCATCGTCGTCAGGTCCTCGGTAGCATCCGGGATGCCGCCGGGGAGCGGCAAGTAAGCGATCCGAACAGGTCCGCCTCCGCCCGCTGCCGCCTGGGACTGCTCCTGAGTCGTCGCGCCATAAGACGCCACGCGTTCCGCCACGGCGTCCAGCTTGGCGCTGGCCGCCATCATTCCGGAACGGGCTGTGGACAGAGCGTCGATCAACGCCGGGACTCACCCTATAGAGGACGAAGCTCGGCAGCCTGACATGGAGAGCCCTAAGAGCCCGTTACCGGAGAATGAGCGAAGCCTTTGTAAATGGGCTGGACGGATGAGAACAAAACGTGTACAAGCAGCTCAACTGTTCGCGTCCACATTGCTCATCTGCAACTCAATCCTTAACGTGTCATAAGGTGCCAACATGACCAAGCCGGAGCTGCACGTCGTCGAAGGGGGTAAAATGGACAAGTCACAGGCGTTGGCCGCCGCACTGGCGCAGATCGACAAGCTCTACGGCAAGGGCTCGATCATGCGACTGGGCGCCAACGACAAGATCGACGTCGAAGTCGATCTCGACCGGCTCGCTCGGTCTCGATATCGCGCTCGGCATCGGCGGCCTTCCCAAGGGCCGCGTCATTGAGATTTATGGCCCCGAGAGCTCGGGCAAGACGACGCTCACGCTGCAGGTGATCGCGGAAGCCCAGAAGAAGGGCGGCATCTGCGCCTTCATCGACGCCGAGCACGCGCTCGATCCGGGTTACGCCCGGAAGCTCGGCGTCAAGATCGAGGACCTTCTGATCTCGCAGCCCGACACCGGTGAGCAGGCGCTCGAAATCGCCGACACGCTCGTGCGCTCGGGCGCCGTCGACGTGCTCGTCGTCGACAGCGTCGCGGCGCTGACACCCGAAGCCGAGCTCAACGGCGAGATGGGCGATATGCAGCCCGGCATGCAGGCCCGCCTGATGAGCAAGGCGCTGCGCAAGCTCACCGGCTCGATCTCGAAGTCCGGCACGCATGGTGATCTTCATCAACCAGATCCGCATGAAGATCGGCGTGATGTTCGGCAACCCCGAGACGACGACCGGCGGCAACGCGCTCAAGTTCTATGCCTCCGTCCGCCTCGACATCCGCCGCATCGGCCAGATCAAGGAGCGCGAGGAGGTCGTCGGCAACCAGACCCGCGTCAAGGTGGTGAAGAACAAGGTCGCCCCGCCGTTCAAGCAGGTCGAGTTCGACATCATGTACGGCGAGGGCATCTCCAAGACCGGCGAGCTGATCGACCTCGGCACCAAGGCCAACATCGTCGAGAAGTCGGGCGCCTGGATCTCCTACGAACGGCGAGCGCATCGGCCAGGGCCGCGAGAACGCCAAGCTGTTCCTGAAGCAGAACCCCAAGATCGCCGACAAGATCGAGAAGGCCATCCGCGCCAACGCGGGCCTGATCGTCGACAAGATGCTGGTCGAGCCGGACGCCAGGGCCGCCGAGGACGGCGAGGAGCCGGACGCGGACGGCGTGCTGCCGGAGCCCGAGGACGACGCGCCCAAGAAGGGCGCCCGCGGCCAAGCGCTGATCGGCAGCCCCATCGGCAGCAAGTCTCGCAAAACAGCCCGGCCTTCGAACGGTGGCTGCGCCGTTTGCGTTTCCGGCCAGCCCGGGAGGCCCGCTAAAGCGGCCCACGGCAAAGCGCCCGCAGGGCGCCTTTGCGCCGCCACGCGCCCGAGCCCCGGCGTCGCTCGAGTGGCGGCAAGGCGGCGCACGCTGCATTTCTGGACAGCATCGGTGCGGATCAGCGTGGCAGCGGCAGGAGCGTGCGATGCCGGCCCTCGGCCAGCCGACGCGCAGTTTCCCCGGTGCGAAGCCGCGCGCCATGCCGAGGCCAGCGACCGGACCGACGGCCGGGATCCAGGCACCTCGAAATCAGGTGCCGAAGCTTGTGCGAGGCCAAGCGCTCGCATGGCCAACCGCGATTGCAGGATTGAGAGATGACTGGCGTCAACGAGATCAGGCGGGCGTTCCTCGAGTACTTCAAGGCCGAGGGCCACGAGGTCGTGCCGTCGTCGCCGCTCGTGCCGCGCAACGATCCGTCGCTGATGTTCACCAACGCCGGCATGGTGCAGTTCAAGAACGTCTTCACCGGCCAGGAGACGCGGCCCTACGTCGCGCGCCGCGTCCTCGCAGAAGTGCGTCCGCGCCGGCGGCAAGCACAACGACCTCGACAACGTCGGCTACACCGCGCGCCACCACACGTTCTTCGAGATGCTCGGCAACTTCTCGTTCGGCGACTACTTCAAGGAGCGCGCCATCGAGCTCGCCTGGGATCTGCATCACCAAGGACTTCGGCCTCGACAAGAAGCGCCTCACCGTCACCGTCTATCACGAGGACGACGAAGCGCTACGCCATCTGGAAGAAGCTCACCGGCTTCGGCGACGACCGGATCATCCGCATCGCCACCAAGGACAACTTCTGGCAGATGGGCGACACGGGCCCCTGCGGCCCCTGCACCGAGATCTTCTACGACCACGGCGACAAGATCCCGGGCGGCCCTCCGGGCTCGCCCGACGCCGACGGCGACCGCTTCATCGAGATCTGGAATCTCGTCTTCATGCAGTTCGAGCAGCTCGCCCTCGGGTGAGCGCGTCAACCTGCCGAAGCCGTCCGTCGATACCGGCATGGGCCTCGAGCGCATCGCCGCCGTGCTGCAGGGCACGCACGACAACTACGAGATCGACCTGTTCCGCAACCTCATCGCGGCCATCCGCGACGAGAGCCGCAAGCTCGGCGCCGGTGACAATCCGCGAAGGCGTGGACGTGAAGCCCGCCCGCCGCGTCATCGCCGACCACCTGCGCGCCACGAGCTTCCTCATCGCCGACGGCGTGCTGCCGTCGAACGAGGGCCGCGGCTACGTGCTCCGCCGCATCATGCGCCGCGCCATGCGCTATGCGCACCAGCTCGGCTGCGTCGATCCGCTGATGTACCGCCTCGTCCCCGCGCTCGTGCGCGAGATGGGCGCCGCCTATCCCGAGCTCGGCCGCGCCGAAGCCCTCATCACCGAGACGCTGAAGCTCGAAGAGACGCGCTTCAAGAACACGCTCGGCAACGGCCTCAAGCTGCTCGGCGAGGCTTCCTCGCGGTCTCGGCAAGGGCGCGACCTTCCCGGGCGACGTCGCCTTCAAGCTCTACGACACCTTCGGCTTCCCGCTCGACCTGACCGAGGACGCGCTGCGCGCGCGCGGCATCGCCGTCGACACCAAGGCCTTCGACGCCGCCATGGAGAAGCAGAAGGACGAAGCGCGCCGTGCCTGGAAGGGCTCGGGCGAAGCCGCGACCGAAGAGATCTGGTTCGAGATCAAGGAAGAGACCGGCGCCACCGAGTTCCTGGGCTACGACACCGAGGCGGCCGAAGGCGAGATCCGCGCGCTGGTTCAGGACGGCAAGCCCGTCAAGTCGCTCAAGGCCGGCGACGAGGGCGCGCTCATCCTCAACCAGACGCCGTTCTATGGCGAAAGCGGCGGTCAGGTCGGCGACCAGGTCTCATCAGGGGCGCCAAGGGCGCGCTGTTCCGCGTCACCGATACGCAAAAGAAGCTCGGCGATCTGTTCGTCCACCTCGGCCACGTCGAGAAGGGCAGCTTCAAGTCCGGCGAGGCCGTCGAGCTCGAGGTCGATCATGCGCGCCGCACGGCGACGCGCGCCAACCACTCGGCGACGCATCTTGCTGCACGAGGCGCTGCGCCAGGTGCTCGGGCCGCACGTGGCGCAGAAGGGCTCGCTCGTCTCGCCCGATCGCCTGCGCTTCGACTTCGTGCACCAGAAGCCGATGAGCGCCGAGGAGATCGCCGCGGTCGAGGAGATCGCCAACGCCATCGTGCTCGCAGAACAGCCCGGTCGAGACGCGCCTGATGGCGCGTCGAGGACGCCAAGGCGTCCGGCGCCATGGCGCTGTTCGGCGAGAAGTACGGCGATGAGGTTCGCGTCGTGTCGATGGGCGTCTTGCCGAAGGCGAGCAAGGATCGCCGGGATCGAACAAGGCCTGGTCGGTCGAGCTCTGCGGCGGCACGCATGCGCGCCGCACCGGCGACATCGGCCTCGTCAAGGTCGTCGGCGAAAGCGCGAGCTCGGCCGGCGTGCGCCGCATCGAGGCGCTGACCGGCGACGGCGCGCGCGCCTACCTCAACGAGGCCGACAGCGCGTCAAGGATGCGGCGGCGCTGCTGAAGACGCGCCCCGAGGATCTCGTCGAGCGCCTCAAGGCGCTGGTCGAGGAGCGCAAGCAGCTCGAGCGCCAGCTCGCCGACGCCAAGAAGCAGATCGCGCTCGGCGGCGGTGGCGCCGGCAAGGACGCCGGGCCGGCCATCATCGAGATCGGCGGCCGCAAGTTCCTGCAAGCTGCTCCGTTTCGGGCGTCGAGATGAAGGACCTGCAAGGCCATGGCCGACGACGGCCGCGCCAAGGTCGGCTCCGGCATCGTCGCCATCGCCAACAACTCCGCCGACGGCAAGCTCGGCATCGTCGTCGCCGTGACCAACGACCTCGCCGACAAGGTGAGCGCCGTCGATCTGGTGCAGGCCGGCTCGGAAGCGGTTGGCGGCAAGGGCGGCGGCGGCCGTCCCGACATGGCCCAGGCCGGCGGTCCCGACGGCTCGCAAGGCCGACGCGGCGCTCGCCGCCATCGAAGCCCGGCTCGGCGCTGCGTGAGACCTTTGTGCGCCGCGTAAAGAGTGCGGCGCACCTTCGCTAGTCGCCGCGCAACTGCACGGTGCGGCGATATCGCGTGCATATCGCTGACCTATGCCCGCAAAACGCACGCTTTGCCCCACATCTGGGCGTGACCTCGGCTTTCAACGATGCAACACTGAAGCAGCGACCCCGGCTCGCGCGCTCACGCGCACCCTAGCGGCCGACATCGCCTTCAGCGCATTTCATCAGGAAGAGGGGGACCATGCAGACGCACGATCCGGGCATCTTCAGCGACATGATGGTGTTTCTCACCACGGCCGCGATCATCGTCCCGCTGGTTGGCCGTCTCAAGGTAAGCCCCGTCCTCGGCTTCCTGCTCGCCGGTACGTTGCTCGGCCCCCACGCGCTCGGCTCGTTCATTGCCGCCTATCCGGCCCTCGACTGGGTGGCCGTCGCCGATGCCGACAAGTTGTCGCTGTTCGGCGAGCTCGGCATCGTCTTTCTGTTGTTCCTGGTCGGGCTCGAGCTTCCGATCCAGCGCCTTGTCACCATGCGCCGGCTGGTGTTCGGCCTCGGCGGCGCTCAGGTCGCCTGTTCCGCTGTCGTCATCGGCGCCACTGCGAGCTTTCTTGGTGTCGAGCCGGCCGCCGCCACCATAATCGGCCTGAGCCTGGCGCTGTCCTCGACCGCGATCGTCGTCGAGCTGCTGTCGCAGCAGCAGCGTCTTCGTACGGCCACGGGGCGCACGAGCTTCTCCATCCTGCTGCTGCAGGATCTCGCCGTCGTGCCGCTGCTGTTGCTGGTGACGATCCTCCGCCCCGGTAACGATGGCTCCGTATTCACCAGCATCGCGCTGGCCTTCGGACAGGCCTCGCTCGCCATCGGCTTCATCGTCGTGGTCGGCACCGCGCTTCTGCGACCCCTCTTCAGGCTCGTGACCTCGAGCCAGAATATCGAGCTGTTCGTCGCCGCGACGCTGCTGGTGGCAGTCGGCAGCGGTCTCCTGACCGCAAGCGCCGGCCTCTCCATGGCCCTCGGCGCCTTCGTCGCCGGCCTGCTGCTCGCCGAAACGGAATTCCGCCGCGCCATCGAGACCGCCATCGATCCGTTCAAGGGCCTCCTGCTCGGCCTCTTCTTCTTCACCGTCGGCATGAGCATCGAGATCAAGGAGGTCGTGAGCCATCCCTTGTCGATCATCGCGGCGGTGATTGCCCTCGTTGCCGTCAAGGGCTTCATCGTCGCCGCGCTGTTGCGGCTGTTCGAATTCCGCTGGCCGGCAGCCATCGAAGCGGCCTTCCTGCTCGGCCCCGCGGGCGAGTTCGCCTTCATCGTCCTTGGCATGGCGACCGTGAACGGCCTCATGCCGTCCGACCAGTCGCATTTTCTCATTGCCGTCGTGTCGATCTCGATGGCCCTCATTCCGGTGTTCGATAGCTTCGCCAAGAAAATGGCGCGGCGGTTCAATACCAAGACAACGGAAGCCGATCCCGCGCTCGCCATGCTGCCGTCCGAGGATCAGCGCGTGCGCGCCATCGTCGTCGGCTACGGCCGCGTCGGCCAGCTCGTGTCCGACATGCTGGAGCGTCACCAGATCTCGCACGTCGTCACCGAGCGCCAGCCCAAGCTCGTCAGCGAAGCGCGTGCGGCCGGCCGGCCGGTCTATTTCGGCGACGGCCGCAACACGCAGTTCCTGACCAAGTGCGGTCTCATGGACGCGCACGCCGTCATCATCACCATGCACACATGGCCCGAGCTCGACGAGTTGGTCCGCGCTGTCCGCTCGATCCGGCCCAAGATCGTCATCGTCGCCCGCGCCCGCGATGCCGAGCACGCACGCCACCTCTATGAGATCGGCGTCACCGACGCGGTGCCGGAGACCATCGAGGCCAGCCTTCAGCTCTCCGAAGCAGCGCTCGTCGGTCTCGGCGTGCCGACGGGTCTCGTCATCGCCTCCATCCATGAGAAGCGCGACGAGTTCCGCGAGATGCTTCAGGGCGCCGTGCAGCAGGCCGGGCACACGAGCCGCGGCGTGAGGGCCAAAGCCTCCTCGCTCAAGAAGGCCTCACCATAAGCGCGAGCCTGAGCAGCCACCAGGAAACGAGCCGCCGGGCGTGGAAGGTCGCAATCTTCTCGATCTGCTGCGAGATGAATTTGTAGACGACCACGGTCGCCGTAGAGGCCGCGAACTCGTGCCACGAGAGGTGGGGGAACCACACCACCAGATCGACGAAGCTCGGATCGAATACGAACCGCTCGATGATGTCCCAAAGCGACTGAGTCATGTGTCCGCCCCATCCCTCGCGGCCCCTGATGTCAGGGACGCTGGAGCCATGCGCTCGATGGGGAAGGGCGAATTGGAAGTTCATGCGCCATTCGAATGGCTTGCAAGCAAATCATAATCTGAAATGAGAACGTATCGGATCCGAATGGAGACGGCGCATCCACATGGAATTCGCCGAAGCAGGTCAACGAAAATAACGCGCAAAAACAGACAGATACGAAATCGAGATAATATGGAATGTAACGAATGTTAAGAATAGAATGCAATGCAAGTTGCTGCAATCCGCAGGCAATGGCAGTATCGTATGCAACGGTGTGCATCGAATGCTATGCGATGTGACGGCAATTCCGGACAATGCGTTGTTGATCGATATTGAGCGTTGGGTTGAGGTCATGGGCGCAGACGACGGCGAAGACAGAGCTTTTGTCGACCGCCTCTCCGCGGTCTTTGCGCGCGAGCTGTTTCAGCCCATGTTCCAGCGTGCGCCCCTGCGTCCCGCCGATGTCCGCGCCCTGATCGCGGACTTCCGCGCCAAGCTCGATGCCCTGGACCATGTCATCGAGACAGCCGGCCCGGGCGCACGTCCTCTGGCAAACGGCGCTCCTTCGCGAGAAGTCCCCCCTGGCGCGGCCTTAGACTTTGGTAGCGACGACGGTGGAGAGCTGGATGACATCGGCCGCAACCAGCGCAGCCGCATCCGCGAGCTGATCCTGCTCGACGCGCTCGCCCGCGAGACGCGGCCCTACTCGCTGCAGCAACTTCTGAATGCGCTGGCGCAGAAGGGCTTCCAGGACACCTCCGGCGCCGTTGTCTCGCAGCTTCATAGGCTTAAAAAGCTCGGGCTCATCAACCAGCCGGCGAGTGGCATGTACGAGATTACGCTCGATGGCCTCGGCCACCAGCGCAAGTTGCGCGCAAGTTTCGGTGCCCTTGTAACTTGATCCCGGCGACACCAGATCTTCGACCAATGTTGGATTTTAACGAATAATTACATGCCGGAACCGCGTTGCTGACCCCTGCGTTGATTTGGCATGTGTCATTCGTCGCGCATTGAGAGCATGAGGTGCCGCGAATTTTGCGCCTCGTCAAAGTGCGCCAGACTCAGGTAAGATAGACCCCGTTTTGGGGGAAGAGATTCTAGCTACTCACATGCGACATCTAACCTCGAAAGCCGCGCAGGTGCCGAACCTCGCTGGCTGGATCGTAATTGCCCTAAGCGGCATCATCGGCATCATCGGAGTGGTCGTATTGGACGGCCCTGCCGTCGCCGAGGACATGGTCCTCGTGACCTCCTTTTTGGCCATCGGCATCTCGAGCTTCCGTCTGCGCTGCGCCATCTTCATGTCGGCGTGCGACAAGTATAAGCGGATGCATCGTCCGCTGGCCGGCCCGAAGCCCGGCGCACGATTGGGCTGACAACAAGCCGCCGATTATTTTGAAGGGGCGTCCGGTCGGGCGTCCTTTAGCATATGCGCCACCGCGTCGATGCGGTTGGTCCAGATGCCGCCGTCGTAGCCTTTGGGCAGTTGAGCGACTTCATAGGCCGTGTCGATCCCGGTGCTGAACTCGCGCCCCGTAAACGGACCGACGACGTAGACCTCCGTTCCCACATCCCGCATGCGCGCCAGAAAGCGGTTCGGCCAGCCCCAGAGCGCCCAGGTATAATTGACCGGCACGAGCAGCATCGTGCCCCTGCAGGCTGCGGGAACGTAGCCGCTCCATCCGACACCGAGATAGCTGAGAGCGCAGCGCTTCAAGACGCCGCGCCCCATTGTGCGCACGTCGGGCAGGGTGGCCCTGACGGCATCGATCGGCGTGTCGTCGCCATAGACGGTGAGCAAAGCACGCCCTTCTGCGGGCAGCTTGGCAAGGCGCGCTGCGAGCTTGCGGCCTTCCTCCGCGTCTCGGCTCTTGATGTTGATCAGGAAGCGCTTGTTGGGAAACGTCGCCAGCACCTCGTCGAGCGATGGCATCAGGCCCACGCCCATGCCGCGGAACGGATAGGTGGCGCCGCCGTCCGCCGTGTAGCCGTAGCCGATGTCGAGCGCCTTCAATTCCGCGAGCGACTTCTCGCGCGTCACGCCTTTTCCATTGGTCCGGCAATCGACGGTCCAGTCGTGCAACACCGCGAAGTGTCCGTCGGTGGTCGGGTGGATGTCGAATTCGACGATGTCGGCGCCCGCCGTGAATGCCGCCTGCATGGAGGGGAGCGTGTTCTCCAGGAACGCGTGCTCCGGTGTGCGGATGCGCGTCGCCGTGCAGGTGTCGTTCTCCAGCCCTTCGGGCGGATATGTCTGCGCCATGCCGCGGTGCGCGAGCAGCACCGGCTTGCCCGTCATGGCCGGCCCGAGGAGGCTCGTGTTAGCGACGAACAAGCCGCCCACAACCACGACGCCCGCGACCGCCACCCTTCGCAAGATCCGTCCCACGTCTTTCTCCTCGCCCGAAAATTGAACGGGAGACGACGTGAAGAGGAAAACTGCGGCGGCGTTGCGGCGTGCGCGCGCTGAGCCCCTCAGGCTTTCGCCATCGCCGCCTTGAGGTTGGCGTCGACCTTGTCGAGGAAGCCGGACGTCGTCAGCCACTTCTGGTCAGGACCGACCAGCAGCGCCAGATCCTTGGTCATGAAGCCCGCTTCCACCGTGTCGACGCACACCTTCTCGAGCGTCGCCGCGAACTTGGCCAGCTCGGCGTTGTCGTCGAGCTTGGCGCGATGGGTCAGCGCGCGCGTCCAGGCGAAGATGGACGCGATCGAGTTCGTCGACGTGTCCTTGCCCTTCTGATGCTCGCGGTAGTGCCGCGTCACCGTGCCGTGCGCCGCTTCCGCTTCGACGGTCTTGCCGTCCGGCGTCATCAGCACGGAGGTCATGAGCCCGAGCGAGCCGAAGCCCTGCGCCACCGTGTCGGACTGCACGTCGCCGTCGTAGTTCTTGCACGCCCACACATAGCCGCCGGACCACTTCATCGCCGAGGCGACCATGTCGTCGATCAGGCGGTGCTCGTAGACGATCTTGCGCTTGGCGAACTCGTCCTTGAACTCGGCGTCGAACACCTCCTGGAACAGATCCTTGAAGCGTCCGTCATAGGCCTTGAGGATGGTGTTCTTGGTCGAGAGATAGACCGAGTAGTTGCGGTTCAGGCCGTAGTTGAACGAGGCCTGCGCGAACTCGCGGATGCTGTCGTCGAGATTGTACATGGCCATGGCGACGCCGGCGGCGGGCGCCTTGAACACTTCCTTCTCGATGACCTTGCCGTCCTCGCCCTCGAACTTGATGGTGAGCTTGCCCTTGCCGGGAAACTTGAAGTCGGTGGCTTTGTACTGGTCGCCGAAGGCATGGCGGCCGATGACGATGGGCTTGGTCCAGCCGGGCACGAGGCGGGGCACGTTCTTGCAGATGATGGGCTCGCGGAAAATGACGCCGCCGAGGATGTTGCGGATGGTGCCGTTGGGCGATTTCCACATCTCCTTGAGGCCGAACTCCTTCACGCGGGCTTCGTCGGGCGTGATCGTGGCGCATTTCACCCCGACGCCATGCTTCTTGATGGCGTTGGCCGCATCGATGGTCACCTGGTCCGCCGTCTTGTCGCGGGTCTCGATGCCGAGATCGAAGTAGTCGAGGGTGACGTCGAGGTAGGGATGGATGAGCTTGTCCTTGATCATCTTCCAGATGATGCGGGTCATCTCGTCGCCGTCGAGCTCGGCAATTGTGCCGGTCACCTTGATCTTCTGCATGAGGGATTGGCCTTCGCGGGTGGGTGGATCGTTGGTCTCGACCTTAGCCGCCAGGGTGCGCCGCAACAAGGAGGCGCGATCAATTGTCAGTCCATCCGCCGGCAGCGCTCAGCGGACGGGCCCGCTGGATAGTCGTCGGCGAGCGCCAGCTGCTGCTGAATGAGGAAAAGGCGGGTGCGGGTCCCCAAAAAAGCGGTCGATTGTCAGCGCACTCACAATTCCGGCGGTCGGGTGTTCCGAAGGGAACAGGTGGGAGTGCAGCGCATCGCTAAGCGTTCAGTTCCCTAGAGAACTGACAACCCGCTGGCCCCCAATGTTCGAGAACAAGTCCGATATCTATTCATTTCTGGCCGAGACCGCCCTCGCTCCCTACGCGGCGACTCTTGAAGAGTTCTGTCTTCCAGCCGTGGCCTTCCAAGCCGGGGCCAAACCGGTTGCGGCACGGTTTGGCGGCCTGCCGGACCTGCCGCCTGATCTCGCCTGGCCCGTCCGCAACGGCTACGAGGGCGGCGGCGTCATCGCCGATAAGCTCAAACGCGGCGACGAGGTAGCGGAAGCTCTCACAACGCCGCTCCCACTCGAGTTCGTGGCTGAAATCGACCTCGCCGAAATCGCGCAGCTTGAAGCGCTTGGAGATTTTCTTCCCTTCGAAGGTCGGCTGCTGTTCTTTTGGGACGGCATCTGCGGACCCTGGATCGACAGCGCCGCCTCGTGCCGGATCATCTGGGATAGATCCTCCCCGGCGCGGCGGGCCGTGCGGGAAATTCCAGCCGCGCTGCGCACGATGATGACCCGAACCGAGCGCAACGGCTTCAACCCTCCGAAGTTCGCCAGCCTGCTCCAGGTCTGGACCATGCCGGACCGGGGCCAGTTCAAGGACATGATCGACGACGACGATATTCTCGACGCCCTCGACAGCGATGAAGCCGACGAGGTGTTCGACGCGCAGATGGACATCGGAGTGAGCCAGCTACAATCCGGTCGCGCGGTGCTGCCGCACCGCGTCGGCGGCTGGCCTTATCCCGAGCAGTGGGATCCACGTTTCACCGCGGCCGCCTCGGCGAAGGGCGTCATGAAGCTCTTCCAGCGCCAGCCAAACGCGGTTGAGCGCGCGGCCTGCGAGGCCGAGATGCACGACTGGACGCTTCTGCTGCAGGTGGGCCTGGCCGATGTGACCCGCGATTTTGCCGAGGGCACGGTGTATTTCGTCATCCGGAAGGCCGATCTCGCCAAGCGCGACTTCAGCCGCGTCCATGCCATTTATCAGCAGACCTAGGCAAACGAGACTGTCTATCCTGGATGGACCTCGGCTGGCACAGAGGCTTAGAGTGTAGGCCGACGATCCGCTGAGCGCGTGGCCCCCATGCACGAGTTCGAAGACTTTGTTGAGCGAACTCTTGAAGCCTCGGATATCGAGGAGCTGGGCCGGCTGTTCCAGAACGCGCTAGCGCAAGAAGGCTTGGAGAACTTCTGCCTGGCGGAGGTATCCGCGTTCAAGCTCAAGCGTATCGCATTGTGCCAGTTCCCCGACGGATTCCTTGCCTACTACCGCGACCAGAAATTGGAGCGGATTGATCCAATCATTAATCTCACGCTCCGCGCGACAAGCCCCTTTGCTTGGGACGAGGCGCTGCCAAGTACCATGACGAAGAGACAGACGCAGTTCATGGCGGAGAGCCGAGAGATCGGCGTGTACTCTGGCATCACCATGCCCTTCCGCGGCCCCGGCAACCGCGTGGATCTTGTCAGTATCAGCAGGCGCAAGGATGACCCTCCGAGCGACCGCAAGCAGCTTGCATATTTGTATGCATTAAGTGCTCAGGTCTGGCAGCGCAGCCTGGATTTCGAGGCAACGGATGCAAGAGCCGTCGGAGAGCCTATCCCCCGGCTCTCGGCGCGGGAGATCGAATGCCTCGCCTTCTCACGTGACGGCGTGAGCTACAACGAGATCGGCGAACGGCTGAATATTTCCCACCGCACGGTCGAGTATCACATGTACAGCGCCATGCGGAAATTGGGCGTGCGCGACAAGATTACCGCCGTCGTCAAGGCTATTCACTACGGCCTCATTTGAAGGGCCGAATTGTTTTTCATTCTCCTCGTAAGTTTCCGAGTACCGGGGCGAGGGCACCCATAGTTGTTTGGGTCTCCTATTGCATAGGGAGCGGACGCCATGGGACGGGACGACCAAACGGCCGAGGAGCGGGCGGTGCTGGCGAGGCGCCTCGCATCCGCCGTCGACTTTCTGATCTCGGTGGCGAACAGCTCCGGCCTGCCGGCCATCGCGGCGAGGCTCAAGGATGTGCATCAGGACTTGGAGCAGTTGCTTCGCGTCCCGGAAGGCAATGGCAAGTCCGTCGGGAAGCCGCGCGGCAAGACTGTCGACGACGATCGATTTTGAGCAACCCTCGTAAAACTCCGAGTGGTTCCGCGTGCTGGGATGCTTTTAGCTGAGAAACGAGGTTAGAGCGGCGAGGGTCGGATCGTGCAGCGCAACCATACCAAAGTTGACGGCCTTGCGAGCAGTGCCGGAAGCCATAGCAGAGCGGCGCAGTGCATTGGCGCTCGTGCGGCTCCTCCTTTACGCCGCGGCCGAGGCGGACGAGCTCAGCCTTCCGGATTGTGCGACATTGGTCAACAAGGCGGCGGCGGATGTCACGACGACGTTCGACTTGACCGACGAGGAGATTGCGGCCTTCCCGTCCTGAGCCAGGCGAGGGGCGAGGCCAACCGGCGAGGGCTTTGGCCCAAAGAAGCGCCCGGTGACGGCTGCTGAGCCGCCGAATTGACCGCGACTGCCCGCCATTGCACCCTTGCCTCGGCCCCCTGGCCGACGTGACGCGCGACTTTGCTGGAAGCACGGTGTATTTCGTCATCCGCAAGGCCGATCTCGCCAAGCGCGACTTCAGCCGCGTCAGCCATTTATAAGCAAAAACTAGGTCCGAGTGGGTCACGAGCACGCGAGTATCAGAACGATTGCAACGGCCGAAGGCCGTCCGGTCCCGGTGATCGGCGATCCGCCGCGCCCCGTGGCGGAGATCGTTCACATCTGCCACGAAAAAACGATCGATACCGGTCTCGCCGCCCTCGCCATGCCGGGGCTCGACCGGGAAACGCTGGAGCCGATCCTCACCTACTGCGCCGAGCTGCGCTGCGAGGCGGATCAAGCCACATGCCCCGGCTGCAAGCGCCGCACCGACGCGCTGGGCATCGCCTCCCTCGACGATTTCATCGCCCGCCACAAGGAGATCGTCGTCGGCGACGGCGCCGTGCGCTTGCTGGGCCAGGGTGAGGCACGTCATCTCGGCCGCCTCCATGGCCGCGCTCGACAAGACCTGGTCGGGCGAGAACTATTGGTTCTGGGCCCGCCGCGTGCTGCGCAAGCTGCGTCACGGCATCCGCCGCGCCAACATCTCCGGCGCGCCGGTCGCGGCCCTGGCGACACGCCGCCGCATCCTGCTGATGGAGCCGCAGCTCGCCGACAACATCGGCATGGTCGCGCGCGCCATGGCCAACTTCGGCCTCGAGGAGCTGCGCCTCATCGCCCCGCGCGACGGCTGGCCGAACGAGAAGGCGCGCATCGCGGCGTCGGGCGCCAACTACGTCATCGACGACGCGCAGGCCTTCCCCGACCTCGAAGCCGCCATCGGCGATCTGCAACTACGTTGTCGCCACCACGGCCCGCCAGCGGCCCCTGAAAAAGCCAGTGCTGACTCCGGAGGAGGCCGTCGCCGAGATGCGCGAGCGCACCGCCCGTGGCGAACAATGCGGCATTCTTTTCGGCCGCGAGCGCAACGGCCTCGAGACGAGCGAGGTCGCCGTCGCCGACGCGCTCATCATGATCCCGGTAAATTCCCGGTTCGCTTCCCTCAATCTTGGCCCAGGCCGTCCTGTTACTTGGCTACAGCTGGATGCGCGACAGCGGGCACGCAACTTTGGGCCGCGTCACGAATTACGAGACGCCCGTTGCAGTCCGGTCTCAACCTCGGCTCGGACCGCCCGGCAGAAGAAGGAGGAACTGTTCGGCTTCTTCGAGCATATCGAGGCCGAACTGGACCGTATGGGGTTCTTCAATCCGGTGGAGAAACGCCCTGCGGTGGTGCAGAATTTGCGGACGATGTTTACGCGTCTGAGCGCCGACAGAGCAGGAAGTCCGGAGCCTTCGTGGCATTGTTGCAACGCTGGCAAAAGGCAAAGGCCACGGTCGCAAGACGTCCACATGAGCCGCCATCATGTGGCCAAGTTTTGAGCCGAGCGATGCCCGCCAGCGCGGCACAGCCTAATGAAGCCCGGTGCGGCCGGGGCAGCTCGTGACAGAAAAGAAATTGAGCGCAGCAGGGGCACGATGATGCGGATTATGATCATGGCGACGAAAACATGGATGAGGGCGGCTGCGCTTGCGGCCGCCATGTTGACGACGGCGGGAGCGGCCGTTGCCGGTGAGGGCGAACTCAGCGACAAGTCTGTTCAGGTCCTGATGGATTACGCTTGGGCGTTGACGCCTCAGCAGTTTTCGAAAAAAGACGGCACCATCATCATGGTCGACAAGCAGAACCGCGACGCAGCCATGATCCCCATCGACATCGCCCGCGAAGTCATCCGCGTCGGCCGCCTGTCGGCGCACGCCCAGGTGTGCAACCTGCCCGACGACCAGACTTTGAACCATCGTTCACTGATGCGCCGCGAGGTCGACAGGAAGAAGTGGACCGACCAGCAAACGCTGTACATCAACCAGCTCCACCTCACCACGGTGATGTTCCTCACCGGCAAGCTCAAGCTGGTCGAGAAGGACGGCGATAAGGAAGTCGTCGTCGACGAGAAAACCGCGCCGGCCCAGACCTGCACCGACGAGCAGCGCGCCAAGGTTAAGGAGCTGATCACGGCCTATGTAAAGGCCGGGCCGGCCCTGGCCTCGAACGAGACGGGCGCGCCCCCGGCCGCGGCCCCCACGGCCAAGAAGTAACCAATTCGGTCCCGGCTCGACTTTTCGTTGACCGGGACCTCGCAACCGACTATCAACCGACCGTTGCGCGGGCCTTTTTGGCCCGCGTTTCATTTGCGCACCCGTGGCGGCACAAGAGTATCGCGTGCTGCCTGTCGGTTGGCTCCAGGACCCATGATCGCGTCGGACCCTATCGTCTGACGCGTGAATCAGCGGTCCAGGACCCATGATCGTGTCGGACCCTATCGTCTGACGCGTGGATCATTGGTCCAGGACATGATCGCGTCAGACCCTATCGTCTGACGCGTGAAATATTGAGAGCCAACAGAGGAGGGGGCGCTCCAGGTCAATAATGACCATACAACTCTTGGAGTGCCGTACCATGACCAAGCGCATCCGCGCTAAGCACAAGATCGACCGCCGCCTGACAGAGAACATCTGGGGCCGGCCGAAGAGCCCTCTCAACAAGCGCCAGAGCCGTCCCGGCCAGCACGGCGAGCGCCGCGTCTCGAAGCTTTCGGACTTCGGCCAGCAGCTCCGCGCCAAGCAGAAGCTCAAGGGCTACTACGCCAACATCTCCGAGCGCGCCTTCTCGAAGATCTACGTCGAGGCCACCCGCCTCAAGGGCTCGACGTCGGAGCACCTGATCGGCCTGCTCGAGCGCCGTCTCGACGCCGTCGTCTACCGCTCCAAGTTCGTGCCGACCGTGTTCGCCGCGCGCCAGTTCGTGTCGCACGGCCACGTGACGGTCAACGGCCGCCGCGTCACCATCCCGAGCTACCGCGTGCGCGTCGGCGACGTGGTCGAGGTGAAGGAGAAGTCGCGCCAGCTGCCGCTCGTGCTCGAAGCCATCAAGAGCGCCGAGCGCGACCTGCCGGACTACATCGAGGTCGACCACAACAAGATGACCGCGAAGATGTCGCGCATCCCGGCTCTGTCGGACGTGCCGTATCCGGTGACGATGGAACCGAACCTCGTGGTCGAGTTCTACTCGCGCTAAGTTCTCGGGACCACGATCGTGCCGGGCCCTATCAGCCCGGCGCGTGAATCGTCGGTCCGAGCAAAAGGCTGCGAATCAAATTCAAAGGGTCGGCTCCCTCGGGCGCCGGCCCTTTTCGTTCCTAGATCCCGGCAAGCTCGCAGGCTGCGGGCTTGGGCGGAACCAGGGCCGCAGGCGGTTTCGCCGCGTCTCTGCTCGCAGATGCGGGCGAGTTCGGCCTGCGGCAGGGGCTGACTGGTTCGACGTCATCGGGCGATCGACAAGCCGCGCGGCCAGCTCCTTGTTCAGTGCACCGCGCGGATCGGTTTTCAGCGGCGCAACGTGCCCCGAATAGACATAGCGCGCATGCTTCATGAACGAGCCCGGCTCCGCCTGGACCTCGATGATGATCAGCTTGCCGAGATTGACGACTTCACCGGCCGCAACAGTGAAAGTGGCAAATCCTCCAGGACTACGGGACATTACGGTCAGGTTGCCGTTTTTCCGCCCGGAGGTTTGCAGTCGACGGAGATGATGCTGTAGGTCCCGGGCGCGATTTGCTTGGAGCCGACCACCTCGGACGCTCCGTCAAAAATTGTTCCCGAGCCGAGTATGACTTTCGAGGCGAGCTGACCGCTCGTGGTCCGCGGCGGCTTACCGTCGGAAGTCATGAGATCGAGGCTCATGCACGACATCTCTACATTGCGGTCCATCACGGCCGCCATGGTGATGACGGCGTCGCCGCTCTGTCCGAGCGCCGCCGTGGTCAGGTCTCCGGATACATTGCCTCCGCAGGCCGCAAACAGAGATGCGCCGGTCAGCGCGAGGAGGGCGGTGCTGTGTTTGCGTGCATTTCGCGAGATAGAGTATCCCCGTCGGCGCGGCCTATCCGAGCCGACCTTCTCCCACCTGAGCTTGTAGACCTGCCCGGCGAGGTCAGCGCCATCAGGCGTGACACCAGCGTCGACGAGAGTGTCGGAACGGCTTTCCGAGCCGCTCCATGGTGAAGTCGCTCGATATCCGCGATCGAAATCGGTGCGGAATTGTCGAGGTGGTCCGTCGGGACGATGTTGAGTTCCCCGAGGTTCACGACCTGGCCGGGAACGATAGTGAAGCGCGCGAGAGACTGGTGCGGATTGCCGATTAGGAGCGTTCCGTCGGTCTCGCCGACGATGACGGCCTGGCTGGACGACGTCCAGGCACTGGATGTACCCAACATGGTACGTCCCGGCAGGGAAGGGAGAGCTGCCGGGAATTGATGCCGACCAGCCTTGGGGTGCTGTGCAGCACGAATTTCCCTGGCGAAGTCTCCTTCGCCAGGCCGACATTCCCGTCGCAAGGCCATTTGCCGTAGGAGATTTTGATAAATGCCGCGCCCTCGTTGGCGCCTTTGAGCGCGAGGTGTTGATGGTGTCGTTAAAGCCGGGCGTGCAGGCGAGAGGCTGATTGCGGCGACGAGCGCCGCGCAGCGTGCAGGTCAGTCTTTGCGGTAGCAGAATCATCGGCCGCCCCCTCGCAA
Organism: uncultured Alphaproteobacteria bacterium; assembly: GCA_963831345.1. Classification (GTDB taxonomy): domain Bacteria; phylum Pseudomonadota; class Alphaproteobacteria; order Rhizobiales; family Hyphomicrobiaceae; genus Hyphomicrobium_C. The sequence goes on from CAWHPZ010000036.1 coordinate 97,327, forward strand.
TGAGGCCGTCTACTCCGGCAATCCAGGATTGCACAGCGGCAATTGGGCGGCGTTCACGTTCGTGTACAGATTTCTTGCACCCCGTGGCCGGTTCGCCTCCGGCTTCGCCCTCGCGTCGTCGCCTTGGCGTAATGCTGTCAGAATCAGATCGCATGTCCTTGCACGAAGCCCCCATCGCAAGCGCAACTGCGAAAGAGTTTCGGCGCCATGACCAGCGGCCACGTCTTCATCGCCACCAGTCTCGACGGCTTCATCGCGCGTCTGGGCGGGGAGATCGATTGGCTTGAAGGCTGGCCGGAGGTCGGTCACGACTACGGCTTCCACGAGTTCATGGACACGGTGGACGGCCTGATCATGGGACGTGGCACCTACGAGAAGGCGGCGACGTTCGAACCATGGCCTTACGCCAAGCCCGTCGTCGTGATGAGCAGCACGCTGGCGGAGAGCGACTTGCGCGCAGGCCTTGCCGACAAGGTGCGCGTCAGCCGTTCCGAACCGAGGCAGCTCATGGAGGAGCTCGATGCGAAAGGATGGAAGCGCGCTTATGTCGACGGCGGCCAGGTGATCCAGTCGTTCCTGCGCGACGGCCTGATCGCCGACATGGTGCTGACGCACATCCCCATACTCATCGGCAATGGCCTGCCGCTGTTTGGCCCGCTGCCGGCCGACATGAAGCTCACGCATCTGGGCACGGTCACTCACACCTCAGGGTTCGTGCAATCGCGCTACGCCGTCGGCGCGGCCTGATTTTCAGACCACGCGCGCGTTGGGCCCTAGCCGCTCCGATCGTCACGTCGCCTATCAGACGTGACGTGAATCGGCAGCGCAACAAAAGGCAATCGGCGACATTGACGAGCAACGAGGCCCTGTCACACTGGGGGCCCCCGGCCTGTTGCCTCGAAACGGAGCTTCATGTTGACCGGATCGTCCGTGACCGAACTTTCCGTGACCATCGGGCAGTGTTCCGAAGCCGGAGCCAAACCCCTCAATCAGGACTTCCATGGAGCCCTCATCCCGGAAGGGACCGACCTCGCTTTGAAGGGGATCGCCGTCGCAATGGCAGACGGCATCTCATCGAGCAAAGTCAGCCGGATCGCGGCGGAAACCGCCGTCAAAAGCTTCCTGACAGACTATTACTGCACCTCTGATGCCTGGACGGCAAAGACGGCCGGCGAGCGCGTGATCCGCGCCGCGAATGCCTGGCTCCACGCTGAAAGTCGCCGCAACTGGCTCTATGACAACCAGGGCTATATTTGCACCTTCAGCGCGATCGTCTTCAAAGGCAGAACCGCGCATATCTTCCATGTCGGCGATAGCCGCATCTTTCAGCTCGCCGGGGGAAGCCTCGAGCAGCTGACGCGGGATCACCGCGTGTCGATCTCGAAGACCGAAGGCTATCTCAATCGCGCTTTGGGCGTCGACCCCAATGTCGAGATCGACTATCTCGCCTTTGATCTGAAGCCCGGCGACGTCTTTGTCTTGAGCACCGACGGTGTGCACGAGTTTATCAGCCCCCGCGACATGGCAGCCTCGTCACCTCGGCGGACGACCTCGACGCTGCTGCCCGCGAAATCGTCGCCCGCGCCGCAGCGAACGGCAGCGACGATAATCTGACGGTCCAGATCGTACGCGTCGACAACCTCCCGGAAGAGAGCGCGCAAGATGTTCTCCAAGGTGCAGAGCTGGCGCTCGGCGGCCGAGGTGCCGCGCATTCCCTATGATCTCGACGGCTTTCGCATCGTGCGCGAGATCCATGCCAATGACCGCAGCCACGTCTACGTCGCCATCGACAGCGAAACCGGCGAGCGCGTCGCTCTCAAGATTCTGTCATCGGACCTCCGCGACAACGCGGGCGCTCGCCGCCGGTTTGCCATGGAGGAATGGGTTGCGCGCCGTTTGAATTCGCCGCACGTCATCAGGGCGGTAAAGACGCAACGCCAGCGCAACAGCCTCTACACGGTCACCGAGCTGATCGAGGGGCAGACGCTCCGCCAATGGATGCATGATAATCCGCAGCCCAGCTTGGAGACCGTGCGTGACATCGTTGAGCAGATCGCGAAGGGACTGCGCGCCTTCCACCGGATGGAAATGCTGCATCAGGACATCCGCCCCGACAACATCATGATCGACACCTCCGGCACCGTGAAGATCATCGACCTCGGCTCGGTGCGTGTTGCAGGGATCCGCGAGGCCATGCCCGCGACCGACACAGGCGACATTCTCGGAACCCATCAGTACGCGGCTCCCGAGTATTTTCTGGGGCTTCCGGGCACCGAAAAGTCCGATCTCTATTCCCTTGGTCTCGTCGCGTACGAGTTGCTCACGGGCATTCTGCCTTACCCCGACGGCGTGGCGCAGGCGACGACCCCTAAGGCGCAGGCTTCGCTTTTCTACGTTTCAACATCCGTGCTTGCGCCCCGCGTACCCGAATGGATGGATTTGGCGATCCGCAAGGCCGTCAGCGTCGACCCCGCGAAGCGCTATGAGGCCCTCTCGGAGTTTGTTGCCGATCTTCGTAAGCCGAACGAAGCCTTCACGCGCCGGTCGGTCACGCCGCTTATCGAACGCAATCCACTGCTGTTCTGGAAAGTCCTGTCCGCCGTGCTTTTTCTGATTATCGTTGGGCTGCTTGCCACGAGATAGGACAACGCTCCAGCACGCTGGCTCAGCGAACCGATGATCACGATCACCTTCGTCGGTCCAGCTAAGGGCGAATTTCAAAAGGCCGGCTCCCTCGGGAAGCTGGCCTTTCTTGCTTTTGCGGCCAGATCGCCGCTGACGGTCCAAAGCTTGGATGCTCGACGAGTTGAAACTGAGCTCGCTAAAGCGCGAAGCGCAAAACCACTTTCGTGCCGCCAGACGTCTCGGGATACGATATCTCGGCGCCGAGCTTTCCCGACATGGCACTGATCACCACCGTGCCGAGCCCGCTCTTGCTAACCGTATTCTCGCGGGAATATCCGACTCCGGTCATCCTCGACGGAAAGGATCCGTACTCGCCGTCGCGAACCATGCGCACGCGAATATCGCCGCGCATGTGCTGCTTGTAGGCGTACTTGTAGGCGTTGGTCACAAGCTCGGTAACGATAATACCGAGTGAAACGGCCTTGTCGGTCGGAAGCGACACGGCATTTGTATCCAAGACGATGTCATGGTCTCGCCCCAACGCCAGCATGCTGCCCTTCAGCTCTTCGATAAGACCTTCGAGGTATGCGCCGATTTCCACCGTCTCCACGTTCTGCGACGTGTAAAGACGCTTGTGCACGCCGGCGATCGCGAGAATTCGTGCCGCATGTCGTCGCAGGGCCTGCCTTGCGGATGGTTCGGAAACCTGCGCGCGTTGCATGCTCGTCAGCGCGGCAACGAGAGCAAGCGAGTTGGCGACGCGGTGATTGACCTCACGCAGCAGCAACTCCGCGCGGTCGCGTGCCTCGCGCACTTCGCTGCTCGGCTGCTTCCTTCTCGCGCCGCAGGCGCTCCTGGTCCAGAGCGTTGGCGATAGCTTCGGCCAGGAGGTCGCGGAAATGGCCCTGCACGTCCTTCCAGACGTAATCTGCAGCACCCGCCTTCAGGGCCGCGACGGCGACCCGGCTGTCCTCTGACCCGGTGACGTAGATGACCGGAGGGGCATTCGGCAGACGTGCGGATGCGCGGCAGGACATCGAGGCCCGTCGGGCCGGGCATGTGGTGATCGAGGCGTGACGACATCGAAGCTGCCTCTTGTCGAGCGCGCCGCAGCCCTTCCTCGCCGGAAGCGGCGCACTCCACCTCGAAACCCGCGGCTTGCAGCGTCTTCTGGACCAGCCGCGCCAGGCCAGGATCGTCGTCGATATAGAGTACTCGGCCGGCGCAGGTCGCTCACTGGCGTCTCCGGAACCTGCATGACCGAGAAGAACAGGCCGAGCTGCCGAATAGCATTAGCGAAGTTGTCGTAATTGACAGGCTTGGTGATGTAGACGTTGGCGCCGAGATCGTAGCAGCGCTGGATCTCGCGCTGCGTCGTCGGTGGTCGTCAGCACGACGACCGGCGAGCGCTTGGTGTGCACATTGCTCTTGATCTTCTCGAGGATGTCAATGCCGCGTCATGTCGGGAAGGTTGAGATCGAGCAGGATCAAAAGCTGCTTCTTGGCGCTGACCTCGCCCGATCGATCGGGGCCGAACAGGTAATTGAGCGCATCGGTGCCGTTCGTGAACGGGATGATCTCGTTATTGACGCCGGCGCGACGAATATTGCGCTCGATCAGGCGAGCGTGTCCCTCGTCGTCCTCGATCATGATGATGGCTGACGGGTTTACCCTCTACGTTCACTCGATTGCTCCTGTTTTTCCCGCAGGTTACGCGGCAGTATTACTTGAAAAGCCGTCCCAGTACCAAGCTCGGATTTGAGCGTTGATCTGCCCCCGAGCCGTCTCACCAGGGCCCTGACGTGGGCAAGCCCGATGCCCTCGCCGGGCTGGTTCTGCACACCGGCACGCCGGAATAGGTCGAACACGCGCTCGAAGTCCTCCTCGCCGATGCCCCGGCCGTTGTCCTGGACATTAATCACGACCCAGCCACTGCGGTCGTTCTGGACGCTGACGTCGATCACCGGTGGGCGCGCGGGCGAGCGATATTTGAGGGCGTTGTCCACCAGGTTGCCGAAGATCTGCTCCAACGCCAGGCGATCGGACGTGATGACCGGGACGGGCTGGTTGATTTTCAGTTCGCCGCCGGTTTCGGTCAGCCGGTGCTGTGCGCTGGCGGCGATGCCCTCGAACAGGGCCCCGAGATCCACGGCCTCGGGATTGAGCGTCCGTTGGCCCTCGCGGGAGAGCTTCAAAATGGCATTGATCAGGCCGTCCATCTTCCGCGTCGACGCGCGAATGAACGAGATCGCCTCCGGCACGTCCGTCGTGATGGCGGCGACTGCTGCGGGACCAGCGGGTGAGGCGAGAACGGCAGGGTCGGTCGTCAGCGGCTCCAGCGCCTCGAGCGACGTCTGCATCTCGCTCGTGAACCCCATGACGTTGACCAGAGGCGCCCTGAGATCGTGGCTGACGATATAGGCGAACCGCTGAATTTCGTCGTTGGCGCGCTGCAGGTCGGCCGTGCGCTCCTTCACGCGTGCCTCCAGCCCGGTATTCAAGGCCTGGACCTCGCTTCGGGCTTCCAACAGCTCGCGCATATAGGTCCTCATGGCCCAGGCCACGCCAAGCCCTGCCAGCACGATCATCAAACCACCGGCGACGGTCGTGACGCGCAAGTACGCGGCGCTCTCCCGCTGGTTTTCGACTTCCGCAGAAAATCGCTTCTCGACTTCGGCAATTTCGTCGTGGATGAGCGTGCGGATATCGTCCATCACCTTCTTGCCGCGATCCGTGAGAACGACCGCCAAGGCTCGTCGCTCTTCCCTCGCGCCGCAAATTTACGGTTTCGTCGACTCTGCAAGCTTTGCGTCGATAAGGGCCTTGAGCTCCTTGGCGAAGGTCTTGGAGTGCTCGCCAGGGGGGAGCTTGCTTAAGAGTTTCGCGAACGCCGGTTCGATGTTCGTGTTTGCCGCCTCGAAAGGCTCCAGGTAGCGCGGCTCTCCCGTTAGGAGGTACCCGCGCTGACCGGTCTCCGCGTCCTGGATGACCGACAACAGATCGACCAGCGCGCTTCGCTCGCCACGTGACGCGAGCACCGCTTCCGTCGACGACCGGGTGCGCTCGAGCATCCAGAACGACAGTGCCACCATCGCAAGCAGGATCAGGACGCCGAGCGCCGAAGGAGCGGCGGTGGCGCGCATGAGGTTGACGTTGGAGATCGGCACTTTCACTCCGTTGCGATGCAATCTCGGTGTTGTTCGGTGAACAACCCAGGCCATTAGGTGCGCACCGCGTGAGACAGGCCGAGGAACCAGTGATATGGGCGTTTCGCTAGGGATGAGAAGGGTTAACGATCATCGTCCCGAGAATGATGGTCTGAGCATGCCACATCTCGCTCTTTCCGCACCAGCCGGCCCGCCTGACCGGTGACGGCCGCGTCCGAACTGGCAATTTTTCGCCGGTTGTCGGTCATGAAGATTGCTTAAGACGCTGGAGATTACATCAAGTGAGGGCGTCTCGGGTGGGCAGAGTGGCCGAGCCACTTGCGGAACACAGGGAGACGTGGGAGTAGCGCGATAGGCTGACTGACAGGAGGTGCGCGGCGGGCCCCCTCATAATCCCGTTGCAAACCGCGTGTTACTCTGCACTCTGATTTAAAAAAGGGCCAACTCGGGGGAGTGATTCATGCGGGGGATGATCGCCTTATTGGGGGTGGCGTTTCTTGTCGCCGGCTGCGCCTCGGAAATTCCGAGCCCGCTCGGGGCCGATGCGATCAAATCCATGCGGCTGACGGATGTCGCGGTCACCGTCGCGCCCGATGCGATAATCTCCTGGGGCAACGCCGAGCACGAGTACGTGACCGCGCACAACGCGTCGTCTCCAAAGCCCTCCAAACAGCCTGTCGTCGAGACAGGCTCCATCCACGATCCGGTCGGCGCGGACACGGCTGAGTCCAACGCGCTTGCCGCTACGCCCGAGGGCAAAGCCTTCGTTCGCGCCAAGGCCGCAAGCCGCGTCAAGGAGGCGCTCGACACCGGCCTCAAGCCCGCACTCCAATCCGGCACGCGGCCCGTGAAACTGGAGGTCACCGTCCATGCGTTCACCGTGCCGTCGGCCATCCAGCGCGTCCTCGTGGGCGGCCAGCCGGTCCTCAACGCAAGTGCCGTGCTCAAGGACGCGACGACGGGAGAGGTGCTCGTATCGCGTCCGAACACGATGGCCATGGCGATGTCAGGCAACGGATGGGCGGGAGTCCTCGTCGATCAGGCGTTGTCGGATTTGGACGTGCGCCTCGCGGAGTCCTATGCGGAGCAATACCGCAAGTGGCTGCTGCACGAGGCTTGAGCCTCCTCTGCGCCTCTATGCCCGCGATGCACATAAGGCATAGCGAAGCGCACCGCCCCCGGAAAAAACCCACAGTATAAGTGTTTGCGACTATGGCGACTTAAGCGACGGTAAGGTTCAGTACAATCACAAGCGCCAGTTGAGTCGCACGCGTTCCCCAGCCCTAAGTCCGCGTAGCTCAACCCGAGAGACGTCACACCATCATGATTTCATCGCTGCTGCAGCGCCCCGTTCGGGGCGAGCCAACTCGTGCGCCCAATCGCATGCTCGGGATCCAGCTATCTGCGCGCCTCTTTCATGGCGCACGCGGTGCTCGCCGCTGCCTCGGCAGTCGCTCTGCTCTTCTCGGCCGCGCCGTCGTCGGCTGGCGATATTGTCGTGACGGACGAGAGGGGCTGGCAGAATTCAGGCACGATCAACGGAAACATTACGTTCACCGCCAGCAGCGTCGGAATCATAAGCAACACAGGGCACGATCAACGGCTCGATCACGGTCAACTCGGGCGGCAAGATCGAGAACTAGGGCGTGATCACCGGCAATATCATCATGCCCACCGGTTACGTCGTGAACTACATCGGGCGGCGTGATCAATTCCGGCTCGACTATCGATGTCAACAGCATAGGTTTTTTGAACTACGGCGTGCTCTCCCCCGGGGGCGACGACGCTGTCCAGACCACGAACATCTCCAACGACTTCAGCCAGGGCTCGTTACGCCCGGCTCCTATGTCACCACGCTCGCGAGCCCCACGTCGGCGGATAAGCTCGCCGTCACGGGCGACGCGACTGTCAAAGGCACCGTCGTCGTCAACCGCACCGGCTCCATCGGCAATACCGGTCAGGTCGCGATCCTCACGGCAACGGGCACCCTCACCAACAGCGCAAGCGTGACCCAGAACGGCTGGGGCTACTCCCTGACCACGGATTCGGTCTACGACTCGTCCACCCACACCACCGTGGACAGGCTCCTGTTGAACTGGAACCGTGCGACCCTCACGTCCTATCTGGGCTCGGTCACGCTCACGGCGCAACAGAGCAAGGTCGCGACCATCCTCGCCAATGCCGAGACTGGAGGCAGTGCCGCCATCCGTTTCGTGAACGACTCGCTCTTGGATACAAATTCGCGACGGCCCAATTCATCCTCGGGACAGTCCTGTGCGCCCGAGGCCTATGTCGCGACCATGAACAGCTGGTGGCAGGCGAACAACGGCTTCGTGCAGGCGGTGAACAGCTGCCCCACGTTCGGCGTCAATCCCGGCTTCATCCAGGAAGGCCAGTGCTACTGGGCCAAGTTCGACGGCCGCCGCAGCGATTGGAACACGACGGCGACCAACATCGGCGGCCAGGACGAGACCTACAACTTCTCGGGCGGCATCCAGGTCGCGCTGCGCGACGAGTGGCGGCTCGGATTCGCGGCTTCATATGAGAACTCGACCATCAAGACGCCGACGAGCGTGACAACCGACTCCGACAGGATGGAAGGCGCCGTCGTGCTCAAGAACCGCTGGGACAGGCTCAGCGTCTCCGCCACCGCCTTCGCGGGCTACGGCTGGGCCGACACAGAGCGCACCATGTTCGGCACTCTTGGCAATGCCGAGAGCGACCACGGCACCTGGCTCGCCGGCTCGAACCTGCGCGTGAGCTATCTGTTCGAGCTGCCGAGCCGCTGGTACGTGAAGCCGCATGCTCGATCTCAACGCCACGCACATCGGCACCGAGAGCTTCACCGAGACCGGCGCGGAAGGCGCCAATCTCGCAGTTCAGGGCGACGGCGACTGGGTGCTCGCCGCGAGCCCCGCCATCGAGATCGGCACCGAGATCACCGCTATGGGCATCACCTACCGCCCCTACGTGCGTGCGGGCGGCACGTTCCTCGACGACGCCACGTTCGACGTGACCGCGAGCTTCGTCGCGGCTGCCCGGCGAGTTCCTGACCTCCACGTCCGAATTCGACGACAAGTATGTCGACATCGCGGCCGGCGTCGACATCCTCACCGCCGACGGCGTCGACCTGAAGCTCACCTACGACGGCCGCTACTCGAACGAGTCAGCGAGCTCTCCCTCGGCGCCAAGGCGGCTGTCCCCTTCTGAAGGCTAGGCCGCGCCGGGCACCGCGAGCGAAGCCACCAGGCCCTGCCGCATGCAGAAGTAGACCAGCTCGATGTCGGAGCGGACGCCGAGCTTGGATTTGATTTCGTAATGATAGTTCGCCACGGTCTTCGGGCTGAGGTTGAAGGCTGACGCGATCTCGTCGGTCGATTTCGCGTCCAGGATCATGCGCAGGATTTCGAATTCCCGCGGCGATAGCTCGTCCACCGCCGACACGTCATCGCACAACCGGCTTGTGGCGATGGCCTGGTTGATCTCAGCGCAAAGCGCGGGCCGCCCCAGGAAGACGCTGCGGATCGCGCTCACCAGCACGTCGGGCGGGCTGCTTTTGGTGACATAGCCTCGCGCGCCGGCGCGAAAGGCCTGCTGGGCGTACGTCGCGCTGGCGTGCATCGTGAAAATGAGAACGCGAGCGGCGGAGTTCCATTGGCGTATCTGCCGGACGAGATCGATGCCTCCGCGCCCGGGCATCGAGATATCGACGACGACGACATCCGGATTGCAGGCCTTGAAGGCTTGATAGCCCGACGCCGCGTCCTCCGCCTCCGCGACAATGGAGATGTCTTGATGCTTCTCGATCAGCCTGCGATAGCCCTCCCGGACAACGGCATGATCATCGACCAGCAGCACGCGGATGTTCATGGCCATCAGGCTCCGCGCTGCAACGTCGGGAACTCCACCTGAAGCCCGAAGCCGCCGCTCGGAAGCGGCCCGGCTGCGAATTTCCCGCTCAGCGCGACGACCCGCTCGCGCATGCCGATCATGCCCGATCCCGCAGGGGGCGACGGCTTTTCGTCGGCAGACGGTCCAGCCCCGTCATCGACGACCGAGAGCCTGATCCTCTGCTGGTCCGTATCGGCAAGCTGGCTCAGCTGCACCCTGACGTTGCGCGCGTTGGCGTGCTTGGAGGCATTGGTCAGCGCCTCCTGCACGATCCTGTAGACGTGAGCGCTGGTCTCGGCTCTGAGCTGCTCCACCTCTCCGGCCGTCTCGATGGAATAGCTCGTACGCCCACGGGCGCTTTCGTTGTGCTGCTCGACGAGCGCGCTCAGGCTCTGGATCAAACCCAGGTCATCGATTTCCTGTGGCCGCAGATAGGTGAGCGTCCGGCGCAGCGATCGCATCAAGCCGGAAGCCATCTTTTCCAGCTCTCTGGCCTCGTCGACGAGCCCTGGCGCATCGCGCTGGGCGCTGTGTTCGGATGCACGCCGCAAGCGCGTTGAGCGCGCGCAGCTTCTGGGCAATCTCGTCGTGCAGCTCGCGGGCGATATGGCGCCGCTCCTGCTCCTGCGTATCGACGAGCCGGCGCGCAAGCTCGGCACGCTCGGACGTCGCTTTGCTCAGGTCCTCGGAGAGCGCGTTGAAAACCTCACTGATGCGATTGAGCTCGGCCAGGCGGAACGCCGGCAGGCGATGCGTAAGGTCGCCGCGTGCCAAGCGGTTCAAGCCCGTCAATATTTCCTTTGCCGGCAGAAGCGCGCGATCGATCACGACGTAGGTGACGAAGCAGAGAGAGATCACGAGGGCCGCGCATAAGTTGAAGAGCGGCGCGATGGTGTTCCACGCTTGCATGGCTGTTGCGGCCGGATCGGTTTCGGCGACAACGCTCCCCTGTGATGTGCCGCGGAGGAAAACCGGCTTCAAAGCAGACAGATCCGCTCGGAAGAAAAATTTATAAGCATCGACGAACCACTGAGGCACCGTCGCTGAAAGAGTATCAATGCCGGAGCAGCTCGAACGCCGGCGCGCGGGATCGACACCCAGGAATTGCACGCATTGGCCCGGTTGCAGCGAGTAGCTCGTGACGAGATCCCAATCGGGAAAGCGTTTGGGGATGTCCAGCGATGTGCCGATGCGCCAAAGCTGGAGTTCCAGCTGCCGCGCAACCGCATCCGCAAGATCGACATTCCGCTGCCGGGCTTGGCTGGCCGTTTGGTAAAGAGCCAATGCGGAGTAGGCGAGCAGGCAGGTCAGGGCGACCAGCGCAATCCGTCTCACCAAAATCCACTTGAGATCCATGGCAAAGCCTCGTGGTTTTTTGGCCATGCTAGCACCGTGCCCCCATCTGTGAAGGGCCACACGCCTTGGACGGGCAAATTGCCCAAAGGATCTCGTTTAACCCTGCAAATCGGTCATTTGCTCGCCTTCTTGGTGAGCACCTGGTTTTCCATCAGCCACTTCACCCCGCGAGGCCAGGCGTAGTTGGCGCCCATTCGGAGGTTCGTGTAGCTCGTCGAGATCTCGGAACCGGTGTGGGCATCGAGGATGCGGATGAGGAGCGTGTACTCGGTCCGGTTCACGCGCGTCACGGTACCCGTCATGGCCTCGTCGGCGCCGAGCTTGAGCGCAATGCCAGCCTCGCAGTTGCCGCAGTTTCGAATGCCGAACTTCCGACTGGGCTTGGGCAAATCTCCCGCCGCGATGTCGCCGTTGCCGGGCAATTTGCCCACGGATCTTCGGGTGGATCGCTCTGTCGACCCGATCGGGTCGTTCCTACGCTTCGTACGGATGGCTGGGCGTCGGGAGACTGCGAATGCGGGGGCTTGGAGTGAGCGGCTTTCAGCGGCCGTTGCAATGGTTCCGCAAGGGCAGCCTGCCTGCTTGGAGAGACGTCCTGATCCTCGCTTCGGTGACGATCGCCGTGGCTTGTTCAGTGGCCTTCCTCGGCCTTCGTTTGCAGAAGCTGAATGAAGGGCGCCAGGACATCCAGGGCATTGAGCTGGGCCGCACCGGCGAGGCCAGCGGCCTTCCGGACGTCCTGGGAAACCGTTGCTTGGATCAACCGCCGAAACGCCTCTGACGGACTCATCGGCTCCCACCCATCGCGCGAAACATCGTCAACCCAAACCAAAGAAGATTAGGAGTTCATCAGTGAGAATAGGTCTGATCGCTGCCGCGTTGATCGCCCTGGCATGTCCCGCCCTGGCGGGAGAGAACCACACCACATTCTATTCCGAAGAGATAAAGTTCGCACCCAACAATGCCTTCCCGCCGGGTGCCGAGACGGCGGTTCTTCTTGGCGACGCCGCGAAGCCGGGCCTTTTCATCATCCAGGTCAAGCTGCCGCCAAACTACAAGATGCCGATTCATACGCACCCGGGCTTCGAGACCGTCGTACTTCTGAAGGGCAAGATGGGCGTTGGCTCCGGCACGACCTATGACCAGTCCTCTAAGTTGCTGTCGGCGGGGAGCACGTTCCTCGTGCCCGCCAACCATCCCCACTACAACTGGACGACCGATGAGGAAACGATCTTCCAGGTGACGGTCAACGCGCCGTTCGACCTCATCTACCTCAATCCGGCAGAAGATCCGCGCAAGAAGTGAGATCGTTCGCAGCGGCGTCTCGCTGACCCGACCCGTCTCGAAATACTCCGCAATCCAGGGCTCGACGAGTCAATCGTCGAGCCCGTCAGGAGAACCATGTCCAAAGCAATACGCACTCCGCTGATGGCCGTCATGCCCTCGCTTGTCGTCGCGGCCCTGCTCGTCGGCGCAATAGTCGCATCGGCATTTGGTGCAGAGAGCGGCCAGCCTCAGGAAGGCGCACCGGCCAAGACAGTCGTGCTCGTTCATGGCGCATTCGCGGACGGCTCGTCCTGGAACAAGGTCATCCCGCTTCTGCAGGCCGAAGGGCTGAAAGTCGTGGCCGTGCAAAATCCACTGACCTCGCTGGGAGACGACGTGGCGTTCGCCCGTCGCGCCATAGATGCACAGCCCGGTCCGGTCGTGCTCGTCGGACATTCCTGGGGAGGAAGCGTGATCACGCAGGCCGGCGACAACGAAAAAGTGAAGGCTCTCGTCTACGTAGCCGCCTTCGCGCCGTCGAAGGGCGAGACCTCTCTTGACGGAATAAAGGCGTTTCCTGCCCTCGATTGGAATTCAGAATCCGCAAGTGGATGCATCCGGCTTTCTCACGCTGTCGGATAAGGACATTGCCGCTTATTTCGCCCCGGACGTGTCTGCCGCAGAGAGCAACCTGATAGCGGTGACCCAGGGCGCGGTGCGCCCCCAAAACTTCGAAGAGAAGCTGACGGCCGCCGCATGGCAGACGAAGCCGAGCTGGTACATCGTCGCCGAGCAGGATCTCATGATCCAGCCGGATGCGCAGCGTGCTCTCGCGAAGAGGATCAACGCAAAGGTGACGTCACTGCCCGCTAGTCACGTTCCGATGCTTTCGCGGCCTCGAGATGTGGCGGACGTGATCATCAAGGCCGCAGGCAGCATCAAGTGAGCTGGCATTGGGCTTCTGCATTGCGGGTCCTCCTCGGCGGCCGGCGAGAGTCCATCCGTGCAACCGGTGCCGGCCGGACAACCATAGATGCGACCCTTCTTCGGAGAGAAAATGAAGTGACCGACGTGACCCAAGCGACTTCAGACAAGATCGACTTGACGGAGCTGACTGTCGAAAAAGTTCAAGCGGGGTTCGCCAACGGCGCCTTCACCTCCGAAAGCCTGACCAAGGCCTATCTGCAGCGCATCGCCGAGTTCAACGGCGCCTACAATGCGATCGTCTTCTTCAACGACGACGCGATCGAAGAGGCGCGCGCCATCGACCAGCGCCGGGCCGCCGGTGAAAAGCTCGGGCCGCTCGCGGGGGTTCCGATCGTGGTCAAGGAAGCCATGGACATGAAGGGCTTCCCCACCACCGGCGGCTGGTCGCTGCTCTACAGCAAGACCGGCGGCGTCGATCTCCTCCCGGCTACGGATTCTCCGGTCGTGGCGCGCATGCGCAAAGCGGACGCGGTGATCCTGGGCAAGACCAACATCCCGATCCTCAGCCACACCGGCGCGCATGCCAACGGCAGCTGGGCCGGTTCCACCTATAACTCAGCCGGCCGCGAGTTTCTTCCCGGTGGCTCCAGCGCCGGCACGGCGACCGCCGTTGGCGCCAGTTTCTGCGTGTTCGGCCTGGCGGAGGAGACCGGCGGATCGATCCAGAATCCGGCATCGGCGCAGGGTCTCGTCGGCATAAAGCCGACATTCGGGCTCGTGCCGAATGCCGGCGTGATGCCGCTCTCAAGCCTGCGCGACGTGATCGGCCCCATTGCGCGCTGCGTGCGCGACGCGGCGCTGGCGCTGGATGCGCTCGCCGGCTTCTCGATGGAGGATCCCAAGACCATTGCCGGGGTAGGGAAGAGGCCGAAAGGCGGATATGCCTCGAAGCTGGACAAGGGCGCGCTGAAGGGAAAGCGCATCGGCCTCTACGGGCCGGGCTGGCGTACCTTGCCCCTCGGCGAGGAGACCACTCGGCTTTACGAGCGCGCGCAGGGTGAACTGAGCAAGCTTGGTGCTTCGCTGGTGCAGGATCCGTTCGCAGGCTCGGGTTTCATGGAGTTGCGCAAGCCCTCGATCCCGGGCGCCGAATTCGATGCGCGCGGCATGGAATCGATCGCCTACGACATCGAGAGATATCTCCAGCGCATGGGGCCAGACGTCGCGTTGAAGACCTTCGCCGACTTCGCCAAGGCAACCCAGAAGGAAGATGCGTTCGGCCCCGAGGGCGTGTTGAGCTGGATGCACAACGTGCCGGAGTTCGTCGAAGCGATGAAGAGCCCGTCGAGCCCGCCGGACATGTCGTCCTTCATCGAGCTGCGCGAGACCTATCTCGACCTCTTCAACACTGTCTTTGAACAGCAGAAGCTCGACGCGATCATCTACCCGCAGATGCGCGGCCCGCTCGGGCCTCTGCATGGCGACGACTACATCCACGAGACGGTGGTGAGCGAGATCAACATCGCCGGCCTGCCGGCGGTGACGGTGCCGGCCGGCTATTACGGTTCCGGTGCTCCGTTCAACCTCGTCGTCGTCGCGCCTCAATGGAGCGAGGCCGACATTCTTGCCCTTGCCTATGCGTATGAACAGGCAACGCTGCACCGCAGGGCGCCGGCGCTGACAAAGAGCTAGGCCGGCGCGACGTAAGCGTCTCTAGCTAAATGGCCAATCAAGAGGTGCTCGTTTCGCGTCCGAGCACGATGGCCATGGCGATGTCAGGCAACGGATGGGCGGGAGTCCTCGTTGATCAGGCGTTGTCGGATCTGGACGTGCGCATCGCGGAGTCCTACGCGGAGCAATACCGCAAGTGGCTGCTGCACGAGGCTTGAGCCCCATTCTCAGAGGCTGTGCAGGCCTCACAATTGCGCATAATTGGGCCCGCGAGCTTAACGACGGAGCCCCACGCCTCCGGCTTCGTTTATTCCCACTATGCGGTTGGACCTCGCGGGCTGAGGCTGTTTCAGGGTAGAACATCGAACAAGACTGACCGCGAAGCAGGTGGGCTTCAACGCTCTGTGGTCGTCGCCCAGACCTCGGCGGAAGAGCGCTCAACCATGCGCTCTCGCTCTCCCACCCGGCGAGGTTGCCGGACGGCGAGAAGGGCGCAAGGCGCGAAAGGAATGCCGGCTTGAGGCGCAGCCGCGGGAGGACTAAGCTCCCATGCGTTTTCCTGGCTCGTCTGCTGCGTCTCAGGCGCCGACAGCATGGCGCGCCCCGTTCAGCGATTGCAATTGGTACCGTCCCTTTGGAGGCCGGCCATGATAGGATCTCGCCTAGTCCACAAGAAAGACCTGTCGGTGTCCGGACCCCGGCAACCGACGTCGGCCGGGTTGAAGCCTTCGCCCAAACCCATGCGCGCGGCCTCGGCAGTCGCCAGGTATCACATCCTCATCGTTGATGACGAGCTGTGGGCGGCTCTCGACATGGAGTGGGTGGTGCGGAAATTGCGCCATGAGGTGGTTGGCCCTGCGGCGACCGCAGAGGAAGCGATCGAGCTTGCCGAGCAAGCTCGCCCCGACCTGGTGCTGATGGACATACGGCTGGCCGACGACAGCGACGGTGTGGCCGCTGCTGTCGAGATCAGGCAGCGGTTCGACATTCCGAGCCTTTTCGTAAGCGCTCACGGCGATCCAGTTACACGCAAGCCCGCCATAGCGGCCCGCCCATCGGGCTTCATTGAAAAGCCGTTCACCCCCGAGTCGCTCGCACTCGCCATTGAAGCTGCTCTTAAGCCGAGCGAGCCTTCAGCTTGAAGAGCTTCTCAATCGGGGAAGTCGTCGAGCGTAGCGCGATATGTTTCGCCCACGGCAACCGCCCCGCCGAACGGAAGGCAGGGGGTAGGAGGCCAAGCCGATGTCACAGACGCGAGAGCGAGGAGTTGCGGGCCGAGGCGGCAATGGCCCGGCTCGCCGCAATCGTCGAAGCCTCCGAGGATTCAATAACGAGCAAGACGCTGGACGGCGTCGTGACGTCCTGGAACGAGGGAGCGACGCGCATTTTCGGCTACACGGCAGATGAGATGATCGGAGAGCCGATAACGCGGATTATTCCGATGGAACTTTACGCGGAGGAAGCCGGCATTCGGGCCCGCATTGGGCGAGGCGAGCGCATCGCGCATTACGAGACCTCGAGGATCATAAAGGATGGACGGCGAATAGATGTTCT
>CAWHPZ010000037.1:0-12245 GCA_963831345.1 uncultured Alphaproteobacteria bacterium
GTGTGAGCATATCGGCCGCGGTGGCCCCGGGCCAAACCGCCTGGACCACCATGGTTTGCACGGTGAAATCCGGATCCTCCTGCCGGCCGAGCCGCTCATAAGCGCTGATGCCGCCGATGACGCAGACGAGCATGAGGAATACGACGATGGCCCGGTTGTGGACGGCCCATTCCGAAAGATTGAAGCGTGTCATCACTCGACCTCCGTCTCAGGGTTCACCAACTCACCGTCTGCCAGCGAATTGACGCCGGCGGTCACGACCTTCTCTCCTGCCGACAGCCCGTGGCTGACGACGACGGAGTCCGTATCGAATTGAAGCAGCTGGACCTTCCGGCGCTGCACCTTGCCGTCACCGCCAATCACCCAGACCTGCGGCTCGTCTCCGGACTGCAGCAGCGCGGTCGGGGGTAGCGTGGTGACCTCCTGGCCTCCTTCGCTTTCGACGCGGCCTACGACGACTGCGCCCAGCCGCATCTCTGGCGGCGGCGAAGCCAGCGCCACCTTCACCTGATAGGTGCCGGTCGTGCTGTCGGCCTCGGGGGAAATCTCGCGGATCGTGCCGGTGACCGCGATGTCGGGCCGGCCCTGGATCGAAACGTTCACCGCCATGCCGAGCTTTGCCCCGGCGATGTCTTCGCCGGCGACAGCGAAGACCGCCTCGCGCGCGTCATTGCGGGAGATCTCGACGACCATCTGGCCCGCGGCCACGACCTGACCTGGGTCCGCGCCAGTCGCCGTCACGATGCCGTCGTCGGGCGCAAGCAGCTGCGTGTAGCCGAGCTGGTTTTGAGCGATCCGGAGATTGGCTTCGGCCGCCTGGACGGCAGCTTGTGCGCTCTGCAGCGACTTCAGCGCCTCATCGTACTGGGAACGTGTGGCAAAGCCCTTGCCGAGCAGAATGCGGAAGCGTTCCTCCTGGGCCACGGCCTGGACGAGCGTGGCCTTGGCCGCCGTGAGATCGGCCTCTGCGGCGGTCACCTTGTTGCGGTAATCGACGGCACTGAGCTCCGCGAGCTTCTGGCCTTTCTTGACGATGGCGCCCATGTCGACATCGCGCGAGATGACTCGGCCGCCGACCTCGAAGCCGACCTCGCTGACATAACGCGACTGGACGCGACCGGCGCCCTGCGCCACCGTGGCGAGCTTGTGAGGCGTCACCACCACGACACGCGCCTGCCGCGGCGCTGCTGATGCTGTCTTCTCCTCTTCGGAACAGCCGGCAAGACAAAGGCCGGCGAGACAGACACAAAGGAATTTGCCGTACGATAGGCGCATGAAAGCCTCCGCTCGAAAGGATCGAGGTTGCAGGGAACTGATGATTGATGAAGGAACTCCGGCCTAGCGGCCGAGGCTCGATCTCATTTTGAACTTGTACGTCAAATCGACTATATAGTCAATATGAGAATTGTGCAATCGTGCAATGCAAAAAGGTATGACAAGTGAGCGCGAGATTGATCGCTGGATGAAGAGGGAGATCGCGCGCGATAAGACGCGCGTCTCCGAACCCGCTACTGCATGAACCATCCATGGCTGACCACCATCGACTGGCCGGTCAGCGCGTTCGATGGGAAGGCCGCCAGGAACAGCGCTGCTTCCGCAACGTCCTGGACGGTCGTGAACTCGCCGTCGACCGTCTCCTTCAGCATCATGGTCTTGATCACGTCCGCCTCGGAGATCCCAAGCTCGCGCGCCTGCTCCGGGATCTGTTTCTCGACCAGCGGCGTGCGCACAAAGCCGGGGCAGATCACGTTGGCGCGCACCCCGTGGGCGGCACCCTCCTTGGCCACGACCTTCGCCAGGCCGATCGAGGCCGTGCTTGGCGGTGACGTAAGGAGCCTTGAGCGGCGACGCCTCCTTGGAATGCACGGATCCCATGTAGATGATGCTGCCGCTCTTCTGGCTGTACATCTGGCGCAAGGCGGCGCGGGTCGTCAGGAAGGCGCCGTCCAGGTGGATGGAAAGCATCTTCTTCCATTTGTCGAAATCGAACTCGACAAGCGGCGCCACGATCTGGACGCCGGCGTTGCTGACCAGGATGTCGAGGCGCCCGAAGGTTTCGATCGCCTGCGCCATTCCGCTTTCCACCTGCTCCTCGTTGCTGACATCCATGCCAACCCCGAGCGCGCGTTTGCCCATCGGATCGATCTCGGACGCGGCTTTTTGCGCCGCGTTCTGATCAAGATCCGCGATGACCACCTTTGCTCCCTCGCGGGCGAAGCTGAGCGCAATCTCCTTGCCGATGCCGCTCGCGGCTCCGGTGATCACTGCCACCTTGTCGAGAAGCCGGCCACCGGCTCCGTCGGCGTGCTTGTTCGATAAGATTTCATTCTGCAAGTTCATGGATTCTTCCTTTCCGATAGCGAGGCTCGGCTTCCGCGAGGTAGTCGTGGACGACCTTCCCGAGCGCGAGCGTGAGATCGGCGACGATGTGAACCGCCGAAACCACTTCCAGCACCGGCAGCTCGGCGACTGGGGCCAGCGCGTGTGACCAGAGGTTCAGGGCTGCCGGGCCGGTCCAGGCGCCCTGCAGATTGATTTCCTCCAGGTGGTATTCGACGAGCTCGCAGATGCGCGGCGTGCCGTCGACATGCGGGATGATTTTGAGGAGGAAGTTCGGTTCGGCGAGCGAGGCCTTCACGCTCGCGAGGTCGGCGGCTCGGTGCTTGTAGCCCATGGTACCCGTCGCGACGCGGACCGGGCCGTAGTCGAGCGTGCCCACCAGGGTATCGGTCTCCGTCCGAAGCGTCGGACTGGCGAGCTTCTTGGGAAAGCCCCACAGCTCGCGTCCGCCGGCAATCGGCGGATGGTCATTGAGAAACATGCAATGGGTGTAGCTGCCCTTGCGTCCGCGGAACGAGACCGGGATGACCTGTCCGCTTTCCGTGTAGTCGCCGAAGCCGGTCGAGTCCGGCATGCGAATGAACTCGAATTTCACGAGCGGCTCGCGCACCTGAAGCGGCTCCGGCACGAGGTCGCGCAGCTTCTGCGGATCGGTCCGATATGTGATGATCAGATACTCCCGGTTTCGGAAGCGATATGGGCCGGCCGGATAGGCCGGGCTGGTCAGGGGCATGGCGAAAGCCCTCGCCCGGACGGTGTCTTGGTGCATGGCTGAAATTCCTTTGGCTGGATCGAGCGGCTCGCTTGCGTTCAGGAGGAGCCGGGTCGCCTTCGCGACGGCAGGGGACGTCAGTCGTCTTTGCGGTGGCTGACCTCTATTCCCGCCCGTCGACAGCAAGGTCATAGGTGCTCACCCCGTCCAGATTGTCCGGCCGACTAGTGCCTCAGGATGGCGCAACGTGCGCACAGCGTCGAAGTAACCAGCCCGCCAATGCTCTTCCATGGACAGCCGCGAGAATTCGTAGTCCTTCGAGTGGGTTTCATACTGCTTCGAGCCGTAGATCAGATGGACCAGCTTGTAGACCTTGTGGTCTGCAATTGAGCTCAGCATTCTCGCCTCCTCGCTGCCCAAAAGGTCCGCGGGCAGTTTTGCCAGAAGGTTCGCGAGCGTGTGTCGGGCGCGCTGGTACTGCTTGAACTGGTCGGTATGGGCGCGCGTTCGGCTCGAATACTGGATTTCCTTTTGCCGCGCCGCGACGTCGGCCAGATTGCGGGGAAGCTCGCCGCGCTCGCTCCAGAGGTCGACCTGGAAGGCAATCGTGTCCTGCCGCGTCCCGTGCTCGACGACCCACTGCAGCGGCGTGTTGGAAACGAGGCCGCCGTCCCAGTAGAACTCACCCTCGATCTCGACCGCAGGGAAACCGGGCGGAAGCGAGCCGCTGGCCATCACGTGCTCGGGCCGGATCGTATGCGTCTCATTGTCGAAGTAGACGAGATTTCCTGTCCGCACGTTCACCGCGCCGACACTGAAACGCATGCCGCCCGCGTTGATCCGGTCGAAGTCCACAAGCCGCTCCAGAGTACTCTTCGAGGCGGTTGGTTTCGTAAAAGCTCGTGCCTTCGAGTGAGCCATTCGGGTGCAGCCAGGGAACGGGCTGTCGCAGGCTGAAGAAGCCTGGGGCACCGGCGACGAGCGCGCAGGCTGCACTGAATTGATTGAAGAGCGCGCGCGGCAGATTGCCCTTCGGAGCGAGAGCGTCTGCGGCGGCAGTCCAGTCGAGAAGCGGATTGGCGGTGATCTCCCGCCAGAAGGTCCGCAGCTTCTCAACCCGTTCGGCCGGCTCGTTTCCGGCGATGATCGCGGAGTTGATGGCGCCAATGGAGACGCCGGCAACCCAATCTGGATGAATGTCGGCCTCCGCAAGGGCTTCGTAGACGCCGGCCTGGTAGGCTCCGAGCGCACCGCCGCCTTGCAACACCAACGCAATGCATTCGAAAGGGAGACGCCGTTCTGCCGTTCGGAAATCCTTCTGGGACTGAAAGTTCATCGAATGCTTTCCTTCTCACCGAGCGTGACCTCGCGGCCCTTCGCCGTCCGCATGGGGACCGGCTTCAATTTCAATTTGCACTATATAGGTCAAAACGACTATATCGTCAATATGAGAATTGCGTAATGGTGCAATGCAAAAAGGGCATGACGAATGGCAAAAGTCGATTTGGCGCGCAGGGCGGAGATAGGGCGTGAGAAGCGGGCGCGAACGCGTGCGCAGATCGTGGAAGCAGGCGCGACGCTCCTTGGGGGGCGTACGCACGAGGCGCTCACGGTGGATGCTGTCGTCGAGGCAGCAGGCGTTGCCAAGGGGACGTTCTACTACCATTTCAAGAGCATCGGAGAGCTGGCCGCTGCGGTGGGTGCCGGGCTCAGTCAGAGCTTTGATGAGCTGCTGACGCCTGCCAGGCTCGAGCGGCGGGATCCGATTGAGCGCCTCTCTTTCGCGTTCACGAAATTCCTGGAGAGAGCGAGCGCGGACACGGACTGGGCCCGCCTGGTCATTCAGAGCTCGCAATCACCCATTGAGTTCGGCATGGGGGTCCGCGCGAATCTCAAGGCGGACATCGAGGAAGCGATTGCCCAGGGCCGGGTGAGCGTGCGCGACGTAGAGTTGGCAGCCGACATCGCAATTGGAATATGGCTGGAGGTGACGCGCGGAATTATTGAGCGAGGTCCCCGGCCCGGAACGACCAGCCAAGCGCTCGACGCGACGCTTCGAGCTCTCGGCCTCGGTCAGCGCTGACTGGGGTTGGATAAAGCATCTCAGCCGGACGCATGTTCTGGTGGGCAACGCACCTTATGAAAGCCTGAGGTGCGCCCCTTCGCGCCGGTCCCAGCGTCTCGACTGTGGTGTCAGGGCAGCAGAAGCGCGCGCCCCGGCTGTCTTTTCCTGACGTGGTCGAAAGCCTCGCCTACTCCGGAGAACTGCTTGCACAGCCCGATCGGGAGGCTGACATGGTTGTGTTCGACGAACTGGCGCAAATCAGCCAGTGCTGCCTTGTCCGGCTTGAAGAGGACCCATGCGAAATTGTTGGCGCCCTTGGGCAGCGCGCGTCGGTGATGCTTCTTTTGCGAAATTGTCTTTAGCATACCGCGCAGCCAGCCAAGCCGGTCGAAGTTCCCTAACATTGGGTGCACGGTGGTTGCGTGGCCGAGCGCACCGTCGCGCAGACAGCCGAGCAACGCGAGATCATCTTCCCAGGTGGCGAAGTTGAGAGTTGCGTCAAAAGTGCGCCCCAGGGAGCCGAACAGCTCGTCTGTTCGCTCGACCACTTCGGTGGCACCCGCCTCAAGACACACCTTGCTGTTTGACTCTCCGGGCAATCGCCGTAACTCTCGCGCCCCATGCGGAGAGCATCTGCGTTGCTAACGTTCCCAGTCCGCCGGCGGCACCGTGGACCAGCACTTTCTTTCCGGGGGCGTTCTCCCGGGTAAGGCCCGCTCCGCGTACAGCGAGCCACATTGTCGTGAAGCTGTAGGGAATTGCAGCGAGCGGGTGAAGGTCAAGGCCTTCCGGGACGGCCAGCACGTGGATAGCCTTGACCAGCACATGGCTGGCGTGGGTCCCCTTCGGCTGAAGCAGGCTTTACTCCGTAAACTCTGCGGCGCGACAATCAAGATGAGAGCGTAGCGTCAATCAGGATGAGAATGCCGGCGGGCTTGGAACGCAGGGAGGGCGTAGCCCGACCGGAGTTTCAAGCCTGCCGGCTGGCGTTTCCTTTTGGAGCGTTTGTCTGGTGATCGCGGTCGACCGGGTATGCCGGTGGTTTTTCCGATTGGAGGAATCACTTTGTGCCCGGCCGCCACGTAACCGATCACCAGATGAGGCTCTTCATGAAGTTCCGTCAGACCAATACGACGGCCGTCGCGGCGGCGAAGGCGTCGATCAGCACCGCCACGGCCTATCGCCTCGAGAAGGATCCGCGCCTGCCCTCGCAGAAGAAGGCGCCGCGCGGACGGCGGCGCCCCGATCCGCTGGCGGATATTTTCGACGCCGAGGTCGTGCCGCTGCTGAAGGCGGCGCCGGGCCTTCGCGCCGATCGCCGTCTTCGAGGAGATGCTGCGGCGTCATCCCGAACTGGGCGGCGGCATCCGCCGCACGCTGGAGCGGCGCATCCGCTCTTGGCGGGCCGTTCATGGCGAGGAGCAGGAGGTCATCTTCCGGCAGGTGCACGAGCCCGGCCGCATGGGCCTGTCAGACTTCACCGACATGGGCATGCCGGCGTCGTCGATCGCCGGCCAGCCGCTCGATCACCGGCTCTATCATTTCCGGCTCGCCTACTCCGGCTTCGAGCACGCCCATGTCGTGCTCGGCGGCGAGAGCTTCGTCGCCCTGGCCGAAGGCCTGCAGAACGCGCTGTGGTCGCTCGGCGGGGCTCCCCGCGAGCATCGCAGCGACAGCCTGTCGGCGGCGTTCCGCAATCTCGACGAGGATGCGCGCGGCGGACCTGACGCGCCGCTACGACGAGCTGTGCGCGCCATTACGGCATGACGCCGACCCGCAACAACGCGGGCATCGCGCACGAGAACGGCGCGATCGAAGGCCCGCACGGTCATCTCAAGCGGGCCATCGCGGACGCACTGCTGATGCGCGGCTCGACCGACTTCGACGATCTCGGCCGCCTATCGCCGCTTCGTCGACGAGATCGTCAGCCGCCGCAATGCCCGCAATGCCAAGCGCATCGACATCGAGCGCGCCGAACTGCAGGAGCTGCCCGACCGGCGCACCTCCGACTACGAGGAGGTCACCGTGCGCGTCACGTCCTCCGGCGGCTTCACGCTGCGCAAGGTGTTCTACACCGTGCCCTCGCGCCTGATCGGCCACCGCCTCCGGGTGCGCCTCTTCGACGATCGGCTCGAGGTCTTCATCGGCGGCACGCCGCTCATGACGCTGCCGCGCGGGCGCGGCCCATCCATCGGGCAAGCACGACCAGGTCGTCAACTACCGGCACGTCATCCATTCCCTGCGCCGCAAGCCGATGGCGCTGCTGAACCTGGTCTATCGCGACCAGCTCTTTCCGCGCGAGGCATACCGGCGAACCTTCGATGCTCTGCTCGAGCGACTGCCCGAGCGGCAGGCCTGCCGCATCATGGTCGAGCTGCTCGCCACTGGCCCACGAGCGCGGCTGCGAGAGCGAACTGGCCGAGCAGCTCGCGACGCCTTGCTGCAGGCACGACCAGTTGCCCGACATGGCCGCCTTGCGGGCGCGCTTCGCGCCCGATCCCGCCCGCCTGCCCAACGTCGTCGTGCAGCTCGCGTCCGCTCAATGCCTACGAAGCCCTGCTCGGCGACCAGCCTGACGGGAGACGCGGCATGAAGCACGAACAACGCCATCGACGCCGCCCGGCTCGGCCTCTGCTCAACGAACTGCGCCTGCCCGCCATCAAGACCATCTGGCCGCAGATTCGCCGAGCAGGCCGACAAGGAAGGCTGGCCCGCCGCCCGCTTCCTCGCCGCCATCGCCGAGCACGAACTGGCCGAGCGTGATCGCCGCCGCATCGAGCGGCACCTCGCCGAAGCCCGCCTGCTGCCCGGCAAGACCCTCGACAGCTTCGACTTCGAGGCCGTGCCGATGATCTCCAAGGCCCAGGTCATGGCCATCACCGCCGGCGACGCCTGGCTCGACAAAGGCGCCAACTTGCTCCTGTTCGGGCCGCCCGGCGGCGGCAAGAGCCATCTCGCCTCGGCCATCGGCCTCGCCCTCATCGAGAATGGCTGGCGCGTCCTCTTCACCCGCACCACCGATCTCGTCCAGAAGCTGCAGGTCGCGCGCCGCGAACTCGACCTCGAAGCCGCCATCAGCCAAGCTCGACCGCTTCGACCTGCTGATCCTCGACGATCTCGCCTACGTCACCAAGGATCAGGCCGAGACCAGCGTGCTGTTCGAGCTCATCAGCGCCCGCTACGAGCGCCGCTCCATGCTGATCACCGCCAACCAGCCGTTCGGCGAATGGGGCAAGGTCTTTCCCGATCCCGCCATGACGCTCGCCGCCGTCGACCGGCTCGTCCATCACGCCACCATCTTCGAGATGAACGTCGAGAGCTACCGGCGGCGCGAGGCCATGCGAACGAAAGCGAGGCCCGGGCCGGCCAGCGTCATACGCCACGCCCCGCCAACATCGCGCCTGATTGACGCGCCGCGACAATCAAACCGACAAAACCGCATTGCCTCGCCTGAAATGCTCCTCGAAGGTGAGCCGTTGCCTCATCTGATATGCTCCCGAGCGGTGATGAGCTGCGGGGGCTGGGATGAGGCGGGTGAGCATGGCGACGCGGGACGAATTGGTGGCGGCGGTGGCGGAGCGGTACGCGCGGTCGGGCCGGGCGGAGCGGGGCCGGATCCTGGACGAGTTCGTGGCGGTGACGGCTACCACCGCAAGCACGCGATGCGGCTGCTGCGGGGTGGCACAGCCGCGAAGCGATCGGCAGGCTGCGGCGCCGGCGCCGCGTCTACGACGACGGCGGTGCGCGAGGCGCTGATCGTGCTGTGGGAGGCGTCCGACCGGGTCTGCGGCAAGCGGCTGCGGCCGCTGCTGCCGGTGCTGGTCGAGGCGATGGAGCGGCACGGCCATCTGCAGCTGGCGCCGGAGGTGCGCACCGGCGTGCTGGCGATGAGCGCGGCGACGATCGACCGCGCGCTGCGGGACGGTGAAGGAACGGCAGCCGGCAGGCGGCGCCGGCGCGCGCCGCCGTCGGCGGCGGTGCGGCGGAGCGTGCCGGTGCGGACCTTCTCGGACTGGGAGGATCCGGCGCCCGGGCTTCGTCGAGGCGGACCTGGTGGCGCACAGCGGGCCGACGATCGCGAGGGCAGCTTCGTGCAGACGCTGGTGCTGACCGACATCGCCACGGGCTGGACGGAGTGCGCGCCGCTGCTGGTGCGCGAGCAGGGGCTGCTGACCGAGGTGCTGGACGAGGTGCGCAAGCTGCTGCCGTTCGCCGCTGCTCGGGTTCGACACGGACAACGACACGCGTGTTCATGAACGAGACCGTGCGGGACTACTGCGCCGCCGCGGGCGTCGCGTTCACGCGCTGCCGGCCCTACCGCAAGAACGACCAGGCCTTCGTCGAGCAGAAGAACGGCGCGGTGGTGCGGCGGATCGTCGGCTACCGGCGGCTCGAAGGGCTGGAGGCCGCGGCGGCGCTGGCCGAGCTGTACCGCGTCGGTGCGGCTGTTCGTGAACTTCTTCCAGCCCTCGTTCAAGCTGGCGGAGAAGCCGCGCGACGGGGCGCAGGTGCGCAAGCGCTACCACCCGCCGGCGACGCCGTGCCAGCGGCTGCTGGCGGACCCGCGGATGCCGGAGGAGGTGCGCGCCCGCCTGAAGGCGATCTATCGCGCTGTGACCCGGTCCGGCTGCTGCGGGACATCCGGGCGGCGCAGGCAGCGGCTGGTCGACATGGCCGACGCGACCGAGCGCGGTCGAAACCGATGAGGCCAACCGACCGCTCGATACGTTCCTCTCCGCGCTGCGGACGGCATTGGCACACGGGCGAGGCGCGGCCGACCGCGCAGCCGAAGCCCAAGCCGAAGCGGGGACGTCGGCGGCCGGATCCGCTCGCTGCCGTGACAGCAGAACTGCGCGACTGGTTCGACGAGGAGCCCTGGCGGACGGGCCGCGAGTTGCTCGAGCGACTGCAGGTCGAACGACCGGGAGACTATCCGGATGCCTTGCTTCGAACGCTTCAGCGGCGGCTGAGGGCCTGGCGGTCCGAGCGGGCCCATGACCTGGTCTTCGGACGCCCCGGCGAAATCGACAATCGCAAAGGGCGCTGCGAAAAGTAGAGCGACAACGGACGTTATTGGTCGAGCGGGCAGCCTGCTCCGCTCCGCTCCGCTGGCTGCCCGCTCGGCCAATAACGAAATGCCCACTGTGTGATCGGTGGGAACATTCTGATGAGGCAATGGCATTCCACTGCGGGAACATCAGCTCATGAGGCAATACGTCTTTTCGCGGTAGGGACGCCCATTACTGGGCGCCCCCCGCACAGATCCACGCGAGCGGCTTTCCCGCACGTGGCTCCTACCTCGGGTGGTTGACGGCGAAGCGCACGCTCGGCCATGGATGAAGGATACGCGGCTTGGGAAGCCAGTCGTCGGCCAGCTTCGCCATCCGATCCCAGGTGAAGCCGTCTCTTCTGGCTGCGCCGCCGAAGCGTCCGCCGCCAGAGGTCGGTCACACGGTACCGGAACGCCGTAAGCGCCCGGCCGTTCGTTGGAACCGCGTAAGTAGCCGAAGTGGCCTGTCACGACCTGCCTCAGCCATTTCCCCTGTTCGGGGATCGGCCAGTGCATCCGCCGCCGCAGCTCCACCTTGATGTCCTTGAGCTTCGCCCGCATGCGGTCGCCTCGGGTCTTCCGTTGAAGCTGGAAGCGCCCCTTGCGCGATCTTCCGCAGATGAACGTGAACCCCAGGAACGTGAAGGTCTCCGGTTTTCCGAGCCCGCGCTTCTTGCGATCGGCCGCCGCGAAGCGGCCAAACTCAATCAGGCGGGTCTTGTCCGGATGCAGCGACAGCATGAACTCCTCAAGCCTCGCGCGCATCGCATCGAGGAAGCGACGAGCGTCGTCCTCGTGCTCGAAGCCGACGATGACATCATCGGCATAGCGCACGATGATCATGTCGCCGGTGGCCTCGCGCCGTCGCCAGCGCTCCGCCCACAGGTCCAGAACGTAGTGCAGGTAGATGTTGGCGAGCAGCGGCGAAATCACCGAGCCTTGACCCGTTCCCCTGTCATCTACCGTCACGATCCCGTCTTCGAGGATGCCCGCCTTCAGCCATTTGCGGATCAGGCGGATGATGCGCTTGTCGCCGATCCTGTGCTCCAGGAAGCGAACCAGCCATTCCTGGCTGACCGCCCCGAAGAAGTTCCGGATGTCGGCGTCAACAATCCAGTTCACCTTCCGCTGTGTCGATCGCAACGCACAGCGCGTCCAACGCATCGTGCGGCCCTCTTCCGGGTCGAAACCCGTAGGAGAAGCCGCAGAAGTCGCCTTCATAGATGGCGTTGAGCACCATGACGGTTGCCCCTTGGACGATCTTGTCTTCCAGGGCTGCAATCGCCAGCGGCCGCTGCTTTCCATCCGCCTTCGGTATAAACGTCCGGCGCGACGGTTGCGGGCGGTACGCTCCCCGATGAACCCGTCCGTGCAGATCCTCGAGCCGAGGCTCAAGGTCTGCCTCGTAGTCCTGCCACGTCATGCCATCCACCCCGGGAGCGGCCTTGCGCCTGAGCGCGTAGAACGCCGTCCGAAGCGTGTCGACATTGATATGGTGGAAGAGCGCGGTGAACCGTTCCTTCTTCCTCAGCCTTGCGGCTTGCCGTACGCGGTCCAGCGACTGGGACATGCGAGCCCGGCCCTGTGTCCGGTGCATGCGTTGCTGTTCCGCGTTCCCCTTGGTCCCCGGCCTTGGCTCCACCAACTCCGCCGCCGGTTGCCCGGCTTTGTTCGTCGGCTTCACAGCTACTATGCCGGAGTCAGACTTCTCCTGTCCGTTCATCATCGGCTACGGCTCCTCGCCTTCCCGATGCGGACCGGTGCGGCTGACGCCGCCCGGCCGGGCAAGAGATCTCCCAGGTTCCGACGCGTTCCTTTCATGCGTGATGTGGCCTTTGACCCCGGCAGGGCGACGGAACCTCGCATAGCGGCTCCGCACATGTTGCCTTCGACGGATAGACCGTCTCGGCCCCTGCAATCTTATGCATTTCGTGGCTCAATCCCACACCCCGCATGATTGCTGTGTACGCTTCGCCGTGGTCGTCACCTCCCACGCCGCAACACTCACTACCGGGCGGGCGCTACCCCTTACCCGGGCCGGACTTGCACCGGCTGGAACTCGCCAGCTTGGCCTGGCG
>CAWHPZ010000038.1:0-261965 GCA_963831345.1 uncultured Alphaproteobacteria bacterium
CGTGCCGGGCTTGATATTGCTAGGCCAACGGACGAAGCACGGTACGCGGAAGGCACCTTCCCAGTTGGTGTTCTTCTCAGATCGGAACCAGGTCATGGCGCCGTCTGGCCACGTGTTCATGTGCGGGCCGTTATCGGTCGAGTAGACGACGATTGTGTTGTTGGCGATGCCCATGTCGTCGAGCGCCTTGAGCAGCTTACCCACGGTATCGTCATGCTCCATCATTCCGTCGATGTACTCGCTGTCTCCGTGCTTGTAGCGTCCGCGATGTTCGGCACGCACATGCGTACGCAAATGCATGCGGGTTCCGTTGAACCAGCAGAAGAACGTTTTGCCAGCCGCCTGTTGACGCTTCATGAAGTCAATGGCTGCGGCCGACGTCTCGTCGTCGATCGTCTCCATGCGCTTCTTGGTCAGCGCCCCAGTATCCTCGATGGTCTGTTTGCCGATTTTGCCGAAACGAGGATCTTCCGTCGGATCGTCTTTGTCGGTCGCCTTGCATTTGAGAACGCCGCGAGGGCCAAACTTCGCGAGGTAGGCGGGGTCTTTCGGATAGTCCGGCAGCTCCGGCTCCTCCTCGGCGTTTAGATGGTAGAGATTGCCGAAGAACTCGTCGAACCCGTTCACGGTAGGAAGTGAAGGGTTGCGATCACCTAAGTGATTTTTGCCGAACTGGCCCGTGGCATAGCCGAGGTTCTTAAGCAATCCGCCGATGGAGGGATCGAGCTGGCTCATGCCCATAGGCGCGCCGGGAAATCCGACCTTGCTGAGCCCGCTCCGCATGATGTGCTGGCCGGTGAGGAACGCCGAGCGGCCGGCGGTGCAGCTTTGCTCACCGTAGTAGTGTTGAAACTTGAGGCCTTCCCTGGCGATACGGTCGATGTTCGGAGTTTCGTATCCCATGAGCCCGTTTGAGTACGCACTAATGTTCGCGATGCCGATATCGTCGCCCCAGATGACGAGGATATTCGGTTTGCCGCCTGCAGACGGCGCCGCTGCCGGGGTCGCGGTCGCGGGCTTAGTCTCCTGCGCCACTGCAGTTCCAGCTCCCGTGGCGGCGAGCGCAAGCAGCGAGCCGCTGCTCAGAAGCAGATTTCTGCGATTGCACGCGAGATCAGTTTGCTGATCCGCTACGACGCCGTTCTCTCTCTTGGGCATTGCTTGATCCTACCTAAGTTGCAGTCCTCTACGTTCTTTCGTCGTTGCACTGCGTGTCGGTCGTCTTACGTTTGCGGCGCCTCATTTTGCCGTGTTCGGACCTCGGCCAAGTCGCGCTCGAGGAAGAAGTTGAGGAACGTGCGAATGACGGCGATAGCGCCGAGTCGGGCGACAGCCTCCCACCCGGTCGTAATGGAGGTTTCGATGACGTCAGCCGCGAGCTGGAATGTGAGGCCCGCAACCAGCCAGCGCGCGTATCTGAGCCAGATGTCGCGCCGCTCCGATCCAACGTCGGAGGAGAACAGCAGATGACGCAGCATGGCGAAAACCGCCTCGATCGTACCGAGTACGATGACAAGAAATGCTATGGCGTCGATAGCGACGATTGCGGACTTCGTTGCGGAGATCAGCCACTCTTCTATCGGGATCATGCGTGCCTCCGAAGTGTCAGAAGCCGCGCCGTGAACGTCCACGTCCTCGCAGCTCGACCGTTAAGCGGCGGGCTGACCTGCCGCGAAAGCCGGACGCTAACGCCGTTCACCCGGAGAGTTTTGTCACCGAGAGGGATCTGCAGGTCGGTCGGCTGATGCGCTCGCGCTGCCCCGAGCTCGCAATCCACAAGCTGCGACCAAATTGAACTTGGACGGACGCCGCGCCTCGTGCGAGCCTGAAATCGAAACCGGGGTCTTTCGGGGGAAAGTCTCATGCCACTTGATGGAACGCCTCACGGCGAGGAGCCGCACGGGCCTTGGTGCGCGAGCTGCAAGGCACCGATCACCAAAGATCAGCGCAGCGTGCGCGTCCACTTCGAAAACGACCCGCACGGGTTTCGCGGATTGACCGGGCTGTACCACGAAGCGTGCAGCAAGCCGTTCGCGTCGATGGCGCATGCCATCGAACATGGACTGTCGTTCCGCAGATATTAGATCCGGGTCCATTGCAGGGCCTCCTGAAAATGCCGGACGGCGACGAGGTCTTCCCGCCGGCCGGCTGTCACGCTCAGTTTGAGGCAGTGCAGTCCGCTCTCGACAGCGTCCTTCGTCATGTCGCGTCGCCTGATCACGCTGAAGCTCGCGGCTTTCTGACGCGGCGGGAACTCCTTGAATGTCTCCGGGAATTCGCAACGCCGCCTGCGCCGGGACAAGCAGGAAGGCGTGGTGGAGAGCCAGTCGTAGTAGGTGTTCGACGTGAAGTCCGCCCACTCGTACGGATCGGTTCGCAGATTGAAGATCTTCGGCACACGCAGACGGCGACGAACGGCTCGGCCCAGATCTGCAGCGTGCCGCGTGCGCGTTGTTCCATGAAGACGCACTTTCCAGTTGTCGTAGCGCAGGCACGCGAGGTCGCCGTCGTCGGTGAAGTAGAAGAAGCCTTGCGCTCGGGCTTCTTCGCCTTGCCGGTCAGGTATGGCACCAGATTAAAGCCGTCGAGGTGGACCTTGAATTTCTTGCCGTTGGCCTCGTGGCCCTTCTTCAGCTTCTCCTTGATGTCGCGGCTCGCCGGCCGCATGCGACGATCGTCGGCAGCCAGTCGAGATGGCTGCACGATCTCGTTGCAGACCGTGCCCGGCTTGATCACGCCAGGCCAGCGCACCATGCACGGCACGCGGAAGGCGCCTTCCCAGTTCGAGTTCTTCTCGCTGCGGAACGGCGTCATGCCGGCGTCTGGCCACGAGTTCATGTGCGGGCCGTTGTCGGTGCAGTACATCACCATGGTGTTGTCGGCGATGCCGAGCTCGTCGAGCAGATCCAGCATCTGGCCGATGTGCTTGTCGTGCTCGATCATGCGGTCATGATATCGCGACTGCCAGCGCCCCGCCTGGCCGCGGATGCGGTCCTCGATGTGCGTGCGGAAATGCATGTGCGTGGTGTTGAACCAGACGAAGAACGGCTTGCCGTCCGTGTCTGCCTTCTTGATGAATTCCTTCGCTGCCGCGAGGAATTCGTCGTCGCAGGTCTCCATCCGCTTCTTGGTGAGCGGGCCGGTGTTCTCGATCTTCTGGCCGACTTTGCCGTCGGCCCAGCAGTGCAGCACGCCGCGCGGCCCGTATTTCTTCTTGAACTCCGGGAAGTCCTTTTCGTTCGGATAGTCGGCCATCTCCGGCTCTTCCTCGGCGTTGAGGTGATAGAGGTTGCCGAAGAACTCGTCGAACCCGTGCATGGTCGGCAGATGCTCGTCGCGATCGCCGAAATGGTTCTTGCCGAACTGGCCGGTGACATAGCCCTGGTTCTTCAGGAGCTCCGGCGATGGTCGGATCTTCCGCGCGCATGCCGAGCGTGGCGCCGGGCATGCCGACCTTGGTCAGTCCGGTGCGCAGACCGCACTGGCCGGTGATGAACGAGGCGCGGCCCGCGGTGCAGACTTTGCTCGCCGTAGTAGTCGATGAAGAGCATGCCTTCCTTCGCGATGCGATCGATGTTGGGCGTCCGGTAGCCCATCAAGCCGTGGGTAGAAGAAACTGAGGTTCGACATGCCGATATCGTCGCCCCAGATGACGAGGATGTTCGGCTTGTTCTTTCCGCCGTACTTCCGCTCGCTTTTGGATCCTTGGCCATGCGCTATCTCCTTCAGGTTTCTATTCGCCTCCCCCTTTGGTTTCCCCCGAACGGCTGGTGTGACGGTGTGCCAGGTGTATAGTGCTGTCATTGTCTCTCCTGGTTGCCGAATTATCCGAACGGCCCGACCTGAAACACCATGCTCATGATCGCGAAGATGCCGATCAGCAGCAGAATGATCGCGGTGATGAGCGTGAAGGACGGAGGGAAGAGGCTCTCGGCGTGGACGAGACCCGCTTCCCTCATCGCCTCGCGCTCGTTGCGCAAGCCAAGCATGAACTGCACGTGATAGATGATGC
Organism: uncultured Alphaproteobacteria bacterium; assembly: GCA_963831345.1. Lineage (GTDB taxonomy): Bacteria > Pseudomonadota > Alphaproteobacteria > Rhizobiales > Hyphomicrobiaceae > Hyphomicrobium_C. The sequence goes on from CAWHPZ010000038.1 coordinate 4,013, forward strand.
CGACGACAAGCATCAGGATGCCAAGCGAAACGAGCGCTACGCCGAAATTGCGCGCGGCGCCGCGCGTGCGTGATGACGTTCTGGTCGCGCAGCTTCTCGAACACCTGGAAGATCGTGAAGCCGAAGCTGATGAGCGAAAGCGATGTGCGGATCACCGACATCAGCGTCCGGTCGGCGCTCATGCGCGTGCGCTGGAAGCTCATGCCGGTGCGCCGCGACGACAGCTCGACGGAGATCTGATCCGAATCGGACGCCCTCGAGATTCCGGTTGTGGATGGATCGCGTGTCATGCGTCTCCTCCTCGCGCGGTTTTCGATGAGTGCGGGTTGCCGAACCAGATGCGCGCGATGCGGTCCACCGGCCCGCGCAGCAGCAGATACGGCACGAAGGCCAGCGCGAAGGCGATGATCACGGCCTCGCCCGGATAGAACGTACCGAACTCCTTGAACTGGTAGATCGCATCCATGCCGAGGCCGAGCAGGATGATGCGCGCCGTGGAGACGAGCCCTTCGCGCAGGCGGTTGCCCCGCTTCTCGGCGTCATGCAGAACGGTCCAGAAATAAGGTGACCGGCCAAGACGCGCGTCGTTGATGCCGTCGTGCACAGCGGCAATTGTCGCCATGATGGGCTGCAGGATGAAGCGGAACGACATCGGCCCGCCCGGACGTCCTGTGAGATCTTGCCATTGCCGCTGAAAGACTTCGCCCGAGACGCCGTTCCATAGGAGCCCGAGCGCGAGGAGCACGATAGACGCGAGCAGCGCGGCCTGCGCCGTGACGCTCATGTTTCGCATTGTCCCTCCTGTCATCTCCATCCGCTCCTCGCTCATGTTCGACGTACGGCCACTGGCGCTGCACTCACCTCAGCCTCGTGGAAGCACAGGCTTCTCGTGCGGCAGGCCCGCGTCGTCGATGTCGAAATCGGGATCGAAGACCGTCTTGCCCTGCGCGCCGAGAAATGCGGCTGGGCCTTGATCCACTCGCTGGGCTTCTGCTCCTTGGCATAGGCCATGAGCCGGGCTTCGAGATCGCGGACGATGTCCGGATGCTCAGTCGGCGACATTGTTCTGCTCGCCGGGGTCTTTGGCGAGATCGAATAGCTCCGTCTTGCCGGGAAGCAGTCGCCATCTTGACGAGCTTCCAGTTGCCCTTGCGGATCGCGCCGCGGAACGGCCTCGACGTTGATCAGGATGTCCTCGTTGCGGCGATGGCTTGCCCGTCCGCCAGGGTCGGCCAGATGTCCTTGCCGTCGAAGGGATGGTCGGGGCTGCCCGTGCCGCCCGCGAGAGCCAGCAGCGTCGGCATGATGTCGACCATGTGCAGCGGCTCGTTCACGACGCGCGGCTTGAGCTGTTCCGGGCCAGTTGACGATGGTCGGAACGCGCACGCCGCCTTCGTGCAGCGAGCCTTTGCCGCCGCGCAGGTTGCCGTTGGACGCCGGCGGCTTCTCGCCCAGTGCCAAGCCGCCGCTCTCCTTGCGCTCCTCCTCCGATCGCGCCCCGGTCGCGAAGAGGGCGCTCGTCGCGCCGCCGTTGTCGCTGGTGAAGACGATGATCGTGTTGTCGCGCATGTCCCTTCTTTTCGAGCGCGGCGACGATGCGGCCCGACCTGATCGTCGAGCGCCGCTGATCATCGCCGCATAGGTGCGGCGGTTCTCGTCCGCGATCGACGTGATAGCGGTCGATGCAGGTCCTGCGGCGCCTGATAGGGCGCGTGCGGCGCGAGCGAGGCGACATAGAGGAAAGAGCGGCTTGGACGGATCGTGGCTCTCGATGAGCTGCACGGCCTCGTCGCCGATCAGCGTCGTGAAGTAGCCGTCCTCCTTGAGGAACTGTGCCGTTGCGCTGCCAGTCGATCAGGCCGCCGCGCTCCTTGGTGAAATAGTCGACCTCGCCGACGAGGTTGCCGTAGAAGTGGTCGAAGCCGCGGTTCTGCGGCCAGTATTTCTGGTCGGCGTGCCCGAGGTGCCATTTGCCGACCATCGCGGTTCTGATAGCCGGCGTCCTTCGAGCGCCTGCGGCAGCGTGCGCTCGTCGGTCGGCAGGCCGTAGGTGTGGCTCGGGAAGATCACCAGCGTCTGCAGGCCGTGGCGCATGGGATAGCGCCCGGTCATCAGCGCCGCGCGGGCCGGCGTGCAGACGGGCATGGCCGTAGAACGACTCCAGCCGCACGCCGCCCGCTGCGAGCTTGTCGATGTTGGGCGTCTTGATTTCGCTGCCGCGGTAGCCGAGGTCGGCGTTGCCGAGGTCGTCGGCCAGGATGACGACGATGTTGGGCTTCCCGACGCCAATAGGCGCCGAGCGCTTCACGTCCTGCGCCGCAACCTCAGCAACTCCCGCTCCAGTCGCAGCGAGCGCGATCAATGATCCGCTGCTGAGAAGCATGCGTCGGCGATCGAATTCCAATCGCGAATGTTGAGCACGCTGTCTCTGTGTGGGCACGTCGGGCATTGCGTGATCCTTCCGAGTCTAACGGGCTCCCTCGAACGGGCTATCCGGAAATCAACGGCAGGGTGGATTGGGGTAATGGGCTATTCGCTCGACCTGTTGTTGCGCATGGCTTCGCTGAGCCGCTTCTCGTCCTCGGGCGACAGCTGCGGGCGGTCGACCTTGATCGTCAGCTTGTTGAGCTTGGCGGTCAGCGGGAACGGCGGCTTGTAGTCGGCGTCGTTCACGCCGGTCAGCGTGTCGGAGCCGATGTCGAAGCTCTCGTCCCATTGCAGGATCATCGGCAGCGTCTTCTCCATCTGTCTTCGTGGCGACCACCTTGCCGTCCACCTTGAGCGTGCCGGTGCCGGGCCGGCCGACGCCGCTGAAGTTGTTGAACGCGAGCGTGCCCGACGCCGATGCCGTCGTACTTGAAGTCGAACTCGACCGTGTGCTTGCCCGGCGGCAGCGCGTCCGGGCCTTCCCACTTGATGCGCTCGAGGTCGACCAGGTTCCACAGGAACACCGGCTTGCCCTTCAGCAGGTAGAAGCCGTAGCCGGCGAAGCGCCCGCCCGAGGTCAGGATCATGCCCTCGGCGCCGCCCTGCGGCACCTCGATGTCGGCGGTGATCGTGTAGGAGGTGTTGAGCAGCAGCGGCGAGTCGCCCTGCGGCAGGCCGACCATCGGCCGCGTGTAGACGAACTCGGTGCGCCCGGCGGTGATGTTCGGGCGCGGCGCGACGATGCGCGCCGCCACCGACGCGTCCAGCGGGAAGACCTGGTACTTCTTCGCCTCCGCGATGAACATCTCCTTCATCTCCTTGACCTTCTCCGGGTTCTTCGCGGCGAGTCCTCGGTCTGGGTGAAGTCCTTGTTCAGGTCGTAGAGCTCGAGCACCTGGTTGTTCAGCGGATCCGGGTTGGCCGGGCCGAAGGCCTCCCACGGCGCGCGGTTGACCTTGGTGCTCAGGAACCAGCCGTCGTGGTACAGCGCCCACTGGCCCATCATCTCGAAGTACTGGGTCTTGTGCCGCGACGGCGCCTTGGCGTTCTTCGCGTCGAAGGTGTAGGCGAAGCTCGTGCCCTCGATCGGCTTCTGCTTGATGCCGTCGACCATCTCGGGCGCGCGGATGCCGGCGGCCTCGAGGATCGTCGGCACGACGTCGATCACGTGCACGAACTGCTCGCGCAGGCCGCCCTTGTCCTTGATGCGCGCCGGCCACGACACCACCATGTTCTGGTTGATGCCGCCGAGCTGCGAGGCGTTCTGCTTGAACCAGCGAGAACGGCGTGTCGAAGGCCCACGACCAGCCGGCCGACATGTGGTTGTAGGTCTGCTCGGTGCCCCAGACGTCGTAGAACTTCATCTGCACGTCGACGGGCAGTCGTTGACGCCGTTGAAGAACGCGACCTCGTTCGGCGTGCCCAGCGGCCCGCCCTCGGCGCTGGTGCCGTTGTCGCCGTTGATGTAGATGATCAGCGTGTTGTCGAGCTTGCCCAGGTCCTCGAAGGCCTGGATCACGCGGCCGATCTCGTGGTCGCTGTAGGCGGCGTAGGCGGCGAAGACCTCGACCTGGCGGATGAACAGCTTCTTCTCGTCCGCGCGTGAGCTGGTCCCACTCCTTCAGCACGTCCTTCGGCCAGGGCGGCAGCTTCGCGTCCTGCGGGATCACGCCGAGCCGCTTCTGGTTCTCGAAGATGCGCTCGCGCAGCTTGTTCCAGCCCTCGTCGAAAGCTGCATCTTGCTGATCTTGTCCACCCATTCCTTGGTCGGGTGGTGCGGCGCGTGCGTGGCGCCGGGCGCGTACTTGATGAAGATCGGCTTGTTCGGGTCGGTCTGGTGCATCCGCGTCATGTAGTCGATGGCGTCGTCGGCCATGCCGGTGACGAGGTTCCAGCCCGGCTTGCCCTCGAACGGATAGATCTGCGTCGTGTTGCGGAACAGGTTCGGCTGCCACTGGTTGGCGTCGCCGCCGACGAAGCCGTAGAAGTACTCGAAGCCCATGCCGGTCGGCCACTGGTCGAACGGCCCGACCTGGCTGGCCGCGAAGGCCGGCGTGTTGTGGTCCTTGCCGAACCACGACGTGCGCGTAGCCGTTGTCGAGCAGGATGCGGCCGATCGTCGCCTTGTCCTCGGTCGATGATGCTGTTGTAGCCGGGGAAGCCGGTCGACTGCTCGGAGATCACGCCGAAGCCGGCCGAGTGGTGGTTGCGCCCGGTGATCAGCGCGGCGCGCGTCGGCGAGCACAGCGCGGTGGAGAAGACGCGGTTGTAGCGCAGGCCCTCCTTCGCGATGCGGTCCATGCGTCGGCGTCGGGATGACGCCGCCGAAGGTGCTGGGCACGCCGAAGCCGGCGTCGTCGGTGATGATCAGCAGCACGTTCGGCGCGCCCTTCGGCGGCACGACGCGCGGCGCCCACCACGGCTTCGACTGCAGCGCGTCATCCTTGATCACGCCGCCGAACTTCGGGTCGGGCGGCGGGAGCTGCTTCCCGCTGATGGTCGTGGTGGCGCCGGGCGAGCCGGCGTGCCGGTGGTCTCCTGAGCCACGCCCGGGACAATTGAGGCCAGGGCGAGTGCGCTCGATGTGAGCGTCACTGCCAACAATCGCCGTGCTTTCATTGTCGTCCTCCCAAAGCAAGTGGGCGGCTTTGAGCCGCTCTCTAGAGAGTGCGTAGTTGACGAATGACGCACCTGAATCCGACATGGCTCGTCGACGTATCGATGGGTTCAGGGTGGCGTGCGGCGGGGCGGTAGCGGCGGCAGTAGTTGGGTGCACAAAGATGCGAGCCGCCCTTCAGAACCTTGCGCGGAATGCGAATTTGCGGCTGGCAGGAGTCGTAGCTTTCATCCACGCGCGGCCCGCGTGGGTTCTCGGGGATGCAGCAGGCTTTGGCGGCATCGGCGGGGTGTTTCGGCGCGTACCAGTCGCTGGTCCACTCCCACACGTTTCCGATCATGTCGTGGAGGCCGTAGCCGTTCGGCGGAAACGCCGTGACCGGCGAGGTCCGCTCATAGCCGTCGAGCTTCAGGTTCTCGTGCGGGAAGGCGCCTTGCCACGTGTTGGCCATCTGGCGGCCGCCGGGCGCGAGCTCATCACCCCAGGCGAACTCCGCGCCGTCGAGCCCGCCGCGCGCGGCAAACTCCCACTCGGCCTCGGTCGGAAGCTCCTTGCCGGCCCACGTCGCGTAAGCTTCGGCGTCCTTGTAGGCGACATGAACGACGGGATGCTCGTCGAGACCCTTGATCCAGCTGCCCCGGCCGTAAGGACGGCGCCAGTTGGCGCCGAACCGGAATTCCCACCATTGTCCCCAGTTGCGAAGATCGACAGCGCCCGGCGGCGGGTTGAACACGAGCGAGCCGGCCTTCAACATGTGCGGAAGCGCGCCCGGATAGTCCTCGGCCTTGGGAGCGATCTCGGCGAACGTGACGTAGCCCGTCTCTTCGACGAAACGCCTGAACTCCCGGTTGGTGACGGGCGTGCTGTCCATCCAAAAGCCGTCGACGGCGACGCGATGGACTGGCGCCTCCTCCGGATAATGGACATCCGATCCCATGCGGAACGTGCCGCCTGGAATGAAGACCATGCCGGCAGGCTCGCGTGCGTCCCGGGCTTCAGCTGACTCCTTCGGGAGTGGAGGAGCCGGCGCAAGGGAGCCAATTTGGGAGCTAGCCATGACGCGGCCCCCTGGGTTCCGCCCGATGGCTATTGATGTTTTGATTCGGGGAAGGGTTTCGTGAAAATGCAGGAGTTTTGAATAAAGTTTTGAACGGAGTTTATTTGTGTAAAAAATGGGCCCGGGAATTGCCGCGGCCGAATCATGTAAAAGCAGGCAGCACAACGCATTTCCAGCTCCTTGCTAGAATACGAGCAGTCCACCCCCGTGAAGCGTAATTCGAGTTTTTAGTCGTGCACCCTAAGCAATTGAACGTCAAACCAAAAATTTGCTGCGCTGCGACAGGCAAGGGTGAGCGGCGTTTTCAATTAAGCGCTTTCTCCGGATCTATGTTTAACGGAACTTGTTGTTTCGGGGTAACGGCAAGACGTGGAAAATCGATTATAGTTGGCGACTTTAGGGGAATAGCGCGGTGAAACGCGCCGTTGTGACGAAGGTTGATTTATCCGTTTTTCCTGCGGGGGATTATGACAACGCATGGAAGCAGGATTAGTCCAAAGTCGAATGTCTGCGGAAGCAATCGGCGCGCGATCGGGACGCGTGAAAGCCGCGGGGCCAGCTACCCGCTACTCGTGTCGGAGCGGAATCCCCAAACAAGATAACGGAATAGCAGTGAACGGAGTGTTCGGGTTGGAGTGAGAGGACAACGAACTACGCGGGGACGGGGGACGCAGCATGCGACGCATCGCCGGAATATTGGTAGTGTTGATGATGAGCCAGCCCGGTGCGGACTGGGGTGAAGCTCGCGCGGCTGAAAACGCCGCCGGCATCTACTTGTTGGGCTCGAAGGTCGCGATGGCGGGATACGTGCCGCCACCGGGGACCTATGTGACAGACATCAACTACTACTATTCCGGCAATGCGAGCGGCAATGCCGCCATCGGCATTGCTTTGCGCCAGATCGGCAACATCACCATCGAAGCTGATGTGAACGTCGACGCCAATGCCTACATCAACGCCCCGATCGCGACCTGGATCGCGCCCGAAAAAGTGCTCGGGGGCAATGTCGGTTTCGGTGTCATGGTGCCCGTGGGCTGGAAGGACGTGCATATCGGCATCGATACTCTCGCGACCGTGACGCTTCCCAACCAGACCATCATCGGCCCGGGCCGTCATTTCGACATCAACGACGACACGACGAACCTGGGTGATCCGCTTCTCAACGCGCTCATCGGCTGGCACGAGGGCAAGTGGCATTGGAACCTGTCGGCATTGCTCAATGTGCCGATCGGTCCATGGGATCGCGACAGCATCACGAACATTTCCTTCAATCATTGGGCGCTCGATACGAGCACTTCGGTCACCTATCTCGACGCGGCCAAGGGGCACGAAGTGTCGGTGACGGCAGGATTCACCTACAACTGGGAGAATCCCGATACCGACTACAAGACCGGGACCGAGTTCCATATCGAGTGGGGATTGATCCAGCATGTCTCCAAAACGTTCACGCTCGGTCTCGCGGGCTATCACTATCAGCAGGTCAGCGGTGACAGCGGCGCAGGCGCAAGCCTTGGAGACTTCGAGGGACGTGTGACCGCCTTGGGTCCGGTCATGACCTACGCCTTTGAATGCGGCAAGATCCCTGTCAGCACGGAATGGAAGTACATGCACGAGTTCGACGTGAAGAACCGTGCCGAGGGCGACATGGGAATGCTGACGGTGAGCATGCCGCTGTCCGTTCCGGGCCGTTGAAGCCGCTCTTCTGAAAGTGCGATCAAGAAGCGCAACGGCAGCGAGCACCCGGACGGTCGCGGCTCGCCTTCGTCCGGTTGGAATGGTAAGCGCGGCCGGCGAATGCTGGACCCATTGCCCAGATCGCGCGGCCTGCGCCTTTCCTGCTCAGCAGGACCTAAGCTGGCTCGTGTAAATGCTTGCGCAGACGCAGGGAGAACGACACGAGCAGGATGCCGTAAAGGATCGCGAAGCTGCCGATGACGAATACGAGCGCGAGAGCACCTGTGCCGGGCTGTATCGCGATCATGACGCCGAACAGGATCGAAAGGACACCGGTCGCGATCAGCCACCATTCGTTGTCGATTTCCTTGCGCAGCTTGATGGCGCCGATGATCTCCATGATGCCGGTGGCGATGGCCCAGCCCGCAATGAAGAACAGCAGCACGAGCCCGGTGATGCCCGGCCAGATCAACGTCAGCACGCCGACGGCGACACCGAGCAATCCGACGACTGCAAGCCACCAGCGCGGAGCTGCGCCATCGCCTCTGATGGCGGCAAAGATTGCGAGTATGCCGTCCATGAATGCGAAGGCGCCGTAGAGAATCACGAGCGTGAACAGCGTAACGCCGGGCCACGCGAACGTGAGCGCGCCGAAGATGATGGCGCAAAGTCCGCGCAGCAAGATGAGCCACCAGTTCCGGGCGAGGGCGTGCAGCATCGGACGTCCGACGTCACCGCTGGAGTAGCCGGCGTGAGCGGTTTGCATGGTCGATCTCCTTATCTTTGCAGGTTGGTATTCACGGGAATAGTCATAGGAGCGGTGAGGAAAGCTCTGGGCGCGCGCGTGATGGGCGAGCCTCGCGGCGGCGATGAAAGCCGGCTCGAGGCGCGTTGGCGCGCGTGATGTCGGAAGGTCAATCGAGGAAAATGCAACAGGGAGGGAGGCATGGCACGGCCTAGCCCCTGAGGCTCCGGCCGATCGCGGAATCGTCTGAAAAAAAGCAACGCAACGCATTTCCAGCCTCTCGCCAGAACACGCAGCAGCCCGACCCCGTCAAGCCCCTTTCAGGGCCCCTTCAGTCAAGCACCGTAAACAATTGAACGTCAATAAAACTTTTCCGTATGAAGCGCGTAATTTCGAAATGGCATTTATCCCGTATTACACACGGCTTCGCCGAGCGGAAAAAGTCGTGGTGGCGAATGAAATCCAAAATCAGCGCCCGTGTATCGACCGGCTCGCAACGCTCTACTGAGACGTCCCGAACGGACACGGATGTCCTGCTCGCCAGGTGAAATACCCGCGAGCCTGAATGCCCCGCAGGATCGGCTCGGGGTCAGCCTCGAAGGGCAGGGGTTCATGAACCCCGAGCCGGAAACACTGCTGCTGGGTCCACGAGGCGCCGTCGTCCCTGGGCAGCGAGGCGCCTTCAGGATCAAGCGCAACGCCAAGCACGTCCGTGCCCGTCTGTTGAAAGAGATATGCAACGCGGGAGTCGTCTGAAAGCGCGGGGCCGACTGGTTTCATGACGTGGGTCCTATGATAAGCCCAAGCTCGGCAAACTGCGTTCGTCCCCACGTTGGATCGAGGGAATCCTGCGGCGACTTTTGCAGAGCCGGCGGCGGCTAGCGGCGGACTGATCGCAGGCGCGCTGAGGGGCGCGGGAACGAAGACCACGGCGCCGGCCACTGTCGTGGCCAGCGCCAGCGCGAGTCCCGAGTAATAGCTCTTCGCCCCGCCCTCGGGGTCAACGGAAAAGATCCACTGGAAGCCTGTTTCAGCCATGGCGCTCCTCCCATCGGCTCTGGAGAAAAGCGTCCCGTGCGCTCAGGGTTCCAAAGCGCGATCAAAGATATGCGATGAGCACTCGCCGCCTTGCCGGGCCCGAGGCGAAAACTAACGCGCAGCCGCGCAGCAGAAAGCCCCGGCGGGCGCGCTGCCGCCGGGGCTCAGCCAGACTTTACAGGGAAGTGGGTCAGAGTCGTCCGGCTTCAGAACAACAGTTTGAAATGCGGCGGGTTCCGATCGATCGTTTGCGCATATGAAAAAGCCCCGGTCACCGATGCAGCGGTGGGCCGAGGCATTCTTCCGTCGCTAAACGTCAAGCGGCATCGCCGCCTGATCCAACCAACGCTGCCGCCGTCCTTTGAGTTCCATGGCGCGCGCAGGCCGCCGAGCTGGGCTTGACGAGGTTGGATGAAGCGATGCCAGGCCTGAGCGAAGCGATGGAGACATGTGAGCGAAGGGACGTGCTGAGCAGAGCGAAGGCGAGCAACCGCGAACGTGCCCGCACCAAATCCTGAAGCTAGGCCGCACTGCCTGCAGCTAGGCAATCGCGCCGCTTAGTCTTCGTCCTCGCTCGTCGCCAGATCGTCGGCCTTGTCGAGAGCCGCTTCCATATAGGCTGTGAGGTCGCCGCCGTCGGTTGCCTCCTCGGCCACTTCGTCGAGTGCTTCCTCTGAGATGTCGGCGTCCGCCGCGTCCTGATAGCACTTGGCGGCCAGAACTTCGGCTTGCTCGGCGCGAAGCTTGACAGCGATCGGCCGCACGTTGTCCTCCACCCAACGTTCCAGAAAAGCTAGAGCTTCATCATCCATCAGCACCTCCTTTGGCGAAGCCGCATCATACCAATCTCCTGAGTAGGCAAACTGGTTCATCCACAATATTTGCGCCGGAACCGTCCGGTTCCGCTCTCGTTATGTTCGCAATGGAGATCAGCCATGCCGGAAAAGGAAGACGCTCTCTCGTTACTGAAGAGACATCTGGTGCCGGCCACGGAGCCGGAGCCGTCATCTTTGCCGGGCATCATGCGTGAGAAGCTTGTCCGCATCGCCGACCAGCAGCGGAAATTGCGCCGCCTGGAGTGGCCACCGCGCCGCCAGATCCTGAGGCGCAGACGCGATGGTGTCTGATGCACCTTTGAACTGACCTAAGTCAAAGCGCTCACTGGCGGTTTCGGCATCATGGCCTGATGCTCAATCCTGAAGTCTCAATCATTCTCACCGCCCTGGCCCTGCTTGCCGCGCCCGGGCCGACAAACACACTGCTGGCGGTCTCAGGAGCGACGCGCGGCTTTGTTGGCTCGCTGGTCCTGCTGCCCAGCGAGGTGCTGGCCTATCTCATCGCCATCAATCTGACGGCCGTCGCCGTGGCTCCACTCGTGTCGGCGCGGCCTGGATTAGGGATCGCGCTACGCTTGGCGCTGAGCGTGTACCTGGTTTATGCGGCCTGGAAGCTGTGGAGGTACAGCGAGACGGAGCTCGGCCCGCGCCCGGTTACGCTGCGGGGCGTGTTCGTCACGACGCTGTTGAATCCGAAAGCCAGTCTGTTGGCCCTCATGCTCGTTCCCGCAGGTGGCCCGAGGGATTTGACCACATCGCTCGTGTGGAGCGGGGCGCTGTCGCTATTCATCGCCATTATTGGGGCTTGCTGGATCGCAGCCGGCTCCATGGCGGAGCGCGGTCTGGAGCATAAACTGGGTGTGGAAGCCTTCTGTCGCGCTGGCGCGATCGTCTTGATGCTGTTTGCGGGGCTGATCGGCGGAAGCGCCGTCGCCGCCGACTGGCATTGAGCCTTTGGAGGCGCGGCACCGCCTCCGATAGCCCACGATCGGTGTTGCGCAAGTCGCGCCCGACGGGTCGTGCTTTCGCACGCGACGGATTGAGGCGCTGACGCGGGATGCCGATGGCAATATCCTGCTGCCGAGGTCGCCCTCAAGGGTCGGCGGCCTGCAGCATCTTTCGTCCATCCCAAGCCACCTCACGATCATCCCCTCCCCATCAGATGAGCAATCGCCGTGTCCAATCTCGATCGTGTCGTCAAAGAGATCGCCGACGAGATGCGGCAGAGGCCGGATCGGGGCGAGGTCGCGAGCTATATTCCCGAGCTGGCCCGCGTCGATGCCAAGGCATTCGGGCTGGCGGTGATCGATGCCGAGGGCAATGTCGCCGCGGGCGGCGACAGCGACACGCCGTTTCTCGATCCAGAGCATCTCCAAGGTCTTCACGCTGACGCTCGCGCTCGGCAAGGTCGGCGACCGGCTGTGGCGGCGCGTCGGCCGCGAGCCTTCGGGCAGCGCCTTCAACTCCATCGTCCAGCTCGAGTTCGAGCGCGGCATCCCGCGCAATCCGTTCATCAATGCCGGCGCGATCGCCGTCACCGATCTCATCCTGTCCGGGCATCAGCCGCGCGAGGCGCTGGGCGAGATTCTGCGGTTCATGCGGTTTCTGGCCGACGACACCACGATCACGATCGACGAGGCGGTCGCGGCATCCGAGCAGCGCACGGGATTTCGCAACGCCGCGCTCGCCAACTACATGAAGTCGTTCGGCGTCCTGGAAAACCCCGTCGACTTCACGCTCGGCGTCTACTTCCATCACTGCGCCATCGCCATGTCGTGCCGGCAGCTCGCGATGGCCGGGCGCTTTCTCGCCCATCTCGGCCGCAATCCGTCGACCGGGTTCTCGGTCGTGCAGCCCGAGCGGGCGCGGCGCATCAACGCGGTGATGCTGACGTGCGGCCACTACGACGGCTCGGGCGAATTCGCCTATCGCGTCGGCCTGCCGGGAAAAAGCGGGGTCGGCGGCGGCATCCTGGCGGTCGCGCCGGGCAAGGCGTCGATCGCCGTGTGGTCGCCGGGCCTCGATGCGAGCGGCAATTCGCATCTCGGGCGGATCGCGCTCGAGGCGCTGACCAAGCGGATGGGCTGGTCGATCTTCGGGGTCTGACGCACCTAAGGCGCGTTGGAGGGAGGAACTAAGCCCCCGACCCGGGTGCGGGGATTTCCCCGCCACCCTGTTTCCGATTGATCATTCCATCGGAAACAAACGAACGGCTCTAGGCGAGCCTTAGTGCTTACGGCCTCTGTCGGCCTCGTTAACAGCTTCTTCGTGGTACCAGCTGCCGCCGATCGCGACCTTGGTGGTGGTTTCCAGATTGTATTCGGCAGCCGGCTTGGATGTTTCGCGGCGAACGGCCAAGCCCGAGCGCCCCCCAATCGGGAACTGATAGATTTGCGCCGTGGCGCGATATGAATTCTCAGTCATCGGTTTCGTCTCTCTAATTGTGCGTCTCTCTATTTGATCTGGTGAGCGTGCCTGTAAAAAACTACGAACACCTGAAGCATAACGCATAACGTCAACGTAACATATTCGTTGCACGTTGCCTGCACAGTTTGCACGAAAAAAAGCAGCATTTGCCTATATTATGGGCATGCTTGTTTCTGCTTAGTTGGCTAGCATTTTCACCCGGAGGCGGCTTGCTGCTGCCTCCGCCGTGTCCGTCGGTTCGCAATAGGAACGCGATAGGTTTGCTACCCGGAAGCACTTTTCCCTTCAGAGGGTTTGGAGGTCGGATGCTGAGCGAGGTGCATCTCGATGACAGGCGCGACTTTTGCGCTGAGCCGTCGTCAGAGCACGCTTGCTTCTTCGTCGGGGCCCTCCTTGGCCATGAGATTGGGTCCGAGTGACGGACTTTTTTCAAGATGGCCGGAGCACAGAGCCGCATCGATCGGCAAGTTCCATCTGCTGGGATTGCAGCGTCGGCGGCCGAGGCTCGTCAGGTTTTCGTCAGAATTCACGTCATCAACTCTAGGAGCTCATAATGACGAAGTACAAGCTCGAGTACATCTGGCTCGATGGCTATACGCCGGTGCCGAACCTGCGCGGCAAGACGCTGATCAAGGACTACAGCTCGTTCCCTGATCTCGCTGAGCTTCCGCTCTGGGGCTTTGACGGCAGCTCGACCCAGCAGGCAGAAGGCAGCAACTCGGACTGCGTGCTCAAGCCGGTCGCGCACTATCCCGATCCGGCCCGCACCAATGGCGTTCTCGTCATGTGCGAAGTCATGATGCCCGACGGCGTCACGCCGCACGCCACGAACAAGCGCGCCACCATTCTCGACGACTGCGGGCGCCTGGTTCGGCTTCGAGCAGGAATACTTCTTCTACAAGGACGGCCGCCCGCTCGGCTTCCCCGCCGCCGGCTATCCGGCGCCGCAGGGCCCCTACTACACCGGCGTCGGCTACAAGAACGTCGGCGACGTCGCGCGCCAGATCGTCGAGGAGCATCTCGACCTCTGCCTCGCCGCCGGCATCAACCACGAAGGCATCAACGCCGAAGTGGCGAAGGGCCAGTGGGAATTCCAGATCTTCGGCAAGGGCTCCAAGAAGGCCGCCGACGAGATGTGGATGGCCCGCTACCTGCTGGAGCGCCTCACCGAGAAGTACGGCATCGACATCGAGTACCACTGCAAGCCGCTCGGCGACACCGACTGGAACGGCTCGGGCATGCACGCCAACTTCTCGACCGACCTACATGCGCGACGTCGGCGGCAAGGACTACTTCGAGGCGCTGATGAAGGAGTTCGACAAGAACCTGATGGATCACATCAACGTCTACGGCCCGGACAACGACAAGCGTCTGACCGGCAAGCACGAGACCGCGCCGTGGAACAAGTTCAGCTACGGCGTCGCCGACCGTGGCGCCTCGATCCGCGTCCCGCACTCGTTCGTCAAGAACGGCTACAAGGGCTACCTCGAGGATCGCCGTCCGAACTCGCAGGGCGACCCATACCAGATCGCTTCGCAGATCCTGAAGACGATCTCGGCAGTCCCCACGAGCGCCGCTGCGAAGGCCGCATAAGACTTCTACCTCACGGCGCCGGTTCTGCGACCGGCGCCGTGAATCTCGATCTCAGCTAATCTTTTTGAGCCGCCTTTTGGCGGCTTTTATTATTTACCGCGGCGTCGATTTGGATTTGGAAATAGCCGAGGGTCCCAATTGGCTCTGGCGGTCCATGGAAGTGGACATTCGCGACTTTCCCTTTTTTGGAGAAACAGGGCGAATGGCTCTACAAGTCCGAGAAATCGGCACCGCCGAGGGGAGCCGCCTGCCTCGAGGCCATACGGCTTAACCAACTCTGCCGAATGGAGCCCTTGGGCGGCTCAGGTACGAAGGCAGCGGACAAAGATCATCGCGCGCATGACAGTCTAGGCACCCGATTTGAGCCGCGTGTCCGGCACGTGTGAGGCCTGCTGTTTCCGCTCCGCTCCTTGCAGCTTGAGATAGAGCAGCGCCAGCAGCAGCCCGCCGGCGAGCATGGGAGACTGCAGCACGTTGAGCCAGGAACTCTTGAACACATTCAAGAACGCAAAGTAATTGCCGATCAGGACCCAGCTCGCGATGAGAAGCGCCGTACCCGTATCGGGCTGCGGGCCGCGGCTGCGAGTGGTGAGCGCGGCAAGCGCGATCACGAGCAGCGGCAGCATGATGCCGTAATGATGCTCCCATGCGACCGGCGACGAGATCGTGACGCAAATGGCGAGCAAGCCGAAATCGAAGATGCCCGGTTTGCGCCCACGGTCGGTCACGGCGCTCTTCAGTGCGGTGAACAGGAGAAAGAGCGTCGCCGCCAGTGTGAGGCTCGCCACGAGGGCGCTATAGGGCGCGAACAGGTGATACTCGAATTGAACGTTATCGATGTCCGAAAAGACCAGCCGGTTGAGCAGTCCGTTGATGGACTGGTTCGCGTAGTAGATCTCGCCGTGGCTGCCGATGAACGAGAGCACGCGCAAATACTCGACGTGATTGTGCAGGCCGAAAAGCGCCAGCGAAATGGCTCCGACGCCGAGAGTGCTCGCGAGAACACCCCAGACGAATGGCCATTGGCGCCATAGAAGCCCCCACACCAGAAAGAGGCCGAGCTGAGGCTTGATGGTTGCCGCAAGGCCGATCAGGACGCCGGCCAACAGCGGCCGCCCCGTCACCCAGGAAAGGCACGCAGCCGTGAACAGGACGTCGATCCAGATTTGGATTTGGCCGATATAGTAGCCGCGTAGGACCGGATAGAACATGAAGGCCACGCCCGCGAGCAGGAGCAGTGTGCTGCTGCTGCATGAGCGGCGGCGAGGGTTCGTCAGTGCTGCGCCGCGTCGAGACGGCGAACAGCCACAGCACGAGCCCGAAATTGACGATGACCAGAACGCCGTTGATGTTGTTCAGCGTCCGCGCGTCCGTAAGGCCAAGCTCGTCGAGAGCCAGAAAATACACGAGGCTCGTTGGCGGATATTGGAACTTGACCTTGTCCTGGAAGAAAAGCGTTTCGTAGAGCTCGGAGGCGCTCGGTCCCCTGAGCACTTCGAGCGCGCCCTGCATCGGAGTCCAGGAGTCCGCGAGGGGCCGATTGATGAAGCCGTGATAGTTGAGGCCGTCGTAGACGCGCAACGTGCTTCCGTTGAGCTCAGTCAGCGTAAAGCCATTGTGCCACCAGATGGCCATGTCGATGGCGCCGGAGACGACCACCGAGCCCAGCACCGCGAGCAGCACGACCGTGACGCGGTCGAGACGCTGCCAAATGAGATTTAGGCTGGATTGGGCGGTCATTTCGAAACCCGGCGATTGGTTCTGCGTGCGTTCCGAAATAAAGCTCAGCTACGTGCAACCAGCACGATGCCGCCGATGACGATGAAAATCCCGAGAATGCGCTGCGGCCCGACCGCGTCGTTGAACAGCACGTGACCGAGAATTGCTGTCAGCACAAATCCGAGCCCCACGAATGGATAGGCCTGCGAAACCTCGGTACGTCCGAGAACGCTGAGCCACAGAAGCGTGCCGAAGCCATAAAGCGCGAGCCCGACAATCACGCCCGGCGTGAACAGCGCCTCGATGAGGCCGCCGGATCGGGCGGTGGCGCTCGACATGCCGAGCTTGAAGCTGATCTGTGCCGCCGCCGACAGCGTCACGCTCACCAGGATCAGAAGAAGTGTGCTCGCCGTCATAGTCAGAGAACCCCTCGAAGCAAACCAGGATCGCCGTAGGCAGCTGCTGCCACCACGGCAAAAACCGAAATCACGACCAGCCACGACACCCAGTCCCGCATCGCGAACACGATGGGATCGTCATGCATCCAGCCCCGCGCCGTCGATAGCCAGAGCCGGCATTGCCAGAACAGGATCAAGGGCACGATGACCCAGAGCATCTCCGGCGAGCGATAGTTCTGCGAGGCCGCGGTGCTGCCGACGAACAGCGCCAGGACGACGCTCGAGGCGAACGCGGAGCTGCATCCGAACATCTGCAGAATGGCGATATCCTCGACCTTGTAGCCGCGGCGCGAGGCGGACCGCTCGCCGTCGGAGCGCGCCACTGCCAGCATTTCCTCCGTGCGCTTCACGAGAGCGAGGCTGAGGAACAGGAAGCCCGAGAACGCGAGCAGCCACACTGAAGCCGGATGTCCGGTCGCGATGCCGCCGCCCAGCACCCGAATGGTGTAAAGCCCTGCAAGCAGGAACACGTCCACGATCGGCTTCTTCTTGAGAAAGAAGGAATAGGCGGTCGAGGCGCCGACATAGAGAATGATGACTGCGAGTGCGCCGACGGCATTGGCGGCGACAAGCCCGATCACGAACAGACCGATCGCCATCGCCACGCCGAGCGGTATCGGCAGCGAGCCGTTCGCGAGCGGGCGCCTGCGTTTGCGCGGGTGACGCCGGTCCGCCTCGAGATCCACGAGATCGTTGGTGATGTAGATCGACGACGCGGCCGCGCAGAAGGCGAGCAGCATGACGAGGGCGTTGCCCCATGCCTGCGGATTGGCGACGGCATGCGCCATGATCATCGGCACGAACACCAAGAGGTTCTTCGCCCACTGATGCGGGCGCATCACCTTGAGTGCTGCGCGCAACACGGACGGCCGGGTGCGAATCTCGACCTCGACGGTTGCGCCCTTGCGCGCGGCAGCTGCGACGCCCGCCGGCGCATTGACGATGCCGATGCTGCGGGCTTCACGCCACACCGGAAGATCGTGATGATCGTTGCCGAGATAGGCGAAGCCGCCGCGCCCAAATTTGTCGACAAGCGCCTTCGCTTTGGCGGGGCCCTTGAGGTTGTTCTTGCCGTCGGAGCATAGAACCTCGTCGAAAAGCCCGAGATGCGCGGCCACGCCTTGCGCGATGCGGGCGTCGGCGGCTGTGACCAGAACGAGCTGGCGGCCCGCAGCTTTCTGCGCGCGCAAATAGGCGAGGACGTCCTCGTTGTAGGGCAGCAGGGCGGGGTCGATGGGGCCGAGTTCCGCCACCTTGCTCTTGAAGGCGGCGCGGTTTGAGGCAAGGAGCTGCGGCAGGCGAAGGATGCCGGGCCCGCCGAGCACCGACAAAAGCCCTTCAATCAGCGTATCGCTTCGAACCAGGGTGCCGTCGAGATCGACACAAAGCGGCACGGCGGCAGCATCGGACGGTGGCGGCGCGGGCTCTTGCTGCACCGCAGTTTGGCCAAGGTGGGCGCTACTCATCCTCAAAGTCCCCGAAAATATCGCAGACGCAGGCTGCTCCGAAGTTATGGACGACCGAGGTGCAAGCTGCAGGCCAATCCCCACCATCTGGTTAATGGGTCGTCACGCCAGCGGGAGGCGACGGTAAGTAACTTATGGGAGGTCGGATGATCGGGGCAGAAAATACGTGCGGGTGCTGCAACTCTAAAGACTGAGAACGAGCAAAACCAATCATGAGATGCGAAGCGCCGGAATGAAAGAGCCCAAACAAAAAAAGCCGAGGCAGTGTCCTGCCCCGGCTTCCTGTGCGAGCGCGCTGTCGCGCCCATCTCTGTTAGTCGGCCTGCGTGAAGCTCAGAAGTTGAGCTTGGCGCCGGTGATGACCATGTCGAAGTCGTCGAGGTCGGTCGTCGTGCCGCCGTTGGTGAACTCGCCTTCGAAGTGGCGGTACTGGGCGTAGAGCGTCAGGTCGGAAGCTTCGATGTTCTGGATCAGGCCCGCGGCCCAGAAATTGAACTCCGAGCTGTCCGAGGCCGAGCCCCTGAAGCCGACGTTGTCGTGGCGGTATTCGGCGAAGATGTTGGTCTTGCCGAGCGGGATCCACTTGCGCTCGATGCCGGCCTGGATGAACCACGTGTCGCTGTTGTCGTCTTGTCCAGCGTCGGCGGGCTCGAGATCGATCTTGTTGTCGCCGTAGGCGCCGTAGACGAAGAGGCCGGTCGGCGTATGCATCACGACGGCGGAGCCGCCCCAGTACTGGCAGTCGCCAGTTCCGACCGAGGCAGCGCACTGGCCGCGGTTGATGGTCGGATCGGTGCTTTCACCGTAGCCGATGCGGCCCGAGACCTTGAAGTCGCCGATCTCGTTCTTGTAGTCGAGAGCCATTTCCCACTGGTCGTCCTCGCCCCAGGAGGCCGTGCCGGTGAAGCCGGCGATGGCGGGCGTATCGTAGCGGACGACGTTGCGCAGGCCGGACTGGCCGGGCGTGCCGTTGTTGAAGCCGCCCATGAGGTCCGACCACTTGGTCGGACTGCAGCACGCCGTTGACCCGGATCTGGAACGAGGAGATGTAGACGCCGGCAGCCTCGGCATCCGAGACGTTGCGGGTCAGCGTGAAGTCGGTGTTGTCGAGCAGGTGGTACGAGGCGGGGGCATCCTTGCCGACCGTGACCTTGCCGAGCTCCTTGCTCTTCAGGAACCAGCTGGCGCGGCGGTCGACGGCGTTGTTGCCGGTACCCGGCGAGTTCTGGCTGAAGGTCTTCGAGCCGGCGCCGTTGACGCCGATCTCGAGCGTGTAGCCGGCGGTCCAGCCCGAAGCGATCTTGGCTTCGCCGACGAAGCGGAAGCGGTTCTGCTCGAGCTCGTTGGTGCCGACGTAGGCATTGCTCTCGACGCCGTCGTCCCAGAAGAACACGGCCTCGTTGACCCAGCCCGAAACCGTGAGGCTGACCTTGCGGTTGCCCTTGCGCGCCGTCGTCGCCTCGAGCTCGGCAATCCGCTCCTCGAGATCCGCGCAGCAATCGCCTCCCAAATCCGCGGCGTAAGCACCACCTAAAGTAGAAGATGCGACCAGGTACCCGGCAACTGCCAATACCGCCCCACCCAAGCTCCGAGTCCCAACCATTCGTCGCTCCGTTATATTGGACCAGATTCCAACGCTAACTTGTTCAGCTGCAACCACTTTTTCCGAGGCGGCGGTCCTTCGCAAGCTGGTCGGCGTTCAGTAGTAACGGTGGCGCGCCATGTGTTGCCTGGAAGCATCCATAGGCGTGTTTTTCATAACGATATGTTCCATCATGGAATATCGTAGCCATTGATAACGTGCGGAGTTTTCCCGTAACGACCGCGTTCATCGACAGCGATTGCGAGAATCCACAGATTTGAAATGACAGGATCGCAATCTTGGTTAATGAGCGGCTTTGAACCGGATTGCTCAAAATCGCGCGTCCGTCTGCTCACTGATTCGGTCGCGGACGCAGCCGCGGGGCGGGAAGCGCTCCCGTGGCCGAACCGAACCGGCTGGTAGTGAGAGGGCACATAATCGGTGATCGAGCCGAGTTCGGCTGCCGGGGGACGCGTCAGCGTCTCGCGGGCAAAAAATAACCCACCGGGGAGCGTCGCCGCTCCCGGGCAGGCCAGCACCTGTTAAGGCGCCTAACGGGCGCTGAGGCGTCCGTCTGAATTTTGAACGCGCGCTCGGCGCAGTCGTTCCCAGTCACAAGTGCGAGCCACGAATGGCCGCTCTAAGCTGGCGACCAGCTCGCCGGGGAACTCAGTTCCCTTTTGATTCCCGCTTATAGGTCTCGATGTCGTTCTTCGTGACCTCGTCGGAAGTGCCGAGAGCCTTGATGCAGGCGTCGGTCAGCATCTTGCGGTGCGCCCTCATGCAGGACTTCAGGTCGCTCGAGCCGACTTTGTGAGCGCTGCAGTATGCAGCGTAATCGGAATCGCATGCCTTTTTGACAGCCTCGCTCACGGCGAAACTGCTGGATGCCGACGCGGCAACGAACAGCGACGCCAGAAGTGCAGCTCTAAGCATAAGTATCTCCTCGAAGAAGTGGCGGGTAATTAACTCTAATCTGCGCCGCCCGTTCCTCGAAACGAAATCGAAGTCGGTGCATGTGGCACCTCGACCACGCACGGATCTGTAAGGAGAGAGTTCCGCACACCGTCTCTTCACGCGTCGTGTCGCTATGGGCGGAGCGCTGCGGAATTCGGGGCAGGGTGCTGATCTTCAGCCAAGTCGCTATCGCGCATGCGTCAGCGATCGCCGACGGCGAACAACGCATCTACTGTCGTTAAGCCTGGCAAACCGCGGAAGCACGGCTTCGATGCCTCTGGCGACCTGCAGCGGATGGCGAGATCGAAATGGGTTCAAATCGATGGTGCGCTCGCTGTGTTGGGTGGTTCGCCCCGTTGGCGTGAAGCCTGCGGCTGCCGAAAGCGTAACCCCAGAAACACAAGGGAAATATGGTGGCGGGAGGTCGTTACCACGTGTCGAACGCAACGAAGTGATGAACCCAGGCGTCGGCGGCGCGTACTTCTTCCTGGGCGACAGCGACGGCGCCGCCTCAACGGGTGGCCAATATACTTGATGACCGAGATCGTTGGTCTTCCCCTCCGGTGAAGCGTCGGCGGAGCATTTCGACGGGCCGCTCAACGGCGAGGTGAAGAACGATCGCCGCGAGCGTTGAGACTGCCACCAGAAAGGCCGTGTAGGTCGGATCTCCTTTGTGTGCGTTGAGGACGTACGTTACGATGGGAAAATGCACGACATACACGAGGTAACTGAGGTTTCCGATGCTCCGGTCTACGCGCATGTTGGACGTGAGATGGAAAATCGGCCCGAGCAGCGCGGCAAAGACGGCATAAAAAGGGTCGCACCAAAGACCGCCATTCGTGGCGGCGCCCAGACTAAGCACTCCGACCCCGGCGAGCGCTCCACCCATTTGCCCTATGAGAGGCTTAACGTTCACGCCCCCACCGCGCATCCGGAAGCCCATGCCGGGGCTCCCGCGTCAGTCCCGTAGCCAAACGGTAGCGGGTTTTTTTGCAAAGTAATAATGGGGTGCTGACGTATGAGCGAAATGGCCAGTACGTTGCTAGCCAGCCGCATGGCACGAGGGGCGCAGGCGATCCGCTAAGGACAGAGAATAACGAGAAATAGATCTCTCGCGAGGGCTGGTTGCGGATCCTGATGGTCGGGCTGTGACCGTCACTGCCGCGACCTCGTAGCGGCACAAGGAGAAGATCGGCGCACCGAGGGAACAGCATGCGACGCCGATCGTCGTGCGCCGCTGGCGTCGCGGCTTTCACAGATTCACGCTCCGTGCCACCTTGGCGGCCCACCGGCTTCGACGCTTCGCCCATTGGTGGAGAAAATTGGTAGCGGGAGGCGGACTTGAACCGCCGACCTACGGATTATGAGACCGTCGCTCTAACCACCTGAGCTATCCCGCTAGAGATGCGTGTCTATAGGAATCGCCGGGCCGCGCGTCAAGCTCCGCCGTACCGGCAACAGGCGGCCAGGACCTCGATACGCGCCGACTGGCCCCCCGAGTTTGGCCCCTGTTACTCCGCCGCGACCGGCCGAATGCGCGCCTCGGCGTGCTTCCTGAAGCGCATCATCGTGAAGATGCCCCACGGCCGCAGCGCCGAGCGCTCGGCCATTTCGAGGTCGTCGCAGACCATGACGCGCGAGACGTCGAACACCGGACGCCAGCCGATGATCTCGGCGAAAGGCGCCATGCGCCGCTCCACCCAGCCGCGCACGCCTTCCGTCTGGCTGAAGTGGTTGACGAGCAGCACCTCGCCGCCGGGCTTCGTCACGCGCGCGAGCTCGCGCATGACGCGCTCGGGCTCCGGCACCACCGTCATCACGAACATGGCCGTCGACGATGTCGAACGAGTTGTCCGGAAACTTAAGGTCGCCGGCGTCCATTTCGTGCAGCCCGCTGACATGATCGAGGCCCTCGTTGGCGACGCGCTCGCGGGCCCGGTCGAGCATCTCCGGAGAAAGGTCGATGCCGACGATTTCGAGCTCGCGCGCGTAGTCGGCGAGGGCCAGGCCTGTTCCGACGCCGACCTCGAGCACGCGCGCCTTCTCGTGGTTGGCGTTGATCACCTCGACCGTGTGCCGGCGGCTCTCCGTCGAGACGCGTCCAAACGTGTGGTCATAGACAGGTGCCCAGCGGCGATAGGTGGTCTTCACCACATCTTCGTCGATGCGGCCGATGCCGGTGATGCGGCCGTCGCTGCGCTCGAGATCCTCGAGACGAAGGCGGGGACCCGTTTTTCTCACGCTTTTATCGCTCACCGGCTTTCTTCCTTGTCAGTTGCGCAGCATCTGAGGCTTGGCCGCGCTTTGCGCATCAACTCCGGCGCCAGGGTCTGCCCGCTCCACCTGAGCCGCCCTGACCGCCTTTGCAATCCACCCGCCACCCAGGATACGAGCCAGAGGCGAGCCGTCGGCAGTAGACGACACAGGCCTGGCCGACCGCGACGCCGTTCTCGCCGTCGCGCAGCGAGACCGTCACGGTTCCGTCCGCTTCGACATCGAGAGTTGCCGGCTGCGGAGCCTGAGACGAGCGGATGCGTGCGTAGACTTCGAGAGCCGGTCTGGTATCGGCATTGAGCTCGCCATCGCCGAGCCAGTTGAAGTTTTTAAGAACGAGGCTCTGTGTACGCAAGAAGTCACGCGGTCCCACCACGACCTCGTTGCGCTGGGCATCGAGGCGAATGACGAACAGCGGCTTCGCCGGCGGCGATCTTGAGGCCGCGGCGCTGGCCGATGGTGTAGTTGATGATGCCGTCGTGGCGGCCGAGGCGCCGGCCGTCGACGTGAACGATGTCGCCGGGCTTGCAGCGCGCCGGGCTTCAGGCGCTCGATGACGTCGCTGTAGCGGCCCTTCGGCACGAAGCAGATGTCCTGGCTGTCCGACTTGTCGGCGACGAGCAGGCCGAGCTCGTGCGCGAGCGCCCGCACCTCGCTCTTCGTCATGCCGCCGAGCGGGAACCACAGATGCTGCGAGCTGCTCGCGCGTGGTGGCGAACAGGAAATAGCTCTGGTCGCGATCCGCGTCGGCGGCCGCGGAAGAGCGCCGGCACCGTCTCGCCGTCGCGCGCGCTGGATGTAGTGGCCGGTGGCGAGCACGTCGGCGCCGAGCTCGCGCGCTGTCGCGAGCAGGTCGCGGAACTTGATCTTCTGATTGCAGGTGACGCACGGGATCGGCGTCTCGCCCGAGATGTAGCTCTCGGCGAACGAATTGCATCACCGCGTCGGCGAAACGCTTCTCGTAGTCGAGCACGTAATGCGGGATGCCGAGCACCTGTGCCACCCGGCGCGCGTCCTGCACGTCCTGGCCGGCGCAGCAGGCCCCTTTGCGGCCAACGGCTTCGCCGTGATCGTAAAGCTGCAGCGTGATGCCGATGACCTCGTGGCCCGAGCGGGCGAGCAGGGCCGCCACGACCGAGGAATCGACGCCGCCCGACATGGCGACGACGACGCGCTTCTTCCCGCGCCGATGCAAGATGCTTCTCTACGCTGGGCACGTTGGATCCCGATGCTCCGCCATGCCCGAGTCCCGCCCGGTGGCATGCTGATAAAAACATGTCGCAGAACCGCAGTATCAAATTCTGCTGCGGCTGCTCACTAGCGCAGACTTAAGCAAATGATAAGGCCTGTCGACGGCTGGGCGCAAGTAACCAACGTCTTTCGGGGGTGACCGGCCGGGACCTGGCGAGCAGGGGCGAACCTCCCGGAAGGCCGATAAATCGGATTTTAAGCGTAAACCTTGTTCGACAACGTTGCGTGATTTAGGACACGAGTTTATGGTACGTTTACTCAAGGACTTAGCCCAACTTTAAGAGAATTCGGTTACGCTTCGTGGCTGGTCAGTAGTTAGTATTGAGTATCATGACCGAACATCAGATGAGAGCGCGTGTACGCTACGTTATCGGCCCCGATGGGAGCCCGCTAACTGTGGCTGATCTTCCACCCCGTGACACGAAACGCTGGGTCATCCGCCGCAAGGCGGAAGTCGTGGCGGCCGTGCGCGGTGGACTCCTCAGCATTGAGGAGGCTTGCGATCGTTATAAGCTGACCGTTGACGAGTTCCTGTCATGGCAGCGTTCGATCGATAAGCATGGATTGCCCGGGTTGCGCGCAACCCGCATTCAGGACTACCGGAGCTGAGGTTGCTCGGATCGCGCATGTTGTGCGATCTGCAACTCATGGCTTCTGGATAGTCGTCGCTTCCGTCTGCGCAGCAGGACGGCGGCGGAAGATCATATTCAACGCACGGACGTGCCCGACGGCGCGCTCGTGCGTTTTCGTGTTCGACGCCCCTCGCCGGGGGCTCGAGCCGGTCGCAAGGCGTCAATGCTTCTGCTTGGCCTTTTTGGCCGGCGGCTCCGGGGCTGGGGCGAGCTCGTGGGCGGCCCACCCGCCGGTTACCGGGCTGTCCCCGCATCCGCCCTCTGCCTTGGACCATCGAGATACGTCTCCCGCGAGGCGCGATGCCAGCGGCTCGTCGATCTTGAGGTTCTCGATCTCGACCTTGGTGGAGCTGGAGCTCGCCGGGAGAATGGCGATGCGGTAGGCGCGCAAAGACCGCGGGTCCGGCGCTGTCGGATCCTTCCGGAAGATCTCGATCTCGGATTTCCCGCCCTTCGACGCCGGATCAGCTTCGGCATGGTAGATGTGCGTGGACTTGAGGGGCCCTGCGGCTCCGAACCAGCAGGTCAGGACGCCGCGCGCGACGCGTGTGTAAACTTCCGTCGGCGTGCCGACGATACTGTCGCCCTCGGGAAGCAGGGCCGTAAGCGATGGGGCCTCGAGCGCCGGCTTGGCTGGCGGCGGTGCGGCAGATGTCGTGACTGTCGCTAGCCTGAGGCAGCCCCGTCAGCGGCGAAGGCCCGTTTGCGCAACCGGCCAACAGGCCTGCGATAGCGGCCATGCAGGTCGCGGCCATCCATCCGGACTTAGAATATTGAAGGCGCAAGCGACGTACTGCTCCAGTTGCCGCCGCGGCCGCAAGTAAATGAGAGGGGGCCGCAGCGTGCGGCGACTCTCCCTCCGCACAGCGATACCCTGCATCGCAGCGCCGGCGAACTCAAGGCTGCGCCGGCGCGATTTGTGGAAACGTGCGGGGGCGGATATCGGGGGCCGTGTCGCCCCCCGACCCATATTCGCAGTAATCGTTTAGCGTAGCGCCATGCTCGTGCCGCGCTCGGCGCGGCGGCGCGAGCTGCGCTCGGCGTTGTTTTCGCGCGGTTCGTCGGCGGCGGCCCGGGCGAGCTGCTGCTTGAGCTCGTCATGATCCTTCTGGGCCGCTTCGAGCTTCATCCGCAACTCGCCGATCGAGGCGCGCAGGTTGTCGCGCCGCTGGCTCGCCGACTTGGCGAACGTCGAATAGGCGAAATGCTTGATGATCCTTGATGCCGGTGCGGTCTTCTTCGGCTTGGATCTGGCGGTCGAGATCGCTGGCGATGGTCTCGAATTCGCGGATCATGTGCTCGAGATCGGCGACTTTGCGCGCCTTCTCGTCCGTCTCGAAGCGCTTGAGCTTGAGAGCTGTCTCGCGTGCCTTCATCGTCTGGTACCCCTAACTCACACAAAACCTAAGCGCGAGGCACAACAAAATCCGTGCCAAGTATAGCCTTTGAGCAACGCCTCGGCGACCTTTAACGCCTATCGCGGCGCTGCTCTGCCAAGCGCCACCCGACGAAACCCGTCAGGCTCTGTATCAACTTCTCGCATATTCCAATTAAGTTGCGGTAAAGCAACGTTGTACGCGACTTCGTTAATGTATAGTATAGCCGCTACCGCCGTAGTTGTTTTCAAGCCCTAGGGGCTCGAGTGGCGAATTCTGTTACCTCTTAATTCGTAGCACGCAGCAGGAAGTCATCCAGCAGTTCCGGATGTCGCGGTCCAGATTTGGATCGGACGTGTGTCGGAAGCAAGACGCGGTGTTGCGGTGCCAGGGGGACGAAGCAGGGGTCACGACTTATTCGGCAAGGGCGCGTCCCAGTGTTTCGGGGGCAAAGGGAAGTGCTGCGCGTTCCGGGTTGGAGAATCGATCAGCAATGTTCGGGTTTCCTCAAGACAAAATTAGGATTTGTTAACCTGTGATTGGTACTTTTTAACAATGGTTACGGTGGCCCAGTTCGTCCTGCGGAGGATGTGCGGGCAAAGAGTAGCGTTCTTCAATTTTGGGGCGGCGAGCCTTTGACGGGGCAGGGAAGAGAGGAATGAGCATGCGGGTCCTTCTGATTGAGGACGACAGCGCAACGGCGCAAAGCATCGAACTGATGCTTCAGTCCGAAGGGTTTCAACGTCTACACGACGGATCTTGGCGAAGAGGGCGTCGACCTCGGCAAGCTCTATGATTACGATATCATTCTTGCTCGACCTCAATTTGCCCGACATGAGCGGCTACGAGGTCCTGAAGACGCTTCGCGTCGCGAAGGTCCAGACGCCGATCCTCATCCTCTCGGGCTTGGCCCAGATCGAGGACAAGGTGCGCGGTCTCGGCTTCGGCGCCGACGACTACATGACGAAGCCGTTCCATAAGGATGAGCTCGTCGCCCGCATCCACGCCATCGTGCGTCGCTCGAAAGGGCACGCACAGTCGGTCATCGAGACCGGCGATCTCCGGGTCAATCTCGATACCAAGACGGTCGAGGTCAACGGCCAGCGCGTTCACCTCACCGGCAAGGAATACCAGATGCTGGAGCTGCTTTCGCTCCGCAAGGGCACGACGCTCACCAAGGAGATGTTCCTCAACCACCTCTATGGCGGCATGGACGAGCCCGAGCTCAAGATCATCGACGTGTTCATCTGCAAGCTGCGCAAGAAACTGCAGGCGGCGACGGGTGGGCAGCACTACATCGAGACGGTGTGGGGACGCGGCTACGTGCTTCGCGACCCTGGTGACGAAATCGTCGCTGCCTGATAGACTGAGTTTCGCAGTTGCTTCGGGGATCCGCATCGCGGGTCCCCGAAACTTTTTGGGGCATGCGATAGGCTGACAAGAGTCATAAGCCTTTCTCGGCTGACGGCTTCTATCCAGCAAGAGATAACCAGTGTTTTTTAAATCTTTGAAGGCGCTCGTCCGAGTTCCGCCCGCTTTTGCGGCGATTGTAACAAAGTGAGTCGAGCCGCATGCTGCGGCGTATCACACAAAGCTTGATCTCGTTCGCGTTAGTCCGGCCCTGAGCAAAATCCACGGCGCCGGGATACCGAACACGCGTCACGATTGATTCGCGTTTGCGTTCCTTGTGTGCCTTTCTTCAGACATCGTCGTGTTGCGAAATGTTTCGCATCAAAAAATAGGTGTGTAAAAGTTCGGGTATTCGCTTCAGCGCATGAGCGCTTGTCGTAAGGTCGAAACAGTGAGGGACGTATGCGTTGTCCGGGGGGCACTGTTGGGCGAGCGGGGCGATGCCATGATGGCGTCGGATTTTCTGCGCGCTTGGTTTGGCGAGTTGGGCGTCTTTCAGCCCGTCGAATTCGCATTCATCTCCGCCCTGGCCGTAGTCGCCGCAGCCGTGAGCCTCGCTGTCCCGACAGCGCACGCCGGCAAAAAGTACTACAATAAATATTCGACCACGCAGCAGCAGCAGCAGCAGCAGCAAGAGCAACTCAAGCAGCAACAGCAGCAAGAGAAACTCAGGCAGCAACAGCTGCAAGAGCAGATCAAGCAGCAGCAAAAATTGCTGGAACAGCAGCGTGCGGCCGAGCAGGCACGCCTCAAGCAGGAGCTGGCGAGGCAGCAGCAGCAGATGGCCGAGCGTCAGCGGCAGATGCAAGAGGCCGCGAAGCAGCAACAGCAGCAGGCCCAGCAGCGCGCCGCCGCCGAGGCCGCCCGAATGCAGCAGCTACAGAAGGCTCAGCAGCAGCAGCTTCAGATCCAGGCTCAGCAGCGTGCAGCCGCCGCGGCCGCGCGGCAGCAGCAACTCCAGCGCAACGCCAGTCAGCAGACGCAACAGCCCCAGCAGCAGGCGACGAAGCTGCAACAGCAGACACAGCAACAAGCACGAAGCAGATGCAGCAGCCCCACGCAGCAGGGGACGAAGCTGCAACAGCAGGCGCAGCAAGAACAGCAACCGAAGCGGATGCGGCAGCCCCCGCCACGCGGCAAGGCTGCGCGCGCAGCAGCTGCAACAGCAGGTGCGCCAGAGGCAAGCTGCGGACGACGATGATGATGATTCAGGCGGCGTCCCTGCCACCCCTGCTCCGGTTGCCGGAAATGATCAGCCGGTGTCTGACGACGATCCGGGCGCCGTCGATCCCGCGCGTCCTAAGCCGATCGCGAAACACAATGACCGCTCGCGCCAGCATGGCCGGGCGAGACTTCCGGCAATGGAGCCGATATCAAGCAGCGTTTTCCGGTAGCGACCGCTCAAGCAGGGCGCCAGCCGGAAAGCCCGCGAGCACCTCAAAAGCCGCTGCCTCCTGGAGCCGCACCCGTCGCTGCTCCGCCCTCGGAGCAGGCGTCATCATCGAGCCCGCCCCCTTCTGCAGGTGGAGCGTCACCGGTGCCGAGCAGCAACCAGCCGATCGAGATCGCCGCAACTCATCTGACCACGGCGGAGATAGAAAAGGCGAAGGCTCTCGGGTTTAAGCCGGTAAGCGAGACCGTGCTGCCCTTGTCGAACACCAGCGTGCAGCAGTTGCAGGCCCCGCCCGGAGTGAGCCGTTCTAAAGCCAAGGCTATGCTGTTGCAGCAGATGCCGCTCGGAAAATTTGCCGTCAACCACACCTACCACATCTTTAAGGACCAGGAGGGTGACGCCGACAAGCCTTCGGGCGCGTGTGCGGATAACTCCTGTCTGCCGGCGGCGCTCATCAAGTGGCAGAACACGCTCCAGTCATGCACGAAGGACGTGAGGATCGGTATCATCGATACGTCCTTTGACCTCACCCATCCGGCGTTCCGCGAGCTCAAGGTCAGCTCCGGTCAGTTCCTCGGTGGAGAGCAACCTTCGCCACTGGACTGGCATGGGACGGCCGTCCTGTCGCTGTTGGCCGGCGACCCGAAAAGCGGCACTCCCGGCCTCATACCCGACGCGCATTTCCTTCTGGCCACGGCCTTCAAGACCGATGCATCGGGAAATGCGTCGACGGACTCTATCCGCCTCGTGGCCGCGCTTGAATGGATGGCTAAGCTCGACGTGAAATACGTCAACATGAGCTTCTCCGGTCCCCGCGATCCGATGGTGGAAGCCGTCATCCAGCGCATGCGCCGTGAGGGCGTCATCTTCATCGCCGCGGCTGGCAACCAGGGGCCGGTGGCACCACCAAGCTATCCGGCCGCCTATCCGGATGTCATCGCGGTGACCGCGGTCAACCGCAAAGGCGAGAACTATCGTCACGCCAATAGAGGCACTTACATCGACGTTTCGGCTCCTGGCGTGGATGTCCTCGCGGCCTTGCCCGATGGCCGCACCGGTTACAAGACCGGAACCTCGTTTGCGGCCCCGTTCGTAACCGCCATCGTCGCGACGCAACAGGCAGCCTCCATGACCACGCGGGCCGTGTGGAAACCGGAGCTGTTGAGCCACATGACCGTGCGCGATCTCGGCCCGCCGGGGCCTGATCCGATTTACGGACAGGGCTTGGCCCTCGCCCCCGCAAGCTGCACGGGTCCGAGTGGCGGAACGATCGCCGCCGCCCCTGTCCCGGGTCAACGCCGCGAGAGCCTGCCACCGCCCATGGGCGCTGGAATGGGAATAGGCGACTGGGGCCCAGCCGTCATCAAAACCTCAGGAGGCGAGGCGGCCGAGTAGCGCTGGCCGCCGCGCGAAGCGAACGCTTCAAGCATTTGTTGGGTCAGTATCTGTGGCGGTCGCGGTGGGCGACCGCCGACGAGGCTAGCGCGGCTTGAGAAAGTCTCAAGCCGCCCCGCCTCGAAATGCTGCTGATGTCCCCGGGTCCGTGTTCGCCGCTCTACTGCTTGGCGGCGGGCGCCCATCTGCGCGCGATCACTGCCGCCTCGTCCTCTGCGCCGAGGATGTCGCCCTTTCGTCAGGGAGTCGACGACGGCGTTGAGCGCCTCGGGGCCTGCGGCCGTCTCATATCCACCCTTTTTCGGAGCGATCTGCGGCGTCTCCGGAGACGGCGGCGTTTCGACTTGGGCCGCGATGCGCCAGGCTCCTTCGGCCTGCCGGCACGCAACGCCCGCAAACGTCTGTCCGCCCTCTCCACCGGCACGGTATTCGCGACAGAACGAGCCGTCGCGGCTAGCGAACGATTGCAGAGGTGTAACGCCATGGCCAGGCGCTTCAGCCGTGATCGGTCTGCTCGGCGTGGTCTCGAGCGCAACCAGCAGCGCGCCGGTCGCGACGAGCTCGCCGTTATCGAGTGCTACGCAGCGCCGGAACATCATTGCCGACGTTGCCATCGCGTCCCAGCATCCATCCCGCCACGCCGCCGACGGTCAGCAGTGCTGCGAGCCCGAACGCGGACGCGAATTGAGGCCTCGGAAAAATGAGGTTGCCGATGGTCTCGAGCCAGCCCGCGTCCTCCCGCTGATCCTGCACGCGAGGAACGCTGCGGGCCCTAGGAGCAGGGATTGATGTGATCGCCTCGATAAGGCGTGACGGAACAGGCTCGCGCAGGGGTTGGTCGAAGAAAGCTGAAAGCGACGATCCGGTCGCGGTGAAGGGCTGGAGACGCGCCTTCAGATCCGCATCGACCGCAAGCCGTGCATCGAGCAGCGCGCGATCGCGGGGCGAAAGCTCGTTGTCGGCATAGGCCATCAGCATTTCGTCGGGAAAGTCAGTCATCGGACGCCTCCCGGTTTGACTACAGACAAAGTGGGTTGCGGCGCAAGCGAGGGCGTACCGGTGATCGCTTCGTAAAGCGATTGGCGTGCTCTTGCGAGACGGCTCATAACGGTTCCGATCGGGATGTCGAGAATGCTGGCAGCCTCTTTATAGGAGACGCCCTCGACACACACCATGGCGACGAGCACCTGCTGATCGGGAGGAAGACGCGCGATGCCGGCTTGAACTGCGGCAAGTGTCGAGCGGCTTTCAGTGACCTTCCGGCCATCGCTCCCGGGGAGGTTCTCGACCTCTTCCAGCGTGCCTTGCTCGCGTCGTACTCTGCGTGCACGGTGCTGGTCGAGCCATATATTCTGTGTGATACGATACATCCAACTATCGAGCTTTGTTCCTGGCTGCCATTGATCCAGGCGTGAAAGAGCGCGCTCGCACGCGTCCTGCACGAGATCATCAGCCTTGTCTCTGTCGCCCGTCAGCGCGAACGCAAACCTGCGCAACCGTGGCAGCAGTTTCACGATGCGTGACTGCAGTTCATCCATCACGGCCCCCTCTCCGCGACTGCCAATACAACGGCTATTCCCCGTGGCTATTCCTGCGTCGCGGTTATTTTGGGGCCTTCGTGTGGAGGTTATGGCTAATTTGCCACAATTAATTGCGTCAGCTGGGGACGCGCGAAATTCATGCGAGCAGGCGTCCTTCGAGCTGGATGATGCAGCTCTCGATGTTGTGCAGGATCTCGTCCGTCTGCTCGAGGCCGAGCGTGATGGCCTCGACATCCGGCAGCTCTTTCTTGCTCGCAAAAACGCGCGACACGCGGCGCAGGGTGGCGAACACGCCCCGCCGCCGGTTCTCTCTCGCGCGCGCCTCCTCCTCGCGGGTCAGGATGCGCTTGGCCGAGACCTGCTCCCGCACCATCTTTTTGCGGATGAGCCCGATCTCCTTCTTCTTGTGCTTGAGCTCCTTGATCGCCAACTTGGCTTCCGCAGCCGACTGCACCTGCACCACGACGTCGGTACCGTCGATCTTCGCGTAACGCATTTCTCTGAGTTGCATGAATTCCCCCCGCGTCCTCCGTCGCGTGGCGGGAACCTACACCGTCGCATGGGCTGCGTCAGCTTGACGTTGCGGCCGTGCGCAACTGCCGCAAATGTGGCCCTGCACCGTCAAACCCGCTAAGCAGGTGCCATGAGAGGTTGAGAGCCGAGGGTCCCGCATCAGATGTCGAATACTGAGACCAGCCTGAAAGGCCTCAAGGCCGCGATCATTCCCGTGACGCCGTTCCAGCAGAACTGCACGCTGCTGTGGGACGACGAGACCAAGGTCGGCGCCGTCGTCGATCCGGGGGGCGATATCGAGGAGATCAAGGCCGCCATCGCCGAGATCGGCATGAAGCCCGAGAAGATCCTGCTCACGCACGGCCACATCGATCATGCCGGCGGCGCCGACGAGCTGCGCGCTGCGCTCGGCGTTCCGATCGTCGGCCCTCACATCGCCGACCGCTTCCTGCTCGACAACCTTGAGAAGCAGGGCGCGAGCTACGGCATTCCGGCGCGGCCCGTGACACCCGACACCTGGCTCGAGGAAGGCGACAAGGTCACCGTCGCGGGTCACACCTTCGATGTGTTTCACTGTCCGGGCCATTCGCCGGGATCGGTGGTGATGGTCAATCGCGCGCAGCGCTTCGCGCTGATGGGCGACGTGCTGTTTCGCGGCTCAATCGGCCGCACGGATTTCCCTTACGGCGACCATGACGCCCTGATCGATGCCATCAAGACCAAGCTCTTCCCGCTCGGCGACGACATCGCGTTCATCTGCGGCCACGGGCCGACAAGCACCATCGGCGCCGAGCGGCGCAGCAATCCGTTTGTGACTTGAGGGTGGCCACGATCGCTTCGGACCTCTCCCAGAGGGAGAGGTCGACGCGAGGCGTCAGAGCCCAGCGGCGGTGAGGGCTTCGGACCCTATCAGTCCGAGAGGCCGCTTGAATCGTCGGAATCGCTAAAAAAATCTAGCGCGGATAGCGGAGCTCGAGGCAGCCGAAGATGCCGCACTCGTTCTCCATGGTGCCGTATCCGGCGAGGCTGCCGTTGTTCTCGAAGATATCGACGGTCTGAACGCGCAGCGTCTCCGAGCAGCTGGTCCGGCAGTAGACCCAGGTGCCACCCGGCAAGCGCACTTGGTAGCCAACGTTGGTCGCCCTGACCGGGCCCGAAACGCTGCCGTTGCCGAAGCGGCTCACGGCCGTTGCGTAGTTGCCCTCCGGACCAGCGCGCCAGCGGCCGGTCGCGGATGCAGCCGTAGCGGAAACACCTGCGCTGAGCAGGGCGGCTGCGACCAGCACGTAACGCGAAAGTGAGCGCATTCTCTAGTCCCCCGTCGCCGACTGCTGTCCCTGAGACGCAGACGGCACATTCATTCCGCGAGCCGGGCTACAAAAGCCGGCTCGCCCGATGCCCGTGCTTAGCCGTTCTTCGCAAACTGGAGATTGACCCCGGTGAACCCCGGACCGCCGGTCGAGATCGAGACCGACTGGCTGTTGCCGGTCAACGTCACGGACATCGACCCGGTGATCGCGCCGCTGAACTTGAGCGTGAAGCCGGAGGGCGTGGCGCGTCCGGCGACATTGCCGGACTGGTTGAACTCACGCTCTTCCCACGTGCCGGAAATCGCCCCGCCCGCGTTGGTGAGATTGGCGCGCATGTTGATCTTGAACGATGCGTTGCCGCAGTTGATCGCCATGCCGAGCGTGCTGCCCGACTTGGCGTTATAGTAGCCCTTGCACTTCAGCTTCTCCGAGCTGCCGTTCTCCAGGCGAACCTTGCCGGATCCGCCCCAGGCACCGTCGAGAGAGGCAAAAGTCACATCGCCGGCCGCGGCAGGCGCAGCAGCTGCGAGCGACATCGCAGACGCGACGAGCAATATACGAGAAAAAGTCGAAAACACGGGAAGCCTCCCCACGGGACAAGCGCACACTGAAGCGCGGTCACTCTGGCCTAGTTATGTCAAAACAAGTTTAGCATCGTGTACGAAATTTGCGATGCTTCGGAGGCAACACAGGCGCACCCGAAGCTTCGGTATACCCGCCGGCCTGGGCGGCCATTGACGGGTTCTCGAACGCCGTCCACCGAGCGGTTAACACTTATAACGGCTGCCGCGGTAAGGGGAAGTCCTAACCTCGAGTTATTGGGGTATTACCGCCTCAACCAGCCCGGGCGCCTTGGTGCCCGAGGGACCGATTTCGAGCAGGGCGTCCCGGCAACTCCATTCGTGAATAAGCCGGCAGGTGTTGGGCCCGCCCGCCTTCTGGCATGAGCTGGCTTCCTGCCAGCTTTTCAGCACCTTATCGGCTTCGGCCTGAAAATCTTCGCGGCCGCTCGCATCCTTGTGCGCGGCCCTGAGGCTCGCCAAAACTTCGGGGCGGGTCCTGAGCCCATAGCAAACGAGCGCCACTCCGAGCGCCTGTCCGTAGCGCGCGCCGGCTTCCCGCGCGCTGAGGGCAGCCGCGGGCTGTTGAGCCGACGCTGAAAATGCTGTGAAGCTGAGTGACAGCGCGCTGAACGCCCGCAGCAAGCTCGAACGATACGTTGGCTCCATTATCCCTGCGCCCTCCGAGGCCTTAAGACGCATACGCTCGGGTGCCGGCGATGGATCGCGAGAAAGGCAGCGCCGCAACCTTCGCTGCGGCACTGCCTCGCCGAAATGGGAACCGGTTAAGCGGCGAGGGAGGCGCGGTTGTGCTTCCCTTCCTCGACCTCCTCGATGATTTTCGCGACAAACGCGTTGAGGTCGCCCGGGTTGCGGCTCGTGACGATCCCTTGGTCGGTGACCACCGGGGCATCGACGAACTGGGCGCCGGCGTTGACGAGATCGGTCTTGATGGTCGAGTAGCTCGTCACCTTGCGCCCGCGCACGGCGTTGGCCTCGATGAGCAGCCAGGGCGCGTGACAGATCGCAGCCACGGGCTTGCCGGACTCGACGAAGGCTTTGATGAGCGCCATCGCCTCGGGTGTTCCCCTGAGCGTATCGGGGTTCATCTGCCCGCCCGGGAGCACCAGCGCATCGTAGAAGTTCTCGGAGACGTCACTGAGTTCGCTATCAACTGGAACTTCGTTGCCCCAGTCCTTGCCTTTCCAGCCGCGGATCGAGTCCTTCGATTTCCGCTTCGCGGGCGCCGTCACATGCACGAGTGCGCCGGCTTCGCGCAGCCGGGCCAGGGGCTCCTCGAGTTCCGACTGCTCGAACCCATCGGTCGCAAGGATCAGGATTTTTGCCTTGGTTATCTTAGGCATCAGCCACTCCTCTTTTGTTATGCAGAGGAATGAAATCCGCTGGCGACGCACCCGGTTCCCGCGCCGTGACACAAAGGCGGGTGCGGACTTGGCAAAATGAAAGCGGCCGCAGAACTCGTGTCCGCGGCCGCTCCCCTAAATCTCTGTTGTCGCGCTCTTAGCAGCCGTGACGGACCATGCAGCGGCGGAAGCGCCAGCCGCCCCAGCCCCAACGCGACGCGCATTCATTGCGCCAGACCCAGCAGCGGCGGGAGGCCTGCTGGACCATCGAGCTGTCGGTGATCACGGACTGAGGGGCCTTGGCCGCCGGAAGCGCGTTCGCGCTGGCGGGAAGGGGAGCGAGGGCTGCACCGGCCGCGATGGCCGCAGCAAGTGTAAGGGCTTTCAGATGCATGAATATCTCCGTCTGTAGTCCCGGCAGTGAACGGAGCTTAGTATATTCCATGGCAGAATATGGGCGAACCCACTGCACCGGCGCTCCGCGACGGCATGAACGCAGCAGGTACGAACCGGATCCACAGGCTGGTGTTTTTCGCGTCCGCGCGATGAGCTGAAGTTCCGCCTCGAGAAGGATGGCCGATCACCAGCTCATCACGCGATCTCACGAAACGCCCGTTTCAGCCCACGCCCAATTGAGTGGTAGTGATCGGCATCTCCGCCTAGATGAACTCCATCGGCAGCACGCTTTGACGCTGCCACACAAAATGGAGGACACCCCATGAAAGTCTGGACCGCTCCCGCAGTACGCGAGCAGAACGTCGGCCTCGAAGTCACGAGCTATCTCCCCGCCGATATCGACCTCGTCTGACAACGCGGAAATTTCGCGCACGTCCATTGAACCCGATAATTTCCAAGAGGCTATTTCAATGATCCGCAGTTTGTCTTTGGCCGCGGCCCTCGCCGTCGGCATGAGCACGTCTGTGTTTGCCGTTGAGCAGACCGGCCCCGCAGCGCAGAACCTCTTCACCGAGACCCAGGCCCGTCAGCACTTGCAGCAACTCGGCTACACGAATGTTTCCGAGTTGTCGAAGGACGAGAATGGCCGCTGGGTCGGCACCGCAAAGACCAAGGACGGCGAGACCCGCTCCGTCGCGGTCGATGTGAAGGGCCCTGCCGGGCCGAAGGCATCGGCAACCAACTAAGCCGGGCCGAAGGCCTCGGTCACGAACTAATCCATCTGCCCCTAGACTGAAGCGCGTGTGCAGCGCCCGTCCCGTGACGGGCGCTGTTCCTTTGTCGGGACGCGAACACCGCTTTCTCAATTCAGCCGTTCGAGGATCTTGCCCATCTCGGCTGCGGTGAAGGCCCTGAGCGTCTGTGTGCGCACGTAGCCGCGCGACGAGACACTCATGGACAGCACCGTTGCGCTTGCGTCATCAGGCGCGTCGCAGATCGCGACAACGTCCGTCGACCCGAGCGTCCAGTACATATCCTTCACAGTGACACCGGCCTTCTTGGCCATGTCCTTGAACTTGTCCGATCGGCCGACGGTGTCCTTGACGTCGTGGGCGCCTTTGTCCGTGAAGCTGGCAAGCACGATATAGGTCGGCATTGGAGCCTCCTCGCCTTGGAGCCCCACCCGTCTCCGAACAGCCTACTGCCTCTGCCGGATAATGAGTAGACCGGGAAATACCCGCGCCCTTGCCGGCGCCGGTCTCGGCTGCAACTCGAACGCTGAAGCAAAAGTCCGTCGCGGTGCGGCCGCCGATGCTGAAAAGTCCGGCGAATCGGCAAGCCGACCAGGCAGAAAATACGGCCGCTAGGCTGCAGTTAATTCAATGGGTACATTTACATTGCGGCCCACTGCGCCTGACATTAGGCAATGGATGTCGCGCAACTTATCTCCGGACATACTCACGAAAAGCAGCGCGAAAATATTAAGCGTACCTTAATGTCCGCTTTCAATGGCGGTCGACGGGGACCGGGTTTGCTGGAGGGTGCCTGCTCGTTGGTATTCTCCAGGGGCTATCGAACGCCAAGGCGAAAATTCACCGGCGCACGGCAGGATTGATGCGATGCAGAACGCTCTGAGCGACTTCGAGGAAGCCGCAGTTTTTCAGGAATCGGCGCTCAAGATTGCCGTTCTGCTGCCCTGCTATAATGAAGAAGGCGCAATCGAAGCCGTGATCGACGGCTTTCGCAAAGCGTTGCCCGGCGCAACGATCTACGTCTACGACAACAATTCCACCGACGGCACGGCGCGCGTGGCAGCGGCGCACGGCGCCATCGTGCGTCGCGAGCATCGTCAGGGCAAAGGCCATGTCGTGCGGCGCATGTTCGGCGACGTCGAAGCCGATGTCTATGTCCTCGCCGACGGCGACGGCACCTACGATGCGGCATCAGCGCCCCTGCTTGTCCGCACGTTGCAGGAAGGCCCTTACGACGTCGTCAACGCCGCCCGCGTCGAGCAGGCCGAAGGCGCCTACAGGCCCGGCCACAGATTTGGCAATGCTCTGCTGTCGCGCATCGTCCGCATCGCGTTTGGCGCCACCTGGACTGACATGCTGTCTGGTTACAAGGTCATGTCGCGCCGCTTTGTGAAAACCTTTCCCGTCTCATCGCACGGGTTCGAGATCGAGACCGAGCTGCTCATTCACACCATGGAGACGCGCGCACCCTCGGCCGAGACACCTACGCCCTACGGCGAGCGCGGCGAGGGCACCGTGAGTAAGCTCAGAACGTATCGCGATGGATTTCGCATTCTGAGCGTCATTCTGGTGCTCATAAAGGACGAGCGGCCGCTTCAATTCTTCTCCGCCGTGGCTGGCGTCCTGGCCCTGACGTCCATTTTTCTGGCCTGGCCGCTTTTCATCGAATTTTCCCGTACGGGATTGGTGCCGAGGCTGCCCACGGCGGTGCTCGCGACCGGCTTGATGCTCGTAAGCTTCCTGTCCTTCTTCGCCGGCCTGCTTCTGGACGGCATCGCCTCGACGCGTCGTGAGGCCAAGCGCCTCGCATACCTCAATATGTCGGCCGTGCCGGGTCCGGGAGAGAAGAGATTGTGAGGCGGATTGCGAGCTTCCTGGCCGTCGGAAGCGGCGGATTTCTGGTCGACCTCACCTGTCTGTGGATCGGACTTGAGATCCTCGGCTTGGCGCCGGTGCCGGCGCGTCTTGCCGCCTTTTGCGTGGCTCTGCTGTTCACGTATAGCCTGAACCGCTCCATCACCTTCGCCGATAGAGAGACCGCCGGCGCCAAGAGGCTGGGCCTTTACGCACTGGCCTCGGTGCTTGCCGGCGCCGCCAACATCGCGGTCTACGCGGCGCTGCTGCAAGTCCTTCCGGAAACACGGATGGCGCCCTACATCGCCATGCCCATCGGCGTCGGGGTCGGACTGATCGCCAATTTCACGCTCTACAACTTTGCCGTCTTTCGCGCCGCGCGCTGAGCTCGCGAGCCGCGCATAGGCTCATCGCCGTTCGCTGGCGCTCTGCAGCACGAGCCCGCTCGAATCTTCACCCGGGCTTTGCTCCCCCGAGCGGCTTCTTTGCTCGGCGCGCATGTGGGCGCCGACAAGAACGGCGAACAAGGGTACGAGCCAGATCAGCCGCGCCTGATAGCGGTCGTTCACGCCGGAGAGCGCCCCGCACAGAAGGGCGTTGCCGACCATCACGACGAAAAGCCCGCCGGCCGCAATGATCCAGAACGTCCACGCGCTCCGGGTCGGCGCGGATGGCTCGATGGCCGCCCAAGTTTGCGGACGCGAGATCCAGTACGCCACGAGCACGAGGCTCGAGATGATCCCGATCCACTGCATCCACGCGAATATCGCTAGCGGAAACTTCCCCTGATAGGCGAGGCTCGCTTTATAGCTCGGCCCGAGCTCCGGAACCGTCTCCTCGAACGCCATCTCGTCCCAGCTCGGAACCGCGGTATCGAACTCGCTGAGGCCGAAGCGATTGAGCTGCCATAGCCCATGCTGGGCGAATTTCTGCATCTGCCAGAGCGGGTAGCTCGTGAACGTGCCCCAGGCAAAGCGGAGTTCCTCCGCCTGCAGCGCAGTCCGCGTGCCGTAATCCGTGATGGAGAAGACGCCGATTTCGGGTTTGCCGCTCCACAGGAATTCGTCCTGCGTGCTGAATTTCCGGTCCTCGAATTGGCACAGCGTATAGCGCGGCTCGGGGTGACACGAGTCTTTGAGATAGGCACGGCCTGGGCCGTCGGCGAGCAGGCGCGCCATGATGTACGGCGGGCTTTTGGGAGCCGCTCCGAGAGCCAGGCGCGTGGCGATCTGGAATGCGCCCCCCGCGGCGATGGCGAGGATGATCGGCGCCAGGCCGAGCAGGAGAGCATTGGCATAGCGGAAGCTCGCCCGGCCCAGAATGGCGAAGCCGGTGAGCGCGAACCCTGCGAGGGCGAGGACGCAGACGACGGGCGTCGTCGCGTGCGTCGCCGCGCAACCGGCCGTGACGACCATCAGCGCGACCAGCACGCTGGTCGCAAAACGCTTGTGCCCGAAGACGATCAGCGCCGTGCCGAGCACCGCGAGGCCGCCCATCACGTCGGGCATCGCCATGCCGACGTAGAAGCCGAGCGGGCTCAAGAGCGTGAGACCGGCCACCAGCAGAAAATAGGACTTGGCATCGCGATAGGATGGCGGGGCGAACACTTGCAGCGTAAGCCACAGCATCCACGCGGCGATGAGCGCCTGCACGAACGCGATGACCCAGAACCCGCCGAGCTTAGAGCCTGCAAACACGAAGACGCTGTAGTAGGGCGAGCGTCCGCCCGCATAGCTGAGCGAGGCATGCTCATCCTTCTCCTTGGCGGTCTCGGCACTGGCGGCGCCGCCTGTGGGACCGGCTTCGGGTGTTGTCACCCCGCTCGGGGACGCCGGGCCGATCAGCGGAATTTGCGCCAGGATCGAGCGGCCGAACTGGAGGTAATGCGACGTATCGTAGAAGACGAACGGGGAGCGGTTGATGGCGGCCGCCGAAAGCAGAATGACCGCGCCGAGAACGATTTGCAGCGTTCGCAGTGTGAGTTCGCGCGTCTGAGCGGTCATGCGGCTTGAGCCTCATCCCATGGGGCTGCAGTGGCTCGCGGTCGCGTCTTTCTGATCATCGCAACAGGCTCTGCAGCGTCACTAATTATTATAGGTAGCTATAGCCGTCCCCGGCGCGCTTCCAGGAGATTAAGTTAAGCGCGTGCAGCCAACGCCGCTCGACGTGGCGGTCATTCGGTGACTGGTCTCGACAACTCGACGCCGACCGTGGGCGTCACAGGAAAGACAGCAGGGCCATCAACGCCGTGGGGGTGGCTCCGTTGCCATCGACGGCGCGAGCGGGCCTGGAGGCCCGTGAAGATACGTCATGGTCAGGAAGGCGCCGATCCATGAGCCGGCCGCCGCGAACACGACGTAGATCCAATTGTTGGTGTACGAGATCACCGCGAACGAGGAGAGCATGTACCAGATGCTGCTCCACGTGGCGGCCGGCACGCGCCGGCGAGCGATCACGGCCGACGTAAACAAGACATAGACCGCGTCGGTCGCGGCCGTGGCGATGACGACGCCCACTGCCATCAGGGGATCGATGCCGAATATCATGGTGCCTCGCATTAGCCGCTGGGAGGAGCCGATGAGCTTGACCTTGCGCCGGTTGCAAATCAATGCACGACGCGGCGCAGGGCATAAAATATGGGTTCATTGCGGGCATGTTTCGCGGGAGGCGCGGCGCGCATATCTGCAATTGAAGTGACACGAGCGTGAACAGTTGCCCAATATCGTCCGGGGTGCGAATTTCGGCTCCGGGCTTATCGCCCCTCGAAGTCGCGACGAGCCCTGCCGTCGGCACCTGTCCCTTGGGTCGCTTGAGACGATCGTCATTGATCCGGCGCTTCGGCAATCGAGCCACGAGAAAATCCGCAGTATGGCCCACGAGCAGTGTCCTCGGCGGTGATGTCCAACGATCATCTGATCGGCGTGGAACGGAGGACGACGTCATGAACCTCAAGAAAAATTGTGGCTTGCTGTTAGCAGCATTCGGCTCGCTCGTTTGCTTTGCCTATGCAATGCCGGCGAGACCATCAACGAAGTCCGGCACGATGGCCTGCGTGGCCGACAAGTGGAATGAGACGGAGAAAGAGAAGGGCCACAAGCTGGTCGAGTCTTCTGTCCGCTGCGTTCTCATTCCCGACAATCCCGCCGCGCCCAAGGTCACCGAAGTGTGCCCGGGCAACTACGAGTACCTCCCCGATGAGCAGTTGGAAGTCCACTGGAACCTGCACGGACACTTATCCGGGCGGGGACACGGTCACGGTGACTTGGGAGGAGGGGTCGCACCTCAAGGAGTACACGTACAAAAATACCGGCGGCACGGGCAAATTCAAGGGCGCGACCGGCGGCGGCACCGTACATGTACGAGAACCTGACCGACACCCTCTCCGGCGGCAGGTTCAAGGGCACGATCGTGCTTCCCTGAGGCTGGAGCGAGCCCGCGCGCGGCCGGCATTACCAACGGCCGCGCTGTCGCGTTCGCGCAACGTCGTTTGATCACAAAACTGTCGCCAGCATTTTCCCCGTATTTATTTACACGCCTGTCACGCAGCGCAAGTTAGGTGGCCCCGCATCGCGTCGAGGGGGGAGCAAAGGCGCGACGCACGGCGGGCCTTCGCAACCAATCGGGGTCCGGCCTCTTAGTAGTTCTGCGTTCTGGGGCAATAGGAGACTACCGAGTGTCGAGTAAATTTGTGCAGGGCGGCTTCGGCCGCGCCTGGTGGGTACGTGCGTCCGCGAGCATGCTCGCAATCTCTGCCGTCCTGGCGGCAGCACCGAATTCCGCACAAGCAGACACCTGCGCGCTTTCTGGCGGCGGCAACGGCGGCGCCGTTGACATGGGCACGGATTCTTTGGCTTGCGGCGAGAACGCCCAGGCCTGGGGAACGGACTCGACGGCGATCGGCAAGGACTCGAGCGCTTTTGGTTTCCAGTCGACCGCGATCGGCAACGGCGCCAATGCCGAGGACCAGAACGCCGTCGCAATAGGCCATGACGCCTACGCCAAGCTGCAGAACTCGACTGCGATCGGCCAGTCGTCCTACGCCGGCGGCAACTCCACAGCCATCGGCCAGGATTCCAACGCTACATACTACGGCACGGCCATCGGCCAGGCTGCCAACGCATCGGGCTTCTATGCCACTGCGATCGGGCAGAATGCCCAAGCAACGCAAACGAACGCCACCGCCCAAGGCGAAAACAGCAAGGCAACGGGCGAGAACTCGACGGCTACGGGCCAGGGTGCCGAGGCGAACAAGCTGAACTCGACCGCGACCGGCCAAGGCAGCAAAGCAACCGGCGTCAACTCCACCGCCACCGGTCAGGGCGCAACGCCTCCGGCGAAGAAGGAACAGCCACTGGCCACAACGCGTGGCGACCGGACAATACTCGACCGCAACCGGCACCGATGCACTGGCGTCTGGCGTCAAGTCGACTGCGACCGGCAACGGCGCAGCAGCAACAGGCGAAAACTCGACGGCAACCGGCATGTGGGCGAAGGCGACCGCCGCAAACTCGACAGCAACGGGCTACAACTCCAATGCAACCGGCGAGTGGTCAACGGCGAACGGCCATGGCGCCGACGCTACCGGCAAGAACTCGACGGCACTCGGCGCCGAGTCTGCGGCTGTTGGCGAGCAGGCGACCGCCGTTGGCAAGGCGGCGTCGGCTCAAGGCAATTTCTCGACTGCCGTAGGAACGGGTTCCCTCACGCAAGAGAACTACACGTCCGCCTTCGGCGATAACTCGAGGGCTACGAAAGAAGGCTCGACGGCCATGGGTGCCTACGCGACGGCTTGGGGCAAGAACTCAACGGCGACGGGCTACCAGTCCGAAGCCGCGGGCGAGAACTCCACTGCCAACGGTCAGGGTGCTAAGGCCACGGGTGCCAACTCGACCGCCACGGGGCAGGGTGCGAAGGCCGGAGGGGCGAGATCCACTGCAACGGGCCAGGGCGCTAACGCGTCGGGCGAAGAGGGCACGGCCACCGGAAATGGCGCTCAGGCAACTGGGCAATATTCGACCGCAACCGGCACCGACGCGCTGGCGTCCAAAGTCGAGCTCGACTGCGACCGGAAACGGTGCCGCCGCCACGGGCGACCGTTCGACCGCAACGGGCAT
This sequence comes from uncultured Alphaproteobacteria bacterium, assembly GCA_963831345.1. Lineage (GTDB taxonomy): Bacteria > Pseudomonadota > Alphaproteobacteria > Rhizobiales > Hyphomicrobiaceae > Hyphomicrobium_C. The sequence goes on from CAWHPZ010000038.1 coordinate 47,744, forward strand.
GTGGGCCCAGGCAACGGGCGACTAAGTCCACGGCTACGGGCTACAACGCCAAGGCCAACGGCGATTGGTCGACGGCAAACGGCCAGGGCGCCACTGCAAACAAAAACGGTACCGCAATCGGCGCCTCTTCCAACGCCGAGGGCGAGCAGTCCACGGCTGTCGGCAAGGCCTCGTTCGCTCGCGGCATGTCGAGCGTTGCAGTTGGCGCACTTGCAACCGCAAACAGCACCAACTCGTCGGCCTTCGGCGATGGTGCTGTAGCCGGCGACCCCAACAACACCAAGCAGAACGCCACCGCGATCGGACAGAACGCTTCGGCCCAGGGAGACAAGTCGACCTCTGTCGGTCAGGGCTCAGCTGCAAACGGTGCCAACTCGACTGCACTCGGCCAGGGCGCTCGCGCGACGCACGCCAACTCGACCGCCATCGGCCAGGGCGTCCAGACCACGCGCGACAACCAGGTCGCGATCGGTAAGGACACCAGCACCTACTCGATGGCGGGCATCGCCTCGAACGCCAGCCGGGCCGCCCAAGGCGCGCCGACGTCCATCGTGACGTCCAACGCCAACGGCGATCTCGCCACGCACACCGCCGCTGACCTTGGTCTTGCCACGGCGAGCGACATCGCCGGCATCAACTCGCAGATCGGCGGTCTCGAAAAGCGCGACGAAGAGCTTGCGGAAGGCATTGCAGTCTCGCTTGCCCTCGCACAGCCCATCTTCCAGCCCGGCCAGAACTTCGCGGCCCGTGTCGGCTGGGGCAACTTCGACGGCTCGAGCGCCGTCGGCGTCAGCCTCGCCGGCGTTCTCGATCGCGATAGCTTCGGCAAGGGCACCTCGGTGATCCTCGACGGCGGCCTCGGTTACGGCACCAGCGAAGGCACCGTCGCCGGCAAGGGCGGCATCACGTTCGGCTGGTAAGCGGTCGCCCCGATCGTCGCGCCGCCCTATCGGGCGCGACGTGAATCGGCGGCGCAGAGAGAGCCCCGATCGTCGCGCCGTCTATCGGGCGCGGCGTGAATCGGCGGCGCAAGAGAGCCCCGATCGTCGCGCCGTCTATCAGGCGCGACGTGAATCGGTGGCGCAGGAAAAATCGAACGGCGGACGGCCTTGCGGCTGCCGCCGTTCATTCATGTCCGCGTCTCTCGCTTGTTCAGAGTGTCGAGAAACTCAATGCGTATCAATCGCTGCCTGCTCGTCATCGCCGCGTTGATTGTTCTGGCGCCGTCGCCGGCTGTCTGCACAGGACAAGCTCCCGCAACTGGCTCCCGCCGCTCAGAAAGTCCTGGCAGCCGCAACGCCGAAGCTGCCGGTGCCGCCGGCGGAAAAGCTCGTGCTGCTTGATCCGCCTGTCGCTGCTGACGCTCAATGATGCGGTCCAGTCCGGCAACTACACCGTGCTGCGCGATAGGGGCGGGCCGTCGTTCCGCCAGGCCAACAGCGCGGCAGGGCTCTCGCGCATTTTCGCCGGTCTCGAAGCGCAGCGGCCTGATCTTGCCGCCGTGGCGATCATGACGCCGCAATTGACGGCGGCCGAGATCGTCGGCCCCGAGCAGCGGCTGCATGTGACCGGTCAGTTTCCCGGCACCGTGCTGCAGATCGGCTTCGATCTCACCTACGAACCTGCTGACGGGCAATGGCAGCTCTTCGGCATTGCGGTTGGTGCCGCGCCGCCGCAAGCTCAGGCCGCGGCAGCCCGCCCGCGGCCCCGAAAAAGGCGGCTGCGGCCGCTGCTGCGGCAAAGAAATAGCGCCTTTCACCCCTGTAACCTTCCCCGGCCAGTGCCGGCCAGCGAATGGCATGCTGTTTCCGCGTCGCGCGCGGGATGCTACGTAGCTTCGCCATAGTGTTGAGGGATCAGTCAGCAGTCTCCGCTCGGCGGAGCCGATCTCCGTAGCAACCGGGCCGGGGAAAGTGGGAGTGTGCGGGCATGTCGATGTCGATGAAGGCTTTGAGGAAAATTGCGATTGGGGCAAGCGCGTTGGCCTTGGCCGCAGCGGCGCCCGCATGGGCCAAGGACTTCACGTTCAGCGAGAAGGCCAACGACCGCCTCGCCAAGAAGCTCAATATCCCGATTTATTTCGCGCTGCCCTCGAGCGCCCGCGCCGACCTTCCGAAATCGTTCAACACCACCGACACGCTCGTCGATTTCAAGCACCCCGACGCCATCAAGACCGGCAGCGACGCAGGCCTTCGTATCGTGGTCACGCCGCGCTCCGGCATGTCGTCACGCCTCGGCAAGAGCGGCATCGTGCAAACCGGCGACTTGCTGCTGACCTTCCGCGCCGAGTGGGGCGGGGCGGGAGCCTATCCCAACGTGCAGATGGGCATCAGCCACACCGGCGTCGCCTACGTGAAGGACGGCAAGCTCTACAACATCGATAACCCGCTGAATGAGGAGTATCTCGGCAAGGGCATGCGCGCCGACCTCACGAGCGAGCACTATCGCACGCTCAACTTCATCCACGTCATCCGCCCGCGCAATCTGACCGACGCCGAGCGCAAGAACATTGCCGCCTGGGCGACGAAGCTCAACAGCAGCGCCAAGAAGATCTATCCGACCCAGATCAAGTTCAACGACGACTACAACGCCCCCAAGTTCAAGGACGGCAAGCCGCTCGAGTTCGTGAAGCATTTCGGCCAGATCGCGCTGGGCCAGAACCCGCCGGGCGTGTTGGACATGTACTGCTCGGAGTTCGCCTGGTCGCTGCTGGCGTTGCGTGATTGCGATCCGGCTGACGGCGATCCCTTCAAGGCCGGCGGCGTGCCGAAGTGCATCAAGCCGATCATGACGCCGCTGCGACGCCACCGGAAACAACGCAGTCAAGGAAAGCCGCTACGTCTGTCATAGGGCTGGCCGATGGGCCGCTGACGGTCATCGACGGATTGAAGATGACCAATGCCGACCGCAAGCCGCTGCTGGAATCCGTGTTCGTCGAGAATCCCACCGAGATGAGCAAGATGTCGGAAGGCCACCGCAAGGTCGCAGAGACCATGCAGCCGAAGTTCGTGACCTTGAAGGATTATTACCTCGGCGTCAGCGGCGGCTCGGTGATCCAGCGCGTGCGCGCCCGCCTGATCCGCACGGCTTTCAACACCTCCGTCCCGGAGAACTATTCGCCGACGTCCTACCTGCTCAACACGTTGCTCCCGAAGGACAACATCAACCGCACCATGGATTATGTCGCCACCATCGTGATCGAATAGGCCGCACACCCATGGATCGCCGGCATTTCCTTCTCGCCTGTCTCGCGGCGCCGTTCGCGTACTCGACCCGCGCTCTCGCCGAGGGCTCGATCTACATCGGCGACATGCACTTCCATCTGTTTTTTGTCGGCCCGAGGCCCGCGAAAACGCAGCCGCTTGGCGCCTCCATGGCCGCGGGCAATGCCACGCTCGTTGGCTGGTCTCTGGTCGGGGATCAGCCCTGGCTCGTGCCGGGCGGCGGCGGCTTCAAGCAGAAGGGAGCGCCGAAGGGCGACGAGGCAAGGACGTGGCTGCGCGATGAGCTGAAACGCGTCACCGCCCATATCGCCGAGCAGAAGCTCAGGATCGTCAAGACCACGAGCGACATCGATCGCGCGCTCGGCGGCGATCCGCACGTGGTCCTGTCCGTCGAAGGCGCCACGTTCGCCGACAACGATCTCGCATCGCTGCAGGAGGCCTACGACCTCGGCGTCCGGCAAGTCCAGCTCGTGCACTACATCCGCAATCCGCTGGGCGATTTCCAAACCTCCGCGCCCGACGCACAATGGCCTGACGGACTACGGCAAGAAGGTCCTGCTCGAATGCAACCGCCTCGGCATTCTCGTCGATCTCGCCCATTGCACCGACGCGGCCGTCACCGAGGCGCTCGCCATCGCCAAGGCGCCGCTGATCTGGTCGCATAGCTCGGTAGCCCGCGATCGCACGCCCACGTGGACGATGCCGGTATGGCAGGCGCGGCAACTCAAGCTCGACAGCGCCAAAGCCATCGCGGCCAAGGGCGGCGTCGTCGGCTTGTGGGCGTTGGGCGCCGACGTCGGCACCAGCGTCGAGAGCTACGCCAAGCGGATGAGGGAAATGGCGGACATGCTGGGCGCAGACCATGTCGCCTTCGGCACCGACATGAACGCGCTGTCGAAGCCGGCCGTCAGGAGCTTCGCCGACTTGCGCCGCGTCGTGGAGCGCCTGCAGAGCGAGGGCGTTCCGCGCGCGCATGTGGAGAAGATCGCCATCGGCAACTACGCCCGCGTTCTGCGCGCCGCGTTCGAGGCGCGGCAGGCGTAAAAACGCGGCGTATGGCGACGTGCGTCGCTTACGGCGTTAGAGACTCAGGGAATCTCACTCCGTCTTCGGAGATTTCTGCTGTGCGGCGCTGCGGGCGCCGGCGTCTTGCGCGGCGGCTTTGAACTTTGCGTTCGCCCCGGGGAGTGCGCCTGCGGCAACAGCGGGCTGCTCGACGCTATCCGCCACCTGTGAGGCGGAAACCGACAGGCCGTCGATGCGCCAGGTCCGCGCCACGGGCTGAAACACCATGATGAAGCTGATGCGCAGAGGCTTGGTCGGAAAGAAGCCCGCGAGCCGGAGCTTTCCCTCGGGTGTATAGGCGGGGTTCTCGGTGAGCTCGGGCGCCAGCACCACGACGGGGGATAAGTCGATACGCTGATCGCGGAGCTTGGTGAAGGCATTCCCCAAGGCCGCCGCCGAGCTCGACGCCTGCAGGCCAGGCGTGCCGAGATCCTGCAGCACCGTGTAGTTACCTGTGAAATTCGCTTGATTGAGCGCGATCAGCGTTGTGCGGATGAGCATCATCATCTCTTCCGGAGCCGGGATCGGGAGACGCCGAGGCTCGGGCGATGCGGATGGCTCAGCCTTCTTGGCTTGGGGAGGCTGGCCGGTCGCGGCAGCGGCGGGCGCTGCGGATGCGCCGGCTCCGCCCGGCTTTTGCTGAGCGATTGAGGGAGAGGCCAGACAGATCGCAAGTGTCGCGAAGATAAGCGCATGCGCCAATCTCGGCATTGACGTCACCACGCGGTCATGAGGCCGACGCGCCCGCCGACCTGAGAGCTGTCGAGGCCGACGCCGAGGCCGCCGCTCAGCGTCACATACTCATCGAGACGAACGGCGGTCTGGGCGGAAACCGCTTCCTTGCCATCGAAGAAGCCGAGGTTGGCGCCGAAGGCGAAAGTCTTGTTTTCCGGTACCACGAGGCCGCCAAGAGCAATAGCGATGGCAATTCCCTCGGTATTCTGGTCGATCTTTTTGAAGGCCGCATTGAGACCCTGGTCGACGTAGGCCTTGTTGGCGGCGTCGGTCCCGACGATTGGGCCGGCGACGTCGTGGACGACATTGTTGCCCATGCTGACGCTGCTGCCCGACCCAACCTTGAAGCTCTGATTGACGGTAGCCCCGCCATTGAAGCTCGCGGCACCTGTGAACGTGCTCGTGCCCGCCACGGCGAGAGTTCCGCCGACGCCGGCATTTCCCGTGGTCTGTAGCGTGTCGGTCTTGACGTTGCCGGTGTTGGTGATGCCGTTGGTCGTCGAGGCTCCGACGTAGAGTGTCGTAGTCTTGACGTTGCCGGTGTTGGTGATACCGGATCGTTTCCGGTGTTGGTGATGCCGTTGGTCGTCGAGGCTGCGGTCACGTCAAGCGTGTCGGTCTTGACGTTGCCGGTGTTGGTGATGCCGTTGGTCGTCGAGGCTGCGGTCACGTCAAGCGTGTCGGTCTTGACGTTGCCGGTGTTGGTGATGCCGTTGGTCGTCGAGGCTGCGGTCACGTCAAGCGTGTCGGTCTTGACGTTTCCGGTGTTGGTGATGCCGTTGGTCGTCGAGGCTGCGGTCACGTCAAGCGTGTCGGTCTTGACGTTTCCGGTGTTGGTGATGCCGTTGGTCGTCGAGGCTGCGGTCACGTCAAGCGTGTCGGTCTTGACGTTTCCGGTGTTCGTAATGCCGTTGGTTGTCGACGCTCCGGTCACATCGAGGGACGTGGTCTTGACGTTGCCGGTGTTGGTAATGCCGTTGGTCGTCGAGGCTCCAGTCACGTCGAGCGTCCCGGTCTGCACATTGCCGGAGTTGGTGATGGACGCCGAGTTGACAGTGGTGATGTTGCCGACTGATGCCTCAACCGTACCACTCGCCACAATATCTCCGCCCTTGATCGTGGTCGTGCCTGATGGCGTGGTCGAGACAATGCTCGGACCATCGATGGCCGTGCTGCCGTCACTGGTTGTGGCAGTTATGGTGCCGTCCGATACGCCAGAAATCACGCCGACGCCGGTTGCCTCACAGCCGTCAGGGACATTGGCAACCCATTGCGAATTCAGGTTGCCGTCTACCCCTGTGCAGACCGCATCGTCTGGCGCAAGGCCGCCGATCTTGACCTGTGCGCGTGCAGCCTGCATGGGCAGGATCATCGAAACGGCGCAAACCGCCACGAACAGCGCCCGCCAGTATTTGACGCTGCTGCGCCGTGTATTTACGAGAGGCATCATGCTGGCCCCCTCGCGCACACACGCCACGCGCCAAAGCATTGTGCGAGCGCGCGATCCGCTGAACTGCTTTGTACTTTGGATTGTGCGCTCGAAAGCGCCGGTCGTCCTTGAAGTAGACGTGCCGGGAATAGAGGAGTAATCGTCCCCCGAATGCGTACGCATACATGCCCCCACGCAAACAACTTAAAAACAAGAACCACAACGTCAGCAGTCAGAGCATTTTTCTAAAATGCTGCCCAGTGGAAAGCGGGGAATATTCTCCAGGGCGCCAGTTTTTCGTGAAAGCCGTTGCGCCTGGGCTACAGTAGCCACTAAAGGTTGCATTCATGCTGCCGCAACGCGTTGTTAAGACGTTGTTTTATTTGGTGCTTGGGCTTCTCTGCCGGTCACCCACGGGTGCGCGCCGCATGCGAGTAGCTTGTCGCTAGCTTGGACGTTTTCGTCCTGGTTACCGCTCGGCAGGCCTTCAATTTCAGCTCATTAGCCGATTCGACGGGCCGTTCGAAACAATGGACATGGTTAACAGAGAACACCGTTCGGCAACCATTCTCGGTTCCATCCCGCACTTATGTATTTGCGGGATGGTGAGCGGCGGAACTTCGAGCAAGCTTTTTCGAAAAAAACGAGCAAAGCTGAAATAGCGCTACGTGACGCCGCGCGATCAGGCGAGCGCTCTCGCATCAATCAAATGTGTAAGTGCTGAGCGGTCAGTGCTTCACGACCTCGTCCGCCCAGACGCGAAACGATTTCAAGGTATTGGGCCCGAACGTCGTCGTGATGGCGACATCGGCTGCGTCGCGTCCGCGCGCAATCAACACCCGGCCGATGCGCGGCACGTTGTTTCTCGGGTCGAACATATGCCACTGGCCGCCGAGATAAACCTCGAACCAGGCTGCGAAGTCCCCGGGAGGGTAGGGCGGCGGCGTGCCGACGTCGCCGAGATAGCCGGTGCAGTAGCGGGCGGGAATGTTCATGGCCCGGCAGAACGCGATCGCCAGATGGGCGTAGTCGCGGCACACGCCCTTACGCTCCTGATACGCCTCGGATGCAGTGCGCGTCACGCGCGCGTGCTCGTAGCCGAAGGTGATGTGCCGATGCACGAAGTCGCAGATCTCCTGCACGCGTGCCCAGCCGGTCGCCCTGTGGCCGAAGTGCGTCCACGCCAGGTCCAGCATCCGGTCGCTGTCGCAGAACCGGCTCGCAGTGAGAAAGACGAGCGCTTCTTCGGGAAGCTGCTCGACGGGAACCTGCTGTGCTCCAGGCACTGTCGGATCGGGCTTGCCGCTGTCGTTCACGATCGCGTCCGAGCTGATGCGCATCGCGCCGGCCGGCGCCACGAGCCGGTTGCACCAGTTGCCGAAGCCGTCACGATAGCCGGAGATTGGAACCGAAGGGCTGATAATGACGTGATCCGGCGCCGGCATATCCGACACCCGCGATGAGTGGATATTCAGCATCAGAATGACGGGAGTAGGTTGGGGAAATTCGTATTGCAGCTCGTAGCCGACACGGAGCTTCATCGAATGTGGTCCTCGTTTCTGCTGAGCGACGACCTGTCGCCACCGAACGTTGACCCTGCCTCCACGGCACATCTGTCATCGATAAAGTACGTTAGACCTTTTCACCCAGGGGTCGAGCGCAATCGAGCGTCTTGGCTTCGGGTGATCTGCGCGTTTCGTAGGCAAAACCGTTGAAACGGGCGAAAGCGCGAACAGAGCCGGTTTGCTACACCTGAATTTCGCCGTCCTCGTTCCCGTCCCAGAATTTGATCCGCTCCGCCTCGAACTTGATGAGCACGAGGCCGGGCGTATCGACGCCGCGTTCGAACCAGACTTCGAGATCCGGTGTCCAATGATCCTTGAAGGCGGCCTTGTCGCGGATCAGTCGGGCCTTACCCTCGACGGCGACATAGAGGCCGCCGCCGCCCAGTAGCCCGGGCTTGCTGGAAAATGCCAGTGACACCTCGGGGTCGCGTTCGATGTCGCGCACGGTCCGCGCCTGCTCGTAAGTGAAGTAATAGGAATCGCCGTCGTACTCGACATCGCCGTTGTTGCTCATGGGCCGGCTTGCGATCTGGCCGTTCTCGGTCTTCGTCGAGAGGATTGCTATGTCGATGCCGCGCATTTTGGCGGCGAGGTCTGTAAGGCTCTGCTGGCTCATGGACTTGCTCCGGCTGGTTCTGGAATAATCAAACCGCCGCCAATAGCGGGGAGTTCCGATCTCGCGAGTGCGAAATCGATCACGATCTGGGTTCCCTGCTATATGTGTGAGCCGAACTACGGAACCGCTTCGCAAACGAGGCTCGACGCATGATCGTTCGCCTATCGAAAGCCGGGCTCACCTTGAGCCTTGCCATTTTCGCGCTGCTGGTCGGCATCGACAACATCATTGATTACGGAACCAACTTCGCCTTCGTGCAACACGTGCTGTCCATGGACACCACGTTCCCCGGCAACAAGCTCATGTGGCGGGCGGTCACGAGCGACTGGGTGCATCACGCCGCCTATGCAGGCATTATAGCCTCCGAGATCGCGGTCGGCGTCCTGTGCGCGGCGGGCGCCTGGCGCATCTTCGCGGAGCGCCACCTGCCGGCGCCTGAGTTCAACGCCGCCAAGACGCTGGCGATCGCTGGGCTCGCTGCCGGATTCGCGCTTTATTTCTTTGGTTTCCTCGTCGTCGGTGGCGAGTGGTTTCAGATGTGGCAGTCTCAGACCTGGAACGGGCAGGAAGGCGCGTTTCGTTTTGTCGCCTCGTTCGGTTTGGTGCTGATTTTCGTTGCAATGGAGGATGCTGACCCATGGCCATGACGGACATCGGAAACATCGAGGTGCCGCGCATGCCGGTGATGGCCGGTGAGCGTGTCGTTGCCGTGGGACACGCGGGGCAGGTGCATCTGCTTGATCTCGACACGGGCAAGACGCTCTGGACCTTCAAGCTTTCGTCCGAGAAGAGCGCGTCGGCCTGCGACGGCCAGCCGGTCACCGTCAGCGTCGCCGACGAGATCGTGCTTGCGGCCTCAATGGGGCATGTGTTTGCGCTGAGGTTCGATGACGGCACCATGATGTGGCACACGGAGCTGCGCGCGCGCGGCTCGGGCGAGACCAGCCTCGCCGTCGGCACCCCTGGCGGGGACTATGTCACCCGGCTGGAAAGTTGAGGCGACGCGCTCGCTCTCATTGACCTACGGGCCGTAGTAGCGGGAATTATTCCGATCCGGAAAGGTAAGGCGCCATTCGCGGCTCATGCGCCCCTCCCGGTATGCGTCGAGAAAGAGCGCGCGAAGGTACGACATGTCGAAATCAGACGTGGGCTGAAGATTGAGGTGTGGCCGCGGCGACGCGATATAGACCTCGGCGCGCGACGCCTCAGCTGCCAGGAAGAAATCGTAAGCCGGAACCACGGGCTTGTCAGCTCGGGGGCTTGCCGCACCGGCAACCGTGCGTCGTGCGGCGGCCATATACGCCTCGCCCTCGTCCGGAAAAAGCACGCCGTTGTGAATGAGGTAGGTCGCGGCGGCGGGGGCTGGAGCCCTGCGAGCCGAAAGGAAAGGTTCGCCGGCTCCGATCTGCCGAAAACTCGTGTTCCGCTCGACCAGGGCTCCGGCGGCCAACGGCATCGTCGCCGGATCGATGAAGGTCGTCAGATCGACCGCCGCGACAAGAATGTTCCGGATGTACCGTTGAGCCTTGGGATGCCTGCTCGCGGCGAGTGCGCCAATGTCCCAGACTGTCTCACGCCGTGCGGCCGATCCCGGCAGCGCTACCATGAGCCGCGCGCCCGCGTCGTGCCTGCGGGCAATGGTCTCGAGCGTTCCGGCGTCGATGTACGAGGCCGCTCGCTCTGCCATGTCCTGGAGGCTGGCCGCCTCGCACGAGAAGATGTCGGCGATTTTTTGATCGCCCTCCGCGCCGAGAAAGGCGAACGGCGCAATGAGGGCGCTCACGCCAACAGCCGTCACGGCAGAAAAGTCCGGTCGCTTGCCGGTTTCCCCCCATCCCACCAGCAAACCGGCGCCATATGCCGTCTTGAGACGGCCGCCTGAAAGTGCGAGCGCGGCTGGCTTCGGCGCCGCGCTCGCCCCCGAGCGCCGGGCCATGCGTCGCTGCTGGTTCTCGACGACGTGGCCAATCTCTTCGACTGTTTGCGACGGGGGTGTGCGCCAACATGCGCCGGCCGCCGCAGGCGGGCATGGGAAGAAGCACGCACGTGACGAACGCAAGCCACAAAACTCTCATGTGAGTCACCGCCATGAGGTACGAGAGCCGTTTGGCTCCCGCTCGTTACCGGTGGCTACATGGTGGCCGCGCATGAACCGCGCAAGGAGGAACCTTCATGTCACTGAGGCACCCGCCGACTACTGATTTGGCCCGATCATGTGGCACACGGAGCACCATGCACACGCGCTGCGCCATAACTGCTTGCGATAACCACATACGCTTTGACACGACGTCGATTCGCCGACACTAGTTCTCGAATGGTACCGTGGCTTCTTCCGCATGCGTTCTAAGTTCTGCTTACCCTGCGCTGTGGAGCAACCAGCTTGACGTTCAACCCCGGCAATCTGAGCAATTCGGCTGCGCCTGCCAATTTGGCCTCGTGGCGCGCGACGCTTGCGACCGGCGTTGCGAGCGCGGCTCTCATGGCATACGGCGCGCGACCGGTGCGGGCGCAAACCGTGCCGCCCGCCTCTCCCTGCAATCAGATCAGCGGCATCGGCGGTTCGATCGTCACTTGCTCCGGCAACTTGTCGACCGGCGTGAGCCTGCCCAACGGCGCAGGACCCTTCCAGGTTTTGAACGTTGGCGGCCTGACGGCCGACATCGCGCCGGCGTCGGGGATTACAGGCATTGAATTCACCAGCAACGGCAGCGTGGAGCTGAACGTCGATACCGGCCCGTTCAGCATCGTCGCCACGGATGCCAACGGCATATTTGCCTCCTCGAACGGCGGTGCCGTCACGATCACGTCGACGGCCGATATTACGACCACCGGCAGCGGCGCAATCGGCATTCAAGGCTCGGTGCAGTCGGCGCCGCTGACGATCGTGTCCTCCGGCAGCATCTCGACGTCCGGCAACAATGCCTTCGGTATCGCGGGCGGCAGCGTCTATGGAGACATAACAGTCACCTCGACCGGCGATATCTCGACCACGGGCACTTTTTCGGCCGGTATCAATGTCGGCAGCATAGGCACGCTCGGTACGACGCAAGGGGCCATCACGATCAACTCGTCCGGCCTGATCACAACTACCGGCACCAGCGCCATCGGCATAAATGTCTCCAGCGTCTACGCACCGATCACGATCAACTCGTCCGGTGACATTGTCGTGTCGGGTGCCGCTAGTATAGGCATCAACGCCCAAACTCAGGGCGACGTTACGATCACGTCGCTCGGCGACATCACCGCCGGCCCTAACAGCTCTGTCGCGATTTTGGCGCTGTCGCAGTCCGGCGACGTTATTATCAAATCCTCCGGCGATATCTCGACCGCCGGAATGACCGGCATCGGCATCTACGCGAGAGCGGCCGCGACAGCCACGGTCTTCTCGTACGGCAGCATCGTCACGCACGGCGACAACGCGCCCGGAATTGCGGCCTCGGGCTATACCGGTATCGCAGTCGTCTCCACCGGCGATGTCCGAACCTACGGTGACAGTTCCCCCGGTATCACCGCCTACTCGGATGGCGATATCGCGGTCGGCTCCACGGGCAACATCACCACGACGGGCGCTGGGTCCGACGGCATCAACGTCACAAGCCTGAACGGCATGGCCGTCGTCGTGTCTTCGGGCGATATTTCCGCAACCGGCGTCGGCTCGGCCGGCATCTACGCCGCGGGCTATTCCGGCACCATCGTCATGAACCGTGGCAACGTCGTCGGCGGTCCCTGTTGCGCCGGCATCATGCAAGCGTCCACCGGTGCCAACCAGCTCCTGAACTGGGGGACGATCACCGCCGGGCTGAGCGACTATGCGATCGACAGCATCGGCGACAGCAACGCGGTCGTGAACTTCGGCACCGTCACCGGCGACGTCAGGCTGTTCGACACCGGCGGGTCGAGCTCCTTCACCAACCAAGCCGGCGCGCTGTTCAACACCGGCTCTTCAGTGACGGCCGATTTCCTGATCAACGACGGCACCGTGGCTCCGGGCGGGAAGGGCATCGTGCAAACGACGTCGCTCACCGGCGGCTTGGTGCAGAACGCCGGCGGTATCTTTGCCGTCGATGTTGCGGCGCGACCGCCGACCGGATCACTGTGTCGGGTTCGGCGGCGCTGGCCGGCAAGGTCGCGGTCAACTTCGTCGGGCTTGCCGACGAGTGCGGTGCAGAGCTTCACCATTTTGACGGCCACGAGCGGCGTGACCAATAACGGCCTCGGGGTATCGGCAAGCCCGGCATTGCACGCCACGCTTTCCTTCTCCAATCCCAACACCGTGCAGCTCGGCATCGCCATCGACTTCGCGACAGGCCGTCTCGATCGCAATGGGATGATCGTCGCCGACAACCTCAATTCGGTGTTCGCCGCCGGTGGTGGCGGCGTCGCGTCCGCGCTCGTGGGGCTGCTCAACACGGTCGACGCCGATGACTACAAGGCCGCGATCGACGAGCTCCAGCCCAAGATCTACCAGGACAGCCAGATCGCAGCTCTTTATGCCAACCTGGCCTTTTCCAACGCGCTGCTGAGCTGCCGCGTCAACGGCTCTGACACCGCGTCCGTCATTCGCGAAGGTCAATGCCTATGGGCCGGCGCCACCGCGCGCTTCCTCGATAGCGACAGCACGTCCCAGCAGCCCGGCTTCAAGGAGACCGCTGGTCTCTTCGCGGCCGGCGCGCAGATTGCTCTCGACGATGTGTGGCGGCTTGGTTTTGCCGCGGGATATCAATCGAGCTCTCTCAACGCGACGAACGATGCGTCGAGCGATGGAGAACAGGCGCAGGCAGGCGTGGCGCTCAAATACAACTCTGGTCCGCTGCTGTTGGCCGCTGCGCTCACTGGCGGCCGCGCCTGGAACGACACGACGCGATCTCTGACGTTCGGCGGTTTCGACGCCGTTGCCGAGGGCGATCAGCGCATCGACCTATTCTCCGGCGCGTTGCGTGCCGCCTACGTGTTCGGCGCGCCGAGCCTCTATTTCAAGCCGCTGGTTGATGTCAGTGCCACGCACCTTGACTATGGCGACATGCAGGAGTCGGGCGGCGGGGGCGCAGCGCTGATCGTGCAGGGTTCCGGGCACACGGTATACGCGGTGACGCCCGCGCTCGAGGTCGGCACCGAATGGTGGCTGAGCAACGGCACGCTCGTCCGGCCGTTCGTCCGAGCCGGTGCTACCTGGTACGACGGCGTCGATATGGCTCTCTCAGCTTCGTTCGCGGGTGCTCCCGATGGCGTCGGGCCCTTCACCATTCACACCGACATGGATGATGTGATGGGCGTCGTCGGCGCTGGCCTCGACCTCATCAACGGCGAAGATGGCGCCCTGCGCTTCACCTACGACGGACAGCTGGGCGAGACGACGCAGATTCACAGCGTCGGCATCAAGGGCAGTGCTAAGTTCTGATGCAGTGATGCCTGCTGCAACATGACCTGCGAGAAAGCGTGATGGCGGATCAGAGGCATGTGCCGGGCGAGGGGCCGCCTCCCGGCGAGTCCGCGCCGGTCAATATTTCCTGCACGCGCGGACTGGCCGACTGGCTCTTGCGCAACAATGTCAGCCTGGCGTTCACGTCCTACCAGACGGGACGGCTTTACCTCGTCGGCGTCGACGACCAGAAGCGCGTCGCCTTTCAAGAGCGCTTTCTCGCCCGCGCCATGGGTCTGTGGGCCGACCAGCAGCGCGTCCTCGTCTCGACCATCTTTCAGATTTGGCGCTTCGAGAACGTGCTTCCGGTGCCAGCACTCGGGTGGAGGGCCGGATCGTCACTATGTGCCGCGCGTCGCCCACACCACCGGCGATCTCGACGTCCACGACATCGGCGTGATGGCCGACGGCCGCATCGTGTTCGTCAACACGCTGTTCTCGTGCCTTGCCACATTGAGCCCCACGCACGGGTTTCGTGTGTTCTGGAAGCCGCCCTTCATCTCCAAGCTTGCCGCCGAGGACCGCTGCCACCTCAATGGCCTTGCCATGAAGGATGGCGCGCCCCGCCTACGTGACGGCGACGAGCCGCAGCGACGCCGTCAGCGGCTGGCGCAACCGGCGCGCCGAGGGCGGCTGCATCGTCGATGTCGCGAGCAACGCCGATCATCACGGACAAGCTGTCGATGCCGCATTCTCCGCGCTGGTTCGACGGCCGCCTGTGGGTGCTGAATTCCGGCACCGGCTATCTCGGCACGGTCGAGCCTTCGAGCGGAGCCTTCGAGCCGCTGGCGTTTTGTCCGGGTTTCCTGCGCGGGCTCGCTTTCCACAACGGCCACGCCATCGTCGGATTGTCGTTGCCGCGCGATGGATCGTTCGGCGGGCTCGAGCTCGATGCCGAGCTCAAGAAGCGTGACAGCGATCCGTGGTGCGGGGTGCAGATCGTGAACCTCGCCTCCGGCGACATCGTCGAATGGATCAAGCTCGAAGGGGAGGTGAGCGAGCTGTTCGACGTCGCCGTCATTCCAGGCGTGCGCTGGCCGGTCGCGACCGGCTTCCTCAACGACGAGATCCATCGCCTCTATTCGTTCGAGACTTGAGGCGCTCGTTTTCGCCACCGACCATCACGGGGCGACTTTGGGCGAACGAAAGCCCATCGCGGCCCAGGCCGAGAGCAGCTTCCACATGAACTTGCCCGAGTGGGTCGCATAGTTGGGAATGTCGCTTGGAAGCTCGACGCCCTCGCGCCGGTCCCTCGTCATGACCCGCATCTCCAGCGGAGCCGCACCGCCGGGCAGGCGGTCGCGGTAGATCGACAGCCAGTGGCCTTTGTTGAACTCGAGGAACATGGGCGAATTGCAGCACGTCGCGAGCACACGCCGCGTCGGCGAATTCGGCTTGAGCCGATGCTCCTGCAGTTTGTCGCTGCCCTTCAGGCACCGGACACGGTCCTTGCGAACCAGCACGAAGCCGGTGCCGCCGTCGGCATCGAGGACGGCCTCCGCTGCCGGAAGCTGCTCGAACTGTGCGCCGGCCTGCTGGCAGCTATGGCAGTGGCAGACGACGCTCAGGATCGGCTTGCCGGTGATCTCGAACGCAATCTGCCCGCATCGGCATGCGGCGGTGAGCTGCTGCTGACGACCTGTGCTCACGCGAGTAACGCCCCTAGTTGTCGCCGTGGCCGGTGCACGAGTTCCAGATAGCGTTTGCAGTCCGTGTCGCTGTCGGTGCGGCTGCAGCGAGCCTTGAGCTCCTTGCAGCTGAGGCCGGTTCTGTTCACCTTCGCCTGCTTGGCGAAATGTCCTTTGGGCCAGCACTGATCCCCGCCCCATTCGCCGCCGTTCTCACGGCACTTCCGCGGCGCCGAAGCCCGCTGCTCCTCGCGTTGCGCTGCGGTGGTGCATGTCTGGAACAGATCCGGCCGCTCGGCCCCGATCGAGCACAGGATCCCGCCCCACTGATAGCCGCTGCCCCCGCCGGCATAGGCAATGCGGAACCAGGGGTAGCCGTTATCCATAACGTCGGTCGGGCCGATCAGCGTCACAGGATCGCCCTCCTGCAAGGAATCGACCTTGCGGTAGTTTTGGCCGGGCCCATCGCGCACCACGCCGCCCCACGAGCCGGCCGGTGTCGGATAAGCGCTCGGTGCCGGAGCAGCAGGAGAGGGCGCCGCCGGAGCCGGTTGTCCCGCAAGCTTCTTGACATAGGCGCGGGCCAGATCGGCTTGGAAGCCGGTCGGATAGTTGGACAGGAACGCGTCCCAAGCCTCGACTGTGCCGAGCTCTTTCGCCGCTTCGAAGGCTGCTTTCTGGGTGGCGTCGGGCGCCTGCGCGATCGCGCGGCCGTTCTGCACCGAGAGCACATGCACCGGATCGATCAGCGCTAGCGTCAGCACTGCCGCCGCGAGGAAAAGCCGGACTACAACCTTGGCATTGGATTTGGTCATTGTGAAAAGCCCCGCTCAGTATCCTGCCGCACCGCGCACCCAAATTTCGTCCGCGTCCGCTAACGCTCTTAATGTCAGACCGCTGACAGAACTCTATGGGTAGCTTAAGCTCACGACAAACATATTTGAGGGGCCTCCATGATATTGCGCCAAGGCACGATCCTTTTTTCCATCTGCGCCGCAGTTTTAACGCTGATCGTTGAGGCGCCACGGGCTCACGCAGGCGCGACAGGAGTCAGATACCAAGACCTCCGACGAGGCCAAGGGTGGAGATGCTGCCGCCGCCTTCAACAGCGCCAAGGAGCTCGGCACGGTCGAAGCATGGGACGCGTTCCTGTCCAACTATCCGACCGGCTTCCACGCCGATCTCGCCCGCGCGTATGTGAAGAAGCTCTCCGAGGGCGCGCCCGCAGCGACAACGGCAGCTGTCACCGTCACCCGAGCCCACAGGCAGCGCCCGCGAGCTCGAATGTAATCAGCGCAAGACGGTGCGCTCACTCAAATCCGACATTCCTACGAAAATCACCTTCATCAACAAGTCCGGCATGTACCGAGCGCTCATGTGGATGGATTTCGACGGCCAGCTCAAGGATTACGGCGGCATGAACCCCGACGAGCAGAAGACGCTCGATACCTTCTTCACGCACCCATGGATGGTCGTCACCGGACCGGGCGACTGCCTGCAGATCTTCCTGCCGGACACGACGCCGGCCAAGGTCGAGCTTCAGCGGCTCGCCGCCGATGATCCGAAGCCCGCGGCCAAGAAGAAGGCGGAGCCCGAGCCGGTGAAGAAAAAGAAGCTCGTCTGCGGCACCAACTACAAGCTTCAGGGCGGCGAGTGCGTGCTCATCCAGAATTGCGGCAAGAACGCTTACCGCAGCCCCGAGGGCGACTGCTACTGCAAGAAGAGCTTCACGATGATGAACGGCAAGTGCATCGAGAAGGCGGCCACGGCGGCCTTCTGCGGCCCGGGCTTCCGGCCCCAAGGTGGCAAATGCGTGCCGGGCTTCCAGGCCCCGAAACCCAACGCGCCGCTTTCGACGGAACAGAAGAAAGCAATCAACAAGGGTTGCCCCAAGGGCCAGGTATGGAACGCCGCCGAAGGCTGCCACCATGACGATTGAGGCGAAGATCTCTCAGGTCTCGCAGACGCGGCAGAAACATCCGAACGTTAAAAAATAAATGCAGGAGGCGGGCTAGCCGCCTCCTGCATTCGTCACTTGCGGTGCGGTGCTGGATACGCAGCCGCAAGGCGCGATCCTTATTCGTGCTGCATGTGCTTATCGGCAACCGTGATGAGCCCGGCGCCCCGGTTCAGCGCGCAATCCTTGCCGAGCTCATAGCCTTCCTTGCGCATCTTCTCGGTATCGATCGACTTGTCCTCGGCGTAGCTCGCATAATAGCCGGCGAGCCACATCATGATGAAAGCAAGCGTGTCGTCGTTGTTGTTGTTGGCTAGGTCGACGATGCGCTGGCACTTGAACGTCGAGAGATCGACTGCTTCCGAGGTCGCTTCGGTCGCGTTCTCGCCCATGAACTTCTCAGACGCGGTGTAGACACCGATCTTCGGGTGATCCCTGCAGAACTCCACGGTGCGCTGGATGTCGGTCTTCAAGCCGTCGAAGTCGACGACCGTCCCTTGCTCTTGGGTGGCATGGTAGCCCGCCATCCAGGCGAGCAAAGCGAAACCACCTAAGGCATCGTCTTTGGATTGGGATTGGTCGGCCTCCGCCAGCTCCGCGCAGGTGACCGTCGTGGCATCGAGGACTTGGTCATCTGCGGCGGCCGGCAACGAAAAGGCGAAGAGGAGAGGAATGACGGCGGCAAGACAAGTACGCATAAGGCATTGGCTCCAGCGAAGCACCGGGGCCGCACCGAATGGACGCCCCCTGAATTCGGTGCCCATTCTTCCGTCGTCGTCTTAATTTGCGTTTATCGGCAGGGGTTTGCCCCGCATTTCGCGTGGAGGCTGGTAAAGGCCCTCTGCCCGGGCCGAGTTCAATCCTACGGACTGCGTTGACACCTTGGTAACGTGCGGGCGCCGCCTGCAGTGAATGCCGTGGGCGACGGTCTTTGCCTCACCAACGGTAGCGCAGGCTTCCGAGAACGGTGCGCCCCTGGTCCTCGTAGCAGTAGTCGTTCGAGCAGGTGTCGACCAGCTTGTCGAAGACATTGCTGACGTTGAGCTGCAGGCGCGCACCCGCGAACTGCGGCGTCGAGACCGACGAGATCGTAATGCACGGCGGCATCCACGATGCCGCGAGCGCCGTTCTCGAATGTGTTGCGGTCGTTGCCGAAGCTCGTGCCCGTGTAGCGGACGCCCGAGCCAAAACCGAGCCCACGAAACGCGCCGTCGCTCAAGTGTAATCAGCCCCAGATCGAGAACAGATGCTCGGCGTGCTGGACGAGCGTGTTGCCTGTCCGCCGACAAGCCGTTCTCGTCAAGCCTTCGAGGATCTCCATGTCGACGTATGTGTAGGACGCCTGCAGGCTGAGGCCGTTGGTCAGAGTCGTCGATGCCCTCGATCTCAAAGCCGCGCGAGCGCAACGTGCCGCGCTGAACAGTGCCGAGCCACGTTCGGGTCGTTGAAGATCGCCGCCGTCCTGCTCGATATCGAACAGCGCGGCATTGAGCGAGGCATTGTAGCCCGGCACGAGATACTTGAAGCCGACCTCCTTCAATTCCGCCGTCGTGGGATCGAAACATTGCCGTCGTCGAAGTCAATGCCGGCATTCGGTACGAACGAAGTGCCCTACGCGATGTACGGGGCGAAGCCGGAGTCGAACAGGTAGGTCAGTCCGGCGCGGCCCGACCAAGCCTTGTCGTTGGCCGTCTCCTCGACTGGCCCGGTCGCTTCCGTTTGCGTGTGCGACCCAGTCATGACGGCCGCTCAACGTCAGAACCCATCGGTCGAGCTTGAGCTGATCCTGCAGATACGCGCCGACCTGAAGCTGCTCCTGGTGCGTGACGTGATCTGATCGGAGGCACCGGAATAATGCTGCCCATAGTTGAAATCGACCAGCGGCGGCGCCGCTGTCGGAGCCATAACCTTCCTTGAAGGTGATGAAGCCGATATCGACGCCCGCCAGAAGCGGTGTGCTGAACCGCGCCCGTGCTGAACCTCGCTTCGACCTGATTGTCCATGTTCAGCGCGTGGAAGCTGCTCGCGACGGAGCCCGCCGAGCGCGAGAACACGTCCGGCGCCAGGGCTGCGGTACGTCGTCGATATCGACGTAGGCCGACTCTTCGCTGAGGTGCTCATAGCGCGCCTTCTGACGTACGGTGATGCCGCTCGTCACGCGGCGCTCGAACTCGTAGCCGACGCGCTCCTGGGTCTGGTCGTAGAATTCGAACCCGGGATCGCCGGACCAGATGTTCGTGCGGCGCGTGTGGTTCAGGATCGCTGCGGTCCTGGAACCAAGCCGTGTTGGAGCCGATCTTGAGGTCCATGTACTCGCCGAAAACGGTGAGCTTGGTATCCGGATCGATTTTGAACGTGAACGCGGGCGCCAGATAGACCCGATCGTCCGGAATGCCGAGATACTGCGTATCGCTGTCGCGCACGACGCCGGTGAAGCGGTAGAGCACGTTGTTGTTGAAGCCCGCCGGGCCGGAGAAGTCGAAGTTGCCCTGGAAGCGATCGTGATTGCCCATCACGTATTCGACTTCGCGGAACGGCGTCTCCGTCGGCCGCTTGGTGTACATGTCGATGATGCCGCCGGCATTGCTCGAGCCATAAAGAGCCGCCGGACGGCCCGCGCAGCACCGTCACGCTGTCGAGGCCGTACATCTCCGTCTTGAACTGGCCGAAGCCGCTGTTGAGCTGACGCAGCCCATCGCGATAGAGGCCCGTATTGGTGGCATCGAAGCCGCGAATGTAGAAGCTGTCGAAGCGCGGATCGAAGCCGGACTGGTTGATGCGCACGCCCGGCACATAGGCGAGCGAATCGCCGAGGCTCAGCGGCTTGCGATCCTCGATCTGCTGGCGCGTGACGGTCGAGATCGACTGCGGGACTTCCTGCAGCGGCGTGTTGGTCTTGGTGCCGACCGTGCCTTCCTTCGCCACATAGCCGTTGACCGCGCCCGGCTGCCGTGCTGCCGCCGTCGCTTGTCGTCGGAGGAGGCGCGGGCGGTGTGGCCTCAGCCTGGACCTGCGCCGCTTTCGCTGCGGACGCTTTCGCCGAAGCCTTCTTGGCCTTCTTAGATGACGATGTTGTCACCTCAAGAGGCGGCAGCGGCGTCTGTTGCGCGCTCTCAGGTTTGCTCTCCGGAGGAGCGGTGCCACCAGCGTCCTGCGCCAGCGACAAATCCGAAGCGAGCATGAGGATCGTGGCCGACGCCACGATCGTGCGAGAAATGTGGAGTTTCATAGCCCCCCGGCCTGTAAGTGTTCGACGGGCTGGCTTGCTCATCCACTGCGTCTAGCGGAATCGCTGGCTACTCCCACATGATCTGAAAAATTAGATAATTGGAGTTTCCGAGTCAACTTTACGGCGCCGATCATCACGCAGCGTGTGGCTGAATGGCTTCAATGGTCCGATGCACCGGGGGACGACGAGCGAGACGCCATCCGGCGCTCCTCCGCGTTGCTTCGCACAGTGCTTCGCCAAGCTGCCTGGTCGCTCGCTGCGCATGCGAAATCGGTCAAACAGGTGCTCTGCCTAGCGAGCTGTTGCGTTCCCCGCATCTATCCGCGCCTGTCGTTTGACCTTATGATTGAGCCTCCGAACAGCAAATCACCTCAGAGGCAACACCATGAGCTTGGACCGCCCGGTGGCACAGGATCCCTACGAGAAACTGCCCCGCGTCAGGTCGTTCAAGGTTACGAGTACCGACGTCGCGGACGGGCAACCGATGCCTGGCCAGTTCGCTTATGAAGGCGCAGCGGATGACGCGCGCAACGTCTCGCCGCAACTCTCCTGGTCCGGCTTTCCTTCAAACACGAAAAGCTTCGTCGTCACGTGCTTCGATCCCGACGCGCCGACGCCCTCAGGCTTCTGGCATTGGGTTCTGGTCGACCTGCCCGTGTCCACGACCGAGCTCGCCGCGGGCATGGGACGAGCGGAGTCTTCTTCTCCCGGGCAAAGCGTTCCACGTCCGCAGTGATTGGGGAAGCAAGGACTACGGCGGCGCCTTTCCGCCCGACGGCGACCGGCCGCACCGCTATTATTTCGTCGTGCACGCGGTCGATGTCGAGACGCTAGGCGTCGACGCCGATACGAGCCCGGCGGTGGTCTCGTTCAACTTGGCCTTCCACACCCTGGCGCGCGCGCAGATCGTGTCAACATTCCAACGCTGATTTGACGCGGCGGCTCATTCCAGGCCCTTGGCCCAGTCGTCCCACTCATGCCAGAGCGGCTCAGGAAGCCCCAACGCCTCATCGAACAGCCGCTGCGCGATCTGTCCGACTTTCGCCGCATCGTTGGCGTCCGCTTCTTCCAGGCTGTGGTTCTCGATCATCCGCCGGATATGGAGGTCCGAGAGGGTCAGCGTGATGGGACGAGGGTTCGTGGTCTCAGACATCATTCGGTTCCTCGGAATGAACAATCACGTCATTTGAGAGGGGACAGCACGACTGCCTTCATGCAGCGCGGGCAGGCCGGCTTCCACCACTATAGCCTTTGGCGGCGAACCCGGGCGGACTCTGATCCCGCCGGAACAGACACCACGCTCGCCTCGTTGCAGGCTCGTCTCAAGCCGCGCCGTGCGGCGAAAATTCGCTTCGGAGGTCGGGACGGCATGCAAAAGATTTTCGACGGGCTCTATGGCGACCAGTTGTTCCATAAGAACGAGCGCGGCGAGACGGTGTTCTATCCGTTCGGGCTGATGGGCCGCGGCTATCTGCTGCCTGCCGAGCGCGAGACGGCCGTGCGCGGCTCCATGCGGCGCCTGACGCTTGTCTCGCTCGTCGGCGGCATCTCTCTGGCGCTGCTTGCGTCGCGCATCCTGAACTCGTCCGGCATGGAATCCTCGAGCTGGCTGATCTGCGGCGCCGCGTTCGCGCTGCTGCTCGCCGCCGTGATCTACTTTCAAAAACGCATGGTCGTCGGGCTCGAGCCCGCGCCGGGTCCCCGCCCTTCGGTAGGCGAGTGGCTGCGCCGCGGACGGCAGGCGCGTGCGCGCTGGACCTACTGGGCCTGCGTCGTGCTCGGCATCTTCTGTCTCGCTATCGCGGGGTTCTCCCTCGCGCTGGGAGTCGCGGACGGCGGCCTGGCCGGCATCGCCTCCGGCGCGTTCATGCTGCTGGTCGGCGCGCTTCTGACCTGGGACGGCATCGTCGGCCTGATCGAGTGACAGCGGAGTGTCGCGGCGAAGGGTTGGAGGAGCCGTTCCAGGCGAACTCGCTATTCCCGTAGCCGGATGACGCCTTCCGGTGTTTGCACGAGCTTGGAGGCCGCTTCGATGAGCTGCGCCGGGCTGAACGGCTTGGTGAGCACGCCCGCATTGCCGAAACCATTCGGCAGGCTCTCGACGCCATAGCCGGTGACGAACAGGAAGTTGACATTGGCGCGCGTGAGCACGGCCGCGATTTCGTTGACCGGTTCGCCATGCAGATTGGCGTCCAGAAGCGCCAGATCGATGGATGTGCCTTCGATGAGGCGCAGCGCGTCCTTGACCGTCCCGGCCGGGCCGACCAGCACCGCGCCGGCCTCTTCGAGCACGGCACAGATGTCGAGAGCCACAAGCGGCTCGTCCTCCACCACCAGCACGCGGCGTCCGGCCAGTTGCGACGAGTGCTTCTGCGCCGAGGTCGTCGTCGGCAGCAGATTTTGGGTGTTGGTGCGCGAAGCCGGCGAGACCATGGGCAGGTAGGGTTCCGGGGCCACCGCGTCGGGCAGCGGCATGCGGATGTCCCAAGCGATGCCTTCGGCCTCGACCGACATGCGTGCAGAGCCGCCTTCACCCTTGGCGCTCTGCTCGATCAGGGTCATGCCGAAGCCGCGCGTCGCGGGCGCGCTGACGGGCGGGCCACCGCGCTCCACCCACCGGAGCTGCATGACATGATCCTCGACCGTCCAACTGACCGTGATGCGTCCCGAGGGCACCGACAGCGCGCCATATTTGTTGGAGTTGGTTCCGAGCTCGTGCAGCATCAGAGCCATATGAAGCGCCATCTGCGGCTGAAGCCGGACACTCGGCCCCCAGACTGTCAGCCGGTCCTCCTCTATGGTGCCGACGAGGAGCTGGTCGCGGATGAGGTCGCGCAGGTCTGCGCCATGCCACGTCGCGCTCGAGAGCAGGGAGTGCGCGCGAGAGAGCGCCTGGATGCGCCCGGAAAAGCTTGTGACAAACGCAGCCGGATCGCTGGTCCGGCGCAGAGTGTTCTGTACGATGGCCTGCACGCTGGCCAACATGTTCTTTACGCGGTGGTTTAATTCGTTGATGAGCAGCTGCCGCGTCTCATCGGCCTGCCTGCGCTCGGTGATGTCGCTGAACAGGATGGCGACCCTGCGCTGCTCGGGTTCTCCCACACGGAATGCGAAGACGTCATACCAGCGGCTGAGTTGCTCGGCCCGGTTTTGAAAACGCTTCGGCTCACCCGTCATGGCGATCCGGCCATAGGTATCGAACCAGTGCTGCTCGTGATTGGGAGAGATCTCGCGCATCCACCGGCCGGAGGCATTTTCGATTCCCGTGAGCCGTTCGAACGAAGGATTCACCTCGAGGAAGCGGTAGTCGCGCGCACGCCCCGCTTCGTCGTAGGCCATTTCTATGACGCAGAAGGCTTCGTCGATCGACGAGAACAATGTCCTGTAGCGCTGTTCGCTGACGCGGGCCGCATCGCGACTTTCCTCGATCGATTTTCGCGCCAGCACCTGCGAGGAAATATCGCGAAAATAGCAGACCGCACCATAGGTCCCTTCGGGAAGCAGGATCCGGTCCAGTCGCCATTCGTAATATTCGATGACGCCCCGATCGATCCGGTATTCGGTCTGCTCGGGCGAATAGTGGGGTTCGCCTGTTTCCAGCGTATGGCGGAAGGTACGCAGCACCTCCTCGGCGTGGGCTTCGTTCCATTGGCCCCGAAGAATGTCCTCGAGCCGCTGGCCGGCGACCCCATCCGCGAAGTTGCCGAGCGCAGGCAACGCAATCGGATTTGCCTCGCGGATGCGCAGATCGGCATCAACCAGGAACACGCCGAGAGGCGCCTGTTGCAAGAGCGTTTCATATTGCTCCTTGCGATGGCGTAGCTCGTCCTCGGCCTGTCTGGTTTCGGTCACGTCGCGGGTGGTACCTGCGACCGCCTCGACTTCGCCATCGTCGTTGAGGACAGGCGTGAAGATGTAGTCATAAATGCGCCGGCCTGACGTGCCGGTAAACGGCACTTCGCCGCGAATTGGCTTCTTGGTGGCAATGACTTTTTCGATCTCGCGGTCATGCATGGCCGCATGCCAGGGCTCATAGCCGAGCTCGAGACACGTCTTGCCCATGGCGTCATCGCGCGAGCGCCCCCACATCTTGAGGAGGCTCTCGTTGGCGTAGATGAATTGATGATCGAGATCGAAAACGTAGGCCAGATCGGGAGTTGTTGTTAGGACGGCTTCGTAGAGGCGTTTAGTTCTCGCGTGGTCATCGCTCCCAGGACCACTCACGTCACCCCTCGACAGCAAACCGTCCTTAACCATAGCCTTTGCACGCCCGGTCACTTCCCCAAACGTCGTAACGATGCATCGGCTGGAAGGTTCCCGCTGATTTAAAAATCGGGCGATGCCGCTTTCTCTGATGCCGCCCGGGAGCAATCACTCGCCACTCTGTGCGGCATTCTGCAGATGGGTCACGAACCTGTGGAAGGCCTCGACGTACGCCGTGTCGTGATACTCCTCAAGGCGCGTGACCAGCCCATCCTTGACCCAGCCGCGGAAGCGCAGCCTGATATCCAGGCGCTCGCCTGTTTTCTTGTGCTTGTAGTAGCCGAGAACGCTGCTGCGGCTGTAGGCCGGCTCATGGACGAGATATTCCATGACGAAGGCATTGACGACAAACGTGTCCAGCAGAAGCAGCATTCTTGGCCGGACCTGGTCTTTGCCGACGGTGCTCGCGGCATACGGCATCTCAGTACCATCGAGATTGACCGTGTAGACGATGTCGTCGGCGAGAAGCGCCATGAAGCCTTCGAAGTCGCCGGCACCCCAGGCGAGGTGAGCCCGGTGGAAGGCGGATCGTTCTTGTTCGAGCGTCATACGTGGAGAGCACAATCCAACTGATGCGAACGCGGAAGGGCACGGTGGGACGTCATCTGACGGCCGTCCACTGATGGCTGAACAATGCGGCAAGATTACATTATGATGGCAATATATCCACGCAGGCCGCGCCTCGGAGTGACGCCAGGAGTGCACTCTCGGCGCAGCAGGCTAGAAGGCCGCTTCGCCCCGATGGATGGCAATGCCGATTTGCAGCGATTGCGCAATCCGTTCGGCCCGATCGACGAAAAGCGCGGCGGCGTCCGGCGGACAAACCTCGGTGGCCGTAGCGCGGAACAACGCCAGCCACTGCACGAAATGCGCCGGCGCAATTTGCGGCAGTGCGGCATGGGCCTTCATGGGCGTGCCCTTGTAGGCCCCCGTCATCAGCGTCACGGACGACCAGAAGGCGCAGAGCTTGTCGAGATGCGCGTCCCAATCCTCGATCGCTGAATTGAAGATCGGGCCAAGCACGGCATGCTGGCGCACCCGCGCATAGAAGGCGTGCACGAGGTCGCGGATCATCGGTTCGGTGACGCCGGCTTCGAGGCCCGGCGCCTTGGGATGCGGATCGCGCAGCACAGGAAGTCCCTTCATCGCTGTGAAAGCTAATAACATATATTTCATTTGCATCTTTTAACGCCGCTCGTCTACAAGAAAGCGCGCGACACTAAATCAACAGGGCGTGAAGCCAGATGCAGCTCACCATGTTCTCGGATTTCGCGCTGCGGGTGCTGATGTTCACGCACGCGGCGGGCGATCGTCTGGTCACCATCGACGAGATCGCCGGCGCCTACGATATCTCGCGGGCCCACCTCACGAAGGTCGTCAACACATTGACCCGCGCCGGCTACCTGACGGCCGTCCGCGGACGATCCGGCGGGCTTCGCCTCGCGATGCCGGCAGAGGAAATCAATCTCGGTCGCGTTGTTCGCACGACCGAGCCAGATTTCGCGCTCGTGGAATGTTTCTCGACCGGCAACCAGTGCGTCATCACCAAGTGCTGCAAGCTGCAAGGCGTTCTCGGCGAGGCGCTGCAGGCGTTCCTGGCGGTTCTCGATCGCCATACGCTGGCAAGCATTGCGCTGAAACCGAGGGATTTCCGAAACTTTCTCGAACCCGCCGCCTAGCAAAGTGTCCAAAGGGCTCACAGAAGCGACGTCAGCTGAGCCGCAGCCATTGCAGGCGCGAGGGTGATAGATTTCATGTGTAATTACGACGGGGCGGCGAATTGAAAGTCGACGTTTGAAATTAATAAACTTCCGAAAAGTCCTTGGTACGGATCATCACGCAGCGTAAGACTGGTCGTTAAGGGAGCTACGCACCCGGCGGGAGGCTGGCGATGCGTTATGTTTGGTCTCCTGCTTTCAGGGCGCCTTGGCTTGTGCCCAAGGCGGATCGCTCTCTCCTCACGAAATCATCGATAGGAATGCTTCGAACTCTCGCGCGTCGCCGACCCAACGGCGGCGCGTCTACTCGCGCATTTTTTTTGATCGTGCATCTCGCCTGGAGGCAGCGAGGGTAAATAACAAAATCATAAATGGAGGAATATGCCATGCCCGCTAAGGAGAATGACGCTCAAGCCAATTCTGATCAGCAGCTCGATTTCAATCGCCGCAATGTTCTGATGAGCGGCGGCTCGCTCCTTGCTCTCGCCGCGACGGGAGCGATTACCGCAGAGGTACAAGCTCAGACGCCGAAGCCTGCGGCGCGCTCCCGCAGGCGGCAAGCCCAACATCCTTTTCATCATGGGAGACGACGTCGGCTGGTTCAACCTCAGCGCCTACCATCGGGGCATCATGTCCGGGAGGACGCCGAACCTCGACAAGCTCGCCGCCGAGGGCATGCTGTTCACAGACTACTATGCCGAGGCCAGCTGCACGGCGGGGCGGGCGAGCTTCATCACCGGCGAGATTCCGTCTGCGCACGGGGCTGACCACTGTGGGCCAGGCCGGCGCAGACGTGGGCATGCCGGACAAGGCCTGCACGATCGCGACCGCGCTCAAGGAATTGGGCTATGCCACCGGACAGTTCGGCAAGAACCACCTCGGCGACCTCAACAAGTTCCTGCCGACGCTGCACGGCTTCGACGAGTTCTTCGGCTACCTGTACCATCTCGACGCCATGTCGGATCCCTACTGGTATTCGTTCCCGAACGACCAGGCCTATCGAGATAAGGTCGGTCCGCGCAATCTGGTCCACTGCTGGGCGACCGACACTGACGACCAGACCGAGCAGCCGCGATGGGGCAAGATCGGCAAGCAAAGGATCGTCGACGAAGGTCCGCTGGCGCCATTCCCGGACATGTCGAACGTACCGAACATGCACGACATCTCGCCCAAGGCCAAATACGACATGGGCACGTTCGACGAGGTGCTGGTCAAATCCTCGACCGACTTCATGGACAAGGCCAAGAAGGACGGCAAACCGTTCTTCGTCTGGCACAACACGACACGCATGCACGTGTGGACGTTCTTGTCGCCGCAGTATCAGGCGATGATGAACAGCAAGACGAACTATGGCCTCGAGGAAGCCGGCATCGCGCAAATGGACGACAGCATCGGCGCGCTCTTGAAGCATCTCGACGAGATCGGCGAAAAAGAAAATACCATCGTGGTTTTCTCGACCGACAATGGCGCCGAAGTTTTCACGTGGCCCGATGGCGGCATGACGCCCTTCAAGGGCACCAAGGGCACGGTGATGGAAGGCGGCTTCCGCGCGCCCTGCATCGCCCGTTGGCCGGGCCACATCAAGCCGGGCACGGTTGAGAACGGCATCTTCTCCGGGCTCGACTGGTTCCCGACCTTCTTGCCACCGCCGGCAATCCCGACATCACCAACCAGCTGCTCAAGGGCGTCAAAGCTCGGCGACCGCAGCTACAAGAACCACCTCGATGGCTACAATCAGCTCGAGCTCCTGGAGGGCAAGGGGCCATCCGCGCGTCATGAGTTCTTCTATTTCGGTGGGCCGCAGCTGGGCGCCATTCGTATCGATAACTTCAAGTACCAATTCTATCAGCAGCCGCAGGGCTGGCCCGGCCCGAAAGTCACGACCGACATGCCGGTCATGGTCAACATCCGCCAGGACCCATTCGAGCGAACGCCGTCGATCGGCGGCCAGAGTCTCAACGATCTCGGCGGCGGCTACATGAACGACTTCTACGCCCGCGAGTTCTGGCGCTTCGTCACCGTCCAGAATGAAGTCGCGAAACTCGCAAAGACCGCGATCGACTACCCGCCCATGCAGGATCCAGCATCCTTCAATCTCGATGCGGTGAAGCAGCAGATTGAAAAGGTGATCAAGAACAAGCCTGGGCAGTAAACGGCAAATCCCTTGCGGGCGGTTCCTTCGGGCCGCCCGCAGCCAGCTGCCGCGCCGCCGCCCGCCTCAGCTCCTGAGACCGGGCGCTTCGTGGCCGTTGCGCTCGACGTACTCGGTGTAGCCGCCGCCGTACATGTGCATGCCGTCGGGCGTCAGCTCGAGCACGCGGTTCGACAGCGCCGCCAGGAAGTGCCGGTCGTGCGAGACGAACAGCATCGTGCCCTCGAAGTCGGCGAGCGCCGCGATCAGCATCTCCTTGGTCGCGATGTCGAGGTGGTTGGTCGGCTCGTCGAGCACGAGGAAGTTCGGCGGGTCGTAGAGCATCCGCGCCAGCACGAGGCGCGCCTTCTCGCCGCCCGAGAGGACGCGGCAGCGCTTCTCGACGTCGTCGCCGGAGAAGCCGAAGCAGCCGGCCAGCGTGCGCAGCGAGCCGATGCTCGCCTGCGGGAACGCGTCCTCCAGCGTCTCGCAAGACGGTGCGCTCGCCGTCGAGCAGCTCCATCGCGTGCTGCGCGAAGTAGCCGAGCTTCACGCTGGCGCCGATCGCGACCGTGCCCGCGTCGGGCTGCGTCGCGCCCGCGATCAGCTTGAGCAGCGTCGACTTGCCGGCGCCGTTCACGCCCATCACGCACCAGCGCTCGCGGCGGCGGATCAGGAGGTCGAGCCCGTCGTAGATGCTGCGGCTGCCGTAGCCTTGTGCACGCCCGCTCGAGCTTGGCCACGTCCTCGCCCGAGCGCGGCGCGCGGCTGGAACTCGAACTCGACGCGTCTTGCGGCGCTTCGGCGGCTCGACCTTCTCGATCTTCTCGAGCTTCTTCACGCGCGACTGCACCTGCGCGGCGTGGCTGGCGCGCGCCTTGAAGCGCTCGATGAAGCGCCTCTCCTTGGCGAGCATCGCCTGCTGGCGCTCGTACTGCGCCTGCTGCTGCTGCTCGTTGAGCGCGCGCTGCTGCTCGTAGAAGTCGTAGTTGCCCGAGTAGCGTGGTGAGCTCGCCGCCGTCGATCTCGACGATCTTGGTCGACGATGCGGTTCATGAACTCGCGGTCGTGCGAGGTCATCAGCAGCGCGCCCTCGTAGCCCTTGCAGGAACTCCTCGAGCCAGATGATCGACTCGAGGTCGAGGTGGTTGGTCGGCTCGTCGAGCAGCAGCGCGTCGGGCCGCATCAGCAGGATGCGCGCCAGCGCCACGCGCATCTTCCAGCCGCCCGAGAGCGCGCCGACGTCGCCGTCCATCATCTCCTGGCTGAAGCCGAGGCCCGGCGAGGATCTCGCGCGCCCGCGCCTCGAGCGCGTAGCCGCCGAGCTCCTCGAAGCGCGCCTGCACCTCGCCGAAGCGCTCGACGAGCTCGTCCATCTCGTCGGCGCGGTCCGGGATCGGCCAGCGCGTCCTCGAGCTCGCGCGAGCTCGGCGGCGACCGCGTCGACCGGGCCCGGCGCCGTCCATCGTCTCGGCGACGACGCTGCGGCCCGCCATCTCGCCGACGTCCTGGCTGAAGTAGCCGATGGTGATGCCGCGATCGATCGAGACCTGGCCGTCGTCGGGCTGCTCCTCGCCGGTGATCAGCCGGAAGATGGTCGTCTTGCCGGCGCCGTTGGGGCCGACGAGGCCGACCTTCTCGCCGCGGTTGACCGCCGCCGAGGCCTCGAGGAAGAGGATCTGCTGGCCGTGCTGCTTGCTGATGTTGTCGAGACGGATCATGTGCGGAGTGGGCGCCTTTGAACGAGTTTCGGCGCCCTTATGCCATATGACGCGCCCAGCGGAAGAGTGGCCCGAAACCGCAGGCCTTGCCGGCGTTCGGATATGTGTTTGGGGAGAAGGCCGAGAGGGAGGGGGATATCCCCTTTTTACGAGCCAACAATCTCACGGCGGCGCTGGCACATGGGCAGCGCCGCCCCCTGCAACTAGGTATTTCCGGCCTCCAAGCCCTCTTCGGTCCGAGCTGTCACCAGCCGATCCGGAGGCCGAAACGCGGACCGTAGATGCCGATTCCGCCGCCGTAGAAGCGCCGTCCATAATACGGGTAGTAGCCGCCGTCATAGGCGCCGTAGTACGGCCGGTAATAGGGGCCGCCGTAATAATAGGGCCCGCCGTAGTAGTAGCGCGGACCATAAGCGTAATACGGCCGATAGCGCGGATAATAGCCGTAGTAGCCGCGCCGGTACCAGCGGCGCCCCACGGTCTGGACGATCGAAACGTCCGCCTTGTTTGCCGCTGACGGGCCAACAGGCCCCATTGCATTTGCGGGCTCGAATACCGCCATTGCGATCAGTGCGGTACCGGCGGCCGCTAATGCGACAAGTGCTGATTTGAAACGCATGACAACCACCTCACAGGTTAGGTTCACCTTTCCCCCGGGTAGTGGCACCGGTTTAGCATATCGCTGCTGGATTGTGCATCGGGCTTACGTCCAACAGCACAACTTACACGGGCCCGATACGCAGGACTGAGGCAGGCCCTGCAGGCTCGAAATCAGGCCGCGCCTGCTTATATAAGAGAAAGCGGCCGGTGAAATCGGCGCCGGTGGTCATCGGCTGCATTCAACTCCAGCAGCAGAGGTCGACCATGAAAGTCAGAGATGCAATGCACAAGGGCGTCGAGTGGGTTGGTCCCGAGACACCAATCAGCGAGCTCGCGAAATTGATGCGCCGCAACGACATCGGCGCCATTCCGATCGGCGAGAATGACAAGTTGATCGGGATGGTCACGGACAGGGACATTGTCTGCAATGGTCTCGCTAGCGACGGCTTCGACGCGAGGAAGTCCACAGCTCGCGATGTCATGACGCCGGGCATCCATTGCTGCCGGGAGGACGACGACCTGGCCAAAGCGGTGGAGCACATGGAGAAGCTCAAGCTGCGCCGCTTACCGGTCATCAACAAGAGCAAACGCATGGTCGGCATTCTCAGCCTGGGCGACGTCAGCCACGCTGCTCAGCGCGATCTGTTGGCCGAGTGCGTCAAGAGCGTGTCGGCGCATCACCACTGAGTGCCGATGATGCGAGGCCATTGAAGCCTGGGCCGGCCTCGTCCGCCCAGGCGCTAACCGTGCCGGACTGTGACCAACAACCGGCCTCTCGGGACGCCAGCCCAAGCGGCCTGCCGAGAAGCCTGCTTGCGGTTTGCTTCATCACGTTGGATCTGTGCGATTGAGCGCGCGCGTCACACGGTGTTAGAACACCGCCCCGGGACGGTGAAGCTGGCAAGGTCACTCCATGAAAAGAAATTGGGTTCGCTCGAAGCCCGTAAAGTGGCTCGGGCTCATTCTTGTCGGCTGTCTTGCTGGAAGCACGTTGGCCGTCACTGAACCGGCCAAGAAGAAGACTGATGATAGCGCGCCAAAATTCCCCGCGGCCGCATCTTCTGCCGCGAACACCAGCGCGCCGAAGCCGCCACCGGCCAAGCTCCCCGATGAGTTCCAGCTCAACATGCTCATCCGGTCGATGGTCATTGCCGTCAACCAGGCGAACAAGACCGGAAATTATACGGTATTGCGCGATCTGGGTTCGCCCCGGTTCCGGAAGTCAAATACCGCCGAACGGCTGGCGGCGATTTTCGAGGCGCAGCGAAAAAGCAAATTCGATCTCTCGCCAATTCTGTTCTTCACGCCGAAGCTGCTCCGGCCCGCGGCTCTGACAGAGGACGGCATGCTGAGGATGACAGGCTTTTTCGATACGCGGCCGCAGCGCGTGGCCTTCGATTTCCTGTTCGAAGACGTCAAGGGCGAGTGGCAGCTCTACGGCATCAACATCGCCACGACGGCGGCTCCGCCTGGCGCCGCTCCAGCCGCACCGGCAGGCCAGTAGGTCGGCACTCCGAATATAGCAGCGAGATATGTTGGCCGCGGCCGGCCTCTGTGCGCGGGCGCAGCGTGCGGCGCATGCGTTCGTTGATCAGTACTGGGTTGATCAGTAGCTGGCGGGCAACATCATCGCCGCGGTCATCTCCACTGTCGTCCGGCTGTTAATAAACTGTGGGCTATTTGGCGCGGGGTAAGCGTGTTTCCCATGTAATGCGTTGAGGGGGCTGTAATGGTGTCGCGTGAGAAGACGGGGAATTCATATCTAGGGCACGTATCATCAGTATGCGCACGAGGCGCGCGCCGGAAAACGGCGCGGTCGAAAACCGCATTGGTCGCAATTTTGGCGGTCGCTGCGCCTCAGCCGGTTTGGGCAGGATCTGGCAGTCCAAACACGCAGGCGCCTCCACCGTCGGCGTACGTGACGAACACGGGCGCTCTCACTGACACTAGTCAGGGGGGATGCTCTCAGCAGTACAACCCAACGATCGCTGGCTTTGTTGATCAGCAGCTCATCGCGCAGGCGACGCAACTCGCTGCAGATGTTGGGGGTACGACTGCGAAAATTACGGCAGAAACCGCCACCCAAGTTGCCAACGACGCATCAGCCGCGGCGAAGGCGGCCGTGGCCGCAGGACTTGTGGCTGCGGCAGCCGGTGTGGCTATTCCGACAGGTCCGGTCGGTGGCGCCGCGGGCGCAGCGCCTGGCCTTGGTGCGGCCGCTGCTGGTGCCACCGCAGACACCACCGCGGAGACAGCGAAGGCAGTTGCGAGTGCCGCCAAGATTGTGGCCTTGGGCTTTGACGTGACGAAGAACGTCGCATCGGGCGTAGCCCTGGGATTTGCAAACGACGCGCAGAATCTCAGAAACGACGTCGCGGCCGCCGGTCTCCCCAACTGCAACCAGACTTACAACGGCACCATCACCAGCACCGTCCCCTCGGGGCAGCCCGGCCTCGTGATTCAGAACGGTAGTGCGTACATCGGCGGAGATACCTCCGTCGCCGGCAACCTCGGCGTCGGCGGGGATATTACCGCGAGCAAGCTCAAGGCGACCCAGGGCATCTCTGCCTATGGCGACCAGATCACGATCGGCAACGCCGACCTCGAGACCTTCCAAGAGGGCATCACCATCGGCGGCGGTGCTTTCGCTGGCGCGGGCACAGGCGGCACTCCAGCCACGACGGGACACAAGGACGCTGTCGCCATTGGCAACGGCGCGAATGCAAGCAACGCCAATGATTCGGCCTTCGGCACAGGTGCGAATGCCAGCGGCGGCGGCGCGACGGCGATGGGCGCAAGCTCCCTTGCATCCGGACAGGACTCGGTTGCTGTAGGCGAACTCGACCGCGGGCGGGACGAAGGACATCGCCGTCGGCAAAGGCAACAACACCGGGACAGGCGGCAACAACAGCGTGCTCGGCAACGGCATCGCCATTCTCAATGGCGGCGCCAACAACACCGCGCTCGGCAGCGGCCACCAGGTGGCGGGTAGCAACAACTTCGTCGCCGGCGATCCGAACATCGTGACCGGCAACGATAACCAGGTTGCCGGCAACGACAACACGGTGACAGGCGACCGCAATCAGGCTTCTGGCAATACCAACACCGCCGATGGGCAGCGACAAACTTCGACCGTGCGGCAACGACACGACCGCGACGGGCAACCGCAACGTCACGATCGGCCAAGGCAGCACGTCCACGGGCAACGATACCGTAGCGATCGGAGCCAAGGCGAAAGCCACCGGAAAGCGTTCCACGGCGACTGGGCAGAACGCGGCGGCCACGGGTGACGATAGCTCCGCATATGGCGAAGGTTCGACGGCTAGCGGAGTAAGCTCCATCGCGATCGGCGATTCAAATGCCACTGAAACGAATGCCATCGCCATGGGTACGGATGCGAGCGCATTCGGTGCAAACTCGATCGCGATCGGACAAAACGCCCGCGCAGCAAGCACCGCGCCCGGCGGCACCGCCGTCGGACAGAACTCGCAAGTTCTGGCCAGCAACGGCAATGCGTTCGGCAACGGCGCGACCGTCAACGCCGGCCACACCAACTCCACGGCAATCGGCACTGGCGCAAGCACGACCCGTGACGACCAGGTGATGCTGGGTTCGTCGAATCAGACCTACACCACTCCCGGCATCACATCCGACAAGAGCAACATGCGCCAGTCCGGCCCGCTCGAATTGGTCACGACCGACGCCAACGGCGATCTTGCGGCTGATAACGGCAAGACGTTCACGACCATTGCCAAGCTCCAGGCCGGTGTCGCCATTGCTCTTGCCGCCGAGGCGCCGTCCCTGACCACGTCGGAGAATTTGGATTCAGGATGGGTTGGGGCAACTACGACGGCACCGGCAACGCGATCGCGGCGAGCGCCATCGGCGTGATGTGCCGCAACTGCTTTACCTTCGGTGACCGCATCGCGGTCGACGCCTCCTTTGGCGCCGGCTGGTCCGACTACGAGACTTACAGTGCCGGCAATGTGGTTGGCGGCCGCGCCGGCGTGCAATGGACTTGGTAGCGCGGGTCCTTCCCGCCAGTGTCTCGATCGGCTCCCTCGGGAGCTGATCGAGGCGGCGAGGGCCGAACAACAATCCCTCGCGCCGTCGAGTTGGTTCACCTCCGTCGAGACGCCAAGCAGGCGTGCTCGCTGTCGGCAAAGCCATCTCTATACGCACATACTTGGATGACAAATCGAGGATTTACGATATAGGCATTTGAGAAGGACGCTCGACTACGGAGCCCATATGCGCCGTCTCGCCCTATGCCTCGCCGCGACCGTCGCGATTTTCGCGGCGTGTTCGACGTCCGCCCTGGCCGATCCCCCGGGAGGCTGGCTCGGAATCGGATGGGGGGCGCCAGCTGCAATGGCCAAAGGCACCCTTATGGGGTTCAGGATACACAGGGTCATCGAAGGCGGCCCAGCCGCTGAAGCGGGGTTGTTAAAGAACGACGTCATCGTCGCGATGGACGGGCAGAGCTTCACGACAGTGCAGGGGATAGGCGACGCCACCTACGCTAAAGGACCCGGCACGAGCGTGAAGTACGACGTGATGCGGGGGGATGCAGAGCGGGTTGTCACGGTCAAGCTCGCACCGTACGAGCTCGCGCGGAGCATTTTCGAGAAGCAGGCTGCAACTGGTGATGTCTCGGCGATGTTTCAGCTGGGCTACCTGACGATGATCGGACGCGGTCTGCCTCAGGATTATGTCGAGTCGCGCCGCTGGCTGATGATGGCCGCTGACAGGGGATCGGGCGGGGCCATGCATCTCTTGGGTGATATGACAAAGCTCGGCCTGGGCGGAAAAGTTGACTATGAAGCGTCGCATCTTTGGTACCAGCGCGCAGCGGTCGCCGCGCGAAGGGAAAGTCTTGGAGATTTCCCGAGGACGAATCCGCTGAGCCAACCCCAGGAAACCGCCTGGCCGAGAGGGCTGGCGGAGGCGCTGGGAGAGCAGATCAGGGCGTGTTGGAAACCCACAAAGGAATGGCCCGCCGTAACGGTGAGATTCAAGCTCTCGCAGGATGGGGCCCTATCGGGCGAGCCGGAGATCCCCCTTCACAAGGCCGAGGCAGAGGCTGCGGAAACGGCCGCGGTCGGCGCCATCACCAAATGCCAGCCGTTCCGCCTTCCGGCCGATCAGTACGAAGCGTGGAAAAGCGTGGTCTGGACCTTCGATCCCGCCGTCTTTTATAGTTCGGAGTGAGCCGGCTGCTACCGCCCCGGCGGGCCCCACTTTGCTTGCGCCCGCGCCCGGCGGCGTGATGCCCATCGAGACGTACACGCTCATCAGCTCGTCGATGCCGCCTTCGGCCGGCTCGATCCAGGCGGCTGGCACGTAGACCAGCGCGCCGCCGAAAGGCACCGGCGCGGAGGGGATGAGCACGCCGAGATAGTCTTCGCCGCCCAGCCTGATGGGGGTCTTGGACGTGAGCAGAGCCAGCACGGCCGCGCCCGGCTTGCCGCCGAAGAAGCACCAGGCCGGGCTCATGCCTTTGAGACTGTCGCCGTTCTTGGTGTCGACGATCGAGACGAACCGGCTCGAGATGTCATAGACGTTCGAGACCAGCGGGATGCGGCGGATGAGGCTTTCGAAAAGCCGCGTGACCCAAGCGCCGAGCCGGGAATGGACCAGGAGTCCGAGCGCGTAGATCGCGCCGGCGATGAGCGCCGAGACCGATGAGATAGGGCGCAAGTCGGACGTGCCGACGCCGAACCCGAGCGATGTGAGGAAGCGGCCGAAGTCGCTGCTCGGTCCCAGGTATTGGTTCATGAACGACAGCAGCCAGACGACGATGAAAATCGTCAGCAGCAGCGGCAGGGCGGCCAGCAGGCCAGCGATGAAGACGCGTCCGATTTTGCCCATGCTGGTTCCCCGTCGGTAGGCAGATTGTCATTTATGCGCGGCTGCAGCCTCCGCGACCGAAGGCCTGCGTCAAGCTCCTCGGCGTGCTGTCAGACGCGGCATGTAGCTCCTGGGCTTCGTTGGCAGAGATGAAAGCGCG
This sequence comes from uncultured Alphaproteobacteria bacterium, assembly GCA_963831345.1. Classification (GTDB taxonomy): domain Bacteria; phylum Pseudomonadota; class Alphaproteobacteria; order Rhizobiales; family Hyphomicrobiaceae; genus Hyphomicrobium_C. The sequence goes on from CAWHPZ010000038.1 coordinate 85,054, forward strand.
ACTCACCAGTGCATCGTGAGCACGGATGGCCTTCGGAATGGCAAGAACTATCCGTATGGCCATAGGGGGTTCTGAAAACATCAGCTACGAGACGCCTCGATAGTCTTCGAAATAGAGGACCGCTCGCGTGGGATTGGGCGGGTGGTTCAGAAAATACATCCAGGCAGGGTGTGCGTGGCATGACGATACGGTCGATAAAGGAGCGCGGCGAGCGCTAGTACTGGCGTTGGCTAGGAGCAAATTCAATCGCAAGCGTGACCTCCGCTAAGGCGGTCCAGACATTTTGCAGCGTCGCATCAGCATCAACCCCTCGGTGAAGAGTCGCTGTGGCCGAGAAACTGGCAAAAGACCATAGGCGCGCCCGAGTCACGCTCAGGCCAACTGCATGTGCCCTAACGGTCTCGGAGAGGGCCGTTGAGCCCGATATTGAATGGGATAAGGCGTCCAGCTAAGTCGAAGGGTCGTAGCAGTCAACTTCGAACGGCGCACGCCGCAGTTGGGCAAATTTCCCTAGCCGCAAAGCGAAATCCCCAACCCACGCGCCAATATCTAGAAGTCGCACAGCGCACCCATGCTCCCAAAGAGTGTCGAGATAGATCATTATAGCGGCTTCAGTCTTCGCCCGAAGCTCATCCCGCTGAGGCGGCGCGCATGTCGCCGAGAAGGGCGTCGTGTTGCTCGAGGGAGCAGCCTCCGCATCCCGCTGGAATAAATCTTGTCATAGAGATTGTCGTGCGTGGGCACAAAAACGCTGCCGTTGTCTAGGCGGACGATGTCATACTGCGGCGCTAGGGCAGCTTTCGTCGTGACACTCAATGCGTCGACGAACTGTTCAAGCTTTGCCAATTGTTAAGGCAAGGGCCGAAACTCATTCGTCGTGGCCCTTAGCGTATCGACAAGCTGTTCGAGTTTCGCCATTCGTCTTGGCAAGGACTGAATGTCATTGGCTGTCTGCTTAAGCCGAGCGATTATGGATTTCATTTTTCAATCTCCCCCTTACTGGCTCGGACCTGATCGTATCACAGCCGCATTAATGGTGGAATTCATCGCGCCGGCCCCTTCTTAGCCGGGCGGTATCGAACCCGCTCTATCGACGCCCGGCAGCCCCGCCTTCCTGGGCCGCCCTTGCGGCCATTCACCTCCGCCGGATCGTCGAACTCGATCGTGCGCGTCGGTTTGGTCCAGCGTTGGCTCCTGCGCTGCTTCAGCCGCAGCCAAGCCAAAAAGCCTGCGCGGGGCGGCGTCAGTGCCGCCAGTATAATAATTATACGTCGCGGTTCTTATGCCGCCCCGCACCCTCGGTCATGCCAAAGGCATGCAAGCAAGGAAGTCACCCCCTTGGGCCGTAGGGCCGCGAGGCGATCGGACGTGCGTTATTGAAGAGATCTCAGGCTCAACGCCATGGCTACTGCGACGCGTGTCGGTGGGGACACGCTCGCTTTCGATTTCGCTTGTCGCCCCCAGAATCCTTTGGATAGGCGCCTTCGCGAACGCGGTTTTCGGCGTAATGGTGCACCCTCGATATGGTTTGGGAGGGCTTCGCATGTCCATGCTTCGTATGTCGATACTTTCGCTCGCTGCAGTAGTTCTGTGGGGTCAGGCCGCCGAGGCAGGCTGCCGTACGGTCGTCGGCTCGGCCGATATGGTCACCACCGACCTCGCCAAGTTCATGGCCAATGCCGCGCTCAAGAACGCCATTGCCGCCAAGGGCCTGACGCCTTCCGGAACGATCACGCTGAAGTGCCGCGAAGATGCCGTCACGACGTATTGCAAGGCCTCACGCCCGGCCTGCGGCTGATCCCGCGCCTGGTATTGCGGTTAGCGCCCTGGCCGGCCGGTTTTCCTCGGACCGGCCCTTCCGGCCCTTGACCTCCGCCGGGTCGTCGAACTCGACGGTGCGCGTCGGCTTCGGCGCCATGAGATCCGGCTTCTGCGGCAGCGAGCCGGACGCTTTCTTCACCGCCAGCGACGCGTGCGGACCCATCTCGTCGAGCGTCGGCTTGTGCGGTCCGCGCACCTGCTCGCCGAAGGCGCCGGCTTTCGCGCGCGGATCGATTTTCGGATCGCGCGCCGGGATCGGCCGGTCGGTTCCCGGTCCCATGTCGTCGAGCGACGGCTTCTTGACGCGCGAGCTGGGCGCTGGTTGCGATGACGATTGCGCATACGTCGGCTGCACCGGCTCGTACGTGTCCGAGATGCGGGACACGTCTCCATCGCGGCGTGGAGTGGGGTTCACGGCGCGCGGCCCCGGGTAGTCGATCGCAGGATCTTTGATGCGCGATGGCGCGCCGCCTTTGCCACCCTTGTCGGCACCCTTCTTTCCCGCGGTCGCCGGCATGTTCGCCTTGGCGCCGTACTTGCGCTCGCCGGCGAAGCCGCCGGCGCTTGTCCTCGACGTCCGCCTGGCGCGCCAGCGGATCGTCGGCGATGGCGAGCTCGGTCTCGCGCAGGCGCTTGATCTCGTCGCGCAGGCGCGCCGCGGTCTCGAACTCGAGGTCGGCGGCGGCCTCGCGCATCTGCTTCTCCATGTCGGCGATGACGGCCTGCGAGGTTGTGGCCGACGAGTCGGCGCTCCTCGGCGAGGCCGGCATCGACCGTGACGTGGTCCTGCTCGTAGACCGAGCTCATGCACGTCGTGGATGTTGCGCTTGATGCTCTCCGGCGTGATGCCGTTGGCGGTGTTGTAGGCCGTCTGCTTCTCGCGGCGGCGGTCGGTCTCGGCCATGGCGCGCTCCATCGAGCCGGTGATCTGGTCGGCGTAGAGGATCACCTTGCCGTCGACGTTGCGCGCGGCGCGGCCGATGGTCTGGATCAGCGAGGTCTCGCTGCGCAGGAAGCCTTCCTTGTCGGCGTCGAGGATGGCGACCAGCGCGCACTCGGGGATGTCGAGGCCCTCGCGCAGCAGGTTGATGCCGATCAGCACGTCGAAGGCGCCGAGCCGCAGGTCGCGGATGATCTCGATGCGCTCCAGCGTCTCGATGTCGGAGTGCATGTAGCGCACGCGGATGCCCTGCTCGTGCATGTACTCGGTGAGGTCCTCGGCCATGCGCTTGGTGAGCGTGGTGACGAGCGTGCGGTAGCCGTGCTTGGCCGACCTGGCGCACCTCGTCGAGCAGGTCGTCGACCTGGGTCTTGGCCGGGCGGATCTCGACCGGCGGATCGATGAGGCCGGTGGGGCGGATCACCTGCTCGGCGAAGATGCCGCCGGTCTGCTCCAGCTCCCAGCCGCCGGGCGTGGCCGAGACGTAGCGCGGTCTGCGGCCGCATGGCGTCCCACTCCTCGAAGCGCAGCGGGCGGTTGTCCATGCAGGAGGGCAGGCGGAAGCCGTATTCGGCCAGCGTCGCCTTGCGCCGGTAGTCGCCGCGGAACATGCCGCCGATCTGCGGCACGGTGACGTGGCTCTCGTCGACGAACACCAGCGCGTTGTCGGGCAGGTACTCGAACAGCGTCGGCGGCGGCTCGCCGGGCTGGCGGCCGGTGAGATAGCGCGAGTAGTTCTCGATGCCGGCGCAGGAGCCGGTCGCCTCCATCATCTCCATGTCGAACACGGTGCGCTGCTCGAGGCGCTGCGCCTCCAGCAGCTTGCCGGCGGCGTAGAGCTCGTCGAGGCGCTGCTTGAGCTCGGTCTTGATGGCTCTTGATCGCCTGCTGCAGCGTCGGCTTCGGCGTGACGTAGTGCGAGTTGGCGTAGACCTTGACCAGCTTCAGCTCGTCGGTCTTCTGGCCGGTGAGCGGATCGAACTCGGTGATGCTCTCGACCTCGTCGCCGAACAGCGAGATGCGCCAGGCGCGGTCCTCCAAGTGCGCCGGGAACAGCTCGACCGTGTCGCCGCGCACGCGGAAGGTGCCGCGCACGAAGCCGCGTCGTTGCGCCGGTAGTGCAGGGCGACGAGGTCGGCCAGCAGCTGGCGCGCGACAGGCGCTCGCCGATCTTCACGGTGAAGGTCATGGCCGTGTAGGTCTCGACCGAGCCGATGCCGTAGATGCACGACACCGAGGCGACGATGATGACGTCGTCGCGCTCGAGCAGCGAGCGCGTGGCGGCGTGGCGCATGCGGTCGATCTGCTCGTTGATCGACGACTTCCTTCTCGATGTAGGTGTCGGTGCGCGGCACGTAGGCTTCGGGCTGGTAGTAGTCGTAGTAGGAGACGAAGTACTCGACCGCGTTGTCGGGGAAGAAGCTCTTGAACTCGCCGTAGAGCTGGGCCGCCAGCGTCTTGTTGGGCGCCAGGATCAGGGCCGGGCGCTGCGTCGCGCTCGATCACCTGCGCCATGGTGAAGGTCTTGCCCGAGCCGGTGACGCCGAGCAGCACCTGGTCGCGCTCGTGCTCGTTCGACGCCGGCGACCAGCTCGGCGATGGCCGTCGGCTGGTCGCCCTTGGGCTCGAACTCCGACACGATCTGGAAGCGGTGGCCGCCCTCGCACTTCTCCGGCCGCTGCGGCCGGTGCGGCATGAACATCGGCATGCTGCCGGACACCAGCGGATGCGCGGCGATCATCGGCTGGCGCGCGAGAATTTCCTTGGCCTTGTCGGTGCGCTCGTGCGGCCGCGTCAGGATGGCGTTGAGGCTGTCGCCGAGGGCTTCGCCCGCAGCGCCTCGCGGCGGCAGCGGCCCCTGCTGCCTGAGCGCCGGCAGCGTCGATTGCGGCCCCGCGCCGAGCGGCCCGGAGGCCGTGAACGCGGATTGCGGCGCCTCTCCAAAGCCCGGTGTACCGGCGGAGGTTTCAATGGGCGGCGCGGACGGTTTGCCGGATTTTCCACGCGAGGGGCGCGGAGCCTTTGACGAACCGGGTGATTTCGGGGGACGAGCCATGGGCGGAATATGGCGTGTGCGAAACGGCATGGGAAGGGTGGTGGAGCAGGGCCGAGCCCGGCTCCTCGGGTAGATTCAGTTGCGGATCAGCAACAGCATGCCGGCTTGATGTCGGAAAAGGCGGAATTCTAACCCCGCGTCCGTTGAATGGCCAAATTCGCATGTCATCTATTGAAGCTGAACACAAATCTCGACGGATGGGAACCTATGAGATTTCTTCTGACATGCGGCGCAGCGCTCGTTGCGACGGCCCTGATCGGGACGCAGCCGAGCCACGCCTTTACGTACGAGAACCAGGGCACCGCCAACCCGACGTCGGCGGCGCCGAAGTCGAACTTCGGCTATGTCGACATGAATCCGGGCTCCGTGCTGCCTCCGATGGGCGCCGGTGTGTCGATCGAGGGTCCGAAGTACGATCTCGGTCCCGGCGGCGCCAATAACGGCTCGCCAGCCAGCCGACCCGCAACAACTCCATCGGCCCGAGCTGGCTCTACCCGCCGCGCTAATCCGGCCGCACGAGTCCTTAGCAATTCCAGCCCGCACCGATCCGATCGGCGCGGGCTTTTCGTTTTGAAAGCACGACCCAGACAATTCGGTTCTCAGCCGGGGATCGCGTGGGATCGAACGCAATCTCCCGTGGAGTCTGATTGAACGCAGGACTAACCTCCGAACCAACAAACAAACGTCGAGCGGGAGCAGCACATGGCCGAGACACGCGTGGCACTGGTGACGGGCGCGAACCGCGGTATCGGCTTCGAAATCGTGCGGCAGCTGGCCCGCCTCGGCGTCCTTGCGGTCATCGGTGCGCGCAAGGCCGCGAAGGGTCTCGAGGCGGCCGAAAAGCTCCGCTCCGAAGGAACTCGAGGTGCCCGTCGTCACCCTCGATGTCGACAACGAGGATAGCCCCGCCGAGGCGGTGGCGGAGGTGCAGCGCCTCTATGGCCGCTGCGACGTGCTGGTCAATAACGCCGCCATCTTGATCGACGGCCCCAACCAGTTCGAGGCCAGTCTGTTCGATCTCTCGAGCGGCATGGTGCGGCAGACATTCGAGACCAACGTGCTCGGGCCGATGCGCCTGATTCAGGCCGTCGGTCCAATCATGCGGGCCCAGGGCTACGGCCGCATCGTCAACATCTCGTCGGGCGCCGGCCAGCTGACCGACATGGGCATGGGCTATCCGGCCTACCGCATGTCGAAGTCGGCGCTCAACGCGCTGACCCGCATCACGGCTGTCGAGCTCGCCAACAACGGCGTCAAGGTCAATGCCTGCTGCCCGGGATGGGTGAGAACCGACATGGGCGGTCCGACGGCGACACGCTCGGTCGAGGAGGGTGCGGATACGCCGGTGTGGCTTGCCACGCTGCCGGAGGATGGCCCGACGGGCGGCTTCTTCCGCGACCGCAAGCCGATCCCCTGGTGAGTTACCGTCATCCCGGCCAAGTGGAGCGTCGTGCCGGAGGCACTCTCCGGCGCGAAGCGGAACGCAGAGCCGGGACCCAGGAAAAGCTTCTATCGCAAAACTTGTCTCCGCCCAATGCGCTGGATCCCGGCATAAGGCTCCGGCCTACGCCTCGCCTTTCCGGGATGACATGGCGGAGGTCGTGAACGACCAGTCTCGATCGAGCGCCTACAGCCCGCGCACGAGGTTGCCGATCATCAGCGTCAGGTAGGCCGTGATCGACAGCCAGAATTCCTGATGCGGCAGATAGCGCGGCACCGGAATGAAGCCGAGCTTGGTGATCAGCGCCAGCGTGGCGAGCACGAACGAGATGAGGAAGATCACGATCGTCGGCGGATTAAGTCTCATGTCCTCGCACTCCCCGAACTGGTTTCGAGCCGCGCGGCGCAGGAGCGGGCGGCCTCAAAAGGCGCCAGCATCATAGGCGGCGAGCTTGGGGGAGCGATAGCCGGTCTCAGTGCCCTGCGCACACTTTCGCCCGGCCGTGGTCGGAGAGACACGGGCCCGGTGGGCCCGTGAGACGTCACAGAGCGTGGTAAATTAGAGCGCCTGCGGGTGCTTGACGGGCGAATTCGCAGGCTGGGATGCTGAGGTCACGAAGGTCACGAGCTGCCCATCGGCCGAAGCCGTATCCCGGCAGGTGACGGCAACCTGATGCACGCCCGCCTGGCCCACCTGGATCTGGGTCTTGGCGGCCGGAATGTCGGAGATCGAGATGACCTCGAGCACGCGCGTCGTGCCGCCGTTGGCAATCGAGATATGATCGCCGACTGAAAGTCCGAGCGCTTCTGTTCCGACCCACGCCGCCGGCTGCAGCTTCGAGCCGTCGCTGTCCTGCTTGCGCTTCTGGTCGAGCCAGAATTCTTCGGTTCCCGCCACGAGCGAGCCAGCAGGCGTCTTGGTGTCGGTCTCCGCGAGGCCACCGCTGTCGAGCGCAGCGGTAAAGCTCCGTGTCACCATGGCATCGGGATTTGCAACGGCGCTGATGCCGACGCCCGCGACCACCACGGCCGAGAGCAGCGAGGCTGCGGCAAAGGCAGGCTTCGAGAAGAGTGCAGTGAGGCTAAGCTTCATCTGACAGACCTCTGGCGGACATTCCCTGTATCGTAACTATAGTCATGTGGTTCTATTACGGCGAGGACTATGAACGAGTTCCGAACGGTTTGGTTGATGCAACCTTATAATAAATAAACTCCGTTCAGGACCCGCCGAAGCCGTCTGATTTCAAGGCCCTACGGTAGGCGGCTCGCCGGGGCGCCACATAGGCGCGGATGAGGTGCCGGAACACCGCGACATTGAGCGCGACCATGGCGGCGAAGCCCGAGGCGAGAAGGATCACGGTCTCGCGGTGGCTCACATGGGAGCCGAATATCGAGCTGCTTTCGGAGGCGGAGACCGACGTCGCCCCGCACGATAAGCCAACGATCAGCACGAACACGGCGAGTCCCGCCAGCACATCGGGAATCACTTTGCGAAAGGTCAGAGAGGAAGTCATCTGCTCCATCATCGTCTGCGCACTCCTTTCAGGCGAATCCATCGCCCCCGCGATCAGGTGAAGCACAATCCCGCGGTGTGGCGCTCGTGAGCCCGGAATGTGGCGATTGCCTGCATTTTCGTAACAATAGGTTCTTTTGCTCCACGCGTGGTGCGCGGGCCACGTGCTGCGGCGAGCCGCGTCGTCGCTGCGTGTTGAACTTCTGAAGTGAGGGGCGTAGCTTGCCGCCGCTCGCGTCAGAGCCATGTTGACCCGTGGATTCCGCAATTTGTTCAATCCGCGACGACCGCTGCGAGAGCCGCGGGGTGGTGGATGCTTCGTCCGCCGTGCGGGACAGTCAAACATGGTGACGCCGAAGCGAGAGAACGAGAACGAAAGATCGCACCGATGGGCTTTATTGCCGACAGCCTGAACCGCATCCAACCGTCCGCGACCATCGCCGTGTCGACGAAGGCGCGTCAGCTCAAGGCTGCAGGGCCGCGACATCATCTCGCTTGTCGGCCGGCGAGCCGGATTTCGATACGCCGGAGAACATCAAGCTCGCGGCCATCAAGGCGCTGAAGGACGGCAAGACCGAAGTACACCGACGTCGACGGCATCCCCGAGCTCAAGGCGGCGATCGTGCGCCAAGTTCAAGCGCGACAACAATCTCGACTACAAGCCGAGCCAGGTCTCGGTCGGCACGGGCGGCAAGCAGGTGCTCTACAACGCGCTGCTGGCGACGCTGAACCCGGGCGACGAGGTGGTCATTCCCGGCGCCGTGCTGGGTGTCGTACGCCGATATCGTGCTGCTCGGCGGCGGCAAGCCGGTGTTCGCCGAGACCACGATCGAGGACGGCTTCCGGCTCAAGGCCGAGGCTGCTCGACGCGGCGATCACGCCGCAAACCAAGTGGCTGATCCTCAACTCGCCGTCGAACCCGACCGGCGCGGCCTACTCGCACGACGATCTCAAGGCGCTGACCGACGTGCTGATGCTGCCGAAGAACCAGCATGTCTGGGTGCTGACCGACGACATGTACGAGCACCTGCTCTACGACGGTCTCAAGTTCGCGACGCCGGCCCAGGTGGAGCCCGGCTCTACGATCGCACGCTGACCATGAACGGCCTGTCGAAGGCGTATTGCATGACCGGCTGGCGCCTCGGCTACGCGGCCGGGCCGGAACGCTGATCAACGCCATGCGCAAGCTGCAGTCGCAGTCGACCTCGAACCCGACCTCGATCACGCAATGGGCCGGTGTCGAAGCGCTCGAACGGACCGCAGGACTTCATCGCCCAGCAACAACAAGGTGTTCGTCGAGCGCCGCGATCTCGTTGTCGGCATGCTGAACCAGGCCAAGGGCCTGAACTGCCCGAAGCCGGAAGGCGCGTTCTACGTCTATCCGAGCTGCGCAGGCGCCATCGGCAAGACCACGCCCAAGGGCGTCGCGATCAAGACCGACGAGGATTTCGTCACGGCGCTGCTCGAGGACGAGGGCGTGGCGGTCGTGCACGGCGCGGCATTCGAAGGCTCGCCCGCGTTCCGCATCTCGTATGCGGCCTCGACGGAAGCGCTGACCGAAGCCTGCATGCGCATCCAGCGCTTCTGCGGAAATTTGAAGTAGCCGCTATCCAGCTCGTCATTTGGTGGTCGCGCATAGCGGCCCCTCACCCGGAAGCGATCTTTAGATCGCTTCCGGCCTCTCCCCAGGGGGAGAGGCAAAGTGCGCGCAGAGAGAGACGTGAGGTGGCGTTCCATCGTTTTGCCTCTCACCTTCGGGCGAGAGTGCCGACTTCCGAGAGAAGCGAAGGAAGGCGGTGAGGGGGCGGGCTGGCACTCAGATAAAGCGACAGCCGTCCGCCGAGGGCCAGGATGCCGCCGAGCACGATGAGCGTAGCTGCCGCGAGGCAGACGGCGGCGCGAAGGAGCGGGCGCTCGATGATTTTGGCCTCGCCCGCGTCTTCATAATCTTCCGCGGGTTTCCGCCCCGTGACCATGGCGCGGATCAGCGGCTCTCGCTTCACCAGCGCATAGAAAACGTTTGCCAGCACGTGAATGCCAACGAGCGGCAACAGCACGTTGTCGAACAGCAGGCCGTGCAGCCCGGCCGCGCGCTGATTTCCGTCCTCGCTGATGAGCCGGTACAGCGGGCCGCCGACGAGATCGTTGTCGTCCACGGCGAAAAGTCCAAACCCCGCTTGACCGGCGACCACGGCAAGAAGCGCAAGCACCATCAGCGCGCCGAGCGGGTTGTGACCGAGGAAGCGCTGGGCACGCCCGGTCACGAGCCCGCGCGCATAGGAGAGCCAAGCGCCAGGTCCTCGCAAGAAGCCAGCGAAGCGCGACGTCGATGATCCGGCGAAACCCCACAGCGCGCGCCACACCACCAGCACAAGAACCGCAAGCCCGCTGACGCGATGCCAGACGAGCGTCTCGTCGCCGATGTCCTCGGCAAACTCGTAGGTAAGCCAGGCGGCCAGGATGAGCAGCACGAGCGTCCAGTGGAAGAGCCGCGTCGGCAGGTCCCAGGCCCTCACCGAGGCTGCTGCCGTGCTGTCGCGAGGCGAATCCATCAGCTCTTGGGCTTGCGGAAGATCTTGTGGCAGCCGCTGCAGTTGCCCATCAGCTCTTTCCACGCGTCGGGAAAGTCCTCGGCGTCGGTGATCTTGGTTTCTGCGGCCTTGGCGGCCTCGCCGAGCTTCACGAAGCGGCCCTCGAAGGCGGTCTTGTCCTCCCAGATCTTCGGGAGCGCCTCGGTTTCGCCGCCGGTCTTTGAATCGTCCGGGAAGAGCTTCGGCAGCACCGCCGCCTTCTCCTGGATCACCTTGAGCGCGGCCTGGACCTTGGCGAGATCGAATTCCGCTTCGCCCTTGAACATGGCTCCGGGCTCCTTCGTGGCCTTGCCCATGGCCTTGTACAGTTCCTTACGCTCCTTGATGACGGCGAGGTTCTGGGCCAGGGCGACGCTGGTACCGATGAGCAGGAACGCGGCGGAGAAAGCGATAAGACGCATGACCAAAACCTCCCGATATTGGATCGTGAGGTTGAGGCTCGCATCGGCTTTGGACGGTGTCAATTGAACGCGGCTGATGACGCGAAGGCGAACACTCACGCGTCAGGCACGCGAGTCCGCGTCACAAAACTGCGAAAGGAAGAACGCGGAGCGCTAAGCCCGAAGGCCTAGCGGCTCGGCAACAGCATGCGCGGCGCGTGCGCGCGTCCGAGGTCCGGAAGGTGGAACACCTGCTCCAGCAGTTGCTCGAGGCGGGCGAACGGCAACACGACGCGGCGACCTGCGAAAGCCGCCAGCTTGTGGCCGTTGCGGAGCGCGATCTCGGGCTGAAGCACGGCCCAGTCCGTGAGGTCTTCCTCACTCGGCGCCATGGCATAGCCGGCCGCGACTGCGGCCTTGGCCAATGACTTGTTCAGAGCTTCGCTACTCATTGAGGCACATCCTCGTGAGGCTTGCGGCGTGCACGACTTGCATCGTGACCAGAGGTTTGCCGCTGAGCCTTGCGCCCGCATCGGGCGATTGTTCGTGTTGACCTGCGTCTCTAACCGTCAATTTGAGAGCAACGTCCGCTCTCAAATTTACGACTTTATGATGGAGCGTTGCCGTGGATTGTTCAAGTAATTTTTGGTCCTATTTTTCGAGAACAACTCTGCCGCAAATGCGAATACTTGCTGCGTTGCAATAACGCCGTTGCGATAGGTTTCGAATCAAAGGCACGCACCACATCTTTCATGGTCGCCTGCAATTATTACGGCACCATTAAGCAGGTTGCCTCTTGCGCCGCCCTTCGAGTGGCGCGACGATCATTGCTGTCGCGCTCCTTCGAGAGGCGCGGGGCTGCGCGACACGCGCATGCTGCTGCGCCTCGTAGCACTCGTCCGGAAGCATAATCCGGACAGTGGAAAGGAGGACACCATGGGGCACTCCGCCAGCCCGAAGCCCGGGCAAGCGCCTGCTCGCAGCTCACGCTGCATCGCGCTTATCGGCCCGTACCTCTCCGGCAAGACTACTCTTCTCGAAGCCATCCTCGCCCGAACCGGGGGCGTGATCCGTCCCGGCAGCGTCGAGGGCGGCACGTCCATCGGCGACGCATCGCCTGAAGCTCGTGCCCACGGCATGAGCGTGGCGCTCAACATCGCCGACGCCGAATTCCTCGACGACCATTTCACCTTCATCGACTGCCCAGGCTCCGTCGAGTTCCAGTACGAAGGCGCCGAGGCTCTGACCGCCTGCGACGCCGCCGTCGTCGTATGCGAACCCGACGTCAAGCGTGTCCCGGCCTTGCAGCTGATCCTGAAGCAGCTCGAGGACCGCGGCATTCCGCACTTCCTGTTCCTGAATAAGATCGACACGTTCGCGACGCCGCTGCGCGAAATCGTTCCCCTGCTGCAGCCGGCTTCGACGAGGCCGCTCGTGCTGCGCCAGATTCCGATCTGGGAAAAGGAAGCGGTGGTCGGTTTCGTCGATCTGGCCCTCGAGCGCGCCTTCGTTTATCGCCGCAATGAGCCGTCCGAAGTCGTCGACCTGCCCAAATCCGTGCTGGAGCGCGAGAAGGAAGCCCGCTTCCACATGCTCGAGCAACTCGCGGACTATGACGAGGAGCTGCTGGAGGAATTGCTTCTTGATGTGCCGCCGTCACAAACGAGAGTGTTCGGCGATCTCGTCAAGGAGCTGCGCGAAGGGCTGATCTGCCCCGTGCTGCTCGGCAGTGCCGAGAACGGCAACGGTATTTTCCGGCTGTTGAAGGCGCTACGCCACGAAGTGCCTGCCGTTCAGGATACGGCACGGCGCCTCAAGGTCGAAACCACGCCGAGCGCGGCCTACGTCTTCAAGACGCTGTTCACGGGGCATGGCGGCAAGCTTTCCATCGCACGCGTGCTGACGGGCGAGTTTGCCGACGGCGCCACGATCACCGGCGGCGACAATGCCGACGAACGCATCGCCGGCGTCTTCGCTGTGAAGGGCGAGGATGTCATCAAGCGTCCGCTGGCGAGAGCCGGCGATACGGTGGCGTTCGGGCGGCTCGAAGGGGTCAGCACCGGAGATACGTTCACGACGGGCAAGGCCGGCATCATCCAGATCATGGGACCGGAACCGCCGCGGCCGGTGCTTGCGGCCGGCATCGGCCTCAAGGACCGCAAGGACGAGGTCAAGCTGTCGGCTGCTCTCGCCAAGCTCATGGAGGAGGATCCTTCGCTCGTTCTCGAGCACACCAGCGACACGCATCAGGTTCTGCTCAAAGGGCAGGGCGAGATGCATTTGCGCGTGGCGCTCGAAAAGCTGGCGCGGAAATTCGCCGTGACCGTCGAGCGGCAGAAGCGGCAGGTGCCCTATAAGGAGACCATCCGCGGCGGCACCGAGATCCGCGGCCGCCACAAGAAGCAGTCCGGCGGTCACGGACAGTTCGGCGATGTCGTGCTGTCGATCAGGCCGCAGTCGCGCGGCGACGGCTTTGCCTTCGACGAGACGATCACGGGCGGCGTGGTGCCGCGCCAGTACATCGGCTCGGTCGAAGCCGGCGTCGCCGATGCCTTGAAGACGGGGCCCCTGGGCTTCCCCGTCGTCGACATCGCGGTCACGCTGACGGACGGCTCCTATCATACGGTCGACAGCTCCGACATGGCCTTCCGCCAGGCCGGCCGGCTGGCCATGAGCGAGGGACTGCCGAAATGCACCCCCGTTCTGCTCGAGCCGGTGATGGCGGTCGACATTGCGGTGCCGTCCGATGCCACGGCGCGCGTCAACGGCATGATCTCGCAACGTCGCGGCCAGATCCTCGGCTTCGACACCCGCCAGGGATGGCAGGGCTGGGATGTCGTCTCGGCGCATATCCCCGAGTCCGAGATCGACGACCTCATCGTCGAGCTGCGCTCGGCGACCTCGGGTGTCGGCACGTTCACGGCCAACTTCCACCACTTGGCCGAGCTGACCGGCCGATTGGCGGATCAGGTGCTGGCGAGCAAGCGCGAGGCTGCAGAATAGAGAGCGATGCCCATCCTCGCCGACGCCCGGCGAGGATGGGTTCGATTAAGCCTCTTTGGGCTCGAACTTCATCGCCACGCCGTTCATGCAGAAGCGCTTGCCGGTCGGCTGCGGGCCGTCGTCGAAGACGTGACCGAGGTGTCCTCCGCAGCGCCGGCAATGGACCTCCGTGCGGGAATAGACGAGCTTCCAGTCCGTCGAGGTCCCGACGGCGTTATCGAGCGGCGCATAGAAGCTCGGCCAGCCCGTGCCGGAATCGTACTTGGTTTCCGAGGAGAACAGCGGCAGATCGCAGCCCGCGCAGTGATAGGTGCCTGCCGCGTATTGCTTGTTGAGCGGGCTCGATCCGGCCCACTCGGTCCCGTGCTCCCTCAGCACTGCGTATTGGTCCTTGGTCAGGATCTTTTTCCATTCCGTGTCGGACTTCATGACTTCGAAGGTCTCCTTGCCGTCTCCAGCGGCGACGCGGCTGCTCGCTGCCGCGAGAGTTAGGCCAAGTCCGGCGGTGGTGAAAGCTCGGCGAGTTAACATGGTTTTTTGCCTCCGGTTCCGGGACATCGCGGGCGGGAGACCCCGCGCTATCGCTCCTTATTCCCCTCTACGGAAATGAGGGCGGCCGGGTTTCGGAAATCAGCGCCGGATCGGAACGGACGTCGCCGATGACGATCTCGGACGGGGACAAGATCGCAGCGGTAGGCGAGAGCTTCGACGCCGGCCGCCCGCGCCGCATCGAAAGCGCCCGCATAGGCCGGGTCGATGTCGAGGGCGAGGTCGAAAACCTCGGCTTCCCCGCGCTGGATGAGGTAGAGCATCACGGCGCGATGACCTTCCCGCACCATGGCGGTCAGCTCCCGAAGGTGCTTCACGCCGCGCTCGGTGACGGAGTCCGGAAACTCGGCCAGCCCCGGCGTGCGCGACAGATGCACGTTCTTGATCTCGACATAGGCAAGGCCCTTGCCCGGATCCTCGAGCAGGATGTCGATGCGGCTCGCGAGGCCGTACTTCACTTCCCGCCGCAGGGTCGCATAGCCCGCAAGCTCCGGAATGGAGCTGGCGGAGATGGCCTCGGCCACAAGCCGGTTGGGGTGGTTGGTGTTGATGCCGACGAGGCACGGCGCGCCGCCGAGGTCCGCCTCGACCAGCTCCCACGTGTGCCGGTACTTGCGCGTCGGGCTGTCGCTTTCCGAAAGCCACACGCCGAAGCCGGGTTCCGCAAGCCCGATCATGGAGCCCGTGTTCGGGCACGTGGCCGTGATCGTCTCGCCGCTGTCGAGGGCGACGTCGGCGAGAAAGCGCTTGTAGCGTTTGATGAGGCGGCCGTGGATGAGGGGTGTTGGAAACTTCATGGCGACACCGTTTAGACCATGATCGCTTCGGACCCTATCCGTCCGAAGCGTGAATCATTGGTCTGAGCAAGAACCTGGAGCGTGATTGAGATTAAAAGGAAGGCAATCACGCTTTAGGGGATGAGCCGAAGCCCCGGCAATGCCAAAATGACCGCGCCGCCCTTACATGAGGCAGCACACAGACAACCGGCAAGGTGAGGGGAGGGCTCGGTGAGCACGCAAACGGCAGTGACGGCGGCAGCTCTGGTAATCGGAGACGAGATCCTGTCGGGCCGGACCAAGGACAAGAACATCGGCGTCATCGCCGATCACCTGGCCTCCATCGGCATCGACCTCAAGGAGGTCCGCATTGTCGGTGACGACGAGACTGCCATCGTCGAGGCGCTGAACGCCCTGCGCACACGCTACGACTATGTCTTCACGACCGGCGGCATCGGCCCCACGCACGACGACATCACCGCCGACAGCATCGGCAAGGCTTTCGGCGTGCCGGTCGAGGTCGATGAGCGTGCGGTTGCCGTCATGAGGCCAGCTTACGAGAAGCGCGGACTGGAGCTCACGCCAGCCCGCCTGCGCATGGCGAGGGTTCCCCAGGGAGCTGATTTGATCGGGAACAGTGTTTCCGCGGCTCCCGGGCTTCAAATTGGACAACGTAATCGTCATGGCGGGGGTGCCGGCGATCATGCAGGCCATGCTCGAAGCTGCGACACAGCAGCTCACAAAGGGCCAATTAATGAACACCGTTACTTTTGTGTTGGAACAACCTGAAGCTGAAATCGCAGAACTGTTCGCCAATCACCAGGCGGCCTATCCCGACGTCGCCATGGGGAGCTATCCGACCTTTGTTGACGGGCATTATCGCACCGAGCTGGTGCTCCGGAGCAAGGACAGGACTCGCCTCGAGACGGCCCGGATCGAGCTCGGCGCCAAGCTCGCCGCCCGCTCCCTTTTGTAGCATTCCGGAACAATAAACACGTTCAGAGTTAACCAGCTGCCCAATTTTGGTCTCGCCCTGCCGGGATGTAGCTGCTCTGTTGCAGCGCCGAAGGGTTAACGACCAGGGCGGCAGGGGAGCCGTTTTCGGCTGCAACGTTGGTTCAACTATGTGGAGCTGTTCGATGCGTAATCATTCGAGCAGGTTGAAAAATTTGCGTATAAAAATGATCCGGCACACACAAGCTGTGCCTCTCGCCGTAGCCGCTCTCGCGGCGCTTTCCTTCCAGACACTGGCCGTGAGCCCAGCCGGCGCCAAGACGCCCGGCAGCACCTATTGCTATTACGGCAAGTGCCATCGCGTGAAGACCATCGCTGAAACCGAGGCCATGGTCGGCCAGGAGGAGACGCTCGTCGCCTCCCACTACAATTCCTGCAAGAAGGATCGCTACAACCCGTGCGGCCTGACGTCGTCGGGCGAGGCCTTCAATCCCGAGACCGAGGACAACGCCGCAAGCCCGATCTATCCGGACGGCACGAGGCTTCTCGTCTGGTCGCCGGAGACGAGCGTGGCCATCGTGCTGCGCGTCAATAACGCCGGCCCCTATTGGGGTGACCGCAAGCTGGACGTCTCGCGTGGCGCCGCCGAGCGCCTCGGCTTTGCCGGCAAGGGCGTCGCGACCCTCAAGGTCCGCGTCCTCGACGCGCCGACGGTCGAGGAAGCCACCTACAAGAGGAACCGCACCTATCCTCCGGTGCCGGGCTACATCGGCCGTTTCGCCAGCACCGAGTCCGCTCAGGTCGCCATGGCGTCCGTGACCGCGCTCGAAACGCTCGCCGGCTTGGTTGGCGTTCCGGCGAAGGGCGAGAGCATGAACGTAGCACGTGCTGGGATGGTGGGTGCCGAGCAGGCTCCTGTCGTCGTCGCCAGCGCCGAACCTGTGAAGGCAGCGCCCAAGGTCGCCAAGGAGGCCAGGCCGGAGCCCGTATTCGCCAAGCCGGTCCAGGTCGCGTCTCTTGATGCCCCGAAGCCTGAGATCCTGAGCCCGGCCGTCTCGCGGGTCGCGTTGCGTGAGGAGAAGAGGCAAGCCCGCGTCAAGCCGCGCGCCGAGCGGGTCGCTTCGAAATCGCGTCCGAACCGGGCTACGCGCGTCGCCATGGCCAAATCGCGCCCTGGCAACCGCAACCGCATCGCAACGGCGGCGTCATACGGCCCGAGGCCGGCGCAGGGGCCGCGTCCGGTCACCTCCGACCGTCCCAACGACTCGCTGTCGGTCTTCTCGCGTCACGGCCGGCCTGAGATGCCCGCCACCTTCAGCCAGACCCAGGCCGAGGCGCGCGCGCGCAAGCAGGCAAACCGTTCGCGTCAGGTGGCGTCGCTGTATCGTGGCCGCGACCGCGGCGACAGCTGAGATCGTTGCCGAGCCGCGCCGTACAGCCACTCTGTGTTGACGCAAAACGCCCCTCCGGAGCAATCCGGAGGGGCGTAAGTCATTAGTTCCAGTTTTTAAGTCCCAGAGCCTTGAGGGTCTGGGTAGTGTTCAGTAAAGCGCCTCGGCAGAGGCGGCGCGCTTGCCGCTGCGCTGCTCGGCTGCCGTAGGCTCCGCGGAATCATAGAGATCGTAGTGCGTCTCGAGCGTATCGAGGAAGTGCGCTACGAGATCCAGCACGGCTCCGAGCGGAACCACGCCGCACATGAGGAAATCCTCGGTGATGATGATGTCCTGGCCCTCCGCCGGCGCAGGCGCGTCGTCGGCGATGAGCCCCCGCGACCTCAGATAGGTCGTCACGCAATCGCCTGTGTCGAAATCGGCGCTGCTGGTGTCGGCAAGCTCGTCGACCGTATCGGCCAGAAGCGCGGTGCCCGCGCTATAGAGCTTGGCGATCTGCTTGATGTGGCTTTCGCTTCTTGCGAGTTCCTTTGCGCTCTCGCGCGATTTCAGAAGGCGTGCCAGGAGAATGAGCTCGAGCGAGCGGATGGCTTCGAACGCTTCCCGCTCCTTGGGACGCGTCTCGCACAGTTCCTCGGCGGAGCGCGCGTCGCAACCGTGCCAGATGACGGACGATTTCAACAGATCTTCGCCTGCTGCGAGCGCCGCATCGAGGTTGTCGGCGAGCATATAGACGAGGGAGGGCGCGGCTTTGTCTTTACGTGACATCAGAACTCCGTATCGCTTGCAGCGCGACCGCCCGAGACATTGGTCTCCAACGCGGTTCACGCTCCACTTCATGGCCTCGGGACTTGCCCGGCAACGCGACACGGGGGCGGCGGTCCTTGGTCAGTGCAGCCCTGTGGATTGAGATTTCAACATCCCAGGATAACCGCTGTTCGCGGAGCCGGAGATGCCTCCTCCAAATCGGGGGCCTAGTTCACGCAACACTGATAATGCCCTGATTCGCAGCTCTTTCATGGAGCGACGCCTCGATCCGCAGGGGACGGCGCCGGCTCACACGGCCGCTGCCATGACAAGGCGGGCCGGTTGAAAAGAGCGGGATGAACAGGGGAACAGCACGCTTACGCTGATAGGACCGACTATTGCTCATCTCTGCTTGGAAGTCCGTGGCGCTCGCTGCACTTCCCACAGGCAGCTACGTATTTGACCTGTGTATTATGTGGAGGATTTTCTCTGGCGAGGAATAGGTCAAAGAAAAACCCTCTCCCTATTCACGGGAAGAGGGTCAGTGCCTGCCCCGGCCGAGGCCGGAGGTGAGGGGCAGCCGCTTGTTCGCTTAGCCGCGTGCCTCAGCTGCACCCGCTCGTGGATCCGCACGTGTCGACTTGAGGCGCGTGCCGTTCCTGAAGTCGTTGCCTAGCTCTGCGGAAGCCACTCTGAAAAACCAGTCAACCCGCTTCGAGACGCGGCCGTCGCACGAAGTATTGCCAGTTCGGCTTCGTCGCGTGACGCGTAGAACCCGACCGGATCGTGATCCGATCAGACCCGGGTCCGATCCCGCGAAGCGCGCCACGCACCATCGTCCGCCGGGCAGCTCGAGGAGTTCGAAGTGATTTGCAGCATGGAGAGGTTCCTTGCAGTTTCGTTGCGACAACCGCTCCGCTCCCCGTGTGACTCTCGTTTCTTCTTTGAGAAACAAAAAGGGCGGGTCTTTCGACCCGCCCCTGGTTGATCACGAGCACCCGCTCGTGGATCCGCAGGTGTCGCACTTGAGGCACGTGCCGTTTCGGACCATCGTGAAGTTGTTGCACTCGGAGCAGGCGACGCCTTCGTAACCGCGCAGCCTTGCTTCCGCGACGCGGTCGGCCGCAGAGCGCGACTTCACCGATCACCTTCGCAGTCTCCGACACCGTCGTGCGCTGGTACATCACTTCCGTATCGGGCTTGAGCGCCGTGGCGCCTTCCGTCCGCGGGTAGATGTCTGTCGCATCCGTGAACTCCTCGCGCAGGTTCGCGAGCGTGCGTCAGAGCAGTCTCGCCTTGATGCGTGCGGCCGCCGACGATGCGGATCTTGTTGCCGCGCATGAAGCCCTTCGACACCACCTTCGACACCTCCGGCAGCTCGAGATCGAGCTGATCGTCGGTCTCCTCGTCGGACGAGCCGAGGCCCGTCTCGCCCACGATCTCGCGCGGATCGACGTGCGCCAGGTCGTTGCGGCCGAGATACGACACGGCAAGCTCGCGGAAGATGTAGTCGAGGATCGACGTCGCGTTCTTGATCGTCGCGTTGCCCTGCACGATGCCGGCGGGCTCGAAGCGCGTGAAGGTGAAGGCCTCCACGTACTCTTCCAGCGGCACGCCGTATTGCAGGCCGAGCGAGATGGCGATGGCGAAGTTGTTCATCAGCGACCGGAAGGCGGCGCCTTCCTTGTGCATGTCGATGAAGATTTCGCCGAGGCGTCCGTCGTCGTATTCGCCCGTGTGGAGATACACCTTGTGGCCGCCGACGGTGGCCTTCTGCGTGTAGCTCTTGCGGCGGTTCGGCAGCTTGGCGCGCTCGCTGACGTTCGCACGCTCCTGCGCTTTCCTCTGCTCGAGTTCAAGCTCTGTGACGCGCTTGGCGAGCTTCTCGGCGGCCGCGGTGATACGCGCAATCATCGGCTTGTCGGCCGTGAGCTGCTCGGCAACCTCTTCCTGCTCGTCGATGTCGTCGCCCAGAACCTGCGCGTTCAGAGGCTGCGACAGCTTCGAGCCGTCACGGTAGAGCGCGTTGGCCTTGAGCGCGAGCCGCCAGGACAGCAGGTAGCTCTCCTTGCACTCCTCGACGGTGGCCTCGTTCGGCATGTTGATGGTCTTCGAGATCGCACCCGAGATGAACGGCTGCGACGCCGCCATCATGTGGATGTGGCTCGAGACCGAGAGATAGCGCTTGCCCTTGCGGCCGCAGGGGCTGGCGCAATCGAACACCGGCAGATGCTCGGCCTTGAGGAACGGCGCGCCTTCGAGGGTCATGGCGCCGCACACGTGCTCGTTCGCGGCCTCGATGTCCTTCTTCGAGAAGCCGAGATGAGACAGGAGGTCGAACGTGGGCGCGTTGAAGGTCTCGGCCGAGATCTTGAGCGAGCCGGTCAGGAACTCCTCGCCGAGCGTCCAGCGGTTGAACACGAACTTGATGTCGAAGGCGGTGCCGAGGCTTGCTTCGACCTTCGCCAGCGCTTCGTCCGTGAAGCCCTTGGCCTTCAGCGTCGAGACGTTGATGGCGGGAGCCTGCTTCAGCGTGCCGTGACCGACGGCGTACGCCGTGATCTCGGCAATCTCGCTCTCGCGATAGCCGAGCGTGCGCAGCGCCTCGGGAACGGCGCGGTTGATGATCTTGAAGTAGCCGCCGCCGGCCAGCTTCTTGAACTTCACGAGCGCGAAGTCCGGCTCGATGCCCGTCGTGTCGCAATCCATGACGAGGCCGATGGTGCCGGTCGGCGCGATCACGGTCGACTGCGCGTTGCGGAAGCCGGCGTCCTGGCCGAGCTCGATGGCGCGGTCCCAGGCGCGGCGTGCGGCGCCGACGAGCCGCTGGTCGGAGCAGTTCGCGTCGTCGAGCGGCACGGGCGCGATCGACAGCTTCTCGTAGCCGTCCGTCTGCCCGTATGCGGCGCGGCGGTGATTGCGGATCACGCGCAGCATCTCGTTGCGGTTCGGCTCATAGCCGGGGAACGGTCCGAGCTCTGATGCCATCTCGGCGCTGGTCGCATACGACGTGCCGGTCATGAGCGCCGAGATGGCGCCGCAGATGGCGCGGCCTTCATCCGAGTCGTAGGGAATGCCCGACGACATCAGGAGGCCGCCGATGTTGGCGAAGCCGAGACCGAGCGTGCGGTAGCGATACGAAAGCTCCGCGATCTGGCGCGATGGGAACTGCGCCATCAGCACCGAGATCTCGAGCACGACGGTCCACAGGCGGCAGGCGTGCTCGAACTTGGCCGTATCGAAGCTTCTGTCCTCGCGCCGGAAGGTCAGCAGGTTGAGGGACGCGAGATTGCAGGCCGTGTCATCGAGGAACATGTACTCCGAGCACGGGTTCGAGGCCCGGATCGGACCCGACTTCGGGCACGTGTGCCAATCGTTGATGGTGGTGTGGAACTGGATGCCGGGATCGGCCGAGGCCCAGGCGGCATAGCCGATCTGGTCCCAAAGGTCGCGAGCCTTGAGCGTCTTCACGGCCTTGCCGCTTTTGCGCGACGTCAGCGCCCAGTCGCCGTCTGCCTCGACCGCATTCAGGAACTCGTCGGTGACGCGCACCGAGTTGTTCGAGTTCTGGCCGGAGACGGTGAGATAGGCTTCGCTGTCCCAGTCGGTGTCGTAGACAGGGAATTCGATGTCCGTGTAGCCCTGCTTGGCGAACTGGATGACGCGCAGGATGTAGTTGTTCGGCACCTCGTCGCGGCGTGCCTCTTTGATGGCGCGCTTCAAGGCCGGGTTCTTGGCCGGATCGAAGCAGCGGCCGTCGCTGGCGGTCGCGCCGGCCTGGCCATTCTCGGATTCGCAGTTGACGCAGGCCTTCATCACCGCCTTGAGGCGGCGCTGGCAGATGCGCGAGCCGGTGACGAGAGCGGCAACCTTCTGCTCCTCCTTCACCTTCCAGCCGATGTATTCCTCGATATCCGGATGATCGACGTCGACGACGACCATCTTGGCCGCGCGCCGTGTCGTGCCGCCGGACTTGATCGCGCCCGCAGCCCGGTCGCCGATCTTGAGGAAGCTCATGAGGCCAGACGAGCGTCCGCCGCCCGAAAGCTTCTCGTTGGCGCCGCGCAGGTTCGAGAAGTTGGAGCCGGTGCCCGAGCCGTACTTGAACAGGCGCGCTTCACGCACCCACAGATCCATGATGCCGTTCTCGTTGACGAGATCGTCTTCGACCGACTGGATGAAGCAGGCGTGCGGCTGCGGATGCTCGTAGGACGACGCCGAGACGGTGAGCTGGCCGGTCTCGTGGTCGACATAATAGTGACCCTGGCTCGGGCCATCGATGCCGTAGGCCCAGTGCAGGCCCGTGTTGAACCACTGCGGAGAATTCGGCGCGGCCATCTGCTTGGCGAGCATGTAGCGGTGCTCGTCGAAGAAGGCCTGCGCGTCTTCTTCCGTGGAGAAGTATCCGCCCTTCCAGCCCCAGTAGGTCCACGTGCCGGCGAGGCGGTCGAACACCTGGCGTGCGTCCGTTTCGCCGCCGAAGCGCTCT
This sequence comes from uncultured Alphaproteobacteria bacterium, assembly GCA_963831345.1. Taxonomy (GTDB): domain Bacteria; phylum Pseudomonadota; class Alphaproteobacteria; order Rhizobiales; family Hyphomicrobiaceae; genus Hyphomicrobium_C. Next base: position 107,704 of record CAWHPZ010000038.1, read on the forward strand.
TTCTCGGGAAGCTCGCCAAGGGCGCGCTCATCGGAAACGGAGCGCCACAGCCACGAGGGAACCTGGGTTTCTTCGAACTTCTTCAGGCGGCGGGGGACGCCGGCCTTGCGAAAATACTTCTGCGCCAGGATGTCGGCCGCGACCTGGCTCCAGTCCTCAGGAACGTCGAAACCGTCGAGACGGAAGACGATCGAGCCGTCGGGGTTCTTGATCTCGGATGTGGCGCGCCGGAAGGCGATGCTCGCATAAGGAGACTTGCCGGCTTCCGTAAAGCGCCGAGTGATCTTCATAGTGGTGACCCCCTAAAAATCTTGCCGATCGGTCAGAGTTCGGCGCGCACACGAAAAAGCGGCGCACCCGAAGTTTTTGGGACGCAAAACGAAGTTTCTGGACGCAAACTGAGAGACACGACGGACACACTTCCCCCGTGGCCTGCCGCGAGGATCTCTCGCGGTCTGCCTGACGCATGTCCGAGGTGTTGAAGAGCAAAAAAGACTGGTCGAAACTCGCGCCGCCGGGTCTGCCTCAGCAGTGGCGACATGAAGGCAAGCTAGGGTGATTCGAGCACTTCGTCACCAGTCCGCATCTACATTTAGTAGTCGCAGGCGCAACTCGATCTATATCTAGCGGGTGTTGGCATGTTGGGGATTGACGCACGCCAAAGCCCCATTTTGCGGGGCTCTTAGCATTTCGTCACCAAACGGGGGCTGTGCATAAGCCCAAAATTGGCCCCTCGGACGCGTCATGGGCAGCCTAGCTCGATTCCAATTCTGTACGCTGTTGCAAGAAGGCCGCGCCAACGGCAACACTGGCTTTTGCGCGCGGAGCACGTTAAGCCGGAACAATAATTTGAGCGGGATCCTGAGCCATGGGCATGCTTAGCGAGATCTTCAGTTGGTGGGGCGGCAACACCTGGGGCACGCGCATGACGATCGCGCGCCAGGGCATGCTCGTGGGCACTGACGAGTTCGGCAACAGCTATTACGAACAGCGTAAAGGTGTCGGCGCCATCGGGCCGCTGGGACGTCCACGCCGCTGGGTCACCTACAAAGATTTCGCCGATGCCTCCAAGGTGACGCCGGACTGGCACGGATGGCTGCATTATACTGTCGATACGCCGCCGACCGAGCAGGCCTACCGCCCTCGGCCCTGGCAGAAGCCGCATCGCATGAACATGACCGGCACCCGCGAGGCCTATCGTCCGTCAGGCTCGATCCTCGCCTCCGGCAAGCGCCCGAAGGCGACCGGCGACTACAAACCCTGGCGGCCGGATTGAGCGCTGTTTCGCACCGGACGCCGAAGCGCGGCCATGGCGTCGCCACCGTTGCCCGGCATGACATGAAGACGACATGGCCCGTGCGGGGCCTGGGAACTTGAGCGCGAATGAAACCCGGTGAAGCTGGACTTTATGCTGTGCGACGCGCCCTGACGTGCGCGTTCGGCTTCGCCCCTGCGCTGACGTTGTTGATATGTGCCGCACCGGGCGCCCGCGCCGACCGCATCGAGAACGGCATCGCCGTATTCTCCGCCCTGGACAAGGTCACGGCCACCATCAAGAAGCTCGAGGTGCCGATCAACGAGACAGTGCAGTTCGGCGCCCTCAAGGTCACGCCGCGCGCCTGCTATTCGAGGCCCCCCACCGAGCAGCCGAAAACGACGACGTTCGTCGAGGTCAACGAGGTCATGCTCGACGGGCAGGAAAAGAAGCTGTTCTCGGGCTGGATGTTTGCCGAGAGCCCGGGCCTCAATGCCGTCGAGCATCCCGTGTTCGACGTCTGGCTGACGGAATGCCAGAAACCCAAGCGCTCCGTGGCGCAGCAGCAGGCGCCCCAGCCCGGCGTCGAGCCGGATCCCGACGCCGCTCCGCCTGCGGACGATGCCTACAACTCCCCACGCCGCCGCGTCCGGCGTTAAGGGCGCGCTTCGCCTCTCCGCCAGTCTGGAAACTGCAACGAAGCTCCCCTAGTGTCCGAACGTCGAGTTCGCCGGCTCGGTCCAAACCTCTGAAACCTTCGGACCGGTCGGTTCGTACAAGTGCCGCCGTGACGAGGCTTTGGCGCAATGTCTCGACAATGGCGGCTACGCGAATTTTTCGGGAGGATCTTCGGATGAAGTTTGGAACATGTCTCGCGGCCGCACTGGCCGGAATTGCGCTTTCGGCCCTACCGGTCGCGGCATTCGCGGATGAGCCCGCGACTGGCGAGGATCTGGTCAATGCGCTGCAGAAGGTTGGTGGCGTACATCCCGGCAAGCGCGTCGCCCACGGCAAAGGTCAATGCGTCAAGGGCAGCTTCGCACCGACCGCCGAAGCAGCTGCACTGACCAAAGCCAAGCATTTCGCCGGGCCTGTAAGCGTGCTCGGCCGCTATTCGATGGGCGGACCCAACCCCGGCGTGCCCGACAACAAGCAGGATGCCGCGCGCGGCTTCGCGCTGAAGTTCGACCTCGGCGGCGGCAGCAACACCGATATGGTCATGCTGCAGGCTCCCGTTTTCGTAGCCCGCAATCCCGATGACTTCCTGGCGCTGCTGAAAGCTGTCGCGCCGGGCCCCGAGGGCAAGCCGGATGGAGAGAAAGTCGCGGCCTACTTCAAGGCTCACCCCGAGTCGACCATCCAGGGCGCCTGGCTGAAGGCGCGGCCAGTGCCGGCAAGCTATGCCGCCGTGACCTACTGGGGCGTTCACACCTTCACGCTGGTGAATGCCAAGGGCGACAAGCAGATCATCAAATGGAAGCTCGTCCCTGCCGGCGGCGAGGAAGGGCTCACCGACGATGAGGCCAAGGCGAAGGCGCCAGACTTCTATACGCCGGAGCTGACCGCACGGCTGGCCAAGGGCCCCGCCAAGTTTGACCTCATCGCCATCCTCGGCCAGGACGGCGACAACCTCGACGACCCGACCGTGATCTGGCCCGAGGACCGCAAGAGCGTGAAGATGGGCAGCCCTCGAGATCACAGGCCTTGAGGACAACGCCACCTGCGATGCCGGCGTGTTCGACCCGACCAATCTCGTCGAAGGCGTCGAAGGCCCGGAGAACGATAAGATCTTCCCAATGCGTTCAGAGGCTTACGCAGTCTCCTACTCGCGTCGCCTCGGCAACTGAGCCGCCGATAGAAGCCAGGAACGAGCATTTCGAGCCGCCCCGGCGCCAATCGGGGCGGCTTTTCCATTTCTCGTGCGCGCTTGTTCCCCTCGGAACAGAGGGCGGGACCGCCGCCACCTAAAGTTCTCCCATGACGCCGCGGCAAATGCCCAGGCACACCGCAACACCGGCTCATGGAGACCTTCGATGACGCATTCTCGTACCGTCGCTTACGATGCGGCTTTCATGATCGCCTACATCGGCCTTACCGCAGCAATGGTCGCCCTGTCGCTCACGCTTCTGGCGATGCTGGCCATGGGCGCCGAGTTTGGTCCCCTGCATGTCGCAGCTTCGCTGTTCAATCTCCTCGGCTGGGCCACGCTGCCCTTCGCGCCGAGCCTCTATCGCAGCCTCGTCGGCCATTCCTTCAGCTGGCGCGCCAACACCGCCATCGGCGACATCGAGCTGTAAGTTTCTCAACAGACACGGGGTAAGCAAAGCCGCTCTGGCCTTCGCGCCAGGGCGGCTATTTTGCTCGCTCGTCCAGCTCGGAGGCGCGGCATAACCGTTTCTTAACGCTGCCGTTTAACTTTGCACGCATTGAGAGGTTCCGGCAAAGCGCCGTTCAACAATTCATGGAAAAGGTGCGGTTGTTCCGTTGAAGGGCTAGCCGTGACCACTGCACCTGCGCCGCTGGATTCGATCGACGCGCTGACGCGCGCCGAGACGTCCCTTGCGCGCTTTCGGCTCAACCTTGCCTTCGAGCCGGAGCTCGAACGGCAATATGAGGCCTATTCGTCGGATCGGCGGAACCGGGCCGTGCGCTTCTGGCTGCTGTTTGGATTGCTGCTGAGGGTCATTGGTCTCTCGAGCGAGTTGGCCATCGGCGGTGACATGCCGGCCTATGGTATCGCGTTCCGCTTGGGTGTCCTTCTTCCCGTCGTGCTCGTCTCGCTCGCCTTTCTCTCACCCCGGTATTCCACGCGCGCTCAGGGGCTCGCGGCGACCGCCGCGCCTTTTCTTTGCGTCGTCGGCATCTCTTTGCTCGGCACGATCGCTCCGCCCGCGCATGAAGCGCGCTACTTCTTCCTGGCTGGCGTGAATATCGTCGCCATCAATCTCGTCATGCCGTTGCGTTTCCATCATGCCGTGGCCTACACGCTGGCGTCCCTTGCCGCCTACATGGCCATCGCGGTCTTCGGCGGTGTCGATCCGCGTGCGGTTGTCGACGTCGTCTTCATTTATACGGTCGCCGCCGCTGCCAGTCTGATGGTGACCTATCGCAATGATGTTGCCGATCGCCGGGCCTTTCTCGCGAGCGAGAAGATCAGCGCGCAGGCAGCGGCCCTGACACGGGCCAATGAGGAGCTGCAGCGGCTTTTGACCACCGACGCCCTGACGGGTGTCTACAATCGCCGTTATCTCGATCAGTCGTTGATGGCGCACGGAGAGAAAGCAGCCGCAGACAACAGCCACCTTGGCGTGGTCATGGTCGATGTCGACCACTTCAAGGCCTACAACGACATGTTCGGGCATCGTGCCGGCGACGAATGCCTGCGCGAGGTGGCTCGCGTCATCGTGGCCAACGTTCGCGACGGCACCGACATCGTGACGAGGTATGGCGGCGAGGAGTTTGCTGTTCTCGCCCCGGGATTGTCGCCGGAAGGCACGGAGGCGCTGGCCGAGCGCATTCGCGCGGCGATCGAAGAGCGTGCCATTCCTCACCCCCGTGCGCGCGACGCGAAGGTCACCGTCAGCGCCGGCACGTCGGCGATCATCCCTAAAGGGGTGGGCGTGCTGGAGACGCTGTTTGAAACAGCCGACAGCGCACTTTACCGTTCGAAGAACTTGGGCCGCAATCGCGTCACCCGCGCCGATTTCGCGGGGACGAAGGCAAGTCGGCGGCGTAATCAAAGGCGCAACTTACGTGGTCCGTTGCGCAGCCAGCAGCTTCGCGGCGCGCGGCGCGAAGTAGGTGAGCACGCCGGCCGCGCCCGCGCGCTTGAACGCCAACAGGCTCTCCATCATCGCCTTGTCGCCATCGAGCCAGCCGTTGCTCGGCTGCCGCCATGATCATCGCGTACTCGCCCGACACCTGATAGGCGAACGTCGGCACCTTGAAGGTGTCCGAGACGCGCCGCACGATGTCGAGATAGGGCATGCCCGGCTTCACCATCACCATGTCGGCGCCCTCGGCGAGATCGAGCGCCACTTCGCGCAGCGCTTCGTCCGAGTTGGCGGAATCCATCTGATAGGTGCGCTTGTCGCCCTTGAGCAGTCCTCCCGAGCCGACCGCATCGCGGAACGGCCCATAGAACGCGCTCGCATACTTGGCCGCATAGGCCATGATCAGCGTGTTGTGGTGTCCGCCGGCTTCGAGCGCCGCGCGAATGGCGCCGATGCGCCCGTCCATCATGTCGGACGGAGCCAGGATATCGGCCCCGGCCTCGGCCTGGATCAGCGATTGGCGCACGAGCGCATCCACCGTCTCGTCGTTCAGGATCTCGCCGTCGTTCGATCAGCAGCCCGTCATGTCCATGGCTGGTATAGGGATCGAGCGCCACGTCGAGCACGATGCCGACGTCGATGCCGGCCGCCTTCACCGCGCGCGTCGCCCGGCAGACGAGATTGTCGGCATTGAAGGCTTCGCGCGCATCCGCTGTCCTGCAGCTTCGGATCCGTGTAGGGGAACAGCGCGATGGCCGGGAATGCCGAGCGCTTCGGCTTCGCGCGCGGCCTCCACGATGAGATCGACCGACAGGCGCTCGACGCCCGGCATGGACGCGACGGGCTCGCGCCGCGCCGAGCCTTCGAGCACGAACAGCGGCCAGATGAGGTCCGAGACGGTCAGGCTGTTTTCGGCAACGAGGCGGCGAATCCAGGGCGCCTGCCGCGTGCGCCGGAGGCGGGTATGCGGATAGCCGCCGCTGGTCGTCGCGGGCGTCGTGGTCTGGGTCGGGTCCGTGGATTTGAGCATGGCAGCTATATGGGTGAGGGGAGCAGGAGAGCAAATCGGCCGCGACCATCACGCGTCGGCCGCTCGGGCGCAAGCCCCGTAGTCGAGCAAGGTCAATCGCAGATTGCGAGCCATAAAGCGTCAATCGCAGATTTTCTTAACTTTGCGCTCGGCCATGTCGACGTGGAAATGGTTGCGGTGGGCGTCGTTGGCCTCGGGCCCGAGCGTCGTGCCGAAGATGCGGCAGGCGGCATCGTGGGCATCGTGCAGGAACGCCATGGTGGGGTTTCCTGCCGGCGCTGGGATCGGCGCCACGATCACGCCAGGACCCGCCGGAACTCCGGCATCGACGTCGTCCGCTGCCTTGGCGATCGCCGCCTTGTCGGCGGCCTTGGCTTCTGCCTTGGACTTCTTGCTGGTCTTGTCCTTGGATTTCTCGTCCTTCGGTCCGCCAAGGCGCGTTGGAGCAAGGCCAAACCCGGCGTCCCTCAGAGCGCCGGCCCCGGGCACGCCGTCGATGATGGTGGCTCGCGGAATGTTGGCCTCTGCCGAAGTGCCGGCACTGGCGCGCCCGTTCGTATCGACCGCTGTCTTGCTGCCGTTGCTCTTAGCCGCAGCTTCGATCTTGGCCTGCTCGGCCTGCTCCGCCGTGGCCTTCAGTGCCTCGGCCTTGTCTGCTGCAGCCTTTGCCGCCGCGATCTGACGCGCGAGATCCCGCTTGGTCTGGCCCCAGCCCGAGAGAACGATGGCGTCCTGGCCCTTGTTGGTCGTGAAGCCGCGGATATCGAGCGCATTCGCCTTGCCGTGCTCGGAAAGCTTGTTGCCGACGCGGCCATAGGCCTTGCGGCACGAATAGTCGCTCATGGTCTCGATCTTGATGACGTTACCACCGAGATGCTTGCGCGCCAGCGGCTGCAAGTCGCCCTTGACCCACTTGGACAGCGCCACGACCATGTCGCAGGTCACGAGAGCGGGCGGCGACAGCGAGACTTCCGGGTTCTTGCCAAGGCTGATCAGCCGGACCGGGGCAGGGGTGCCGCAGTCGCCGCTACGGAATGGCGCCTCGGGCATGGTGACGGCGTCGACGGTCTTGAGCAGCGCCGTGCAGCGCGCCTTGGCGAGCTCGATGTCGGCTGCCGGCCACTCGGTAAGCTCGACCGGCTTTGCCGGGGCGGCTTTAGGATCGCCGGCTTTTCCGTCGGAAGCTTTGCCGTCCGCTGCCTTCGCTGCATCGGCCGGAGCGCCTTTACCGGCAGGCGTATCGCCTGGCTTTCCGTCTGCGGACTTGTCTTTGCCGTCCGTACTCGGCTTGCCGTCCGATTTCGCGTCGCCCTTCGCGGCGGCCTTGTCATCGGAGCCGGGCTTGCCATTGGCACTGCTGGAGGCTGGCTCTTCTGCGTCCTTGGCATGCTCCTTGGACTTGGAGGCCTTCGCGTCTTTGGATTTCTTTTTCTTGGAGCTCTGAATGGCGTCGTCGGCCGCCTTCGTTGCAGCTGTGGCGGCGTTCGTCGCCTGGATGACGACGGTATTGAACGCGCCCGTCACGGTGCGCGAAATCGACGTTTCGGCCGCGGAAGCCGCAACCGCACCGGCGGCACAAAAGCCGATCATGAGCACAAGGCCGAACTCGAGTCATGAAATGGCGCGCCCCCTGCCTTTCCCGGACTGCCGCAAAGTCAGCAATTCTGCGGTGAGTTGCGCCGTGTGAAGGCGCGGCGAATCACCTCTGAAGTGTCTTCGGTTCATTAGAATATGTATAGGCATTAAATGTGGCTCCACAAACCCGTCAGTCCCCGTTAGTCACACGCGGACCGCATGGTGCTTCGCAAAAACAACAAGGACGATTGAATGGCCGACGAGACTGCGGAGGACTTGCGCGTCGAGCAGAGAGGCGCCGTCGTGCTTGTCACGCTCAATAGGCCAAAAGCTCTGAACGCGCTGACTGGAGCCATGCGCACGCGCTTCTCGGAAGCGCTGTGGTCTGCTGCCCGCAACCCCGATACCTATGCCGTCATCCTGCAGTCGGCGAGCGAGCGCGCCTTCTCGACCGGCTCCGACGTGCGCGAGGTGATAGCTTGGGGCCGCACCGATCCCGCGCAAAGCCAGGGCGGCGTTCGCCGAGGAATACACGCTCAACTGGCAGTGCGAATGCTTCTCCAAGCCCACCATTCCGCTCATCAACGGCATGGTGATGGGCGGCGGCGTCGGCATCTCGCAATTCGGAACGCATCGCGTCGCCGGCGAGAACTATGCGTTTGCAATGCCCGAGACGATGATCGGGCTCTTTCCCGACATCGGTGTCTGCTCACGTGCTCGGCCGCCTGCCGGGCGAGGCCGGCACGTACCTCGGGCTTACGGGGCGCACGCATCGGGCGAGCCGACGCCTACGCGCTGGGCCTCGTCACGCACTGCATCGACTCGGGCGAGTTCGACGCCATCACGTCGGAAATCTGCCGACGCCTGGCCTGTCGATCCCGCCCTCGATGATCGCCACCGCGATCCCGGCCCGGGCGATCTGGCGCCGTATGCCGAAACGATCGAGCGCTGCTTTTCGGCGCCGACCGTCGAGGAGATCGTCGCGCGCCTCGATGGCGTCACCGGCAGCGCGGCCGATTGGGCTAAGAAAGTGGCCGTCGACTTGCGCCGCCGTTCGCCGATCTCCCTCAAGATCACGCTGCGCCACCTGCGCGAAGCGCCGAAGCGCGATCTGCGCGAGACGCTCAGGGTGGATTATCGCCTGGCATTGCGCTGTCTCGAGGACAACGACTTCTACGAGGGCGTGCGGGCGGCCCTGATCGACAAGGATGGCGCGCCGCGCTGGCGGCCGTCGAAGCTCGAGGCCGTGACGCGACGGCATGGTGAAACTTTACTTCTCCTCGCTAGGCTCCGCCGACCTGGCTCTTCCGTCCCGCGAGGATATGCAGGCCCTGCGCGCCTGAGCGGCTCAATTTCAAGTCACTGATTTACGTAGCTTTTACTAACAACATTGAGCCAATTTTTATGTATCCGCGGTAGCCTCACATCAGAACCGGAAAACGGTCGCGTCAAACAGGTGTGTGAGTGAGGCAGGGTAATGAGTATTGCAGCAAGCGCGGTGCGCGCCAGCGCCCCCGTTCAGGATCCTTCGGTACGTAGCGAGTATCTGCAGTCGTTGCATCTGATCGAGAGGCTGCATCGTCTGCTTCTCGATGTGATCAAGGACGAGTTCGACCGCCTCGGCGGCTCCGATCTCAACGCCGTGCAGGCGCTCCTTCTTTACAATATGGGCGACAACGAGCTGACCGCCGGCGAGCTGAAGAGCCGCGGCTTCTACATGGGCTCGAACGTCTCCTACAATCTCAAGAAGCTCGTCGAGATGGGCTACATCGACTACGAGCGCAGCGAAAGCGACCGCCGCAGCGTGCGCGTCTCGCTGTCGGCCAAGGGCCGCCAGGCCTCCGACGTCGTGCAGAAGCTCTATCAGCGCCAGCTCGGCTCGGTCGAGACGGTGGGTCAGGTTTCCGGCGACGAATTCAAGAGCGTCAACAAGGCGCTGGCACGCCTCGAGCGCTTCTGGACCGACCAGATCCGCTATCGGCTCTAGACCATCCGCTCCAGCGGTTGACTGAAAGTTTGAAAGGGGCGCGAGGCATCGCGCCCCTTTTTCCTGTCCTGCGGTCGAGTGCAACTGCGAAGTGGTGGCTGCCGGTCCTCCGAGATGCTCCCATTTTTGTGGCGGGGCCGCCTCAGTCCCCAATCCAGTAGGGGCAGGGGCTTTTTGTTCGGCCCAGATCGTGTAATTGTTCCGCAAAATCTGCGTCATCTTGTTTCGCTACACTGCGGCGCATGTATTGGCGCAGGATTAATGAAGGTGCACGCAATGCACCGGGGGCAACGCCTAATCTGGGTCGGCGGGGAATCCATGACGAGCATTGAAGGGTCGCTTGACGCCGTTTCCGCGTGGGTCAGAGGTCGGCTTCATCGCGTTGTGCTCACCGCAGTAATGTCTCTCGCGGGATCCGTTGTTCTGGCTGGCGCCGCGTCGGCGCAGGCCGATCTGGGCGGCTGGGTATTTGGTCCCGTCGAAGGCTCGAGCGCCAATGATCCGGCCTCGGAGCGCCAGGCCCTGAAGGAGTTCGAGCGCAATCCCCCGCCGGGCTTCCCGACGCTCGCCATGGCCAACATCGAGGCCACCAAGGCGGCCATCAAGCACTATACCGATATCGTTGCGGGCGGCGGCTGGGTGGCCGTACCCGACGCCACGGTGAAGCCGGGCGAATCTCATTTCGCCATCGTCGAGCTGCGCGATCGCCTCCGCGTCTCGGGTGAGCTCGCCGCCGGCTCCAGCCACAGCGAAGTTCTCGACGACGAGCTCGTGCAGGCATTGAAGGCCTTCCAGACCACCAACGGTCTCACGCCATCGGGCGTCTCGACAAGCCCACGGTCGCAGCCCTCAACGTTCCCGCGGCCGACCGCCTGAAGCAGCTCAAGACCAATCTTTCCCGCCTGACCGAGATGGCCGGCGTGGTCAAGGCGCACCGGAAGTATGTCGTCGTCAACATTCCGGCCGCTCAGGTCGAGTCCGTGGCACTTAACAAGGTCATCACGCGTCACACGGGCGTCGTCGGCAAGGTCGACCGCCCCACGCCGCTGCTGCGCTCGACGATCACCGAAATGAACTTCAATCCCATCTGGCGTCTGCCACCGACGGTCATTTCGCAGGATCTCATCCCACAGGGTCGCGAGCTGCAGGCGGCCGGCAAGAACGTGCTGGTCAAGACCGGCATCGAGGCCTACGACGGCAACGGCAAGAAGGTCGATCCGGAGACGATCGACTGGACCTCATCGAGGCCGAAGTCGCTATGCCTACCGGCAGCCGCCCGGTAAGGACAACCCGCTCGGCTTCGTGAAGATCAACTTCGCGTCCGGCGAGTCCGTCTACATGCACGACAGCCCGTCGGAGGGTCTGTTCGGCCGCAATTTCCGCGCCGCCAGCTCAGGCTGCATCCGCGTTCACAACGTCGAGCGGCTCGCCTACTGGCTGCTCGGGCAGAACGACGGCTGGGACGAGGAGCGCGTCGCCGAGATGAAGAAGACGCGGCGAGCGCCTCGACGTCAGGCTCGCGACGCCCGTGCCGCTGCTATTTCGTCTACATCACCGCCTGGGCGACCGAGGACGGCACGATCCAGTTCCGCCGCGACCTCTACAATAAGGACGGCGTGGGCGAGATCGCGACGTCGTATTGAGGCCGGCTTACTGAGACCAGCGGCAGCGTTTCTTCGATCCGCTCCGATCTTGACCCCGGTCAATGCGCGCCATCCTGTTGCATCGCAAAAAGGGTCGTAAATGTCCCGTTCACGGTGCCTATGCTCATAATGAGCCGGTACGCGGAAAACGCGCATAATCCGGAGGTTACACCCTCCGTTAGTGGTGCCGGGCATGCGTCGGGTTGAGATACTTTCACTTGACCGCGACATAACGGCGATTGATACCGGGCTGGTCGGGGTGAATATATGTGACTATGTACCCGCAACGCTCGTAAAAGCGGCCGGACGCGTGAGTAGGCACGCGTAGAAAAGGACCTGGGAACGTCGATGGATTACTCGAGCCACTTCAGCGCTGCGCTCGACTCGATCCGGCGCGAGGGCCGCTATCGTGTGTTCGCCGATGTGAAGCGCCGCCGCGGCTCCTTCCCGACTGCCGATCCACGTCACGCCTGCCGGCTCGAAGCCGATCGTCGTCTGGTGCTCGAACGACTATCTCGGCATGGGCCAGCATCCCAAGGTCATCGCCGCCATGCACGAGGCGATCGACTCCGTCGGCGCCGGCTCGGGCGGCACGCGCAACATCTCCGGCACCACGCATTATCACGTCGAGCTCGAGCACGAGCTCGCCGACCTGCACGGCAAGGAGCAGGCGCTGCTGTTCACGTCCGCTTACGTCGCCAACGACGCCGCGCTTTCGACGCTCGTGAAGCTGCTGCCCGGCTGCGTGATCTTCTCCGACGAGAAGAACCACGCCTCGATGATCGAGGGCATCCGCCACGGCGGCGGCGAGAAGCGCATCTTCCGCCACAACGACGTCGCCGATCTCGAAGCCAAGCTGAAGCAGTTCCCGCGCGGCACGCCGAAGATCATCGCCTTCGAGAGCGTCTACTCGATGGACGGGCACATCGCCCCCATCGCCGCCATCTGCGATCTCGCCGAGAAGTACGGCGCGCTGACCTATCTCGATGAGGTGCACGCCGTCGGCCTCTACGGCCCGCGCGGCGGCGGCATCGCCGAGCGCGACGGCGTCGCTCGATCGCGTCGACATCATCAACGGCACGCTCGCCAAGGGCTTCGGCGTCATGGGCGGCTACATCGCCGGCACGCGCGACCTGTGCGACGCGATCCGCTCGTTCGCGCCGGGCTTCATCTTCACGACGTCGCTGGCGCCGGCCATCGCTGCCGGCGCGCTCGCCAGCATCCGGCACCTCAAGTCAGTCGAGCGTCGAGCGCGAGCGCATCAGGAGCGCGCGCGCGACGCTGAAGGCACGCCTCTCGGCCGCCGGCCTGCCGCTGTTCCAGAACCAGAGCCACATCGTGCCGGTGCTGATCGGCGATCCGGTCCACTGCAAGGAGGTGACCGACGCGCTGCTCGAGCACTACGGCATCTATGCCCAGCCGATCAACTATCCGACCGTGCCGCGCGGCACCGAGCGCATCCGGCTGACGCCGAGCCCGCAGCATACCGACGCCCAGATGGACGTCCTCGTCTCGGCCCTGACCGAGCTCTGGGCGGCTTGCCCGGTCTCCGTCGGCAAGCACGTCAAGCTCGCCGCCGAGTAATACCAGAGACCTCCGGCCGGCGGCTTCTGCCGGCCATTAACCGCCGCCTCGACAACCGCCGGCTAACCGTCCCGCAGCGCACATGCGGCTGCGACGGGGACTTCTCTTGTTGTGCGGGCCGTGTGCATGATATGCCCCTGCGGATTCATTTCGGCGTGACGCAGGTTTTTGCCTTCGTCCGTCCCCGAATGCAGGTCAAACTGGATAGCCAGAGACAGACGCGTCTCGAGCCGGATAAACGCGAGGAAACCCATGTTCAAGCTGAAGGCAAACAAGAGCCCGACAGGCCGCTTTTTCAATTCTCCGCTGGCCGAGACCGATCCCGAGATCGCGTCCGCCATCGGCAAGGAGCTGGGCCGTCAGCAGTACGAGATCGAGCTCATCGCCTCGGAGAACATCGTTTCGAAGGCCGTGCTCGAGGCGGCCGGCAGCGTGCTGACCAACAAGTACGCCGAGGGCTATCCCGGCAAGCGCTACTACGGCGGCTGCCAGTACGTCGACATCGTCGAGAACCTCGCCATCGACCGCGCCAAGAAGATCTTCGGCTGCGGCTTCGCCAACGTTCAGCCGAACTCCGGCTCGCAGGCCAACCAGGGCGTGTTCAACGCTCTCGCCAAGCCGGGCGACACCATCCTCGGCCTCAACCTCGCCCACGGCGGCCACTTGACGCACGGCGCGACGGTCAACCAGTCGGGCAAGTGGTTCAAGGCCGTGCACTATCAGGTCGAGCCCGACACGCACCGCGTCGACATGAACAAGGTGCGCGAGATCGCCCTGGCTGAGAAGCCGCGCATCATCATCGCCGGCGGCTCGGCCTATCCGCGCCAGTTCGACTTCGCAGCCTTCCGCGCCATCGCCGACGAGGTCGGCGCGCATCTGATGGTCGACATGGCTCACTTCGCCGGTCTCGTCGCCGCCGGTGAGCATCCCTCGCCGTTCCCGCACGCCCACGTCGTCACCACGACGACGCATAAGACGCTGCGCGGCCCGCGCGGCGGCATGATCCTCACCAACGACGAGGACATCGCCAAGAAGATCAACTCGGCCATCTTCCCCGGCATCCAGGGCGGCCCGCTGATGCACGTCATCGCCGGCAAGGCCGTGGCCTTCGGCGAGATCCTGAAGCCCGAGTTCAAGGCCTACGCCAAGCAGGTCATCGTCAACGCCAAGGCCATGGGCGAAGTGCTGGTCAACGCCGGCTTCGCGCTCGTCTCGGGCGGCACCGATACGCACCTCATCCTCGTCGACCTGCGTCCGAAGAAGCTCACCGGCAACATCTCGGAAAAGTCGATGGAGCGCGCGCACATCACCTGCAACAAGAACGGCGTGCCGTTCGATCCGGAGAAGCCGATGGTGACGTCGGGCATCCGTCTCGGCGCGCCTGCGGGCACCACGCGCGGCTTCGGCGAAGCCGAGTTCCGCGACATCGGCCGCATGATTTCCGAAGTGCTCGAAGGTCTTGCGAAGAACGGCGAAGCCGGCAACGGCAAGGTCGAAGCGAAGATCAAGGACGAGGCGATCGCGCTCTGCAAGCGCTTCCCGATCTACTCGTAAGCCGCATTCGAGAGTAAGTTAGAGGCGCCGGGGAGTTCACCCCCGGCGCCTTTCCATTTCTGGAGATCGCTTCGATGCGCTGCCCCTATTGCTCGGGCGAGGAAACGCAGGTGAAGGACAGCCGTCCCACCGAGGAGCACGCCGCCATTCGCCGGCGCCGCGTCTGCCCGGATTGCGGCGGACGTTTCACCACGTTCGAGCGCGTGCAGCTGCGCGAGCTGACGGTCGTGAAGCGCTCCGGCCGCAAGGTGGCGTTCGACCGCGACAAGCTTCTGAAGTCCGTCGAGGTGGCGCTGAGAAAGCGGCCCATCGATTCCGATCGCATCGAGCGCATGGTCTCGGGCATCGTGCGCCAGCTCGAAAGCTCGGGCGAAAGCGAGATCCCGTCCTCGTCGATCGGCGAGTACGTGATGGAGGGCCTGCGCGGCCTCGATCCCGTGGCCTACGTGCGGTTCGCCTCCGTCTATCGCGATTTCCGCGAGGCGGCGGATTTCCAGGAGGTGCTGGGCGAGATCGCGCGCGACGATGCCGGCGACACGCCCCCCGGCCTCGCGCAGAAGAAATATTAGGCCCCTATGGTCGCGAGCCCGGGCGTCACCGATTTCGACCGGCACATGATGAGCATCGCGCTGACGATGGCGCGCCGTGCGCTGGGAACCGTCGCGCCTAATCCGGCGGTCGGCGCCGTCGTTGCCGATACTGAAACCGGCGAGCTGATCGCACGCGGCATGACGCAGCCCGGCGGGCGCCCGCATGCCGAGACGGAAGCATTGGAGCGTGCGGGAGATCGCGCGCGCGGCAAAACCGTCTACGTCACGCTCGAGCCGTGTGCCCATTTCGGCAAGACGCCGCCCTGTGCGGATGCGCTGATCTCGTCCGGCGTCAGACGCGTCGTGGTCGGCATCGAGGATCCGGATTCGCGCACGGCGGGGCAGGGGATCGCTCGCCTTCGCGCCGCGGGCATCGAGGTCGAGACCGGCCTGATGGCCGACGAGGCTCGTTGGGTCACGCTCGGCCACATCCTGCGCGTGACCGAGCAGCGGCCGTTCGTGCAGCTGAAGCTTGCTCTTGCGGCTGACGGCAGTCTGCCGCGCGGACACGACGGCAAGCCGGCGTGGGTCACGGGCACGGAGGCGCGCGCCCGCGGGCACCTGCATGCGCGCCGAGGCCGATGCCATCTTGGTCGGCAGCGGCACGGTGCGCGACGATGATCCGGAATTGACTTGCCGGCTGCCCGGCCTCGAAGCGCGGTCTCCGATCCGCGTCGTGCTGAGCCGCGATCTCGATGTTCCGGCTGTCGCTCACGTCTGCTGACAACCGCGCGCCAGCATCCGCTCTGGATCATCGGCGCCGAAGGCGCTGACGCGAAGAAGCGTACGGCACTCGAAGCCGCGGGCGCGGAGGTGATCGCCGCCGCCTCCGGCTCCGGTGGCCTCGACATCGGCGATGTGCTGCGGGCGCTCGCCGCGCGCGGCATCACGCGCCTTCTCGTCGAAGGCGGACCGGCCGTCTGGCAGGCCTTCGCCGAGTCGCGGCCTGGTGGACGAGGCCGTTGTCTTTCAGGCCGGCGCGGCGGCGAGGCCGGCGCGAATCCGCGACCTCGGATGGCGCTTGCCGACCGTTACGCTCCGGGCTAGATCTCGACGCTTCGCTGCAGAGCGGCGGATCAGGTCGGCGACCGAGATGTCGGTATATTCGCGCACGTCCGTCAGGTCTGAGAAGACGCATGTAATGGACGAGGAACGCACGTGTTCACAGGTATCATCACGGACATCGGCGAGGTCATCGGCCGCGAAGGCGGCCGCTTCGCCATCCGCTCGGGCTACGACGCCGATGGCATCGCCATCGGCGCCTCGATCGCCTGCGACGGCTGCTGCCTCTCCGTGGTCACCGTGCGCGCCGACGGCGCACGGCTCCGCCTTCACCGTCGATGTCTCGAACGAGACGCTTGTCCAAGACCACGCTCGACGCATGGGGTCGGCGCCGGATCAATCTCGAGCGCGCGCTGAGGGCCGGCGACGAACTGGGCGGGCATATCGTCTCGGGGCACGTGGACGGCGTCGCGCCGGATCCTGGATATCCGGGCCGATGGCGAGAGCCGCCGCCTGCTGTTCGAGCTGCCGCCGCACGCTGGCGCCTTATGTCGCGCCCAAGGGCTCGGTGGCGCTCGACGGCACGTCGCTTACCGTGAACGAGGTCGCAGGGCAACCGCTTCGGCGTCAATCTCATCCCCGTGACCTTGACCCAGACCACCTGGGGGCGCAAAAAGCCGCGGCGACGAGGTCAATGTCGAGATCGACCTCTTCGCGCGCTACGTGGCGCGCATCATGGAGTTTCGCTGCGTGAGCACGCGGCCTCAGCAAAAGTCGCCTATTCGGAGGGCCAGGGCTTCCTGTCGTCGACGGAGGAGATCGTCGAGGACATGCGCAACGGGCGCATGGTCATCCTCGTCGACGCCGAGGATCGCGAGAACGAGGGCGATCTCGTCATCCCCGCGCAGATGGCGACGCCCGATGCCATCAACTTCATGGCCAAGCACGGCCGCGGCCTGATCTGCCTGACGCTGACGCAGGCGCGCGCGCAGGAGCTCGGTCTCGAATTCATGGTGCGCGACGCAAGGCGGCGCGCGAGCGCACGGCTTTCACGCAGTCGATCGAGGCGCGCGAAGGCGTCTCGACCGGCATCTCGGCGCATGACCGCGCGCGCACGATCGCCACCGCCATCGATCCGACCAAGGGCGCAGCCGACATCGTCTCGCCCGGCCACGTGTTTCCGCTCGTCGCGCGCGAGGGCGGCGTGCTGATCCGCGCCGGGCACACGGAAGCGTCCGTCGATCTTGCGCGGCTCGCCGGTCTCGTATCCGGCGGCCGTCATCTGCGAGATCATGAACGACGACGGCACGATGGCGCGCATGCCGGATCTCGTGCCGTTCGCGCAGCGCCACGGCCTCAAGATCGGCACCATCGAGGATCTGATCGCCTATCGCCTGAAGCACGACCGCCTCGTGAAGCGGGTCGCGCAGACGACGGTCGAAAGCGCGTTCGGCGGCAGCTTCGATCTGCACGTCTTCACCACGACGGTCGAGCCGGTCGAGCATCTGGCGCTCGTCAAGGGCGACCTCTCGGCGCCGGGCCCGGTGCTGGTGCGCGTGCATGCGGTCAACGTGCTCGGCAGATCTGCTCGGCATCGGCGAGCCGGCGGGCGCGAGTCGCAGGTCGCCAAGGCCATGCACGCGATCGAGCGCGAAGGGCGCGGCGTGATCGTGCTGATCCGCGATCTCGGCCCGAAGAGCGTGTCGGACTGGGTCATCGCGGCTGCCGCACGCGGCCAAGCAGGCTCAGAGCGCGCGCGCGGCCGGCGGCAGGTGGAGATCGGTGTCGGCTCGCAGATCCTGCGCGACCTCGGCGTCGCACGACATGATGCTGCTGACCAACGCGCCCGACCGACGTCTACGTCGGCCTCGAGGCCTACGGGCTCAGGATCGTCGGCACGCGGGCGATCGAGTAGCGGTCATGGTGCGCACCCTGTCTCCACACGTCCGATGAGCATCTGCCCCTGCACCAGGGGCCGGACGCGCATGTGCTCATCATCGAAAGCGCCCTACTATCAGGACATCACCGACGAACTGGCCACGGGCGCGCTCGCCGTGCTCGAAGCCAAGGCGTCGGTTTCGACCGCATCGCCGTCCCGGGCGCGCTTGAAATTCCTCAGGCGCTGGCTCAGGCCGTCGCGGCTGGCCTTTTCGGCGGCCCCGGGAAATCGGCGCGCTATACCGGCGTCATCGTGCTCGGCTGCGTCATTCGCGGCGAGACCTCGCACTACGACATCGTCTGCAACTCGGCCAACCACTGGCTCATGGAGATCGCCATCAAGAACAACATTCCCGTCGGCAACGCTATCCTGACCGTGGACACCAAGGAGCAGGCGATGGCGCGTGCAAAGGGCGGACGCGAGGGCAAGGGCGGCGACGCGGCGCGGGCATGTCTGCGTCTCATCTGGGTCGCCGAGCATTTCGGAAATGTGCTCGCATGACCACGGCTCCCAGACGCAAGAAGCAATCGGGCGATACGCCGAAACCGCGCACAGTCTCGCGCATGGCCACCGTGCAGGCGCTGTATCAGATGGATCTCGCCGGCACCGACGCGGGTGAGGTCATCGAGGAGTTCGCCGCGCTCCGCTTTTCCGCGCCTCCGCCCGATGCCGCGCCGACCGGCGAGGCCGACGAAGGCCGCAACGATCTCGAAGGCGCGGACGCGACGTATCTTCGCCGATCTCGTGAAGGGTGTCGTTCGGCGTCAGCGCGAGCTCGATCCGCTCATCGATCAGCAGCTCCGCACCGGCTGGCGCCTCGTTCGCGTCGATTCAATTCTGCGCGCCATCCTGCGCGCCGGCGTGTTCGAGCTCATGGAGCGCAGCGACGTTCCCGCGCGCGTCACCATCAACGAGTACATCAACATCGCCAAGGCGTTCTTCGAGGGCGATGAGCCCAAGGTCGTCAACGGCGTGCTCGACCGCATCGCGCACAAGCTGCGCGCCAAGGAGTTCGAGGCTCCGGGCGAGGGCAGCTGACGCATGGGCAGAGACGCGGCGAGGGGACGGTGAGGAGGCGTTGATCCAGACGTACTTCGCGCCGCTCGCGGCGGGTCTGCCGGGCGCCCATGGCCTCCTCGACGATTGCGCAAGCCTTCCCGCCTCGCGCCGGGCGAGGATCTGATCGTCACCACGGATGCCGTCGCCGCCGGCGTGCATTTTTTTCCCGACGACGCGGCGGGCGACATTGCCTGGAAGGCGCTGGCGGTAAATGTCTCCGACCTCGTCTCAAAAGGCGCGACGCCAGCCGCCTATGTCATGGCGCTGGCCTTCCCCGAGCAGCCCGAGCCGGAGTGGCTGCGTGCCTTCTCGCACGGCCTCGCCGAGGCCCAGGCCGCGTTCGGCATAAAGCTCGCGGGCGGCGATACGGACCGCCGTCCTGGGCCGCTCGCCATCACCATCACGGCATTCGGCTATGTCCCCGCGGGACGCATGGTGCGCCGGGCTACCGCCGGGCCTGGTGATGCCATGTTTGTGTCGGGCACGATCGGAGATAGCGCCCTTGGCCTGCAGCTGCGCCGTGACGCCGAATTGGCCGCGCGCTGGGGATTGGATCAGGCGGCGGCGCAGCGCGCTCGTTGCGCGCTATCTGCGCCCAGAGCCCCGTGTCGCCCTGGGGCCGGCTCTGCTCGAGTGCGCCTCGGCGGCGATGGATATCTCCGATGGGCTTGCGAAAGATCTTGATCGCCTCGCGCGGGCAAGCGGCGTCGGCGCGCGCGTCATCGGGAGCGATATCCCGCTCTCTGAGCCGGCGCGCATGGCCTTGGATCGCAGCCCGGGATCTTTTCCCGAGCATCGTCACCGGAGGCGACGACTACGAAATCCTTGCCGCCGTGCCGCAGGAGCGCTGCTCGGCATTTCGCGAGGCCGCCGCGCTGGCCGGCATCCCCGTGACCGAGATTGGACGCCTCCAAGCTGGAAGTGGCATTGAAATCGCGGGCCCGGACGGTGCCCCGCTCGCGCTCGAGCGGCTCGGGTGGGACCACTTTTAGCTGCCCCGAGCCTCTGCTCCGGTCACCTCGCGCCGGACGTTCAATTCATGCGACAACACGACGTGAGGGTTGTCATTTTCTGCGGGTGGTTCTCGACCCGCAACCTTGTTAAAGGGTCTTTCTTTGGCCACATGACTTTCGTTCTTCTGCTCGGCACGTGTTGGAGTCCCTTTTAGGCGTTGCACGGCGGCGGGGACAAATGCCGAACAAGCTCAAGGATTTGGGACTCTGGTGACTCTTGTCATGAAGATTTGCCGCGTCATGCGGAGCGCGGGCGTCGTTGCGCTTCTGAGCCTTTTGGCCGCCGCAAATGTCCCTGTCACGTCGCGCTCTCGCCCAGGACAGCAACTGGTGGGAGGGCATCACCGGCTTCGGGCCGCAGAGCTTTTCAAACAAGGGCCGCGCCTCCGAGCGCACGCCGCCGAAGCCCGACGCCGTCAACGATCTGAGACCCAACGACGTGCCCTGGCGCAGCGACGAGATGCGCGACGCCATGGACAAGGCTATCGATCTCTATCAGCAGATCGTGAGCCGCGGCGGCTGGCCCGTCATTCCCGGCAACCGCATGATGCGTGCCGGCGACGACGACGAACGCGTCCCGCTGCTGCGCCGCCGCCTGCGGGTCACCGGAGAACTCACCGGCGGCTCGAGCTATGACGATTATACCTTCGACAGCTCCCTCGAAGCTGCCGTTGTCCGCTACCAGGAGCGCAACGGCCTGCGCGCCAGCGGTCGTGTCGATCAGCCCACGCTCGCGGCCCTGAACGTCACCGCGGAGGAGCGGCTTGCGCAGCTGAAGCTCAACCTCGGGCGCATTTCGGAGCTGATGCAGGGCCCACCCGAGGAGCGCTACGTGCTTGTCAACGTGCCGGCCTTCCAGCTCGAGGCCGTCGAACGCTTTCAGACCGTGCAGCGCCATCGCGTCATCGTCGGCCGCGGCGGGCGCGAGACGCCGTCGCTGAAAGCGACGATCCGTGCCGTCAACTTCTTCCCCTATTGGCGCGTGCCCGACAGCGTCGCCCAGCTCGACGTCATCCCGCGCCTGCGCAAGGAGCCCGAGTACCTGCAAAAGGAGCAGATCCGCGTCCTGTCCGGAGACTTCAACGGGCACGAGCTCGATCCCGCGGCCATCGACTGGAATCAGGCCGACGCCGCGCGCATCAAGTTCAAGCAGGATCCCGGACCGCAGAACGCTCTCGGGCTTGTTCGCATCGACATGCAGAACGAGCACGGCGTCTATATGCACGACACGCCCATGAAGCAGCTCTTCCAGCAGCGCGCCCGCCCCTTCAGCGCCGGCTGTGTGCGCGTGCAGGACGTGTTCGAGCTGGTCGAATGGCTCGTCCGTTTCGAGCCCAATTGGGGCCAGCCTGGTCAGGTGAACGCCGTTCTAGATCAGGGACAGGCCCTCGACGTCACGCTGAGCCGCCCGGTTCCGGTGTATTTCGCCTACATCACAGCCTGGGCCGAGCCGGACGGGCGCATCGAGTTCCGACCCGACATCTATAAGCGCGATGGATCGCCGGCCATGTCCGACGTTTACGACCCCGACGCGCCGCCCCCGCCCCAGGGCGGCCTGGCGCCCTGATCTAGGTCAGCTTCCGAAGTCAAATCAGAGCATTGCCAAGCAATGCTCTGATCGCGCTTACGTAATATTCACGGATATTTGCCACCGTGCTTGGTGGCGAACCACTGTGCAACTAACCTAAAAATTAGGCGACGCAGGGCTGCCGGGTTGGCCGTAGGAACCTGTAACGTGCGTAAGTCTGTACAAGTCGTTGAAACGCCCTTGGAGGCGAGCCGCGCGTTCGCCCTCTTTGATGCGAGCGGCGCGGCACGCGGCACGTCCAGCGCCCCGGTGCCGGCTATGAATGGCCCCCGGACGATCAGCGATTGGCTACCCGAGATCGATAGCTACCGTTGGGCCACCCTATGGGCTGGAATAGAGACCGGCCGCGAGGAGAAATTCTGGACCATCAGCCGCGTCGCCGGCGGAGCGGATGGTGAAGGCTACGTCACGATCCGAAGCGTCATACAGGACGGCGAGCGCTACGCCGGTGTCGAGGTTCGCCCGTCGACCGAAACCACGACCAAGCTGCGCCTCAGCGCTCTGCAACAGGATGTCCTCGAGGCCGTCGCGAGCGGAGCCCCGATCGTGGATTGCATGACCATTCTCTGCCGTCATGCCGAGGAGCTCGCACCGTCCGTCGTCTGCTCCGTGCTTGCAGTCGACAGTGACGGCAAGCTGCGTCCGCTCGCGAGTCCGAGCCTCCCGGCCTATTATTCCGATGCGATCGACGGCGCGGACATCGGCCCCAGTTCCGGATCGTGCGGAACCGCCGCCTATCTGGGCCAGCCTGTCACCGTCACAGACATTGCCACCGACCCACTGTGGTCCGAGTTCAGATCCCATGCGTTGGCGCTTGGTCTCAAGGCATGCTGGTCGAGCCCGATAAAGTCGCGCAGCGGACGGGTTATCGGTACGTTTGCATTCTATTTTCATGCCACTCGCGGTCCGACCGCGCTCGAGCGCCGCATCGTCGACGCATGCGTGCACGTTTGCGCCGTTGCCCTCGAACACCACGAAACTCAGTCTCGCATCGAGGAGATGGCCTACCACGATGCCCTGACGCAGCTCGCCAACCGGCCGGGTTTCCAGTCGAGCCTCGTCGACGCGCTGAGAAAGCGGCCGCAGGGCGGCGTTGCGATCGCGGTTCACTGCATCGACCTCGAGGACTTCAAGTCCGTGAACGATAGCCTTGGTCATCCCATCGGCGACAAGCTGCTGCAGGCCGTGGCGAGACGCCTCCGGACCGTGACGAGGCGGAGCGAGACCATCGCCCGAATGGGCAGCGACGAGTTCGCCATTATCCAGCCCGGCATCGAAGGCGAAAGCGATGCGGCGTCATTGGCCGAGCGCGTCATTGAGGTCATCAGACAGCCCTACGATATCGACGGCCACAAGATCGTTGTCGGCGCCAGCGTCGGCACAGCCATCGGCCGCTACGATGCCGTGACGGCCGACATCCTCATGTGCAATGCGGATCTGGCCCTCTATCATGCCAAGCTCGAGCGCCGCGGCTCGTTCCGCCTGTTCTCGCCCGAGATCGACGCCCGGGTCCGCGCGCAGCGCTCTCTCGAATCCGATCTGCGCAGCGCCCTTGCAGACGGGCAGTTCGAGCTCAACTTCCAGCCTCTGTTCAGCGCCAAGCAGCGAAAAATCAGCGGCTTCGAAGCTCTCATGCGCTGGCATCATCCGCAGCGTGGCCTTGTGCCAGCGAGCGAGTTCATTCCCGCCGCCGAACGTATCGGGCTCATTGCTGCACTCGGCGAATTTGCATTGCGCGAAGCTTGCACGATTGCCGCCCGTTGGCCCGAGCACATGCGCATAGCGGTCAATCTCTCGCCGGCCCAGTTTGCGGCTTCCGGTCTCGTGAAAGCCGTATCCGACGCACTGGCTCGCTCTGGCCTGGCGCCGAACCGTCTGGAGCTCGAGATTACCGAGACCGTTCTGCTGCAGAACAGTCAGGCGACGCGCGATACTCTGTTCGAGCTCCGTGCTCTCGGCGTCCGCATCGCCCTCGATGACTTCGGCACCGGCTATTCGTCCTTGAGCTATCTGCTGAGCTTCCCCTTCGACAAGATCAAGATCGACCGGTCCTTCATCGAGGACATCGTCGCCAACTCGCGCTCGCAGAAAATCGTCAAGGCTGTCGTGGCCATGGCAAGCGATCTCGACATGGAGACCACCGCGGAAGGCATTGAGACTGACGAGCAGCTCGCAGCTGTCTGCAAGGCTGGCTGTACGGAGGTCCAAGGCTACCTGCTGGGCCGGCCGCAGCCCGCACGCGACGTCGACAAGCTCGTTGCGGATCTGCCCGCACGTCGAGGCGCGAAACAGTCCGCAAAGTCTCCGCGCAAGCGCCAAGCGGCGTCGACACACCGTTCGGTCGGTTCAGGTGTCCGCCACTGATCTTGGATTACGGTGAGAGAAACGCTGCGCTGCGAGGGGGCTGCCAAAGCAACCCTCTGAAATATTTGGCTCCGCGGGTAGGATTCGAACCTACGACCGTCCGATTAACAGTCGGATGCTCTACCACTGAGCTACCGCGGAATACCTTGGCTTCGCAAGGAAACGCGCTCTTACCAGAACGAAACGGCAAGAGCCAGAGACTTATCGCAAAAACTTGCGATCTCCGCCGTGCGCCGCCGGGAAACGCGGGACGCACGGTGTTAAGAACGACCTGGAGGCCACGCCCGGAATTGAACCGGGGTACGCGGATTTGCAGTCCGCTGCGTCACCACTCCGCCACGTGGCCTCTGAAGGTCGGCTCTGGCCTGGGCGAGCGATGCCCTGCACACTATTTGACGGTGGCGGGGTGGCCCAAAGCCGGAAGCGATGGCATCTATCATAGAGGCCGAGGCCAGCACAAGCGAGTGCAGGGGCTTGCCCAAGAATTCATGGGAGCCCGGCGCGTCCGGGTATCCGCCAGGAGAGGTGACGTGGCGGGCATTCTGACCACGCTTAAGGCCTGGGCGCGGGCAGCGAAGCGGGACGGTATCGCCCTATATCTCGCCGCGCGCGACCCCCGGGTTCCGTGGGGCGTGAAGGCCTTCGCGGCCGGCGTCGCGGCTTATGCCTTGTCGCCGATCGACCTCATCCCGGATTTCATACCCGTCCTCGGATACTTGGACGAGGTCGTGCTTCTGCCGGTGGCAATAGCCATCATCACGCGCTTCATCGATCCGGCCGTCATGAGCGATCTTCGTTTCAGGGCGGAGCGGCTCGCGCAACGCCCCGTGAGCCGCTGGGGAGCGCTGATGGTGGCCGCGGTGTGGATCGCAGTCACGGTCCTGGTCGCACGCACGCTTTATCGCGCGTATTACGTCTGAGGCATCACGACGCCCCGTGACAGGGCTGCGCTGGTCTCATGTAGTGACTCTGGCTATGCTGGTTCGCGAAACGCCGCGCTTTGGGAGCCGGCAAGTCGTGTGCGGCCCGGAACTCGCGCGAGCGGTGGGGGCATCGTGCCGTGAGGGAGGGCGACGTGGATTACGCAACTCAACGCACGAACATGGTCGAAAGCCAGGTTCGTCCGAGCGACGTCACGGACCGGCGCATCCTGCGGGCAATGGCAGAGGTGCCGCGCGAGTTGTTCGTTCCCGATGCTCTTCGTTCTCTCGCCTATGGCGATGGCGGCGTGCGGCTCGCCAAGGGCGGCCGCTCGCTGATGGCGCCCCGGACATTCGCTAAGCTTTTGCAGGCCGCGAACCTGGAGCCGACGGGATCTGTGCTGATCGTCGGGGCAGGGACCGGCTATTCGTCGGCGGTCGCCTCGCCTCTCGCGGCCGAGATCGTCGCCCTCGAATGCGACGAGAGGCTCGCCGGTCAGGCTCGCAAGACCCTTGCGGATCTGGGCCTCGGCAACGTCTCCGTCGTCACCGGCGAGTTGCCCGACGGGTGGGTGCAGCAGGCCCCCTCTGATTCGATCGTCGTCGAAGGCGCGGTATCGGCGCCCCCGCAGGCGCTCTTCTCGCAGCTCAAGGACGGCGGACGACTGGTCGCGATCCTGAGACGGGGCCCCATGGGCAAGGCTGTCGTCTGGAGCCGCCAGTCTGGCGTCTACGGCGCCGCTGACGTCTTCGATGCATCGGGCGAAATTTTGCCCGGCTTCGAAGCTTTGCAGCAATTCGCATTCTGAACCCACCGTACTCATAAACGGGCTGGTTTTGTTGGGGGTATCCTGTGGGTGCGTGTGGGAAACATGACACGCATCAGGATGGAATCGCTCGAAAACCGACGGGTCGCCTTCTAAGAATCGTGTGTGTCTACTACATGGGCAGTTCGGGGGGATCGCAAATCAAATATCAACAATCTGTACCGGCGAAGGATGCCGAACTGTTCGCGCGTTTGGCTGACGTTGGATGAGGCTACGAGTGGAGCAACCTGTGTTCGAGCTGAAACGCAATCTGCGGGGAACCGTAGCGCGCGCCGCACTTCTGGCCGCGTCGGCGTACCTGCTGGCTGTTCCCGTGAATGCCGAATCGCTCAACGAAGCTCTGGCGGCGGCCTATCGCTACAACCCGAGCCTCGATGCGCAGCGCGCCTTTCTGAGGGCGCAGGACGAAAACGTCGCGCGCGCCATGTCGGGCTACCGCCCGGTGATCACCGGCAGCGCCGATGTCAATTACCAGTACAACAACACCCGGCCCGATACTCTTGGCGAAGGCGAAAGCAAGCCGAGGGGTTATTCGGTCGACGCTGTGCAGCCGATCTTCAACGGCTTCCAGACCGTCTATGCGGTCAAGACCCAGGAAGCCAACGTGCGCGCCGGCCGCGAGACGCTACGCAGTGTCGAGCAGCAGGTGCTCGGCGACGCAGTAACGGCCTACATGGACGTAGTCCGCGACCAGGCCATCGTCCGGCTGCGCGAGAATAACGTCAACGTTCTGACCCGCGAATTGAAAGCGACGCAGGATCGATTTTCCGTCGGCGAGGTGACGCGAACCGACGTCGCCCAGGCTCAGGCGCGCCGTGCCGGCGCCGTGTCGGCCCTGGATCTCGCCCGCGCCAACCTCAAGACGAGCCGCGCGACGTACGAGCGCGTCATCGGCCATGCGCCCGATGCGGTGACCGAGCCCCACGGTTTCGAGAGCGCACTGCCGAAGTCGCTCGAGGAAGCTGTCCAGCAGGGAACGCACGAGAACCCTGCCGTGGTCGGGGCGCTCTACGCAGAGGAAGCGGCCCGGCACTCCGTGGATCAGATCCGCGGCCAGTTGCTGCCCTCGGTTCAGCTCGAAGCAAACTACACGGACCGTTTTCCAGGTGGCGGCCCGACCAGCCTGACCGAGTCGGAGACCACGACCGTCACTGGCCGCTTGACGGTGCCGATCTATGAAGGCGGCGACGTTTATGCCCAGGTTCGCCAGGCCAAGCAGAACCAAGTCGGTTTTATGCAGCAGATCGAGCAGGCGCGCAGTGAGACCGAGGCCAACGTCGTAGCTGCATGGTCGCGGCTGCTGGCAGCCAAGGCCCAGACGGAATCGGGCAAGTCCCAGGTCGAAGCTAACACCACCGCCCTTACCGGTGTCCGCGAGGAAGAGCGTGTCGGCCAGCGTACGCTGCTCGACGTGCTCAACGCCGAGGTCGAGCTTCTCAACTCTCAGGTGGAACTCGTTACGATACGAAGAGATTATGTCGTCTCGAGCTACGCAGTGCTGGCGACCATCGGTCGGCTCGACGCCGTCAGCCTCGGCCTCACGGCCGTCGCCTACGATCCCGAGGCCCACTATCATGAAGTGCGCCGCAAGCCCTGGGGCACCTCGATCACTCCCGCTGAGAGTGGGCGCGGTGGGGCATGGGAAGCGACCGTTGAGCCCGTGAAATAAGGGCCTCCGGCATCACATCCGCCTAAGAAAAAAATCGCTCGGGGTTTTCCCGGGCGATTTATCTTGCGTTGCGTGTCTTTGCCACACCATTGCCCATTATCGCTCCTAGGTTCGCGACGGGTGGGACACCTCACTTAAACTTTTGCAAGACTACAAAGTCTGTGCGCACGTTATCCACAGAGCGGATGCGTGCACGCACGGGGAGGTGTTTCTCGCGAGCGCGCGCCGCCTGGGGAGGTAGCAAGCGCTTATGTTCATCACGGAGCCGCCGGCAAAGCCGGCTGGTCCGTGGCTGGCGGGTGCGGCCGCCGCGAGTAGCGGTGTGCGTAGGGAGTAGCGTATGGACATGACCGAGAAAAACGGCCAACCGAGCATGGAGGAAATCCTGGCTTCGATCCGCAGGATCGTCGCCGAGGAGCCCGAAGCGCAGATACCGCATGGCGCGAGCGCGCCCATTATCGATTTCCGCAACAATCCGATCACGCTCAACGGCGACGGCGTTCTCGACGACAGCAGCGAGTTTGATCTGCCAGCAATTTTTCGCTCGTCGTCCACGCAGCAACCGGAAAAGCCGGGCCCATTGATTGGCCGGCTTACGGATGCCATCCGCAACGCCACCTCGTCACAGTCGGAGCCGAAGCAGCAGCCGGAGGTGAGGCCAATGCATGTGGTCGAGGACAACTCCGAGCGCGGCGACGAGCCTTCCGTCGGCCGCTTCGGTGTCCAGAGCGAAAGCTACCCCGCCCTGAGCACCTTGAAGCCCGTCGCATCGGCCCAGGACACGCCGGAGAGCCGCAGGTCCGAGGCGGCGCAGGCTGAAGCAAAGCCGGCAAGCCAAGGCTGGAATTTCAGCCGTCCGTCCTCGCCGCCGCCAGCTGCGGTCAACGAGGAAATCAAGCGGGTCATGGCGCCGTTCAAGGATACGCATTTCACGCGCATGAGCAGTGCCGGCACCGGCCGCGCCCGCCGCGATCGCCGCTCCCGTCCAGACACCGCCGCCCGTGCGCCGGCCCCGCCCCCGCCCCAGTGGTCGAAGCCCAGAAGCCCGCGCCCGCGCCAACGTCCGAGCCCCCGCGCGTCGTCGACTTCGGTGCCATCATTCCGGGCCGTTTTGACCGTCCCGGCGCCCACGCCGCAGCGCCCGCGCAGACAAGCACGTTCGGGCAGCCGTCACGCCCCGGCGCCGTCAACGGGTCCCAGATTGAGGCCGCGGCTCCACCAGCGGCAATCCCGCTGGCGCCCCGAGCGTTCGAGCCGGCCCAGCCGCCCGCCGATCCGCCGGCTGTTGCGCATCACCACGAAACTATGTCGTCGATGCCGCCGCCGCTCACTCTCGTTTCATCCGAAGTGCCGGACGCTGCTCATGCAGAGGGTCAGCCAACAGGTACGATTGAGGATACGACGGCAGAGCTGCTGCGCCCCATGCTGCGCGCTTGGCTTTCCGACAACATGCCGCGCATGGTCGAAAAGGCACTGCACATCGAGGTGGCCGAGAGTGTCAGGACCGGAAAGAAGCCGACCAACACGTGACGTGTGATGCGTCGCTTCAGGTGAACGCGGCCGTGAGCGAAATCTTCGACACGGACAGGGCGCGAGGGGCACTCCCGGATGCCCCGAACCCTTCACTTGCAAAGGCATCTCATTGGTTTGCCACGAAAAAGCCTAGGATAGGTCTGAGCATAAGCGCGGATGACGCGTTGAACGCTCAGATTGGCCACTGTAGGACGTGGGGATCACATGCGCTCGAGTGCGGACCCATTCGCGACCGTCGCGCCGCCAGTTTCCCAGGGTAAGGCTATGAATAGACCGGATAAACCCGGAGAGCCGAGTATGGAGGAGATTCTGGCGTCGATCCGCCAGACGATCTCCGACGAGAAGGAATCCGGGAAATCCGCCCCCGCGGACCGGCCTATGCCGTCGCTGTTTTCGCGCACGAACGGAGTGCCGCGCCTGGGCACACCTCCGGCGGACCGCGCTTCGCCGTCATCAGCCAGCCCCCAGTCGCCCGGCAACCCCCAGTCGCTAGGCAGATTGTCCGATGCGCTCAAGGCAGTCCAACCGGCCCCCTCGAACGGGCTCGAGTCGAAACGTCCGTCATCCTTTGATGATGACCTGGCCGATATCCTAGGCGAGCCCGCGGCAGGCTCGAACGGCGTCACGGCGCCGAAGCCGAGCCTTAGCCTGACACCTGACGTTCCCGGCCTCTTTGTTCCGAAACCGAGCGAGCCCAAGACTGCGGCCGCGCCGTTTCCATCGCTGAACGGAGACACTGCACCGGCACCTGCTGCCAAGGACGCGAACGAGCCGCCTCGATCCGCGCCGCCCATGCGCCGTGGCGGCTTCTATCCGCCTGCCGGGTTCATGCCGAAGCTTCCGGGTGGCCCGAACGAGCCGGCTCGCACGGACGAGACCGCTGCGTCGAGCAAGAATTCGGACGGCATGATTAAGCGGTTGGCAGCTCTCGGAGCCGTCGTACCTGCTGCCCCGTTTGCATCTCCGGCCGACGACGCGCCCAACGAGCGTTGACGCGCGACACGAGCGACACGGACACCTCTTCTGCTGTCCCGATGCCATCGTTCACCGCTTACGGTACCGATCGACTTGGCGCTCCCGAGCCCCTCTTGGCTCCAGCCCCGACACCGGCTCCGGCGTCGTCCGCCTTTTCGGAGCCGAAGCCACTTCCTGAGGAACCGAAGCCAGTTCTCGCAGAACCCAAACCAGTCTTTACGGAGCCGAAGGTCGAGCCACAGCCGTTCGCCTCCGTTGTCGAAGCTCCGCGAGCGGGTCTTCTCGTTCCCGGCCTGGAGCGAAACTTCGCTACGTCTTTCGAAGTCGAAACGCCTGCCGCTCCCGTTGCTGCCGAAATACCCCAGGAGGCCGAGGCGCCACCGCCCTCGGCTGCCGAGATCGAGGCAGCGATAGCCGAAGCCGTTGGCGCACCCGAGCCAATCTTTGAGCCGATAGCGCACGAGCCGATTGTCGTCGAGTCCGTCCTCGTCGAGCCCGCTGTCGAAGAGCCCGCCATTGAAGAGTACTGTGCCCGAGCCAGCGTCAGTTCCGCATGCCGCCGAACCGTCACCGTCCCTCGGCCGGCCGACGGCCCCCGTGAACGGAGCCCACGTGAACGGCGCCCGCATGAACGGGGTCCACGCGTCGCCACGGATACCGGAAAACTCTCCGTACGCGGCCATGGCGGCCCTCGACGCGCTGGCCCAGGGCCTTGCGGCGTCTGCCGCGGCGCGCTCCATTCCGCAGGCTCCGGTCGCGCCCGCACCAATGCGCGGCGATCCTTACGGCCCCGCGACGGGGGCGCTCGTTCCCGTGTCCGAGCCCAATCTCCGCCACTCCGGGGGTATTCCCCCGCGCGCGCCGGCGGCGAATTCCTACGAGACGCACCAGCCCGTGCGCACGCTCGAGGACGCGGTTGCGGAAATGCTGAAGCCCTTGCTGCAGCAATGGCTTTCCGACAACATGCCGCGCATTATCGAAAAGGCGTTGCGGGTCGAGGCCGCCAGCACGGTCAAGAGAAACCAGAAGCCGCCCGGCTACTGATTTTCTACGGGTTGCGCCCGATCCGGCTTGGCGTTCCGGCGCGGCCTTGGGCCAACTTCCCCAATTCCGGCTTCTGTGGCATTTGACAGTGCGCGGGCGTCTTCGTAGGACGCCTGTTCTGCTTTTATGGGCGGAACACCGCGAGTGACGCGCCGCACACCGTGTGCGGTCTCCCGCGCGGCCGTGATTTCCCGCCATTCCGCATTCGAAGGCTAACGCGACCCATGCTCGAGAAGACGTATCAGCCCGCCGAGATCGAGCCGCGCATCGACGCTGAATGGGAAAAGGCCGAGGCCTTCAAGGGCGGACGCGCCGACCGCGCCGAGCGCCGAGCCCTACTCGATCGTCATTCCGCCGCCGAACGTGACGGGCTCGCTGCACATGGGGCATGCGCTCAACAACACGCTGCAGGACGTGCTCTGCCGCTTCGAGCGCATGCGCGGCACGCGACGTGCTGTGGCAGCCGGGCACCGACCACGCCGGCATCGCCACGCAGATGGTCGTCGAGCGCCAGCTCATGGAGCGCCAGGAGCCCGACCGGCGCAAGCTCGGCCGCGAGGAATTCGTCGAGCCGCGTGTGGGCCTGGAAGGCCGAGAGCGGCGGCACCATCGTCAATCAGCTGAAGCGCCTCGGCGCCTCGTGCGACTGGTCGCGCGAGCGCTTCACCATGGACGAGGGCCTGTCGCAAGCGCCGTCGCTCAAGGTGTTCGTCGAGCTCTACACGCCAAGGGCTGATCTACAAGGACAAGCGCCTCGTCAACTGGGACCCGGAGTTCCAGACCGCGATCTCGGACCTCGAGGTCGTGCAGGTCGAGAAGGCGGCACCTTCACGTGGACAGTCCGGCGATCCCGAGAAGCCGTTCGACGCCAAGGCGCTGGCGAAGATCCTCGACCGCGATCCCAACGGGCACCTCTATCACTTCCGCTACCCGCTGAAGGACGATCCGTCGAAGTTACATCGTCGTCGCGACCACGCGTCCCGAGACCATGCTGGGCGACACCGGCGTTGCCGTGCATCCCGAGGACGAGCGCTATCAGGCGCTCGTCGGCAAGACGATGCGTGCTGCCGCTGGTCGGGCGCGAGATCCCCATCGTCGCCGACGAATACTCCGATCCCGAGAAGGGCACGGGCGCGGTCAAGATCACGCCGGCGCACGACTTCAACGACTTCGAGGTCGGCACGCCGCCACGAGCTCGCGCTGATCAACATCTTCGACGCCTACGGCGCAAGCTCAACGACGAGGTGCCGGAAGCCTATCGCGGCCTCGATCGCTTCGAGGCGCGCAAGCGCGTCGTCGCCGATCTCGAAGCGCTGGGCCTGCTCGAAAAGATCGAGCCCACGACGCACGCCGTGCCGCATGGCGACGCGGTCGAACGCCGTCATCGAGCCGTGGCTGACCGACCAGTGGTACGTCAACGCCGGCGAGCTGGCGAAGCCCGCGCATCGCGGCCGTCGAGGGCGGCAAGACGCAAGCTTCGTCCCGGAGCACTTCGCCAAGACTACTTCGGTGGATGCGACAACATCCAGCCCTGGTGCATCTCGCGCCAGCTCTGGTGGGGCCATCAAATTCCGGCGTGGTACGGGCCCGATGGGCAAAGTGTTCGTTGCCTACGACGAGGCCGAGTAGCCGCAAGGCTCACGCCGGCTGAAACGCAGCACTGGACAAGTTCGCGCCGCTCGAGCTCGACGCCGCGACGAGGACGTCCTCGACACGTGGTTCTCCTCCGCCCTGTGGCCGTTCTCGACGCTCGGCTGGCCGGACAGACGCGGGAGGTCGAGCGCTTCTATCCGACCAGCGCGCTCGTCACCGGCTTCGACATCATCTTCTTCTGGGTCGCCCGCATGATGATGATGGGGCACGCACTTCATGAAGGAGGTGCCGTTCCACGACGTCTACATCCACGCGCCTGGTGCGCGACGAGAAGGGCAGAAGATGTCCAAGACGCAAGGGCAACGTCATCGATCCCCTGGACATCATCGACGGCATCGATCTCCGACGCGCTGATCGCCAAGCGCACCGCCGGCCTCATACAAGGAGCAGGCCAACCGCGTCGAGAAGGAAATGCGCAAGGAATACCCGGACGGCATCAAGCCCTACGGCGCCGACGCGCTGCGCTTCACGCTGGCCGCCATGGCCGCGCAGGGCCGCGACATCAAGCTCTCGCTCGAAGCGCATCGAGGGCTATCGCAACTTCGCGACCAAGCTCTGGAACGCGGCGCGCTTCGCCGAGATGAACGAGTGCGTGCGCGATCCGGACTTCGATCCCAAGTCGGTCAAGGACACGCTCAACCGCTGGATCGTCGGCGAAACGGAGCGCGCGGCGGCCGCGGTCACGGCCGCGCTCGAAGCCTACAAGTTCAACGAGGCCGCGGGCGCCGTCTACGAATTCATCTGGGGCACGTTCTGCGACTGGTATCTCGAGCTGATCAAGCCGATCCTGGCCGGCGACGACGAGGCCGCGAAGGCCGAGACGCGCGCCATCGCGTCGCCTGGGTGCTCGACCAGTGCCTGAAGCTGCTGCATCCGTTCATGCCCTTCATCACCGAGGAGCTGTGGACGCACATGGTCGAGCACGGCGCTGCCGCGCCGCAACCTGCTGGCGCTGGCGCCTGGCCGGCGCTCAAGGGCCTCGCCGACAAGGCAGCGGACGAGGAGATCGGCTGGGTGGTGAAGCTCATCTCCGAGGTGCGCTCGGTGCGCAACGAGATGAACGTCCCGGCCGGCGCCAAGATCCCGCTGGTCGTCTCCGGCGCCGGAGACGCGACGGTCGCCGCGCGCGCGCACGCACGAGGAGACGATCAAGCGGCTCGCGCGCCTCGACGAGCATCACGTTCTCGCAAGTCGCCGCCCAAGGGCTCGGCGCTGATCGTGGTCGGCGAAGCCACCGTGGCGCTGCCGCTCGAGCCGGCGTCATCGACATGGACGCCGAGCGCAAGCGCGCTGACCAAGCGAGATCGACAAGGCCGAGAGCGATCTCACCAAGGCGCAGGCGTTGCTCGCCAACGAGGCCAATGTCGCGAAATCGCCCGAGCACGTCGTGGCACTCAATCGCGAGCGCGTCGCCGAGGGCAGCGACCGCATCGGACGGCTGAAGTCTGCTCTCAAGCGCATCGAGGCCTGAGGAGGGCGGCCGTGGTTGGCCGACGTCGCGACGCGGCGGCCCCGCTGTCGCGTGCTTTTCTGCCCAATGAGGCGGCAAGATGCTCTCTCTTCAGTCTTGCTCGCGTTGATAGCAGGACTACGCTTGGGTCGTGCTCGAGGCTTCGGGAGATGGCCCATGCAGTTGGAAGAAGTCGCTTCAGCAGGCTGCTGTTGCTCGGCTGAGCCCGCCCAGCAGTCCGCTTCGGTTCCCGAACAGGTGCTCCATCCGCTTGAGCCGCTGACGCCGAGCGAGATCCGAAAGCTCGCGGAGATCGTCCGCCTCGACCCGCCTTATGGCGCCGACACCCGCTTCGAGACCATGGAGCTCAAGGAGCCGGACAAGGCGTTCGTGAGAAACTTCAAAGCCGGCGATCCTATTCCTCGCCTCGCACGCGTGAACGTCTTCAGTGCCAAGGCCATCGGCGTCACGCGCCTCGTGGTCTCGCTCGACGAGGAGAAGATCCTCTCGAAGGACGAGCTGCCTACCAAGCGGCCCATGATCCAGCTCGAGCAGTTCCTGCTCATCGAAGGCATCGTACGCAAGGACCCCGAATTCATCGCCGGATGCGCCAAGCGCGGCATAACCGACATGGAAACAGTGTGCATCGATCCCTGGTCGGCGGGCGAATTCGGCATCGCGGGTGAGGAAGGCCGACATCTCTGCCACGTGTTCGCGTGGCTGAGGCTCGGCGAGAAGGATAACTTCTACGCCCACCCTATCGAGGGTCTTAACGCCGTCATCGATCTCAAGACCGAGAAGGTCATCCGCGTCGACGATTACGGCGTCGTACCCGTTCCGAAGACGCCCGCAAACTTTGCGCGCGAGTTCAATACCAAACCGCGCGCGCCACTGAAGCCGCTCAACGTGGTCCAACCGGAGGGCGTGAGCTTCGTACTCGAGGGGCGCAAGCTCACCTGGGACAAGTGGTCGTTCGTCATCGGCTTCAATGCGCGCGAGGCGCTGACCTTCCACGACATCCGCTACGACGGACGTCCGATCCTCAATCGAGCCTCTCTCGTCGAGATGGTCGTGCCCTACGGCAGCCCGGAGCGCGGGCACTTCCGCAAGCACGTCTTCGACATCGGCGAGTACGGCATAGGCAAGCTTGCGAACTCGCTGAAGCTCGGCTGCGATTGCCTTGGCGTCATTCATTACCTCGACGGCCATATCAACACGATGGAGGGCGATCTCCTCACCATCGAAAAGGCAATCTGCATCCATGAGGAGGATTCCGGCCTTCTCTGGAAGCATTGGGATTTCCACTACGACGACGTCGAGATCCGCCGCGCGCGCAAGCTCATCGTCTCGAGCGTCTGCTCAGTCGGAAACTATGAGTATGCGCTCTATTGGTATTTCCACATCGACGGCACCATCGAGTTCGAGGTGAAGGCGACAGGCATCATCAACACGGCCGCGTGCGAGCCGGGTAAGCCGGGAAAGTATGGCCGCGAGGTGCTGCCCGGCGTCGTGGGCCAGATCCACCAGCATATTTTCTGCGCCCGCCTCGACACGGCAATCGACGGCGACGAGAACTCGGTGGTCGAGTGCAATACCTATCTCGAGCCCGAAGGACCGGAGAACCCCTACGGTAACGCGTTCTATGAGGAGGAGACGGTCCTGACGCGCGAGAGCGAGGGCGCGCGCAAGGCCAATCTCGCCTCGCAGCGAACCTGGAAGATCGTCAATCCCAACAAGAAGAATTACGCCGGCACGCCGGTCGGCTACCGGCTCGAGGCGGGCAATTGCGTGACGCCCTTCATTAGGCCGAATACGCCCTCCGGAAAGCGCGCAGGGTTCGTCCAGAACCATGTTTGGGTCACGGCCTTCGATCCCGAGGAGCGTTATCCGGCGGGTGAGTTCATGAACCATTCGGACGGAGCCGCGGGGCTTCCCGACTTCGTGAAAAAGGACCGCGGGATCGAGAACACCGACATCGTCCTATGGCACGTCTTCGGGCTGCATCACTCGGTCCGGCTCGAGGACTTTCCGGTGCAGCCCTGCGTAATGACGGGCTTCAAGCTCATGCCGTCGGGGTTCTTCAACGGCAACCCGTGCCTCGATATGTTGCCGGAGACGAACGCGGCGAGCTGCTGCGCTTTTGCGGAAGGCCCGGCTTAAACGGCGGGCCTGGCTCCGTACGTTCAGGCGGGATCGGCGGCGAGGGGCAGCGCTGCTTCCGCCACCACGCGCAGCCTGAGCTCCGTAAGCTTCCACTCGAATCCGCCGCAGCTCGAGCAGGCCTACATAATGCCGCGTTTCCGGCGACTTGAACTCCGCCCGCTTGATGCGCGACCAAAATCTTGAGTTGTGATGACGCGTGTTCAGCCACCGCATTTTTGACCTACGTCAAAGTTCGCGGGCCAGAATAGTCGCTTAGTCCCGGTCAGGAGCGACGGCAACAGGTTTGCGGGGGCCTGTCTAAGAGGGAGCCGCTGTCGCTCCTACTTTTGTTGAGAGCCCGGACGTCTTGAAGAGGCTGGCGATGGGCGTGCAACTCGATGATCGCCGCGTCAGGAGGCTTTAGCGGCGCTCTCGTCCGCCGTTTCGGTATCGGCTTCCGCCACCACGCGCAGCCTGAGCTCCGTAAGCTTCCACTCGAAGCCGCGCAGCTCAAGCAGGCCTACATAATGCCGCGTCGGATCGTTGCGGTCGGCCATCTCGATCTCGAACACGGCCGGTGACTTGAACTCTGCCCGCTTGATGCGCGACCAGAAGCCCGCAACCCGCTCATGCCACGGCATCGCCTCGAGCGCGGCGGTCTCGCCCGAAACATCGCGGTAGGTCTTCCGGTAGGAAAAAAGCTGCGGCAGCCCCTCGGGCGTCACGTAGCTGTCGACGATATTGTTGACGGCGCTTTTGCGGAGGCCGTTCTTGATGCGCTGCCACAAGCCCGGCTTCGGCAGAGCCTCCGCTGTGGCAACTGGTGCGTCAGCCGGCTGCCCGAGTGCGACCTGAGTGAGGGACTCGCGCAGCGTCGCGCGCACGCTGTCCCACTCGATCTTGTGCTCGAGATAATCTGAATTGCCGTTCTGCATCGCCTCACGGATCGACCACGCGGCCACGAACGGCGTGGCGATGTAGGCGATAGCCAGCGTGATGGCGCCCAAGACGGCAAATAGGCTT
This sequence comes from uncultured Alphaproteobacteria bacterium, assembly GCA_963831345.1. Classification (GTDB taxonomy): domain Bacteria; phylum Pseudomonadota; class Alphaproteobacteria; order Rhizobiales; family Hyphomicrobiaceae; genus Hyphomicrobium_C. Next base: position 144,896 of record CAWHPZ010000038.1, read on the forward strand.
CTGCGCATGATCTCAGCACCTCGCGCCGCACCATGTCCCTGGGCGCCGCGCAGGTCCCATAGCGCAAAGAATTGGGGCCAAGTTTCGTCGCCCCTGAGAGTTGCGCCCGTGCGAGCTAGATGTCCTCTCCAGCCATCGTACCCTCGTCACGAGACGGCTTCGCGTTGCCGGGCTCCTCGTCACAGATGGCTTTGAGGCTGAACCAGTCGTTGCCCGAAAGGCTTGGCGTCGAGGGATATGTGGGCTGCGAGGCCACGAGCCGTTCGCGTTCCTCTGTCGCAGGATGCGTCCGCAAGATGCCTGGCATGCCGCCCGCCGACTTTCCTTCCATGTCGATGACGCGCTTGAAGAAGCTTCCCAAGCCGAGAGGCGAGATGCTCGCGTCGCGCAGAAGCTTCACAGCCGTAAGATCGGCCTTGTGCTCGGCTTCTCGCGTGTAGGAAAGCTGTGCCAGCACCAGACCGATGTTGGCGAGCGTCCCGCCGGAGCCGCCGGTCAGGAGCTGCGCCACGGCCGAAAGCCCGAGCGCGCGCACGAAACCTGTCTCGGGATCGCGGGCGATGGCATGCCCCATCTCGTGCGCAAGAACGCCTGCGACCTCGTCCGGCGTATCGGCCTTGGCCAGAAGTCCGCGCGTCAGCACGATCTGCTCGCCCGGGACCGCGAAGGCGTTGAACAGCTCCCAGTCGACGATCACCACCTTGAATTTGACGCCCTGAGACGTTGCACCGAGGCGGCTCGCCAGCTGCTCGAGGGCCTTGTCGCCCTCAGGCGTGTGGCAGACGCGACGGCCTGCCGTCATCGAACGCAGGGCGTCGGCACCGAGCGCGGTGCGGGCATAGTCGGGCAGGAGATTGGCAACCGCACGCGATGGCGAGATGTCGAGAACGAAAAGCGCGATGGTGCCCACGACCGCTGCCGCGGCACCTGCGATCCAGGGCCGGGCATGCCGCCAGCGTGTTGCGCGCGCCGTGAGCTGTGGCGCATGGGACGGCAACGCGCGCGCGAAGGCACTATCGGCGACGAACAACGTTGCGCCGGGCTCGGCCGTACTCGTCAGCAGCGCGTCGATGGCATAGGCCGTCAGCGGCTCCGCTGTCTCGAGGCTGTCGTAGGACCAGCGGCGGGCGATGGTGCCGGACACGTAGATGTCGAGCCCAGTGAGGCCGAGCCTCACCTGCACGTCCTGCGACGCCGCCGTCTTGCCGTCGCTGAGGCGCCCGTAAGCGCTCTCAGCGTTGGCGTCAGCGGGCTGCTATCAGAATGCGTCGACATCGAATGCCTGCGCCAGTCCTTCTCCGTAGCGGATGTTCTGCTCGGCCGCCTGCGTGATCTCGGCAAGACGTACCGTGCCGGTAACCTCCAGATTGTTGACCATATAGCGCGCCAGCCGCGCCTGTGCGATCGGCGCGAGAATTCCGAGCGTGCCGAGCACGATGAACACGTTGGACACGCTGACCCAGATGAGGCCCGCGGTCGAAAGCGTGCTCTTGAACGTGGCGCCGTCGAAATGCGTGTGGTTGACGAAGTGCCGGATCTGGCTGGCGCGATACCAGGCGGCGAAAACCGAGAACGCCATCATGGCCAGGAAAATGATGCCGTAGATCATGCCGATGGTGCGCGGCGTGGGCATCATTTTGCCGTCGGGCCCGACCTGGAAGGGCGAGCCTTCGCCGCCGAATTGGGTCTCGAGGTCGAACAACCCGAGCACCTTGGCGATGCCGAGGCCCATGGCGGCATAGATGATGATGGCGACGACCCATAGCAGCGCGAAGCGTGCGTAGAGCGGGCCGGCGCTGGCATCGAACCTGAACGGCTCGCTGCCGAAACGCATGTCGCGCGTCATGAGGCCTTGCAGCTTCGTCGACCGCCAAGGCAATGCCCAGCCGAGCGTCAGTATCGCTACGACACCGGTCCAGAAATAGGTCCAGGCATAGCTGTTGGCGCTGCCGACCAGCGCACCGCGGATAGCCCGCCAGCGCGTGCGCGACAGGCGGTAGCGCTGGGCCCGGTAGATGGCGACGCCGATCAGCAGAAACGTGATCACGTAGACGCCGAGTATGCAGAGGTTCGCCGCCGCCGATTCCGGCCCGAACGCGATGAGCGCGCCGGTCGTGACGACCATGATGGGAACGAGCACAAGGAAAAAGACGATCAGGAAGCCCAGGAACAGCTCTTTGCCCGTCCCCGTGTAATGCAGCGGCTCACCCTCGATGCGGACCGCCGACCAGATGCGCTTGCGCACTTCCGTCCTGGCCCAGAAGCCGTAAATGCCCAGTGTCACGATCCTGAGCAGGAAGTTGATGAACGAGAGGGCGTAGAGCCCGGTCGGCTGTTTCCAGCTGATCTTGATTGCCTGTCCGGCACTTGGCTGCGCGGCGCCCGGCTGTTGGTACGGCAGATCCATCGTAGGTCCCTCAGATGGTGTGAGCATTCGATGCCGCTCCCTAGCACCTCAACATTTCCGGAACCTGTACCGCGCGGAACTCCGAAGCTGCCTTGCTTCGAAGAAGTCGAAGAAGCGCCTAACACAAGCCTAACCCGCGCCCAGCATCGGCCCGCTTCTCATGCGAACTTGTCATCATTGCCGAGGGACGGCTTGCTCATATCGAACGTCAAAAAAGTGGTAGCCACCAAGCGGATGCCGGGCCGTTAACTGTGTTCGCTGGGCAACGCCCAATGGCAACCGCTTAATTTGGCCTCCGTCGTTAAGCTCTGTTGCGCCCAAGTCACGAACTGCGAGGGCAAATGCCTCTTTTGAGCCACAAAGAAGGGCGACGACGGATTGCAAGGAACGGAAGCTGCGGGGGCTTCGGTTCGGATCCCGACGCACCAAGGTGCAGGACTTGGTTGCCGGGACTAGCGTTGCCATATTCTGGCATCGTCCGAATGACTAAGCAGCCGCCGTTGAGAAGATCGTGGCGCGGGCCGGAGCATGTTCATGCTCTCCCCGACGCTTATAGGCGACGGGCTTTTGTGACGGATGATCGGATCGCGCCAGTAAGGCGTATCCGGGACAAACAACAAAGAATACGCAGGCGGATTGGTTTTATGGACGCGAAGACGTTCGACAAGTCGAAGTTGCCGAGCCGGCATGTGACGGAAGGTCCGTCGCGCGCGCCGCATCGCTCGTACCTTTATGCGATGGGCCTGACCCGTGAGCAGATCCACCAGCCGCTGGTTGGCGTCGCCTCGTGCTGGAACGAGGCCGCGCCCTGCAATATCTCGCTGATGCGCCAGGCGCAGGCGGTGAAGAAGGGCGTCGCGTCGGCCAATGGCACGCCCCGCGAATTCTGCACCATCACCGTCACCGACGGCATCGCCATGGGTCACGAGGGCATGAAGGCCTCGCTGGCGTCGCGCGAGGTCATCGCCGACAGCGTCGAGCTCACCATGCGCGGCCACGCCTATGACGCGCTGGTCGGCATTGCCGGCTGCGACAAGTCGCTGCCCGGCATGATGATGGCGATGATCCGCCTCAACGTGCCGTCCATCTTCATCTATGGCGGGTCCATCCTGCCGGGTTCGTTCCGCGGCCAGCCGGTCACGGTTCAGGACCTGTTCGAGGCGGTCGGCAAGTATTCCGTCGGCGACATGTCCAGCGAAGACCTCGACGAGCTTGAGCAGGTCGCGTGCCCGTCTGCCGGCGCCTGCGGCGCGCAGTTCACCGCCAACACCATGGCGACGGTCTCCGAGGCCATCGGCCTTGCGCTGCCCTATTCTGCCGGCGCGCCCGCGCCGTATGAAATCCGCGACAAGTTCTGCATGGCGGCCGGCGAGAAGGTCATGGAGCTGATCGCCCGTAACATCCGCCCGCGCGACATCGTCACCCGCAAGGCGCTCGAGAATGCCGCGACCGTGGTTGCCGCATCCGGCGGCTCGACCAATGCCGGCCTGCACCTGCCGGCCATCGCGCATGAAGCGGGCATCGAGTTCGACCTGTTCGATGTCTGCGAAATCTTCAAGCGCACGCCCTATATCGCCGACCTCAAGCCCGGCGGTCGCTATGTCGCCAAGGACATGTTCGAGGCCGGCGGCATTCCGCTCCTGATGAAGACGCTGCTCGACCACGGCTTCCTGCACGGCGACTGCCTGACGGTGACCGGCCGGACCATTGCCGAGAACCTCGCTTCCGTGAAGTGGAACCCGAATCAGGACGTCGTGCGCCCGGCGCAAGATCCCGATCACCGTCACCGGCGGCGTGGTCGGACTTCAAGGGCAACCTCGCTCCGGACGGCGCCATCGTGAAGGTCGCCGGCATGAAGAATCAGAAATTCACCGGTCCGGCCCGCTGCTTCGACTGCGAGGAAGCCTGCTTCGCGGCGGTCAGCAAACGCGCCTACAAGGAAGGCGAGGTGCTGGTCATCCGCTACGAGGGCCCCAAGGGCGGCCCCGGCATGCGCGAGATGCTGTCGACCACGGCGGCGCTCTACGGTCAGGGCATGGGCGACAAGGTCGCGCTCATCACCGACGGGCGCTTCTCCGGCGCCACGCGCGGCTTCTGCGTCGGTCACGTCGGCCCGGAAGCGGCTGTCGGCGGACCCATCGGACTTATCAAGGACGGAGACATCATTTCGATCGATGCCATTGAGGGAACGCTTGATCTCCAAGTCGATCAGGCAGAGCTCGAACGCCGGCGGACCGAGTGGAAATGCCCGCCGAATGCCTACACCAGCGGTGCAATCAGAAAATTCGCAGATCAGGTTGGCCCGGCGCGGTTTGGCGCTGTGACCCATCCTGGCGGGAAGGCGGAAGTTGTTTGCTATGCGGACATATAAGCTGATCCTTTGTGCAATGTTGATTTTGGTTACGCCCGCGCTTGCGGTGGCGGATACGCCGCCGTTCAGCTCGGCTCGCGAGGCGTTGAAGCAGGGCGTTAGCGCCTATCAGGGCGGATACTACGAGATCGCCATTCCGGCGCTCGAGTATGCGGCTGATCACAGCGAGTTCTTGGGCACGTATTATCTCGCCCGCATCTACTCCGACAACACCGGCGCCTACACGGATCACGCCAAGGCCTATCAGCTCTACGAGCGCATCGTGGACGAGCACATCGACGCCGATCCCGATGACGATCCGCGCGCGCCCTACGTCGGCAAGGCGCTGACGGCGCTCGCCGGCTATGTGCGCCGTGGCCTGCCCGAGATCGGCCTCAAGGCCGATCCCGAGCGCGCCGTATTCTATCTCAAGAACGCCTCGACCACGTTCAACGACGAGGACGCCCAGTACGAGCTCGCCAAGCTGCAGCTCAAGGGCGAGGGCATCGAAACCAACGTTCCGCTCGGCCGCCATTGGCTCTCGATCCTGAGCCAGAACGGCCACGCCGGCGCGCAGGCGTTCTTCGCCGACCTTCTCTGGCGCGGCAAGCACGTCGAGGCCGATCCGTCCGCGCGCCTTGGCGCTGATCTCCATCGCCGTCGAGAATGCCCCGCCGCAGGAGCGTCTGTGGATCGAGGACATCTACCAGAACATCTTCTGCGGTTCGGGCGAAGGCATCCGCACGCAGGCGACCGGTCTCGTGGCTCAGTGGGGTAACCGCTACGGCCGCAAGCCCACGGATTCGCGTGATCGCACCGGCCTTGGCCCCTTGGCTGCAGGCCCGATGCGCACGTGCCAGAACGGCGAGTCAGTCTCGCCGATTTCGGATCGTCGCAGCGAGGTTGCCGCCGGAACGTCGGCCGCCGCCGAGAAGCCGGTAGCAGCACCGATGCCGCGCGTGCCGGAGGTTCGCGGCTTTGCCTACGGCGCCGCCTCTGGTCCCAGCAACTTGGGCGGACCGAAGGGATTGCGCCAGGTGGACACGCCGATTCCGGCGGGTCCTGCACGCGCTGAGCAGTCGCTGCACGTAAAGAGACGGCGCCGGTCGATTGAGTCGACGCCGTCAGTTCAGATCGAGTTCGGCCCAGACCGGCACATGATCGGACGGCTTCTCCCAACCGCGCGTGAACTGTCGATGCCGTCGCCACCAGCGATCCATCGGCCTGCGGCGAAAGCAGCAGATGTCGATGCGGATGCCGTCGTCCTTCTGCCAGGCGCCGGCCTGATAGTCCCAGAACGTGTAGACGCCCGGCCCGGGAGTGGCAGACGCGGGTGGCGTCGCGTCAGTCCGAGATTGCCGAGCGCCGCCACGCCGAGCGGCTTTCGGGCTGGAACAGCGCGTCGTTCGTGCCAGATCTCCGGGCGGCTTGCGCGTCCTTCGGTTCCGGAATGACGTTGAAATCACCCGCCAGTACCAAGGGCATTTCGGACTCGAGCAAGGTCTTCGCGTGCCGCTTCGAGCCGCTTCATCCAGCCGAGCTTGTAGCCGAATTTCTCCGTGCCGAGCGGATTGCCGTTGGGAAGATAGATGGAGGCGACGCGCACCAGCGCCGCCGGGCACGGCGACGGTCGCCTCGATGTAGCGTGACTGGACATCGCCGTCGTCGCCGGGAAGGCCGCGCACCACGTCTTCGAGCGGCGTCTTCGACAGCAGGGCGACGCCGTTGAAGCCCTTCTGGCCGTGAGTCGCGACCGAGTAGCCGAGATCCTGAAACACGTGCGCCGGAAAGCCTTCGTCGACGCTCTTGATCTCCTGCAGGCACAGAACGTCGGGCTGCGCTTCGCTGATGTAGGCGGCCGCGCCTTCGATGCGCGCCTTGACGCCGTTGATATTCCAGGTGGTGATTTTCATGCGCTGTCGGCTTTCCTCCATAAGGGAGAGGGAAGAGTGGCAGAAGCTCGTGCCGCAGCCGCAGGACGCGGTCGCATTCGGGTTCTGGATCTTGAACGAGGCGCCGATGAGATCGTCGACGAAGTCGATCTCGGAGCCCGACAGGTATTCGAGCGAGACCGGGATCGATCAGGACCTTGGCAGCCTTGCGCTCGATCACGACATCGTCCTGCGCCGCTTCGCCGACGAGGTCGAAGCGGTATTGAAAGCCGGAGCAGCCGCCGCCTTCGACCGAAACGCGGAGCATGGCCGGGGTCGGCTCGCCGGATACGATCTCGGCGATGCGCTCGGCTGCGCGTTCGGTAAGGGTCACGGAATGGGTCGTCATGAGGTTATCCTCTGCGCTTGGGCCGACCGGTTGCGGCCCGACGCGAACACTGCCAGGAAACATAGGTATAGCAGGGTCGCTGTCAAATAGCTGCGACGCTGCCGAAGGGTCCTGAAAACCAATGGGAAAACTGAGGTCCGCGCCCGAATCCGGCCGATCTCTCCTACGGAGAGGCGCTGCAACCCGGTGAACGCTCGCCGGCCCCCTATGCGGCAAGCGCCGTCCCCTCGCGTGGGCGCCACCACGAGGAGCCCGCCTGTCCGACCCGGAGCCCCTTTCAGCGCGACCGCGACCGAGTTCTGCACTCGACCGCCTTCCGCCGCCTGATCCACAAGACGCAGGTGTTCGTCTACCACGAGGGCGATCACTACCGGACGCGCCTGACGCACAGCCTCGAGGTGGCTCAGATCGCGCGCACGGTGTCGCGGCAGCTGCGCCTCGACGAGGATCTGGCCGAGGCGCTGGCGCTGGCGCACGACCTCGGCCATCCGCCGTTCGGTCATGCAGGCGAGCGCGCGCTCGACCGCGCCATGGCACGCCTTCGGCGGCTTCGACCACAACGCCCAGAGCCTGCGCGTGGTCATGGGGATCGAGCGCAAGTATCTCGACTTCGACGGGCTCAATCTCACCTGGGAGACGCTCGAGGGGCTGGCGAAGCACAATGGTCCGCTGCCGCCATCGGCGGAGCAATCCCATCCGCAAGGTCACCGCCGGGCTCGAGGCCTGGAAAAGCCTCATGCCAGACCGCTGGGCCTCGGCGGAAGCGCAGGTCGCGGCGCTGTCCGACGACATCGCCTACCTCAGTCACGACATCGACGACGGGCTGCGGGCCGAGCTGCTGTCGCTCGGCGATCTCGTCTCCGCGCCGCTCGCAGGCACCATCATGGCCGATGTCCTGCGGGGAGTGAAAACGGGAGATCGCGGCGCGCGCCGCCTACGAGGTGAGCCGCCGCATGATCACGCTCATGATCCGCGACCTGGTCGAGGAGACGAGGCGGCGTCTCGCGAGCCTGGCGCCGTCCTCGCCGGACGACATTCGCGCCGCGCCCGAAGCCACCGTCGCGTTCTCGCCGCCATGGCCTCGGACATCGCGGGCCTGAGGGCGTTCCTCATGGACCGCGTCTACCGCAGCCAGCGCGTCATGCGCGTCATGCAAGATGCCGAGGCGATCGTCGAAGCCCTGTTTACCAGATACCTCGGCGATGCTGCCGCCATGCCGCAGGCTTGGCAGCTGCGCAGTGCTGGAAGCCGGAGACCACCGGCGCGCCCGCATCATCGGCGATTTCGTGGCCGGCATGACCGACCGCTATGCCATAGCCGAGCACCGCCGTCTGTTTGACGCCACGCCGGAATTGCGTTAGCCGGGCCTTCACTGATTAGCTCCCGCTGATGATAGCTTGGCCGGGGCGGACCATGATCGTGTCAGATCCGATCAATCTGGCGCGTGAATCATGGTCCAAACGAATGGTCTCCTGGGATGGTGAGAAATGAACGTGTTCGCCGAGGTCGAAGCGCGCGTATTGGCGGCGCTTGAAGCGCTGCAGAACGAGGGCGCCTTGCCCGCCGGCCTCGACGTGTCGGCCGTTGCGATCGAGTTGCCGCGCGATCCCAGCCACGGCGATCTCGCCTGCAACGCGGCCATGGTGCTGGCAAAGCAGGCCAAGATGAAACCGCGCGATATCGCGGTACTGCTGGAGACACGGCTCAAGAGCGATCCGGACATCGCGAGCATCGAAATCGCCGGACCGGGCTTCATCAATCTCAGAATGCGCCCGGAGTTCTGGCATGCGGTCGTCACCGCGGTGCTGAAGGCCGGCAACGATTACGGCCGGTCCAACGTCGGCGGCCACGAGCGCACCAACGTCGAGTACGTCTCGGCCAACCCGACCGGCCCCATGCACGTCGGCCATTGCCGCGGCGCCGTGTTCGGCGATGCGCTTGCCAACCTGCTGGCTTTCGCGGGCTTCGACGTCACGCGCGAGTACTACATCAACGACGCGGGCGGGCAGGTGGACGTGCTCGCGCGCTCCGTGCACCTGCGCTATCGCGAGGCGCTGGGCGAGGACATCGGCGAGATTCCAGCGGGCCTCTATCCGGGCGATTATCTGAAGCCCGCCGCTGAAGCGCTCGCCAAGGATTTCGGCAAGAAGCTGCTGGAAATGCCGGAAAGCGAGTGGTTGCCGCTCATTCGCGAACGCGCCATCGCCGCCATGATGGTCATGATCAAGGACGATCTCGCCGCCCTCAACATCAAGCACGACGTCTTTTTCTCGGAAGCCTCACTCACCAAGGGCAACGGCGACAAGATCAAGTCCGCCGTCGAGGAGCTGCGTACGAAGGGCCTCATCCACGAGGGCCGGCTCGAGAAGCCCAAGGGCCACGATGACGAGGAGTGGGAGGACCGCGAGCAGACGCTCTTCAAGTCGACCGAATTCGGCGACGAGGCCGACCGCGCGCTCATGAAGTCGGATGGCAGCTACACCTATTTCGCCGGCGACGTCGCTTATCACTACGACAAGCTCAAGCGCGGCTACCGCCACCTGATCAACGTCTTCGGCGCCGATCACATCGGCTACATCCCGCGCATGCTCGCAACCGTGGCGGCTTTCACCGGCGGCACGGTCGAGCGCGACGCCAAGGGCAAGCTCAAGCACTGGCACACGACGGGCGGCACGGCCGATCTCGACATCAAGGTCGTGAACCTCGTCAAGCTGTTCAAGAACGGCGAGCCCTTCAAGATGTCGAAGCGCGCCGGCACGTTCGTGACCTTGCGCGACGTGGTCGACGAGGTCGGCCGCGATCCCGTTCGCTTCATGATGCTCTATCGCGAGGAGCTGAAAGAGCTCGACTTCGACTTCGCCAAAGTGACCGAGCAGTCCAAGGACAATCCGGTATTCTACGTTCAGTACGCGCACGCCCGCGCGGCCTCTGTTCTGCGCAATGCCAAGGAAGCTTTCCCCGAGCTCGAAATCGACCGGCCCTCGTTAACCTTTGTCAGTCTCGATCCGCTCACGGATCAGGGCGAGCTCGATCTGATCCGGCGCATGGCCCATTTTCCGGCCCTGATCGCCGGCGCGGCGCTTGCCCATGAGCCGCATCGGCTCGCTTTCTATCTGTATGATTTAGCTTCCGCTTTTCACGCGTTATGGACTCGTGGCAATGATTTGCCACAATTGCGGGTCATACAGGCAGGTGACCGCAACCTGACAGCAGCCCGCTGTGCGCTCGTTGCGGCCGTGCAGGGGGTGTTATCCTCAGGACTTACGGTTCTCGGTGTCGGCGCACCGGACTCGATGCGATAGAGTCCTGATTCGATAGGTCCGGGGGGCTGAGGCGCGGACCATGACAACCCAAGCACTAGGTTTCATTACGCGTTGCGGGGATCGATCCACAGTGACAGTCTCTCACGGTGGGATCAGTGCGACGAGGGGATTTGATTGATGTCACGATTTAATAATCCTCAGACTCAGCCCGCGCGAGCGCCGCTCGGGCAGGGTCAGGCTTCGCCGTTGGAGCAGGATCCCCAAGCCTGGGCAGCCCAGACGACCGCGGGACGCCCCGCCGCGAGGCCCGCACAGACGCAGGCGCCGCAGCAGGCTTTTGGCAACCGCCCGGCGTCGCCGGCTTATTCCCAGCCTCTGCCCGGCGGATATCCTCAGCAGCCTTCGCCTTATGCGCAGGGCTATGGCCAGCCCGGTGGTTACGGGGCCGACCCCGGCTCCGATGATCCATTTGCGGCCCTGCGCGCCGATCCGCCGACGCAGCCTCCGCGTCAGGATTACCAGTATCCGCAGCAGGCCGATGCCTTCGCGAACGGACAATATTCGCTGCCGCAGCAGCCCGCGCTGTCCACGTATCAGCCGCGCCCCACCGCTCAGCAGTATGATCCTTACCCTCAGCCTGCGCAGACCTACGCCGCTCAGCAAGCGCCGCAGTCGGCTTTCGGAGCAGCATCGGCCTACCCGACGCCGCAACCCGATGCGGCCTATTCCGGCTTTGACACCTGGTCCGCGACCCATCCGCAAACCGACACGCGCGATTATCCGGCCGGCTTTGACACAGGCTACCAGCAGCAATCGCCGCGCACGCAACCGCCGGCTGGCGCGTCGGCTTGGGTCGGGCAGGACCATTACGCTCAGCTCGGCATGGAGCCCTCCTTCGAGGGTGCTCCTGCCTACGGGCAGCCGGCCCAGCCGCAGGCAGCTGGTGCGTTCGATCAGACCTATGCCGACGACGAGCTCGAGTACGAAGCCGAGCCGCCGCGTCGCGGCTGGACCAGGATCGCCGCGATCCTTGCCAGCACCGTTTTGCTCGGTGGCGGCCTCACATACGCCTACACGTCTCTGATGGGCGGCGGCTCTCCCAGCGGCGCTCCGCCGGTGGTGAAAAGCGCCGAAGGCCCGTCCAAGGTGAAGCCGTCCGATCCGGGCGGAAAGCAGTTTGCGCATTCTGAGAGCAAGGTCCTGGGCCGGCTCGAAGGCGGCGCCTCCGACACCGAGACCGGGTCGACATCCTCATCGTCGAACGTGGACTCGGGCGGCGCCCGCAAGGTCCCCGTGCTCATCGTCGGCCGTGACGGCACCATTCAGCCGCCAGCAGCCCCATCGGACGAGTCCGGACCAGCTCCCGCACGTGCGACGGTCTCCTCCGTGCCCGGACTGACGGTCATTGACGGCTTCGGCGGATCGCCGCGGCCCCAGCCCCAGAAAATTACGACGGCTTCAGAGCCCCCGTCTCGTCCCCTCGTCGTTTCGCCTCCGGCAGCACAGGTAAAGCCTAAAGTGATTGCTGCTGCCGCCCCGACGTCATTGAACAACTCGACGTCCGACGACGGCGAGCCCGCGCCACCTGTGAAGAAGGCTCCGGTCAAGAAAGTCGCAGCCGTTGCACCTGCCGCGGTCGGCGGCCCGGCCCCGTCGGGCGCTGGTTATGTTGCGGTCCTTGCCTCGGTTCCTGCCTCGGGGTCGAGCCGCATCGATGCCCTGAAACAGTTCGCCGACATGCAGCAGAAGTACGGCACGATCCTGCAGAACAAGACGCCCGACGTTCAGGAAGCCAACCTCGGCGAAAAGGGCACGTACCATCGCCTGCTCGTCGGCCCGCCTGGATCGCGCGATTCCGCCAGCCAGCTTTGCAGCGACCTCAAAGGGCAGGGCTACAGCAATTGCTGGGTCACGGCCTATTGATGCACCGTCGTCCCCGCTGATACGCTGGCTCCGACTATGCCCAGAGCCTTTATCACTGGCGTCTCCGGCGAGACGCTGACGCCTGATGAGGCCGCGTTCCTGAAATCCGCGCGGCCCTGCGGCTTCATCCTGTTCGGTCGCAACTGCATCTCGCACGACCAGATCCGCCGCCTCGTCGCGGACGTGCGCACCGCGGTCGGATCCGACGATTTTCTCGTGCTCATCGATCAGGAAGGCGGCCGCGTTCAGCGGCTGCGCCCGCCGTTGGGCCGCGCACTTCCGCCCGCCGCCGCCTATGCGCGGCTCTACGAGCAGAATGCCGAGCAGGGCCTCGAAGCGGCCTTTCTGGCCGCGCGTCTGGTTGCCGAGGACTTGCTCGATCTCGGCATCAACACCGACTGTGCGCCCGTGCTGGACGTTCCCGTTCCCGGCGCCCACGACGTCATCGGCAACCGCGCCTATGGCGTCGAGCCCATCCAGATTGCGGCCCTCGGCGCGTGCCGTGGCGGAAGGCTTCATGGCGGGCGGCGTGCTTCCGGTCATCAAGCACATTCCCGGGCATGGCCGCGCCACCGCCGACAGCCACCATGACCTGCCTGTCGTAAGCGAGAGCCACGCCGAGCTGTCGGCCACCGATTTCAAAGCCTTCAAGGAGCTGTCCGACATGCCGGCCGCCATGACGGCGCACGTCGTGTTCACGGCGCTCGATCCCGCCAATCCGGCCAGCACATCCGAGATTGTCACGCGCGAGGTCATCCGCGGCGAGATCGGCTTCGACGGCTTCCTGATGAGCGACGACCTCAGCATGAAGGCGCTGGCTGGCTCGTTCGAGGAGCGCACGCGGGCAGTCCTCGCCGCCGGCTCCGACGTGGCGCTCCACTGCAACGGATCGCTCGCCGAAATGAACGCCGTCGCTGCCGAGGCGCCGGAGCTGGCCGGGCCGGCACTAGCCCGGTTCCGCCGCGCCCTGGATGTGCTTAAGGCCCGTAAACCCTACGATTCGGCTAAGGCAGAGGCCTTGATAGCCGCGGCATTGGCAATAGACGCGCCGTCCGCTGAATCAGTGTAATCTGCGAAACCAATTAGATGGTTTCGATGGGGCCGCAGGCTCCCTATATCCGGATTATCATGGACGAAACGACGTCAGGAGCAGAGCCGGAACGGGAGGTTGGCACGGAGGCTTGGGAAGCCCCGGACGCCGATCTTGCACCTGCCGCATCCGAGGCCCTCATCGTCGACGTCGGCGGTTTTGAAGGGCCGCTCGACCTGCTTCTCGCGCTCGCCCGGACGCACAAGGTCGACATCGCCAAGATCTCGGTGCTCGCGCTCGTCGAGCAGTACATCCAATACATTTCCGAAGCGCAGCGCCTGAAGATCGAGATTGCCGCCGACTATCTCGTCATGGCGGCTTGGCTCGCCTATCTCAAGTCGCGTCTGCTGCTTCCGCGCGAGGAGAAGCAAGGCGACGAGCCGACGGCCGAGGAGATGGCCCAGCGTCTCGCCTTCCGTCTCATGCGCCTCGACGCCATGCGCCGCGCCATGGGCGAGCTGATGACCAGGAAGCGCCTCGGCCGCGATGTCTTTCCGCGCGGCATGCCCGAGGGCACGAAATCCATTCGCGAAACCGAATGGACCGCCGAGATCGTCGATCTGCTCAAGGCCTATGCCGATCTGCGCCGCCGCACCGTCAGGGTGAGCCACGTCGTCAAGGCGCGCAGCGTCTGGTCCATCAAGCACGCGCGCACGCGTCTTGAACGACTGGTCGGCGAAAGCGTTGGAGATTGGGTGGTCCTCGAGGACTACATGAAGACCTATCTCGCCGCCGTCGAGGAAGACCGCACCGTTCTTGCGAGTTCGTTCGGCGCCACACTCGAAATGGCGCGCGAAGGCATGATCGAGCTGAAGCAGGAGGCGCCGTTCGCGCCGATCTACATGCGCAGATGTGAAGCCGGCGCCGAGTGGCAGCTCTTGAGTAATGAAGCCCACGGACCATGATCGCCGTCAGATGCCGCGTGAACAGAAATTCAGAGGCGCAGGAGAAGCGATGATGACGCCTCCGAGGCTGACGCTCGTGTCGCGTAACGACGACATCGAAGACACGCGCCGCGACGAGCCCGAGGCCGCCGAGGCTGTCGAGCTTGCGCGCGCTTTGTCCGAGACCGAGCCACAAACGACACCGGATTTTTCCGCGCAGCCGGCCGAGCGGCGCGAAAAGCTGCGCATTCTCGAAGCGCTGCTGTTTGCCGCTTCCGAGCCCCTCGATGAGGCGAGGCTTGCGAGCCATCTCGGCCCAGGCGAGGCGATCTCCGATCTGATGGAAGAGCTGCAGAAAAGCTACGCAGCGCGCGGCGTCAATCTGGTGCGCATTGCCGGCAAGTGGGCCTTCCGCACGGCGGCCGATCTGTCGTATCTGCTCGAGAAGCACGCCGTCGAGGAGCGGCGCCTTTCGAAGGCCGCGCTCGAGACCATGGCCATCATCGCCTATCACCAGCCGGTGACGCGCGCCGAGATCGAGGATATTCGCGGCGTCACCACGTCGGCCGGTACGCTCGATATTCTTATGGAGGCCGGCTGGATTCGTCCGCGCGGCCGCCGCCGTGCGCCCGGCAAGCCGCATCACCTACGGCACGACGGAAAGCTTCCTCGCCCATTTCGGCCTCGATACCGTGAAGGATCTTCCGGGCCTCTCCGATCTCAAGGCTGCCGGCCTGCTGGATGGCACGCTGCCGCCGGGCTTCACGGTGCCCGATCCCATGAGCGTCGCGGCCCTGATGCCCGACGAGCTGCCGCTCGAAGCCGGCGACGACGAGGAAGAGGAAGCGGACGAGGAAGAAGACGACATCTCAGACGACGAGGGCGTTGAGGCTATTTCTGACTCTGACTTGCCGGAAAGCGGCGAGGGCGATAAGCCAGACGAGCCCGGGACCTGACGCCCGGCGGCTTGGACCCGTTTTGCGTCGGATCAATCTGACGCAGGACGGAATGGCCGAGCTCTTGAAATGCCCCCCCGTAGGTCAAAGCGTGTGAAGCATTGGTTTTTGAAGTCGGCTGATGTGAAGCGTCCTGGCGAAGCTGGGCCGCCGAAACATTCCGGCGGAGCCGGGCATTCAACGTCCTGGCGAAGCCGGGCAACTAACGACGCAGAGCCGGCGCAACGTTCGCCGCAAGCCTCACGTTCGAGAATGTCGAACGCCGTTACGGCGAGACCTACGCGCTCGCCGGTGTCTCGCTCGAGATCGCGCCCGGAGAAGTCGTCTGCCTGCTTGGTCCCTCGGGATGCGGAAAGACGACGCTGCTGCGCCTCGCAGCCGGCATCGAGAAACCGTCCGCCGGCCGCATCCTCATCAGCGATGTGGAGGTCGCGGGCCCGAACCGGTTCGTCCCGCCCGAGCAGCGCGGCGTCGGGCTGATGTTTCAGGACTTTGCGCTGTTTCCGCACCTCACCATCCTCGATAACGTCGCCTTCGGATTGAAGTCGCTGCCGCGCGAGGACGCCCGTCGCGAGGCGCTCGCCATTCTGGCCCGCGTCGGCCTCGACCGCTATGCGGGTGACTATCCGCACATCCTCTCCGGCGGCCAGCAGCAGCGCGTGGCGCTCGCGCGCGCCATCGTTCCGCGCCCCGCCGTGATGCTGATGGACGAGCCATTCTCCGGGCTGGACGTACAACTCCGCGACAGCATGCAGGAGGAGACGCTGGGCCTTCTGCGCGAGACGCGCGCTACATCCATGATCGTCACGCATCACTCAGAGGAGGCCATGCGCCTCGGTGACCGCATCGCGGTGATGAAGGCGGGCCGGCTGGTCCAGGTCGGCAAGGCGGAGGAGCTTTACCACCACCCCGCCGCACTGTTCGTCGCGCGGCTGTTCTCGGAGATCAACGAAGTCGGCTGCCGTGTTTCCGGCGGCGAGATCGATACGCCGCTCGGGCGCCTTGCGGCGCCGGGCCTTGCCGACGGCACGGCAGCCACGCTCTGCATCCGCGAGCGCGGTACGATTTTGAAGCCCGCCAACGGCAAAACGCGTGATGGCCTTGCAGGACGCGTTCAGCACATTAAGTTTCTGGGCGACGCGGTGCGCGTCGAGGTGGCCGTCGAAGGCTTTGAGACGCCTCTGCACGTGCGTACCGATCTCAATCAGGCTGTCGCAAAGGGCGCTGAAGTGAGCGTCTTGATCGACCGGGCGCAGGTGCTCGTGTTTCCGGCAAATGGTGAAGAAAATTTAGTTAAATCAAATGCCTAAACATCAGAAGCGAGCCTTGGCCGCTCTTGCGGCTGGGAATCCTTTCTGCGATAGTGCGGGCACATGTGGAAGGCGGTCTTCGGGCCGCCAATGGAGGCCTTAGTCCATGGGTTTTAGTGCCACCCATTTGTTGCTGTTGCTGGTGGTGGTCGTCCTGCTGTTTGGCCGCAACAAAATTTCCGATCTCATGGGCGACGTCGCGCGCGGGATCAAAAGCTTCAAGAAGGGCATGGCTGAGGACGAACCCGAGGTCGTGGTTCGCGATCCGAAGACCATCGATCTTGCGAGCGGCCAGACCGCGGCGGAGCGTGACAAATCCAAAGCGGGTTGAGCTTTGGCAGCGCTTGCGACCTCCTCGTCGTCACTTGGCGTAGAGCATCGGCTCCTGCGCGCCAATGTCGTGCGAACCGAGGTTCGTGGGCCGCGCCCTGCATCTGGAACTGAGTAATGTTCGACATCAGCTGGAGCGAGCTTCTCATCCTGGGCGTCGTGACGCTCATTTTCGTGGGCCCGAAAGAGCTTCCCAAGTTCCTCGGTACGCTGGGCCGCTATGCGGGCGTAGTCCGCCGCCAGGCCAACGAGTTCCGCCGCATCTTCGATGAAGCCATGCGCGAAGCGGAGCTCGAAGAAGTCAAAAAGAACGTCGAGGAATTCCGCCAGGGCATGAGCGACTCCTTCCGCGACGTGCAGCGCCAGACCTCGTCGAGCATGACGACCGAGCCGCCGAAGACCTCCACGCCTAAAGCGCTCGAGACGACCGCGGCAGACACGTCTGAGGCTGCACCCGCCGAGCCCTCGAAGGCGGAAGCCGCCTCGGAGTCTGGGCCCGCTACGCCGGCCGATGCTGCACCCGAACCTAAACCGATCTCGTTTCCGCTCGCCTCGCCGGCCGAGGCGCCGAAGCCCGAGCCCGTACCGGCGGACAGCAAGGCAGGGGGGACCTCTTGATGCAGGAGAGCCTTCCGCGTCCCGGGCCAGGACGACATCGACGCGTCGAAAGCCCCGCTGCTGGATCATCTGATCGAGCTGCGCCAGCGGCTCATCTATGCGGCCATCGCGTTCTTCGCCATGTTCGTCATCTGCTTCACCTTCGCGCGCCACATCTACGACGTGCTGGTCTGGCCCTATGTGTGGGCTTCGGGCAGCGACCACGTGCGCCTGATCGCGACGCACTTCCTCGAGCAGATCTTCACGCAGCTGAAGCTCGCGATGTTCGGCGCCGCCTTCCTGTCGTTTCCGGTCATCGCCGTGCAGATCTACAAGTTCGTGGCGCCCGGGCTCTACAAGAACGAGCGCCACGCCTTCCTGCCGTATCTGATCGCGACGCCGGTGTTTTTCGTGCTCGGCGCGGTGGTCGTCTACTTCATGGCCATGCCGATCCTGATCAAGTTCTCGATCGGATTGGCCGCAGTCGGCCAGCACCGGGCCGGCAACCATCGAGCTGATGCCGAAGGTGTCGGAATACCTGTCGCTGATCATGACGCTTGATCTTCGGCTTCGGCATCATGCTTCCAGCTGCCCGTGGTGCTGACGCTGCTGGCGCGCGCCGGCATCGTCACGTCGGCGTCGCTGCAGAAGCGGGCGCCGCTTTGCCATCGTTGGCATTTTCGCCGTCGCCGCGATCCTGACGCCGCCCGACGCGCTCAGCATGATGATCATGGCCCTGCCGACGGTGCTGCTTTACGAGGTGCTCGATCCTGGCCGTGGCCTGGGTCGAGAAGACAGGAGGCCGCCAAAGCCGTCCGCGACTTCGACCTGACGTTATACGCGCATTGGCCGTACGTCGCCTGGACCGGCGGCCCGGCAGCGGCCTATACGACGGGCAAAGGCAATCCCAACCGCGAGGGGATCGAACCCGTGTTCGACATCAAGTGGATCAGGGACAACCCCGCGGCCTTCGACGCCGGCCTCGCGAAGCGCGGGCTGGAGCCGCTGTCGGCCGAGCTGATCGCGCTCGACGAGGCGCGCCGCGCCAACGTCGGCAAGCTGCAGGAGGCGCAGGCGCGCCGCAACGCCGCCTCGAAGGAGATCGGCAAGGCCAAGGCGCGAAGGACGAGGCCGCGGCTGCGAAGCTGATGGCCGAGGTCGCCGCGCTCAAGGACGTCATCGCCAAGGGCGAGGAGGACGAGCGCCGATCTCGACAAGGCGCTGCGACGATGCGCTCTCCGTCATCCCCAACCTGCCGCTCGACGACGTGCCGGTCGGCAAGGACGAGAAGGACAACAAGGAGGTGCGCCGGGTCGGCACGCCGCCGAAGTTCGACTTCACGCCGAAGCAGCATTTCGAGATCGGCGAGGCGCTGGGCCTGATGGACTTCGAGACGGCGGCCGAAGATGTCCGGCGCGCGCTTCGTGGTGCTGAAGGGCGCGCTGGCGCGGCTGGAGCGCGCGCTCGGCGCGTTCATGCTCGACCTGCACACGAGCGACGTTCGGCTACACCGAGAACGAACCCGCCGCTGCTGGTGAAGGACCACGCCGCCTACGGCACCGGCAACCTGCCGAAGTTCGCCGAGGATCTGTTCCAGACGACCAACGGCTACTGGCTCATCCCCACCGCCGAGGTGTCGCTCACCAACCTCGTGCGCGAGCAGATCCTCGACGAGGCCGAGCTGCCGATGCGCGTGACCGCCTGGACGCCGTGCTTCCGCTCGGAAGCGGGCGCCGCCGGCAAGGACACGCGCGGCATGATCCGCCAGCACCAGTTCTCCAAGGTCGAGCTGGTCTCCATCACCACGCCGGAGCAGAGCCTCGCCGAGCACGAGCGCATGACCGCCTGCGCCGAGGAAGTCCTGAAGCGCCTCGGCCTGCCTACCGCACCATGCTGCTGTGCACCGGCGACATGGGCTTTGCCTCGCAGAAGACCTACGACATCGAGGTGTGGCTGCCGGGCGCAGGACACCTACCGCGAGATCTCGTCCTGCTCGGTGTGCGGCGACTTCCAGGCGCGGCGCATGGACGCGCGCTACCGGCCGAAGGGCGGCAAGGACGCGCGCTTCGTGCACACGCTGAACGGCTCCGGCCTCGCCGTCGGGCGCACGCTGGTCGCCATCCTGGAGAACTACCAGCAGGCCGACGGCTCCGTCGTCATCCCCGAGGCGCTGCAGCCCTACATGGGCGGCCTGACGAAGATCGAGAAGCCCTGATCTTTCACCTCTCCCCGATGGGGAGAGGTCGGGACGCGCATGCGAAGCATGGCGGCCCGGGTGAGGGGGCAGAACACTTCGTGGCAGCGGACGTTTCCCCCTCACCCGCTCGCTATGCTCGCGACCTCTCCCCGCCGGGGAGAGGTGAAGTTGGAGCCCTGAAGTTCGGAGACGGCCAGTCAGATGCGCATTCTGGTCACCAACGACGACGGCGCCGGAGCGCACGGCCTCTCCGTGCTGCATCAGATCGCCAAGGCGCTGTCCGACGACGTGTGGATCGTCGCGCCGGAGATGAACCAGTCCGGCGCCTCGCACGCGCTGACGCTGCAGGTGCCGCTGCGCTACCGCGAGATCGGCGAGCGCGCCTATCGCCGTGCGCGGCACGCCGGCCGATTGCGTCATCATGGGCGTGCGCCACGTGCTGAAGGACCAGCCGCCGGATCTCGTGCTGTCCGGCGTCAATCACGGCGCCAACCTCGCCGAGGACGTGACCTACTCGGGCACCATCGCCGGCGCCATGGAAGGCACGATGCTCGGCGTCCGCTCCATCGCCATGAGCCTCACCATCGGCTTCGATCCGCAAGGCACGTCAGCACTGGAAGACGCCGCTCGAGCACGGGCCCGCGCATCGTCGAGCAGCTGCTCGAGGCCGGCTGGCCCAAGGGCATGCTGATGAACGTCAACTACCCCGACCTCGCACCGGCCGACGTCGCCGGCATCGCCGCGACGCGCCAGGGCCGTCGCGACCAGGGCGGCCTGCACATCGAGGAGCGCAGCGACACCTGGGGCGATCCCTACTTCTGGGTCGGCTTCGAGCGCCGCCGCTCCGATCCGCCGCAGGGCACGGACCTCTGGGCCATCGCCAACGGCATGATCTCGGTGACGCCGCTGTCGCTCAACCTCACGCACGAAGAAACGCGCACGCGGCTCGAAAGCGTTCTTTCG
Source organism: uncultured Alphaproteobacteria bacterium (assembly GCA_963831345.1). Lineage (GTDB taxonomy): Bacteria > Pseudomonadota > Alphaproteobacteria > Rhizobiales > Hyphomicrobiaceae > Hyphomicrobium_C. Next base: position 165,446 of record CAWHPZ010000038.1, read on the forward strand.
ATCCCGACGCCGAACCTTCTCAAAGGCGCCGGCTGATCTGCAGCCGGGACATTCGCCCCACGCACCACGTGTCATCCTCAGGCGTCATGGCGAAGCCATGCACCGCATGGACTGCCTGGGATCCATGCTTCAGCGGGGAAAGGCGGCAACCATCGTGCTGCATCCCATCAATCTGTCTCCGCTGCACACTGGATCCTCGGCATAAAGCCGAGGATGACAGTTGGAGCGGAGCCGACTCGCCCAGCTCTCTCACTAGCGTCATGGCCGCGCAGGCGGCCATCCACGCAAGCTTCCGCTGACAGCACCGTGCGTCCCCTGAAGGTCGCGGTAAGACTTTTCTAACCGTGCCCCCGAACGTCGCGGAGTTGACCAAATTCCTCCGCGATCAAATCACAATCGCGGCGTACGACTTCATCAGGCGCGAGAGCTTTGCGGGGACAGTTTCGCGGACGCTTACTCCCACGCCAGCCTGCAATTCGAACAAATCCACCCATCCCGTTAAGGGTCTCTTAACCGGTTAAGGGTTACCAAGGGGTTAGGGTAGAGTAGGTGCGTGACATGTCGAGTTCCAAGCGTAGGTGTCAGCCAACATCCATTTTGCAATCGAATGCTGCGGCCGGGTCCAAGCTCGGCTTCGCGGCTGTCTGTGTCGTGTTCGCTGCTGGCTGCAGCGCCGACGTGAGCCGGTTCGATCTCGGTAATCCGAGCGTCGCCTCAGGCTACGCGCCAAGCGACTCCGGCGGCAGTGGCAGCAGCAACGGATCGTATGGACGCGATCCGAGCTACGGCTCCACCGGAAGCAACCGCAATTCCACCGCCGGCTATACGGCCCCGCGCTCCTATGGCGACAACACCGTTGCGCGCCAGGAGCTCGACGTTCCGCGCGAGACGAGCGCGCTTCCGCCGCCAACGAACCAGACCGGCACCTACGAAGGCGGCCGCTACGACAGCGCGCATTACCGCCCAACCAACCAGGTTCAGGGCAACCCGTATCAGGGCGCGGCGCCTGTGACGGCCCGCGAGCAGCCCCCGGCCTACGCGCCGCAGCAGAACGCCGGCTATGCCGCGCCCGTCAACGGCGGCGGCACGAATATGGCTGCGTCGCACGGCTCGGGCGACGCGATCGAGGTCCAGCAGGGCGACACGCTCTATTCGTTGTCGCGCCGCCATCAGGTCTCGGTCTCGGACCTCATGTCCGCTAACCAGCTTTCGAGCCCGGCGATCAAGCCCGGCCAGAAGCTCTATCTGCCGGGCAGCGCATCGGCGAAGGCGGCTCCTCGCGCTCCGGCGCCGAGCTATGAAACGGCAGCTGCCGCGCCTGCGGAGCATGCCGGCCCCGGCTCCGGTTGCCGAAGCGGCGGAGGCTCCGGCCGACTGGACCGGCTCGCACACTGTCAAGCCGGGCGAGTCTCTCTATGCCATCGCCCGCGAGAACAAGATCAAGCTCACCGAGCTCGAGCGCTATAACGGCATCGCCGACTCCCGCAAGGTGATGCCGGGCACGGTGCTCAAGGTGCCCGGATAACGGATCGTCCAACGGATCGTCGGATACGGTCGCTTCGAACGCCGACACTGCCGCGGCCGTCGTCAGCTCCTGCCGCCATACCCGTTCGCACGCAATCCATGTCGGAAGCATCGAGCCCGCCGCCGACCGCGTCGTCTGTCGCGCCCGCCATGCTGAACGGCAATGGAGCCCGCCGCCGTCGGACAACCGCGTCGCCAGGCTCGAAACGCCAGGCACGATGTCCGACGCCGGAAGCTCCATGCCGTCACAGGGTGAGGGTTCAGTTGCGGGCAGCAAGCTGCGCTGGCCGGTTGCCGGCAAGGTCGTGAGCACGTTCGGTCCGCGTCCTGACGGCACGCACAACGACGGCGTCAACGTTGCGGCTCCGCTGGGCACCGACGTGCATGCGGCCGAAAGCGGCGTCGTCGCCTACGCCGGCGACGAGCTCAAGGGCTACGGCAATCTGGTTCTCATTCGCCACGACAATGGCTGGGTAACGGCCTACGCCCATGCCGACGAGATCATGGTCAAGCGCGGCGATCGCATCAAGCGCGGCCAGGTCATCGCCAAGGCCGGTCGCACCGGACAGGTCGACCAGCCGCAGGTGCACTTCGAGCTGCGTCAGGGCCAGAAGCCGGTCGATCCGACGCCGTTCATGGAACGCATGTAAGCTTCGGCATTAGGCATTAGGCAGCTCGGCAATAGGGGCGCGATCCTTCGATTGCCGATTGCCGATTGCCGATTGCCGATTGCCGCTGCCTGCGCTACGCCTCGAGCTGCTTTCCGAGCCGCCCGGCCACATCCTGAATGTACTGCCACGCCACGCGTCCCGAGCGGGCGCCGCGCGTCATGCTCCACTCGAGCGCGCCGCGCGTGAGCTCCTCGTCGCCGACGCCGAGCCCGTAGTGCTCGGCGTAGCTCCGGACCATCGTCAGGTACTGGTCCTGGCTGCAGTTGTGGAAGCCGAGCCATAGGCCGAAGCGGTCCGACAGCGACACCTTCTCTTCCACGGCCTCTGCCGGATTGATCGCCGTCGAGCGCTCGTTCTCGATCATGTCGCGCGGCATCAGGTGACGCCGGTTCGACGTCGCGTAGAAAATGACGTTCGCCGGACGGCCTTCGATGCCGCCTTCGAGCACGGCCTTGAGCGATTTGTAGCTCGTGTCGTCGTGGTCGAACGAAAGGTCGTCGCAGAACACGATGAACCGATGGCGCGACGCCTTGAGCAGCGTCAGGCACGCGGGCAGCGAGTCGATGTCCTCGCGGTGGATCTCGACCAGCTTGAGACCCGGAAGCTTTCCATCCTTTTTCCGCTTCTCCGCGAGCAGCCGTTCGGCTTCCGCATGCACGGCTTTGACGGTGCTGGATTTGCCCATGCCGCGCGCGCCCCAGAGCAGCGCGTTGTTGGCCGAAAAGCCCGTCGGCGAAGCGCCGCGTGTTGTCGAGCAGCTGTTGCGTCGCGCCGTCGATGCCCTTGAGCAGCGCCAGCGGAACGCGATTGACCGTCTGCACCGGCTGCAGCGTCGAGAGGTCTGCGCGCCAGACGAAAGCTTCGGCGGCGTCGAGGTCGGCGGGCTTGGGCTGAGAGGGTGCGAGGCGCTCGAGGGCGGCGACGATGCGGTCGAGGCGGGCGTTGAGATCGGAATTGCCGGTCATGGGCGCGAGTACCTTGAAACTGTGAGGAGAAGGGCGTGAGCCCTTTATTGCGGTGCACCTCTATAGCGCGGGCGCCTGGACGCTCGCTAGTAGCGGGTCTGCAGGGTGCGCTGCTACAAGCTAAATCCAGTCCTGGCCAGCGTTTTGGCCTTCGGGAAGCGGTCCTGGGTTGCAAACGAGGCCCGCCAGACTATAGTCGCGCCCGATCTGAGCCGGGCGAGGCTTGCGGAGCCAATCCGCCAGGCCAGCCCGTATTCGCTTACTTCAATCCGATAGGACCAAGCGCGCATGTTTATCACTCCGGCCTTTGCTCAGACGGGAAACCCGCTGAGCGATCCGTTCGGCGGCATCCTCATTCCGATGCTGCTGATGGTGGTCATCTTCTATTTCCTGCTCATCCGGCCGCAGAGCCAGCGCCAGAAGCAGCATCGCGAGATGATCGAGAAGGTGCGCCGCGGCGATACGGTGGTGACGTCGGGCGGGTTCATCGGCAAGGTCTCGCGCGTGCCGGATAACTCCGACGAGGTCGAGGTCGATCTGTCGGACACGTTCAAGGTTCGCGTTCTGAAGAGCACGCTTATCGATGTTCGCTCCAAGGGCGAGCCGGTAAAGGACGCAGCGGTCTCGAAGTAGACGCGCGCCTTGCCCGGCGGAAACGCCTGGCCAATATAGAGCCCGGCCGGGACGCCGGGCCAATAGTGAAAGCCGCGGCGAAGCCGGCCAACATAGAAACGTGCGGAATAGGGGTCCGCTCTCATGCTGCACTTCGAGCGCTGGAAGATCATCGCCATCGTGGCGACTTGTCTTGCGGGACTGCTGTTCGCCTCGCCGAACTTCTTCTCGAAGGAGTTCGTGGCGACGTGGCCGAATTTCCTGCCAAAGCGGCAGATGCCTCTCGGCCTCGACCTGCGCGGCGGCGCCCATCTGCTGCTGGCGATGGACGTCAACGACCTGCGAAAGGAATGGCTGACGCAGTTGCGCGAGGATGCGCGCAAGAACCTGCGCGACGCCAAGATCGGCTTCTCCGCCATCGGCGTCGCCGGCGACACGCTGCAGGTCCGCCTCGCCAAGCCCGAGGACACCGACGCTGCAATGACGGCGTTGAAGCCGCTGATCCAGCCGATCGGCAACGCCATCCTCGGCACCAGCGGTAACAACATCACCGTCGAGAAGGGCACCGAGGCCGGCGTCATCATCATCAAGCCCACGTCGGCCGGCATGCAGGAACGCGTGGCGAGCGCATCGGCGGCATCCATCGAAACCATCAACCGGCGCGTCAACGCGCTGGGCACGGCGGAAAGCACAGTGGTGCGCCAGGGCACCGACCGCATACTCATTCAGTATCCGGGTCTCACCGACACGACGCAGCTCAAGGAGCTGATCGGCAAGACCGCGAAGCTCAGCTTCCATGCCGTGCATCCGACGGTCACGGCCGAGGAGGCGCGCTTGTCGCGTCCGCCCACGGGCTACAAGATCTATGAGGCCGATCGACCGACGAGGCCCGCGCCCAGGGCGGCTACGTGCTGCACGAGACGCCGGTGGTGCAGGGCGACGATCTCGTCGGATTCGCAGCCCGGCTTCGACCAGCAGACCAACGCAGCCGATCATCTCGTTCCGCTTCAATCAGTCCGGCGCCCGCAAGTTCGGCAAGTTCACCAAGGACAACGTGGGCGAGCCGTTCGCCATCGTGCTCGACGACAAGGTGATCTCGGCGCCGGTGATCCGCGAGCCGATCCTCGGCGGCACCGGCCAGATCACGGGCAACTTCACGGTCGAGAGCGCCAACAACCTCGCCATCCAGCTGCGCTCGGGCGCGCTGCCGGCCAAGCTGACCATCGTCGAGGAGCGCACCGTCGGGCCGTCGCTCGGCGCCGACTGCATCGAGGCCGGCAAGCTCGCGGGCATCATCGGCTGCGTCTCGACCATCGATCCTGACCATCTTCGCCTACGGCACGTTCGGCGTTTTCGCCGTCGTCGGCCTCCTCGTGCACGGCCTGCTGACCGTGGCGCTCATGTCGCTGATCGGCACGACGCTGACGCTGCCCGGCATCGCCGGCCTCGTGCTCACCATCGCCATGGCGGTCGACGCCAACGTGCTGATCTACGAGCGCATCCGCGAGGAGCTGCGCGCCGGCCGAACGCCGATCGCGGCCATCGATGCCGGCTTCACGCGCGCCTTCGTCACCATCGCCGACAGCCAGCTCACGACGCTCGCCGCGCGGTCATCATGTTCTGGCTGGGCTCGGGTCCGATCCGCGGCTTCGCCGTCACGCTGACCATCGGCATCTGACGTCGGTCTTCGCCGCCGTCACGGTATGCGCTGCTTGGTGTCGATCTGGCTCAAGAACTCGAAGCCAAGGGCCGCGCCATCGAAGTGCCGGTCTAGGACGAGAGCGAACGATGTTCCTGGTTCCCGACTTCAAAGGCTACGACTTCTTTCCGCACAACCTGCGGCTGCCGTTCATGCGCTACAAGGGCCTCGTGCTTGGCGCTCTCGCTGGTCGTCATGGCGCTGTCGCTGACGCTGTTCTTCGCCAGGGCTTCAACTACGGCGTCGACTTCAAGGGCGGCTCGATGATCGAGGTGCAGTCCAACTCCGGGCCTGCCGATATCGCGCAAGCTGCGCGACAAGCTCGACGGCTCGGGCTCGGCGACGTGCAGATCCAGAGCTTCGGCGCCGAAGCCGACGTGCTGATCCGCGTCGAGCAGCAGCCCGGCGGCGAGGAGGCCCAGCAGGCGGCCCTCAAGAAGGTGACTCGACGCGCTCGGCGACGGGTTCACGCAGCGGCGCGTCGAGGTCGTGGGGCCCGCGGTGTCGAGCGAGCTCAGGACGACCGGCTTCATCGCCGTGCTCGCCTCGATCGTGGCCATCGTCGTCTACGTCTGGTTCCGCTTCGAATGGCAGTTCGCGGTCGGCGCCATCGTCGCGCTGGCCCACGACGTGCTGCGTCACGGCCGGCATCTTCTCGCTGTTCCAGCTCGAGTTCGATCTGTCGATCGTCGCGGCGCTGCTGACCATTCTCGGCTACTCGGTCAACGACACGGTCGTCGTGTCCGACCGCATCCGCGAGAACCTGCGCAAGTACAAGAGGATGGAGCTGAACGAGCTGCTCAACCTCTCGATCAACGAAACGCTGTCGCGCACCATCCTGACCGGCGTGACCGCCATCGCCGTGCATTCTGGCGCTCTATTTCTTCGGCGGCGAGGTGATGCGCAATTTCAACTTCGCCATGCTGCTTCGGCGTGTCTGATCGGCACCTATTCGTCGATCTTCATCGCCGCGCCGCTGCTGGGCTACCTCGGCGTCAAGCGCGATACGGTCGAAGGCCGCAGCCCCGGCAAGGCCAACACTCCGGCGGCGGGCAAGGCGTAAGGCCCGGGCTCCGGAGCGCCCGCTGGAGGCATGTGATGTCCGGGCGAAGCGCATTTTCCCGGACAGGCGCCCATCGAAGCCTACGGCAACGGCGGCTTCCGCTTCGCCGGCATGAGCCACAAGGGCTCGCTCCTGTGCCTGCCGTCGGGCATCTTCGCCTGGCCCGTGAGCCGCATCGGCGACCTCGCGCCGTCTGATTTTTCTCGCGTCTTCGCCGAGCCCGCCCGCGTGTCGTTCGTCTTGCTCGGAGCAGGTCCCGCGCTCGTGCGCCCGAGCCCGGACGTGCGCCGCGCTTTCGAGGACGCGGGTATCGGTCTCGATGTCATGGATACCGGCGCCGCCTGCCGCACCTATAATGTCCTGCTCGCCGAAGGCCGCCCCGTTGCGGCGGCGTTGATCGCGGTCGACTAGGAGCGCACGTGCACGACGAGAGCCGCAACAGCCTGCAGTCAGAAACGGACGCGGTGCGCGATGCCGCCCGCTCGCTTGGCTTCGATCGCTATCTGTCGGCGCTGCTGGCTCCGCGCGGCGTCCGCGACGATCTCATCGCGCTTGCGGCCTATCTCGGCGAGCTGGCACGTATCCCGCTCACCGTCGTCGATCCGCAGATCGCTGAGATCCGGCTCGAGTGGTGGCGCGGGGCCGTCGAGGGTTTTGCCTCGGGTGCCGACACTGGCAATCCTGTAGCCGACGCCATGGGACGTGCCGCCCGCCGGTTCGAACTCCCGGTCGATCTCCTTCTGCTCCCCATCGAGGGCCGCTCGCGCGAGCTCTACGAGGACGGCATTCCGGATCGGAGCGCGTTCGAAGCCTATTTCGACGAGACCGAAGGTGCGGCATTCCGCCTCGCGCTCCGCATGCTCGGGGTCAATGCAGCCGGCGTTTCCGAACTCGCCTCTGCCGCGAGGCCGCCTCGGCGCTGGGCCGCACGCATCTCGCGTTGTCTTTGCCGCGGCTTCTGGCCAAGGGCCGCCTGCCGTTTCCCCCAGATGAGGCCGCAATCACAGGCGATCCGCGCCAACTGGGCCAAGACCCGGCCCGCACGGCAGCCCGCCGCATCGCGCAGGCTTTGAATGAGGAGGCGAGGCAGTCCCTCGCGGATTTCCGCGCCTCTTCAAGCGGCCTTCCCGCTGCCGCTATCCCCGCTTTTTTGCCACTGGCCCTGATAGGGCCCTACTTGCGTGCAATCGAAAGCCCGCGCCATGATGCGCTTGCAGGGCTTGCAGAAATATCGCCGCTGACGCGTGTTTTCCGCCTGTGGCGCGCTCATTGGCGCGGTCGCATTTGAGCTTGTGAATGCGATACGAGTGCTTCCGGAAAATGTAAGGCAAGCGTGAAGCGGTTTTCTGACAAGAAGCACGAAACGAAGTGACGTGTTGCGGGGACCGGAGGCAAGACGGCATGCACGGAACGCGAGCATGGGCCGCAGGCGCTCTTCTGCTTGCTGGCGTGCTGGCGAGCGGCTTTTTCGCATTCCTCGCCCGCTCACGCCCAAATCTCTGACCCGAGCTCCGAGAAAACCATCGAGGAACTGCTGAAGGGTGACGGCGGCGCTCCGCCGTCGTCGTCGAGCGACCCCATCCCGGTCATGCCGCCTCCCGGCCGATGGGGCGCACCATCGACGGCACCGGCGCCGCTACTCCGGCTCCGGCGCAACCTTACGTCCCCCTCGTGCCGACAGGCGAGCCACCGCCGCCTGAGATTTCGCCGCTGCAGCAGCCGGTCGAGATCAAATGGCGTCTTCAGAACCCGTTCCGCTTTTTCACCGATCCCGCCGACACCGAGATCCACCGCGCCACCTACCTCGCGTTGACGCCCGAGCAGCGCAAGACGCCGGTCCTGTCGGCCGAGCACGCGCTGAGCCGCCGCCATGACGAGGGCTGGGCGGAAACCATGTACCGCAAGACGTGCTGGAACGACGCGAAGAACCGCTACGTCTGCCCGGACCGCGTCGACTACATCAATCCTAAGAGCCACGAGGTCATCGTCACGCTCTCTGGCGCCACAGACGCGAGCGTCGATTGCAACTGGCTGACCACGCCGCACGGCGGTGAGAGCCCGCGCGGCGACGCCATCTCGAAGCCCTGCACCGCGCCGGTCGAAGTCGACGTTCCATATCCGGGCGGCATGACTGTTTCCGTCTCAGTCGGCGGACGTGAGATTGCATCGACCGAGATCAAGGTTCGCGACATCCTCATCGTCGGCATGGGCGACAGCTTCGCCTCCGGCGAGGGCAACCCCGACGTGCCGGTGCGCTTCTCGCCCGAGCGCGCCACCGATTACGGCAAGGAGCGGCCGCAAGAGCCGATCTCGCGGGCTATCCGGCCCGCGTCGGCGCCTGGAAGCAGGTCGGCGACAAAGAGTTCATCGAGGAGAACGCGCGCTGGCTGGATCAGGCCTGCCACCGCTCGCTCTATTCGCATCCAGCTGCGCGCCGCGCTGCAGCTCGCCGTCGAGGATCCGCATCGCGCCGTGACGTATCGTCGGCTTCGCCTGCTCGGGCGCCGAGACCACGTTCGGCCTGTTCCTGCGCTACAAGGGCAACGAGTGGGTGCCCAATCCGCCGGACCTGTCGCAGATCTCGGCCGTCGCCGAGGCCCAGTGCGGCGGCGCGAGGCGCGCGTCTACGACCTGCCCGAGGCCTATCACATGCAACGGCGTGATCCCCGAGCTGCAAGGGCGGCCTGGTGCTCAGCAAGTGCCCGACGAGAAGGCGCGCAAGATCGATCTCGCTGCTGCTGTCGATCGGCGGCAACGACATCGGCTTCGCGCGCCTGGTCGCCAACGCCGTGCTGGCCGACGAGTCGCTGCTGCGCAGGCTCGGCGGCTGGTTCGGCCAGGTGCACGGCAATCGAGGAGGCCGAAGAGCTCGCTCGAGCCGCTCGATCAGCGCTACAAGGCCATGAACCGCGCCGCTGCACGGCATCCTGCACGTGCCCTGGAACGAGAGCGACCGCGTTATCCTCGCCGGCTATCCGCCGATGGCGCTGCTCGAACGACGGCAGGCGCCGTGTGCCCCGACGGCAATGCCGGCATGGAGGTGTTCGACGAATTCAACCTCACCGAGAAGAGCGCCTGTCGAGCGCCTGGCTCGCTGACAAGCTCGATCAGGTGATGGAGCAGAGTGCGGCGGCGCACGGCTGGTCGTTCGTCGATGGCCACCGCAAAGCGTTCATCGGCCGCGGTCTATGTGCGGGACATACAGACGGCTCTGGCAGGGTCGCCGACGATCTGCGCCTGCCGCGTAAGAAGGGCAACGTCTGGGCCCCCTACAACCCGGCATTCTTCCAGCCCTATGCTCAGCGTCAGCGCTGGTTCCGCACGCCCAACGACGCCTTCATGACCGGCAATTTCCATGTCGCGGGCTCCGTGCTGCAGAAGGTCTTGAAGCTGCAGAGCCTGTCCTGGTTCCAGATCCTGCTGGCGTCCACGCTATTCTGGCGCCTTCCATCCGTCGGCCGAAGGGCATGCGGCCATTGCCGACGCGGTTGCAGAACGCGCGCGCAGTGTCCTCACCAAGTATGGCCAGCAGTCCGATGTGACGAGCTCAGGCGCGGCCGAGACGACCACGACCGCCGGCGGCGCCAGCAACTGATCATCCGTGGAAGATCGCTAGCTGACCGCGCCACGCGCGGAACGAGGCGCTACTCGGCAGCTTCGTGGCCGAACTGGAGTTCCGACAGCCGCGCATAAAGTCCGCTGCTGTTGGCGAGATCGCGATGCGTCCCGCTTTCGACGATGCGGCCCTTGTCCAGCACCAGAATGCGGTCGGCCTTCTGCACCGTGGCCAGCCTGTGCGCGACGACGATGGTCGTGCGCCCCGCCATCATGCGCTCGAGGGCGCGCTGCACGGCAAGCTCGCTCTCCGCGTCGAGCGCGCTGGTCGCTTCGTCGAGCAGCAGGATCGGCGCGTTCTTGAGAATGGCGCGCGCGATGGCGATGCGCTGGCGCTGGCCGCCCGAAAGCGTCACGCCGCGCTCGCCGAGCTGGGTCTCGTAGCCTTGCGGCAGCGCCCGGATGAACTCGTCGGCCTTGGCGGCCTTCGCCGCCTGCTCGACCTCGGCCTGGGTCGCACCGGGCGTGCCGTAGCGGATGTTGTCGGCGACCGTGTCGGCGAACAGGGCGACGTCCTGCGGCACCAGCGCGATCGAGCGCCTGAGGTCGTCGAGCGCCAGCGACTTCACATCGACGCCATCGACCGTGACGGCGCCGCTCGTCGGATCGTAGAAGCGCAGCAGCAGATTGAGCACCGTCGATTTGCCGGCGCCCGATGGGCCGACGATGGCGACACGCTCGCCTGGCGCCACGCGGAACGAGACGGCTCGAAGCGCTGCGATGTTGGCGCGTGACGCGTATGCGAAGCTCACGTTGTCGAACACGACCTCGCCCTTGAGGGGCTTCGGAAGCGGAACAGGGTGCTCGGGCGAGCGGATCTCCGGCTCGATGGTCAGCAATTCGGTAATGCGTTCGGCGGCGCCGGCGGCCTGGCTGATCTCGCCCCACACTTCGGAAAGCTCGCCGAGAGCAGCGGCGGCAAACACCGCATAGAGGACGAACTGGCTGAGCCGTCCGCCCGTGATCTCGCCGCTCACCACGGAGGCCGCGCCGAACCACAGCACGCCGCGATGCTGATCACGACCAGGAAAATGACGATGCCCGTGAGCCCGGCGCGCGACCGCATGCGGTCGCGCGCGGCGACAAACGAGCGCTCGACTGCGCGCTGGAACTGCGCCGCGACCGCGCCTTCGTTGACGAACGCCTGCATGGTGCGCACGGCGGCAAGGTTCTCGGCCGCATAGGCCGAAGCCTCCGCAAGCGTATCCTGCGCCGTGCGCGACAGGCGGCGCACCACGCGGCCGTAGGCGACGAGCGGCAGCACGATCAGCGGAATGGCGACGAGCACCAGCAGCGACAGGCGCGGGCTCGTGACGAACATCATGACGAGCGCGCCGATGAGCATGATGATGTTGCGCAGCGCCTGCGAGAGCGCGGATCCGGCTGCGGCCTTGATCTGCGTCGTGTCGGCGGTGAGGCGGCTCATCACCTCGCCCGAGTGCGTGCGCTCGTAGAAGCCGGGTCCGAGGCGCGCGAGGTGCGCGAACACGTCGGCGCGCAGGTCCGCCACAGACCGCTCGCCGAGCCAGTTGACGAGATAGAAGCGCGCCGCGCTGGCGACGGCCAGCACCAGGCCGAGCACGATCAGCATGGCGAAGTATTGGTCGATGAAGACGCCGTCGTGGGCGCCGAAACCGAGGTCGATCATGCGGCGCACGGCCATCGGCACGGCCAGCATGGCGAGCGCCGAGACGACGAGGGCGGCGAACGCAGCCACGAGCCGCGCCGGGGTGCCGCAGGATATAGGGCTACAGCGCCAGCAGCGGCGAGAGCGAGCGGATGCGCGGCCTCGGGCTTTCGTCTTGTGCCGATGCTTCGAGGGCTGCCGGGGCGGATGTCGTTTCGTTCTTGGCCAAAAGGGCGACTTTCCTGCTCGTACGGGGCGGCTGGGCGCTGGGACCATGCTCGACGCCCGCCCCCCTCGTCAACGATTGAAGCGTCGCGGAAATACGAGCTGAACGGTCGTATTTTCCGCGACTTAGGCCATTTCTGGGCACTCGCGGGTCCAGTTAATGGCTTTGCGCGCTTGTCTCGTGGGATCAGTTCGACTATAGAGGCGCATCCATTAAATTGGGATGCGCCGAGGTGAGGCAATAGCTGCCGAGCACGTGCGGCCGCAATCGTCCCTAAATGAGCGAGCAGCCGTCATGAAGAAAGACACCGACCATCCCGACTACCACCAGATCAAGGTCAAGATGACCGACGGGACCGAGTTCGTCACCTATTCCACCTACGGCAAGGAAGGCGACGAGCTGCATCTCGACATCGATCCCACGTCGCATCCCGCCTGGACCGGCGGCGATCAGCGCCTCATGGACCGCGGCGGCCGCCTGTCGCGCTTCAAGAAGAAGTTCGAAGGCTTCCTCTAAGCTGCCATCGCGGCGACGCCCTAAGGGTTGCGTCGCCGCTTCGGCGGTATCAAACGAAAAGGCCCGGGAAATCATCCCGGGCCTTTTTGCATATCTGTTTGCTGCGGCGGCGCTTAGCGCGACGCCACGCGCTTCTCGCCGAAAGCCTGCTGAAGCGCGGCCATCTGGTTGGCGACAGGATTGGCGGGAGCAGCTTGCTGCTCGGTCGCGGGATCCTGTGTCGTGCCCATGGCGCGATCGAGCTGCACGATGCGATCATGCAGCGCGTAGCTCATCTCGATGAGATCGCGCAGACCCTGCGGCAGCTCGGCGAAGCCTTTGGTGTGCGAGGGGCGTCCCAGCGACTGCAGTCGGACGCGCCCACGTTTGCGCTGTGCTTCCTCGGCCGTGATCTCGCCCTCTTTGAGGGCGCGGCGAATGAGAAGCCACGATGCGAGCTCGAGCAGCCGCGTCGTCAGACGCATGCTTTCAGTCGCATAGAGAACCGTGATTTGGCTGGGAAGCCCTTTGGACTCGCGGCGGCCATCGCCGTCGAGGTAGGCGGCGGAGCGCTCGACCAGCGCCATGCCCTCCGAGAAGATACGGTCGAACTGTTCGGACGCCTGGAAGCGCTCTCCGAACGAGACCGTTACGCCTTTATCGGCGAAGAGATTTTCTACGCTAGACCTGTTGCTCATGATTACGCTTCGATACATACGCCTACGATTTAATCACCAATAGCACCGTTAGAACGTACGAGACCAGTGTTAACAAGATGGCCAAGAACGACACAACCAGCGCTCTGTGGATACTATGCAAAAAATGAGCCGCCTTTCGGCGGCTCAGAAGTCAACAGGGAGGCGTCAAACAGGGTGGCTAGGCACCACCCAGGATCCAGATGACTGGATGCGGTGAAAGTACGCCCCTATCGCTAACATAGTCTTAAGCGGCGCCCTGCCTCGGGCCGCGCCCGATTCACCTTTGCGTCATTTGCGGACAAACGCTGTGCCCCGCCATGAGACACGGCCGCTAAGGTTTTGCTCAGAACTTGTTCACGCCCCGTCAACCATGTTGCAGCGGGGCGGCGCTGAGCACCGAGCCTCACGTGCTCGGACGTTTGAACAGGGCCGCTGCCGCGTTCTCGTGCGCTTTTTTCTTTGCGAGTTCATCGCGCGTCCGCGCGATCTCGGCTTCGAAGGCTTGCAATGCGCGCCTCGAGCTCGGCCACCGACAGGGTCTCGAGACTTTCGCCAATGCTCGCAGCCTTGGCCGCTTTCGGTCTGACCTCGTCCCAGTCCATAGGGCCTCCATTGCGTCGCCGTTTCGAACGGTCTCATGCGCCGCGCTTGTCTCTTGGCCCGGGCTCGGGCAGGTATGGCCCAATTCACGCCCCAGGAGACCCGCGCATGACCACGCTTCCGGCTACGATGACCGTCATTGCCATCAACGGCAAGGGCGGCCCCGAGGTTCTGCGTGCCGGAGCAGCGCCCCGTGCCGGCGCCCGGCGCGGGCCAGGTGCTGATCAAGGTCGAAGCAGCCGGCGTGAACCGCCCGGACGTTCTGCAGCGCCAGGGGCTCTATCCCGCCCCTAAGGGCCATTCGGAAATCCCGGGGCTCGAGGTCGCCGGCACGGTAGCGGCGCTGGGCGAGGGGGCGAGCCGCTTCAAGATCGGCGATCGCGTCATGGCTCTGGTGAACGGCGGCGGCTATGCCGAATATTGCTTCGCCGACGAGCCGGCCGTGCTGCCGGTTCCCGCGAACCTCACGTCGGTCGAGGCGGCGGCCGTACCGGAAACCTTCTTCACCGTCTGGCACAACGTGTTCGAGCGCGGCGCCCTGAAAAGCGGCGAGTGGTTCCTCGTTCATGGCGGTTCGAGCGGCATCGGCGTAACCGCCATACAACTTGCGGCGGCCTTTGGCGCCAAGGTCATCACGACAGCCGGCTCGCCCGAGAAATGCGCCGCCTGTCTCGCGCTGGGCGCGACGCGGGCCATTAATTATCACGACGAGGATTTCTTCGAGGTCGTGCGCGCCGAGACCGGCAAGCGAGGTGTCGACGTGATCCTCGATATGGTCGGCGGCGACTACATCGACCGCAACATCCGCTCGCTCGCTGACGACGGCCGGCTCGTCAACATCGGCTATCAATCCGGTTCCATGGTCACCGTCGACATGATGCGCGTGATGCTGAAGCGCCTGGTTCTCACGGGCTCCACGCTGCGCATCCGCCCGACGGAGATCAAAGGCGGTATCGCGCGCGCAGTGGAAACGAACGTGCTGCCGCTATTGGCTGATGGCCGCGTTCGCATCGTGCTCGACCGCACCTATCCGCTCGGCAACGCCGCCGACGCCCATGCGCGCATGGAATTGAGCCAGCACATCGGCAAGATCGTCCTCACCGTGTGAAGCGTCACTCGCTGTGCCACGCCAGCGTGGCCATCGCCGCGATGGGACGCACGGCGGGATCTGGGAACAGCGGCGCCAGCGTTTCGCTGGTCACATCGCCGCCCGAGAGATGAACGCCGCTGGCGACGAACACGCTGTCGATGTTCGCCGCCGCCGCGCCCTTGATGTCGGTGCGGATGCCGTCGCCGATGGCGAGTATCTGGGCCCGCTCGATCGGGCGTCCCTTGATCTCGGCCAGCCGCGCTAACGCCAGATCATACACCGGCAGAAACGGCTTCCCCGCATAGGCGACTGACCCGCCGAGCTTCTCGTACTCCACCGCCAGCGCGCCGGCGCAGTAGACGATCTTGTCGCCGCGCTCGACGGTGAGATCCGGATTGGCGCACACCATCGGCAGTCCGCGTGCGGCGAAGCCCTGAAGCATGTCCAGATAGTCGGCGGGCGTCTCGATCTCGTCGTCGAAAAGCCCGGTGCACGAGATAGCGACCGCCGACGCCGCGTCCGAGAGTACGACGTCCAATCCCTCATAAAGCGTCAGGTCACGTTCGGGCCCGAGAGGAAACACCGGGCGATGCCGGTAGGCGCCGACAAGCGCCCGCGCCGCGTCGCCCGAGGTCAGCACCGTATCGTAGGCGAAGCGCGGCACGCCGATGCGGTCCAGCTGTTCCACGACACTTTGCGCCGGGCGGGGGGCATTCGAAAGCAGAAGCACCACGCCGCCTCCGAGGCGGAAGCGGGCGCACGCCTCACAGGCGGCCGTGAAGGGGACGACGCCGTTGTGCATCACGCCCCAGATGTCCGTGAGCCAGGCTTCTCGCGTGGGAGCCAGCTCGGCAATCGAGGTGATGACGGGGATGGAATGCGGTGTGGCCTGAGGATCTTGCATCCCGCATCCCTAGAGTGCTTCCGGAAAAGTGGGAACCGGTTTTCCGTTAAGAAGCACGAAATACAGAGCGCTCCGGAAAAAGCTGTGGAAACCGGTCATGGCGTAGCCATGCATCGAAGGAGCCCGTTAAGAAGCACGGAAAAACAAAGAGCTGGGGTCTTTCCGTGTTTTTATCAAAGTCGGAAAGGACCCTAGTGTCGAATGGCGCCAAGGGGAAGGGGCGAGCGCCTGCCAAAACGTGAACGCGGGCCGAACCGGGCCCGCGTTCAGGTCTTTCAAACGCCGCCGAAGCGCCGCTCGGGTTCAGGCCGCGGCCGTCCCCGAAGTCGAAACGACGTCCGACCTCACGGGCCTCGGTCCGCCGAACAGTTGCCCCTGTCCCAGCAGCACGCCAAATCCGAAGATGCGCGCCAGCTTGTCCTCGTTGTCGATATGCTCGACCACGAGCGTAAGCCCGAGCTTGGCCAGATGGCGGCACACGTCGCTCGACGGGATCATGCCGTTTGCGGTGGGCAGGCCCTTGAGGAACACGTCCGCATCGAGCTTCACGAATGCGAAGCCCTGCTCGGCCAGTGCCTCGAAGTCCATGTCGAGGTCGGTGATGTCGGACAGTGCGAAGCGGAAGCCGAGGGCCCGCATGTCGGCGAGCGAATCCCATTCCGCCGCCGCGAAGCCGCGCACGTCGTTCTGCGTGAACGACAGCACGAGCTGGGCTGCCAGGCTCGCCCGCTGGTGCAGCGTTTCGGCCAGCTCGCCGAGGAAGCCTTCGTCGACGACCAACTCGCCATTGAAGCTCGAGAAGATCGAGCCGCTCTTGCCGCGTTCCTCGAGCCGGCGCGCAACCGCCGCAGTGCGCGTCACCCGCACGCTGTCGAACAGCGGCAGAAGCCCCGTGCCACGCAGATCCGGGCCCGAGCCGTCCACGTCCATCGGAGCCCCCGTGGCGTCGCGAAGGCGGACGGAGACCTCATAATGCCGCGTCTGCTGATCCTCGAGCCCAAGGATCGGCTCCAGCCGCACGTCGATGCGCCCTGCTTTGATCGCATCCGAGAGAAGCTGAGCCCTGGACTGCGAGGGATGCATGGCCTGGCCCCACTGCTGCGGCTGGGCAACGAAAGGCGGCAGATCCGGCATGGTCTGTGGGACGGGTGGCGGCATGGCCTCGGCCTTCTGGCCGGCAACGCGCATCGCCTGCGCCGCCATTTTCAGGGCGTCGACCGAGTATTCCACCTGTTCGGCGGGCATATGTGCCTGCGCACCTGCAGACGCTGCCGCATCTTCCATCCGGGTCTGCTGAGCAGCCTGCGCTTCGGCGGCGTTCACTTCTTCGAGCAGCCGCTTGATGGCGTCCTGGATGACCTCGACGTCGGCCTCGCGCGGTCCCCTGCCGAGGGCGGGCAGTGGCGGCGGCATGGGTGGAAGGGTATTGGCCTCGGGGCGGCCGCCCTGTGCGTGTGCCCCGCCGGCAGCCGGCGCTTGCCCACGACCAGCCGCGCGCCCGGTCACGAAGGGCGGCAAATCGAGCCGGGGAGCGCGGCCGGACGATAGGACCACATATCTCCGTCGCTGGCCTGCGCGGCGGCCGGACGGGCGTCTTTGTTGAGCGGAGGCAACTGGGGCATTGGCGGCGGAGCCAGATGCTGCGGCTGCGGAGCGGGTCCGAGAATGGGGCCAGCCTGCGGGCGGGACGCTGCTGCAACTTCTTTGCCGCTGCGTTGCGGCTGCGGCAGTATAGGCGCGGGCGACAGCTCAGCGGCTGTACCGCGGCCCGCGCCGAGGCTCAGTCCTGAAAGACCGGCAGCCGGCTGAGCGCGCTTCTGCTCGCCCGCCAGTCGCTGAACCTCTTTCTTGCGCCGATCCCGCGCGAAGCTCATCGAGCTACCGCGTCCGCGCCAAAGCACGGCATGCGCCGTCAGAAGCACGACATACACCGCAAGAGCCGTCGTCGCGGCGACAGGCCCAGGCAAGCCGGCGTGCTGATAAAGAGCAATAGCCACGGCACCAGTAACGAGCCCCATCGCCAGCATGACGAAGGTCTGTGATGTTTGCTGGTTTTGCCTCATGAGCAGGTGGTCCCCCGGGGTCTCACGAGCCGGCGTAAGCGGCCCATGCGTAATGCGAATCGTGGGGACAAAGTCACGCTCTTCCCCAATTAAGGCAATGACGGCCCCCACGTGTATCACCAGCTTTTAACTAGCCAGCGAGCAGACTTATGCACCGCCGTGTCCCGTATGCACCGGGTCGGTACGTGTGTTTTCCGGGGGAGAGCCCCAAAGGCGCCACGAGGGTGCCAACGGCCAACCCGAATCGCGGCGCCGTTTAGATGTCGTTAGCCGAATCGGCATGGTATTGTGTTGACCGGGCGACCTCTGAGGTCCGGCGTACGAAGGAGAACGGCCCGATGTTCATGAGTGTTTTTGCGCGTGAGTGCGAAGTGCCGGCCTATGCCGAATTGGCCGGGGTGCGTGTTCTGTTGACCGGCGTGAATTCGGCCGTAGGCGTTGATGTTGCGCGTAGCTTTGCCGACCACAAGGCGCGCCTTGTTCTTCAGACCGCTGAGAATTCTCCCGCCATGACCGAGCTTGCTGCCGTGCTCTCCGAGAGCGCGGCCGAGCTCAAGGTTTATGACGAGCCGTTCGCCGGGTCCGATGAGGCGGTGTGCCTTGTGCAGTCGGTGATGCAGGACATGGGCGGCCTCGACGCCGTCGTCAATCTTGTCCACATCGAACCTCAGGACTGCGCCCGCTTCGAGAGCGTCGACGACGTGGAAGGCTTTATTGCTGACCGGCTCGAAGCTGCAGCCATGATCACGCGCGTTGCCGCCAATCGCATGCGCCTCACCTGGACGGAAGGCGCCATCCTCAACGTCGTCACCATGCCGAGCGCCGGTGTGCGGCGCGCAGGCCTCCTCGCCGATATCACCCGCGTCATGCTGGCTGATCTGACGCGCGCCCAGGCACGCGAGTGGGCCGAGTACGGCATCCGTGTCAATTCCGTGGGCCCCACGTCGTCGGTGTCGGCGCTATCGTCGGGCGCGCCGCTGACGTCGGACGCCGATCTCGCCGCGCTGGCCTTGCACCTCGCCAGCAGGGGCGGACGCAAGCTCACCGGCCACATGCTCGATGCCGAAGGCCTCGCCACGCGTCACTGCTAAGAGGAACTTGCGCCGGCGATGTATATGTCCGCTCGGCACGGGCACGGCGGGGCGTGTCGCCCGCGTGCTCAGGCTCGGCCTTGTGGTGCGCGCCGACGAAGCTCAGCACCACCGGAATGACGAACAGCGTCAGCAGCGTGCCGAGGCTCATGCCGCCGACGATCACCCAGCCGATCTGCTGACGGCTCTCCGCGCCCGCGCCGGTCGCCAGCGCCAGCGGCACGGCGCCGAGCACCATGGCGCCGGTCGTCATCAGGATGGGCCGCAGGCGCAAGCTTGCGGCTTCGATGATGGCCTCCAGGCGCGCCCGCCCCGCCGTTTCGAGCTGGTTGGCGAACTCGACGATCAGGATGCCGTGCTTGGTGATGAGGCCCGACGAGCGTCACGAGGCCGATCTGCGAGTAGACGTTGAGCGTGCCGCCGGCGAGATACAGCGCCCCGAGCGCGCCCGTCATCGACAGCGGCACCGTGAGCAGGATGATGAGCGGATCGCGGAAGCTCTCGAACTGCGCCGCCAGCACCAGATAGATGAAGCCGAGCGCCAGCACGAACACCAGCGCCAGGCTCTGCCCCGCGGCGCGGAAATCGCGGCTCTGGCCGTTGACGTCGGTCTGCACCGTCGCGCGGCAGCACCTCGCGCGCCGTCTTCTCCAGGAACGACAAGGCTTCGCCCAGCGCGTAGCCCGGCGCCAGGTTGGCGGAGATCGTCACCGCGCGCAGCTGGTTGAAGCGCTTGAGCTCCTTGGGCGCCACCGCCTCCACCGACCTTGACGATGTTGGAGAGCTGGACCATGTCGCCCGTCGGCGAGCGCAGGAAGATCGTGTCGACAGCGTCTGGCGGCGAGGCGCGGTCCTCGGCCGCGAGCTGCACGATGACGTCGTACTGCTCGCCGTTCATGCTCGAAGCGCGTCACCTGGCGGCCGCCGAGCAGCGTCTCGAGCGTGCGGCCGACGACAGTGACGTCGAGACCGAGGTCGGCGACTTTGGCGCGGTCCATCTCGATGCGGAACTCGGGCGTGTTGAGCTTCAGGTCCGTGTCGACGCTGTCGAGGCCCGGATAGTCGCGCGATGCGCTCCAGCATCTGGTCGACATACTCCTGCAGCTCCTCGTAGGTGCCCGAGGTCTGGAGCACGAACTCGATCGGCCGCGACGAGCCGCGCTGCGCCGAACGAGCCGGGGTTGCTGGACGAGACGCGTGCACGCCGGCGATGCGCCGCAGCTTGCGGCGTTGATCTCGCGCGTTGATCTGCTGCTGCGAGCGCTCGCGATCGTCCCAGTCCTTGAAGCGCGTCGAAGATCAGGAAGCGCGACACCTCGGGCCTGCCGTTGATGACCAGGCGCGAGCTCGATCTCCGGCACCTTCGGCGAGGATCTCGTCGGCCTGGTTGCTGTAGCGGCTGGTGTAGGCGAGCGTCGCGCCCTCGGGCCCCGTGCCGCGGACTGCGCAGCACGCCGCGATCCTCGACCGGCGCCAGCTCGGACTTGAGGCTCATGAGCAGGAATAGCCGCTCGAGCGCGGCAACCCCGAGCGCGATGCAGCGATGACGACACCGCGTGCGCTGAGAGCGCGGCCGAGAGCGCGCCTGTAGCCGCTCTCGAGGCCCGTGAACGCGCGCTCGATCGATGAGTGAAGAGCGCGGCCCGGGTTCGGATTGTGCCGCAGCAGCTTGGAGCACATCATCGGCGTCAGCGTCAGCGCCACGAAGCCCGAGATCAGCACCGCGCCCGCCAGCGTCAGCGCGAACTCCAGGAACAGGCGCCCGGTCTTGCCCGGCGCGAAGGCGATCGGCGCATAGACCGCCGCCAGCGTCAGCGTCATGGCGATGACGGCAAAGCCGATCTCCCTGCGTGCCCTCGATGGCCGCCGGCGACCGGCTTCATGCCGTCCTCGATGTGCCGGTAGATGTTCTCCAGCACGACGATGGCGTCGTCGACGACGAGGCCGATGGCGAGCACCATGGCGAGCAGCGTCAGCGTGTTGATGCTGAAGCCCATGGCGAACATCAGCGTGAACGTGGCGATCAGCGAGATCGGAATGGTGACGATCGGGATCAGCGAGGCCCGGAACGAGCGCAGGAAGAACATGATCACCAGCACCACCAGCAGCGATCGCCTCGCCGATGGTGTGATAGACGGCCTTGATCGAGCGGTCGATGAACACGGCGCTGTCGTTGCCGATGTCGGCCGCAAGCCCTGCGGCAGCGACTGGTTGATCTCGGGCAGCACGCTCGCGCACCGCCTTGCGACACGTCGAGCGGATTGGCGACCGCCTGCTTGATGACGCCGACCGCGATGGCGGGCTGCGCCGTTGTAGCGGCTGTCGCGCCGCTCATCGGCGGCGCCGAGTTCGACGCGCGCCACCTCGCCCAGCTTCACCTGATGGTCGTCGGCGATCTTGATGACGATGTTGCGGAACTGCTCGGGCGTGACGAGCCCCGTGCGCGACAGCACGCGTGAACTCGCGGTCGCGGCTCTCGATGCGCCCCGACGGCAGCTCGACGTTCTGCGCCCGCAGCGCGCTCTCGACGTCCTGGACCGTGAGATTGAAGGCCGCCAGCCGCTCGCGGTCGATCCAGATGCGCATGGCATAGCGGCGCTCGCCGTAGATCGTCACGTCGGCGACGCCGTTGAGGTTCTTCAGCCGGTCGACGACGAAGCGGTCGACATAGTCGGTGATCTCGCAGCGGCGTCATCTCGGCGCTGGTGAACACCAGGATCATGATCGCCTGCGCGTCGGCCTCGACCTTGGCGATGGTCGGCTCGTCGCACCTCGTCCGGGCAGGCGGCGGCGCACGCGGCTGACGCGGTCGCGCACGTCGCTGGCGGCCACGTCCGGATCGACGTCGGGGCGGAAGCGGACGGTGATGCGGCTGGTCTCGGCGCGGCTGGTCGAATTCCAGCACGTCGATGCCGGCGATGCCGGCGATCGAGCCCTCGAGCATCTGCGTGATCTGGCTCTCGATGATGGTCGCCGAGGCGCCCGGGATAGGTCGTGTCGACCGACACGACCGGCTCGTCGACGTTGGGATATTCGCGCACCGTCAGCCGCGTATAGGAGACGATGCCGAGCAGCACCATGACGAGGCTCAGCACCGTCGCGAAGACCGGCCGGCGGATGCAGAACTCGAACAGGCCCATGAGCTGCCCCGCTCCGGCGTGGGCGCGCTGCTTGCGATGATCTCGACGAGACTGCCGTCTTTGCAGCTTCTGCTGGCCGGCCGTGACGACGATGGCATCCGGCCTGACACCTTCGAGAATCTCGACCACGCCCATTGCTGCGCTGGCCGAGCCTCACCTTGGCCTCGACCGCCTTGCCGTTCTCGATGCGGAACACGAACTTCTCGCCGCCGCGCGGCACGATGGCGCTTTCCGGGATGACGACGACTTGCTCCGCGTCGGTCCCTTGATCTTGATGCGCGCGAACAGGCCCGGCCGCAGCACCAGCTCGGGATTTTCGAGCCGCGCGCGAATGGAGAGCGCCCGCCCGTTGACGTCGACCTGCGGATCGATGGCGTAGATCGTGCCGGTGAACGTTCGCCCCGGCAGCGCATCGACGAGGATCTCGACTGTCTGACCGATGCTGACACGGCCAGGAACAGCTCGGGCAGCTTGAAGTCGACCTTGAGGGTGTCGATCTTCTCGAGATTCACGATGGGTTGTCCGGCTGTGACGTAGGCGCCG
The DNA here is from genome assembly GCA_963831345.1 of uncultured Alphaproteobacteria bacterium. Lineage (GTDB taxonomy): Bacteria > Pseudomonadota > Alphaproteobacteria > Rhizobiales > Hyphomicrobiaceae > Hyphomicrobium_C. The sequence goes on from CAWHPZ010000038.1 coordinate 188,072, forward strand.
GGCGAAACCTTGCGCATGCCGGCGACGCCGGGGAACGGCGCCCGGATGGTGTGCTTGGAAAGCCGCACGCGTGCAGCTCGAGTGCGGCGCGCGCGGTCTCGGAGTTGGCCGTCGCCTCGTCGCGCGCCCTTTCCGTGACGTTGCCGGATTGCGCCAGCGTGTTGGCGCGATCGAGGTTTCCGGCCGCGAGGCTGAAGCGGGCTTCCGCATCCTCGACCTCGGCGTCCGCGAGCGCATCGTCGAGCTTGACGAGGATGTCGCCGGCCTTGACAGGCCCGCCTTCTCCGAACGGGATCTCGGTCACCCGGCCGGCGATCTCGGAGGTGATCTGCACGGACTCGTCGGACTGCAGGCTGCCGATGGCGCGCAGGTCCTGCGAGGTTTCAATTGCGATCGCCGCTGCCGTCTCGACTGCAACGCTCTGATTGCCGCCTTTGCCGGAGGGCGCCTTCCGCGCCGCATCCTTGCTCGCTACCGGCTCGGCGGGCGAGGCGAGACCAAGCTGTCTTTTGAAGCCGTCGGCCGCACCGCGTACGCTGTCGGGAACCGCGCCGCCCGCGAGCATCCACGCGACCGGCGCAGCAACAAGCGCGCTGCCGATGATCAACGGCCTCAACATGGCCACTCCTCTTAGGCTCGACCAGCCTGACTTCCAGTAGGGGAAAGCGAGGCTCCTGCACTTCAGCGGGAACCTCGCGCGCCGCTACCTGACATTACCGTAAAGAACGAGGCGGCAGCGAGGAATCCGGCGCAGTCGGGCGAAACTATTTTCGGCCGCAAGGCATGAATTCTACGTAACAATTGCGACAGCACGGGCGAGCGCGGCCGACTATAGGGAGCGACGGAGCCGGAAGGAGTCTAGCGGCTTGCCCGCTATTGGTCGTTCATGGCCTCGCGGCGCGGGCGCTTGCGGTGATTGACCCCGTTGCCCCGATGCTTGCGCGGGGCCGCGGTCGTCTCGGCTGCGTCGGCACCGGTTGTTGCGGAAGCCTCGATCACCCGAGCCCGGGCGATGGGGGCGAGCTGCACCAGCGAGGGCTCCGCCCCGTCGGCTGTCTTGGGTGGCGGAACCGCGCCGTAGAAGGGCACCGGCTGGTTCTTCTTCGGAGCCTTGGCCATGATGGCCGCAAGCTCAGCGTCGTACTGCGTGATTGGTGCCATGGGCGCCTTGGCGCGCAGGTGGACGACCTTGAAGCCGCGCTCCTTGAGCTCAGCCAGGATCTTGGGCAGAGCCTTGGCCGTCGCGGCCTTGATGTCGTGAAACAGCAATATGCCGCCCTGCCGTGCCTCGGCGAGCTTGAGCACGCGGTCGGCGATGCGGTCGGGGCTGCCGATGTAGCTGTCGTTCGAAACCACATCGACGGTGAAGCTGGCGATGCCGAGCGTTTGCATGTGGGCCAGGAGCGCGTCCGAGTCACTGAGACCCGGAAAGCGGAAGAAGGGCGCGATCGGCTGCCCGGCAGCGAGAGTTACGGCTGCAAAGCCCCGGTCGATCTGGTCGGTGGCCTTCTCGAGGCTAAGGCGGCGCAGCGAGAGGGGATGAGACCACGTGTGCGTTCCGAGCGTATGCCCGCGCGCCATGACCTCTTTCGACATCCACGGATAGGCCAGCGCCATCTCGCCGACGGAGAAGAAGGTCGCCTTGGTGCAGAACTTGTCGAGCGCATCGAGAATGGGCGTGGTGATCCACGGCACCGGACCGTCGTCGAAGGTCAGCACCACCTCTTTGGGCTCGAGGAACGCCGGTTCCTTCTCGCGCTTGGTCATATCGCCGAAGATCGGCCCGCCGCTCGCATCGATTTCGATGACCCGCGACACGCCGAGCGCGTTCGCAGGGTCCTGACAGCCCTCGGAAAGACCCGGAGTTGACGCGGTGATGATGAGGCTCACGGCCAAAAGGCCAGCAAAGAGACGGCGCATCGAAGCTCCCCCCGAAAGGATCTTACCGCTTTTGAGCGGCAATCTGTTCGATTTGGGAGCACCCGGCAAGGCCGGTGGGCTCACGGAGGTCCGGATAAGCGAAGAGGTGAGTCCCGGACGCATCGGTCCGCGGCGTCAGTTCCCGAAGGGCTTGATTTGCCAGGGTTCGTCGGCCGGGTTTGCGAAGTCGACCTTCCGCGTCGGCTGACCCGATGTCTTAGGCTTCGAGCCCGTCGTGGACGCCTTGGTGGGCTTCGTCCAAGGTAGATCCTCGCCTGGCTTGCTGGATCCAGCCTGATTGGGCCCACCCTGATTGGGCCAAGTGGCGGCACGGGACGCCAATGGGTTGGCGGCCTGCGCCGCGACCTTGGCCTTGAGCGCCTTTTCGGCGATGGCGTCGTACTCCGGCAGCGTCGTGGCCGGTGTCTTGGCAATCATGTGCACGACCTTGTAGCCGCGCTTCTTCAGCTCAGCCAGCAGGCTCGACAGCGCGCCGGCGGTGGCCGGCTGGATGTCATGGAAAAGGATGATGCCCTTCTTCGTGTGGTCGAGCTGGGCCAGTACGTTGCGCAGCACGACTCCGGGGCTCCTGGTGCGGAAATCACGCGAAGTCGACGTGAATGCCGAAGATTCCGAGCCCACGAGCCTGCAGATAGGAAGTCGTGGACTTGTTCTCGGCCAGATACGGAAACCGGAAGAACGGCGCCGCCTGAGTGCCGAGTGCTTTGGAGACAGCCGATAGCCCGAGCTCGATCTCGTACTTCGCCGCGTTGGAGCTCAGCGTCGGAAGCTTCTTGTGCGACCAGGTGTGCACGCCAACCGTGTGGCCGCGCCGCGCAACTTCTTTCAGAGTTGTCGGGTCCGCGATGGCCATGCGTCCGACCGAGAAGAAGGTGGCCTTCGTGCACTGCTCATCGAGCGCATCGAGGATCGGGCCCGTATACCGTCGCATCGGGCCGTCGTCGAACGTCAGCACGATCTCACCGTCGTTGAGAAATTCCTGCGCCGGATGTTGCGCCCCGAACTTCGGGCCCGTCGCGGTGTCGATCTCGACGATGCGCGATATGCCGAGCAGGTCGGATCGCGAAGCACACTCGGGCGGTGGTGTGTAGCCCCCGATCGGAGCGGATTGCTGCTTGCTGTCCGCACCCGGCGCAGGGGTCCTGGGCCAAGGCTCCGCCGCCGCCAGCCACAACGGCCAGCATCATCGCGAACGCAAGAGTTGCGCTCGGAGTGGCGCTCATGCCCGGTCTCTCCACTTTATGCTGTACGTGCGTCCTTATACCCCGGTTGCCCTCGAAGGGGGCCGGTGGCAAGCGGTATGGCGCTCGTGGAGCATCGTATAGAGCTTCGCGGGCGATAAGCAAATAACACGGCGTCACGGTCCGAGTTTGCGCAGCGCAAGTGTCAGTTCGGTGACGTCCTTGCTACGCATCCTGTGGTTTTCCGGGGCAGAAGCAACTTTTCGGCTGGCCATGCATGGCTGCCCGGGCGTATCGGCACACGATCGACGACGTGGGGAAGCCAATGGCCGGCGATGAGGACTTCGAAGACGATGACGGCCCGAATGCCTCTGACCTCGCGCACGAGGTCACCGAGGCGCTTCTTGCTGCCGACACGGAACGTGCGACGGCGCTCGTTAAGGATCTTCGCGCTCCCGATCTCGCCGACATCATCGAAATCCTGAGCCCCGAGCATCGCATCGAGCTCATCCAGGCGCTGGGACCGGCGTTCGACTACGAGGTCCTGACCGAGATCGATGAGAACGTTCGCGATCAGCTCTCGGAAGCATTGCCGAACGAGCTGCTCGCCCGGGCCGTCACCGAGCTCGACACCGACGACGCCGCCTACCTCATCGAGAATCTCGAGGAAAGCGACCGCGAGGAAATTCTCTCGCAGGTGCCGCGTCTGGAGCGCGCCGCCCTCGAGCGCAACCTCGACTATCCGGAGGAGACGGCTGGCCGTCTCATGCAGAGCGACTTCGTCGCCGTCGCTCCCTATTGGACCACCCAGCAGGTCATCGATCACGCTCGCGAGACCGACGATCTGCCGGACGTGTTTTCCGAGATCTTCGTCGTCGATCCCGCCTTCCGCGTGCTCGGAAGCGTCGAGCTGTCGCGTCTGTTGCGCACCAAGCGCGACGTTCCCGTGGCCGACATCATGGATAAGGATCTCAATCTCGTTTACGCGACCGAGGACCAGAAGGAGGTGGCGCGCAAGTTCGAGCGCTACGACCTCTTCTCGGCCCCCGTGGTCGACGACAACGACCGGCTCCTGGGCGTGATCACCGTCGACGACATCGTCGAGGTCATCCAGGACGAAGCCGACGAGGACATGAAGGCGCTGGGCGGCGTCGGCGACGAGAGCCTCGCTGATAGCGTGCTCGCGACCACGCGCAGCCGCGTGCCCTGGCTCGTTGTCAATCTTGGCACCGCGGTGCTTGCTTCGAGCGTCATCAGCGCCTTCGGTGCCACCATCGAGCAGATGGTGGCGCTCGCGGTCCTCATGCCGATCGTGGCCTCCATGGGCGGCAACGCCGGCACGCAAACCATGACCGTGACCGTCCGCGCGCTGGCAACGAGCAAGCTCGGTTCCGCCAACGCCCCCCGCATCATCACGCGCGAAACGCTGGTCGGCCTGCTTAACGGCTTGATCCTCTCGGTCATCATGTCCGCCATCGTGTTTCTTGTGGTTCGGATCGGGCAAGCTCGGGCGCCGTGATCGGCGCGGCCATGATCGTCAATCTGCTGGCGGCCGGCGCTCGCCGGCATCCTCATCCCGCTGGCGCTCGATCGTCTGAAGCTCGATCCGGCGCCGGCGTCAGGCGTGTTCGTGACCATGGTGACGGACTGCGTCGGCTTCTTCGCCTTCCTCGGCCTCGCGTCGCTGGTCCTGATTTAGAATTCCGGCTCCAGCATGACAGTTCGATGACCGGCCGCAATTTGCTGCTTGCGGGCGTGCGGGCGGCGTGGTTATGAAGGGTGCGAGCGTCCATCGAACGCGAGATCACCGCCGGTGGCGATGGAACAAGAAAAGCGCGTCAAGCATCTGCGCCAGATCCTGCTTTGGCCGGTCTATCTCCTGCCGTTCGACGACAATGCGCCGCTGCAGGAGCACTGGGAGCATCTCGCTACACCCGGGCCCGGCAATCCGTGGCACGAGGTCGACGACGAGTTCGGCGATCCGGGCGAGTTCCAGGCCCGGCACTACAACGAGTTCGTGACCTTCCTGCCGCCCGTGCAGCGCTTCCTCTACGGCCAGGGCATCGGCCGCTCGGTGAGCAAGGTCTACGGCGAAAGCCCGATCCGCGTCATGCGCCGCTGCGACATCGCTTCGCGCGCGCGTGACGCTCGATCGCGACGGCCCCGCGCTCGACGTCGGCATCGCGCACATGGACCTCTATTTCTTCTTCGACATCGACGTCGCCATCCTGGCGCTCGAGGTCTTCGTCGACGACATCCCGCTCGCCCAGGCGCAGGAGCTGATGTTCCGCTTCGGCCGCGCCTATCCGGCCTACTGGGACGAGAACGGCCGCGGCGGGCACTGCCCGTGGAAGGTCGAGTGGCTGGACGCTGCCGGCAAGCGTCATCTCGGCCTCCGACTACGAGAACCGCGAGAAGTTCCTGTCGTTCGTCTGCCGCCACCGCGCCCCGGCGACCGCCGCGCATTGGGAGTTTCTGCTCTCGCCGCTGGTGCTGCACCATGGCGACAAGAAGGGCGACGTCCGCTATCGCCAGCTCGAATACTACCGCATGCCGTACATGACGATGCTGGCGCTCGAGAACGTCGACCAGCTGTCGCGCGCCGATTGCATCCGGCTCGGCTCTCGGCAACGAGCCCGGGCGGCGCCGGCTCGCTGCCCTATTCGGAATCCTATCTGGCCGACTTCGAGAGCCGCTATTGCTACGATCGCTATTTCGGCTTCGGCTCGGATCAGAGTCCGACACGCGCACGCTTCATGGCATCCGGGCACACGCTCATCGTCCTCGGCGACGCCAACGACAAGTTCTTCATGAACGCGCACGGCGGAATTCTCGGGCGCTTCCGCCACCAGCACTTCCTGATGTTCATGATCGCGCATTTCCAGAAGGCGGCGCTGCGGATGTTTTCGGACCGCTTGGTGGCCGCCGTGAGCCGGCTCGACATCAGAAGCCCGAAGGCCAACCGCGTTTTCCGCATGGAAACCCGCTCCGCGCACGAGAACTTCCTGCGTTTCGCGCACCGCTATTGGTTCCACGAAATCTCGAACCAGGCGACAGACGCGCGAGCTGTTCGAGCTGACGCGCGCCCACCTTCAGCTCGACAGCCTCTATTCCGAGGTGCGCGAGGAGCTGCACGACATGAGCGGCTTCCTCGAGGTCGAGGCGACACGCAAGCAGAACGAGACCGTGGTCCGCCTCACCGTCGTCACGACATTCGGCTTGATCGGGACCGTCACCACCGGCTTCCTCGGCATGAACCTCATCGCCTGGGCCGAGGAGCCAGCCTGGTGGCGCGTTGCGGTATTCTTTGCCGTGTTCATTCCGACAACCATGCTCACGCTGTACACGATCCTGAAGTCGCGGCGCCTGTCCGACTTTCTGGATTCCTTGTCCGATGAAAATGTGAGCTGGCGCCGCCGCGTGCGCGCCTTGTTGCGCGTATGGTTCGGCCCGCCCACCTCGCCCTGAGCTCAATTGCACGCGCCATCCCCAGGAGACGCGAGCGTTCGACCCAATTGGGCAGAAGGCTAATCCTGGTATACGCATATCGTGAGATAGCTGGTATGACCGCCGGACACCCTGGCCTCGAACCGCGGTCAGAAATCGAAAGGCCGTGGCTGTTGGGAAGATCGGAAGTCGTAGATGGCGCTTGAGACGTTGGGTTGGACGGGGTTGCGGCAAGCGGAATTCGCGCCCTACGCCGCCGACGGCCTTGTGCCAGGTCGCGTGGTCGGTGAGCATCGAAGCCATTATCGGGTGGCAACCGATGTCATGGAATTGAATGCGGGGGCCACGGGCCGCATCCGCAATAGTGCGGCTCAGCGCTCTGACCTTCCCGGCGTCGGCGACTTCGTGGCGCTGCGTCTTGCTGCCGGCGACGGCCCGGCCACGATTGAGGCGGTTCTGCCTCGGACCAGTGCTCTGGTGCGCAAGGCCTCGGGCGAGCAGCGGCCGCAGCTTCTCGCAGCCAACCTCGATGTCGTCTTCATCGTGACGGCGCCGGATGGCGACTTCAACCTGCCGCGTATCGAGCGCTTTCTTGCCCTCGTAGCTGGTAGCGGCGCCGCTCCAGTCATCGTTCTCAACAAGGTGGACCTCACCAAGGACGTCGTGGGGATCACGGATCAGATTGCCGCGATTGCGTCCGGCGCACCTGTTCATGCCATCAGCGCACGCCGGCACGAGGGCATTCGGGAGCTCGAAGCCTATTTCGGCGGCAACCGGACGGTGGGCCTCGTTGGCTCTTCGGGCGTGGGAAAATCCACACTGACAAATGAGCTGCTGGGGCGCGCGGCGCAGGCGACGCAGGAAGTCCGCGCGCACGACAGTCGCGGCCGTCACACGACAACGCATCGCCAGCTATTCATCCGGCCACAGGGTGGCTCGATCATCGACACGCCCGGCATGCGTGGAGTGGAGGCATGGAATACTGCGAAAGCCGACGAGGGCGGTTTCGACGACATCGAAGACCTGGCCGGTCAGTGCAAGTTCCGCAATTGCCGGCATGACACGCGAGCCTGCATGCGCGGTGCGCGCGGCCGTCGAGCGGGGAGAACTCGAGGCTGGCCGTCTCGCGAGTTACCACAAGCTCGCAAGCCTCAATTCATGATCGACTGATCAAACGGCTGGATCCTATTTTTCCTTTTTGGCCAGCCATATCTCGGCTTCCTCGAGCGAAAATGAAAACTCCGAGCCAGGAATGCCGGAGCGTATCCGCGAGCCCTCCGCCTTGTGCATGATGGAAAATCGCCCGTGGTGCGGGCCCTTGCCGACCTTCTCCAGACTGTAGCCCTTGCTCTGGGCAAGGCGGGCGACGTGTTTCTCGAGGGAATTTGTCATGACCTCTCTCCCGATGGACATGCCGGAGCCTATACCTAAGGGCGCACGCATACCGTTCACGATTGGCGGAGCCGTCAAACCTTCCCGCGCCTCCGAAGACCCGCGAGTCCAAGATTTGTCGAATTCCGGTGGCTCGGATGCGGCCAGTCGTCGGGTCAGCGCGGAGAGAGGCATGGCGAGCCGAACGGCTGTCGTGAAGTGGTTGCTCGATTCGGATCCGTCGATCCGCTGGCAGGTCATGCGCGACCTCGACCGATGAGCCCGACGAGGTCGTCGCGGCCGAGCGGTCGCGCGTCGCCTCGGAGGGCTGGGGCGCCGAGCTCCTCGCGCGTCAGACGCCCGACGGCCACTGGGGCGACGACCAGGAGCACGGCTGGATGACCACCACCGACGCCCTGGCGCTGTTGAAGGATCTGGGCGTCGATCCGGCAGACGAGAAAGTCCGCAAAGCGATCGGCCTCGTCGCGGACCGCATCACCTGGTGGCAGCTCGACGGCCGGCCCTTCTTCGACGGCGAGACCGAGGCCTGCATCAACGGCAGGATCCTGGCGGCGGGCGCCTACTTCGGCGCGGCGGTCGAGCGGCTGCTCGAGCGCCTGCTCGGCGAGCAGCTCGAGGACGGCGGCTGGAACTGCGAGGCGCCGCCGAGCACGCGATCCTCGTTCCACTCCACGATCTGCGTCCTGGAAGGGCTGCTGGAGTACGAGAAGGCGCGCGGCGCCACGACCGCGGTGACGGACGCGCGGGCGCGGGCTGAGCACTATCTCCTGGAGCGCCGCATGCTGAGGTCGCTGACCTCCGGCGAGGTGATCAATCGCCGCTGGACGCGCTTCTCGTTTCCGGCCGTCTGGCACTACGACGTGCTGCGCGGGCTGGACTATCTGCGCAGCGCCGGCGTCAAGCCCGACGAGCGCGTCGCCGAGGCGGTCGCGCTGGTGGAGCAGCGGCGCGCATGAGGACGGGCGCTGGCCGCTCGACGGCATCCACGCCGATCACACCGAGCGGCTGTCCTTCGACATGGAGACCGAGGTCGGCAAGGCCAGCCGCTGGAACACGCTGCGCGCGCTGCGCGTGCTGGACTGGTACGGGAATTGAACCTAGATCAGACGTTGATAAGCAGGGCCTTAGCCCCTAGGTTAGCGCACCGCAACCATATGGAGTGGCCAGGACGCAGACACGTCGGCCGCGATTACCGTGACCGACCTGCTGATCGTTCTTGCCCTTATCCTGCTCAACGGCCTATTTGCCCTATCCGAGCTGGCCATCGTCTCGTCCCGGCAGCCGCGGCTTAAGGCTATGGCGGCCTCCGGAAAAGCCGGAGCAGCCGACGCGCTTGCGCTGGCCTCCAATCCGGGCCGCTTCCTCTCCGCAGTTCAAATCGGCATCACGCTGGTGGGCATCATCAACGGCGCCTACTCGGGCGAGACCTTCGGCGAGTATGCCGAAGAACATCTGATGCGCCTGGGTCTGCCGGAAACCGTCGCGGGACCGCTGGGGTATGGCGCCGTCATCCTCGTGATCACGTATCTTTCGGTCATTATCGGCGAGCTGGTGCCCAAGACAGTGGCGCTGCGCAACGCCGAGGGCATCGCGTGCACGGTTGCGCCCATCATGACGGCGTTCGCCAGAATGGCCGGCCCTGCCGTGTGGATCCTCGATGCCTCGACCAAGGCAGTTTTCCGGCTCTTCGGCCAGACGACTGAATCCGAAAGCCGCGTCACCGACGAAGAGATCAAGACCCTCATAGCCGAAGCCGAGTCGTCAGGCGTGCTCGAAAGCGGCGAGCGGGAGATGATCGACGGCGTGATGCGTTTGGCCGACCGTGCCGTCATCGGTCTCATGACGCCGCGCACGGACGTCGATTGGATCGATATCAAGGCGTCCGAGGCCGATATCCGCGAGCGCCTGATCACCACGCCGCATTCCCGCATTCCGGTCGGCGATGGCTCTCCCGACAAGATGATCGGCGTCGTCCAGACCCGCGAGTTGTTGGCGACGATCCTCGCAGGCAAGCCGTTTGAAGTGCGATCGCATATCCGCAAAGCACCGATCATTCCCGAGACCACCGAGGCGCTCGATGTCTTGACCATCCTTCGCGATGCGGAGGTGCCGATGGCGCTCATCCATGACGAGTACGGCGACTTTGAGGGTTTGGTCACTCCGACCGATATTCTGGAAGCGATCGCCGGCGTCTTCAGGTCAGACGCCGAGCACGACGCGCAGCCTCACGCCGTCGAGCGCGACGACGGATCATGGCTGCTCTCCGGCGGCATGGCCGCAGATGAGATGGCCGCCAAGATCGGCATCGTTCTGCCTGAGAACAGATCCTATGAGACGGTCGCCGGCTTCGTGCTTGCCCAGCTGCAGCACCTGCCCAAGACAGGTGAGAGCGTCGAAGCCAACGGCTGGAAGTTCGAGGTCGTCGATCTCGACGGCCGCCGCATCGACAAGGTTCTGGCGAGCAAGCTGCGGCCACTGCCCCGGCGAAGTCTCACGAGCTAGACCATTATCTCATCAGACCGACAAGGAGCGCAGCTGTCGTCGCGCCGCGCCTCGTAGAGGGGATTTTCAGGGAAAAAATTTGGTCCTACGATCGTGGCTTCCTTGAGGGGAGAGGCACGCCATGAAAAGGCTAACCCTGACAGGTCTCGTCGCGGTGTTCATCGTGTTCGCCGCCGGGCGGCCGCTGGCCCAAACTCAGCCACCCGACATGCCGACCAAGGAGCAGCTTGCCAGCGATAACAATCTCTTTCTCTCGCTCGCAAAGAAGGCGCTGAAATGGGAGGAGCCCTCCGAGCCGGTCAGGATCATTGGTCCCCTGTATTTCGTCGGCACCAAAGGGCTTGGCGTCTTCCTGTTCGCGACCTCGGAAGGGCACATCCTGATGAACACGGGCATGCCGTCGTCGGGTCCGATGATCGTCGAATCCATTCGCAAGCTCGGCTTCAGACCCGAAGACATCAAGATCATGATCAACGGCCACGCGCACATCGATCACGCGGGCGCGTTTGCCTATCTGAAGCAACAGTTCGGCGCCGAATTGGCGGTCATGAGCGATGATGTTCCCGCCATGGAGAGCGGCGACAAGGGCGACTTCAAGTATGCCGACGACTTCGTCTATCCGGCCGTGAAGGTCGATCGCATCCTGCGCGACGGCGACACGATCAAATTGGGCGAGGTGCTGCTCACCGCCTATCACACGCCTGGGCACACCCGGGGGGCAACCACGTGGGTTGCAAACCTCGTCGTCGACGGCAAGGCCTACGTCGTCGCGTTCCCGGACGGAGCCGGTTTCAATCCGGGCTACCGGCTGGCCAAGAACCCGTCATACCCCGGCATAGCCGACGACTACCGCCGCACGCATCATGTCCTCGAAATGCTGAAGCCGGATATTTGGCTGGCGCAGCACAACGAGTATTACGACCTCGAGGGCAAACGCAAACGCGCCGAAACGGAAGGCGTGAGCGCGTGGATAGACCCCGAAGGCTACCGGCGCTGGGTCGCCGGCAAGAAGCGGGCGTTCGATGACGAGGTCGAGACGGAGAGCGCGGCGTCGCGTCCTTAGCTCTCGGCGCATCGAGCTTCTGCGTCAGAGTCACGAACTCGCGCCTCAATTCCTCGTACTTGAAAATCTGTTCGAACGTGGGCGCTTCGAATTTCTGGATCGCCTCGAACGGCAAGTTTTGTCCGTGTGCAGTAAAGACCCCGTGTGACCGCCACGTCACAGGCAACACGCTAAAGCTGTGTCTATATATACAGAATACTGAATATATGTCGGGTGTGTTGGCGTGATGCGTATTCGATCGTTTCTATCATCGCTTCTCATAGCGGCGCTGACGGCTGGATGCGGGACCGCACCTGAGCTGCCGAGCGAAACGGAGCTCAAAGTCGCCGAGGTGGTGGAGCGCGTCAAATGCGAGCTTCACGACATTGTCGCTCGCTACCCCCAGCACCACAGTTGGCTGCTCAAATGGGCGGCCGGCTTCACACTCACGCTCAAGGTCAAAAGCCGCGGCGGCGGCGAAGCCAGCACGAACTTTATTTGGCCAATCTCGCTCGGCACATCGACGGTCGCCCTCAACGGAGGCGTCACCGCTGATGCCATAAGAATTGCAATTTTCAAGCTCTCGATCACGCTAGCCGATGCCAAAATCTATCGCTGCCCGTTGATCGAGCCCGAAGGCGTGAGCCGCAGCAATCTCACCGGCGATCTCGGATTGGCAGAATGGATGGGGCGCACCATCGAGGCCGTCGAAGCAAGTCACTCTGAGAAGGACTTCAACGGCGTCGGCCACACGCTGGAGTTCTTCCTGCAGACGACGGGCGGAGTGTCGCCTAGCTGGGCCTTGGTTCGCAACATCACGCACAAGTACAACCCGCTTGTGAAGGTCAACCTCCAGCGCGAGAATACCAACACGCTCGATATCGCTCTCACACGCATCCCAGGCGTCCAGCATGTCATAGTCGACAACCTGTTTCCCATGACGACTTACCGCGACGACGGCGGTGGTGGCCGCGAGCCCGTCGTTAAAAGTCACCAGGGCGTGGATCAGGATACGCAGCAGCGGCTCGACCGCATTCTGCAGGATCTGCAGTTGCGCAACCTTCAACTCGATCGATAGACCCGCGGACTACACCAACAGCGCTTGAGCCTGCCATCTTGCTCGTCGGCTGGTCCAGCTTCGAGCCGCTGCTCCGCGCGGTCAGAACCGATAGTTGAGTCCGGCGCGCGCGATGTGCGCCGTGAGCTCGGCGTCGACTTCCATCGTCTGCCTGTAGGGGGCCGTGTTGGTGATCGGGACCGAGATCTTCTCCGAGCCGAAATCCACGTAGAGATATTCGGCCTTGATCGACCAGCGGCCGTCCAGCAGCCATTCGCCGCCGCCGCCCAAGGTCCAGCCGGTCCTGACACCCGACTTGCTGCCGGAGCCGCTGCCGCCGGGGAAGGTCGCGTCCACGGCGTTGTCGCTGTAGCTCGAGGAGAACTCGAAGTCGGTGAAAGCGACGCCGCCAGTCGCGTACAAGAGGAGCTGCGGAGTCACGCTGACGCCGAGGCGCCCGCGGATAGTCGCGATCCAATCGGTCGACATGTTTTCATTGAGCGTATAGGCGTTGCCGAGGAACGCCTGCGGGAACGCGCCCTTGATCGTGGCGGATTGGCTGAGATCAAAGGCACCGAAGTCCGCCTCGCCGCCAACGACAATGCCTCCCCCCATCTGCCAATTATAGCCGCCCTGCACGCCGCCCGTGAAACCGGATGGCGTGAGCTTTCCGGTGCCGCTCGACGCCACAGCGGTGCCGTTAACGGCGGAGGAGGCGGGAGATGCGTTGCAGAAGACGGCGTCGATGCTGGTAGGCGGGCAGCCCGGGTCGGTCTCGTAGTGCGACGAGCCCCACGCGGCGCCGGCGTTGAGGCCGATGTAGGCCCCGCCGAACGTCGCACTTGGCTCCTCGGCGTGTCCGAGCGTCGGAACAATGAAAAGCGCAGCTCCGATGGCTGCTGCAACAATGGCCTTCATTCGCCCCCCGCCCGTTCGCTCCGCCGCGAATCGTTGCGTGATCTTAGTACATGACCTCGCGAGGCGTCGTCGGTTGCGTGAGGCGGGAGGTCGTGCCGGAGGCGCGCAAACAACGGATGCCGGAGGCGCGCAAACATACGGGTGCCGGAGGCGCGCTTACAAAAGGTCGGCCGTCGGCACGCAGACGTCGTGTCGAAGACACGCAACAAAGTCGTGTCGAAGACACGCAACAAAGTCATGTCGAAGACACGCAACAAAGTCGGCAGACAGGCGTCAGTAGGCCATGCGCGAGCATGGTTGGAACCTCGCGCTCGAGGTCGCTCGGCCGCCCAGGGGCAGCTCACCGGCATGCACGCACGATTGAAGTGTGTTGCAGCAATGCCGTGTACTTATGGCCCCAAGCTGCAATAATTCAATGCGCAATCGAGGTACAGTGATTCGATCCGTCAATCAGAGGGGAAGCGGGCTATGCAATTCAAACTGACGCTAGCGATCATCGCGAGTTTTGTGGCGTCCCCGGCCTTCGCTGCCGACAGGCCGGCCCGCGGTGTCTACGCCGGCATTTTCGGCGGCGGGGGCTTTGGCAGCGACATTGACATCACCCAGCTCGGCACCGTCTTTTTTACCGAGGCAGAAGGAGGCCCGTTAGCCGTCAACGCGACGGGGCAGACCGACAGCGGCGGTGTCGGATTCGTCGGCGGGCAGGTCGGTTATGAATTGTCGTCGTCCCCCTCCCTCGTGCGGCCCGCCTTCGAGCTCGAAGGTTTCTATCTCGACACCGGGACCCGGAACGCGACGCTGGAAAACCCCAGTGCACGGCTCCCTGAGCACACGTTCGACAATACCTTGCCGATGCACAGCGCCGTCATTCTGGCGAACATGGTTCTCAGCTTTCCGACGTCCTATCCGGGTGTGACGCCCTATGTCGGAGGCGGCATCGGCGGCGCCCTCGTCAGCGTCGACGGCGCGAAGTCCCTCCAGACCGATCCGTCGGAGGGTGATATCAACCACTTCACCAACACCAACTCCTCTGCCTGGACCTTCGCCGCACAGCTCAAGGCCGGTATTCGCTTCGCCATTGGCAGCAACGCCTACGTGTTCGGCGAGTATCGCTACCTGTACGTCGGCTCCACCGATCAGACTTTCGGACCCACCAACTCTCCAACCCATGCTTCCACCTCTGCCTGGACGGTTCGCTTGGATGATGCGTCCTACCATCTGGCAACCGCCGGCATCGGGTTTGATTTCTAATTTGACGCCGTGGACATGCCGCCGGGACACTGCGTCTCGGCGGCGGCACGTCGCTCGTCGAGCCATGCCATGCAGGAGGACAGAAATCCTCCTGCAGGTGGTGTCCAAATTGGGCACCTAGCTCGTCGGCGCGTCCAGCTTGCGCGTCAGGTTCTCGAACTCGCGCCGCAGTTCCTCGTTCTTGAAGATCTGCTCGAACGTCGGCGCTTCGAGCTTCTGGATCGCCTCGAACGACGCTGAGCTGTCGCGCATCAGGTTGCGCAATTCCAAACTGGCTTCCACCGTCTCGAACGTGTTGTCGGCGATGCGCAGGTCGTGCGCGGCGCGCGTGCGCGCGCTGGCGATCTGCTCGCGCTGCTGCGTCAGGTAGCGGCGATAGCCGCGCGCGGCTTCCTCGGCGAGCTTCTGGCTGTCGCGGTTGGCTTCGAGCGCGCGTTGCTGGTCGGGGCGATTGTCGGCGCGAAGCAGGCTGGCGGTCCGGGCCTTGGCGGCGGCGATGTCCTTCAGGATGGCATCGAGCTTCGGCATGTACTGCGTGTCGATCTTCGCGATCGTCGCGTCCTGCGCATGCACGAGCAGCGCGAACAGAGCCGCATGCATGGCAAAATACTTGCGAGCGGCACCCGTGTTTTCGGAAGCGCCACTCATGAGCTTGCCGAGATGCGCGTCGATGACCTTGGCGGCTTGGAACGTCGCCGCGAGGCGCACGAGATCACCTGAAAGAACACTGTCGATGAGCAGGTCGAGCTGATCGGCATCGAGGCCGAGCCCGGCCTTGGCGAGCGCCGCTTGGATCTCGCCCTTGGCGCTCACGATGTTGGCGCGGTTCTCCTCGATGCGCCTCTTCGAGTCCTCGATGTCATTGCCGAGGCTTGCAACCGTATCGGTCAGCACGCCCGGCATCATCGAGTCCTTCGGTGCGCTGAGCTGCTTTTCCTTCAGCGTCACGATGCGCTCTTCGAGCTCGCGGATGTTGCGGCGGAAGCCCTCGATCTTCTTCTGCACCTCGACCACCGGCACGTCGGTGACGATGCCGAGCGCGGAATCGAGCAGCGCGCGCACCTTGGTTTCGCGGTCTTCCTTGGTCTCGGTCCAGAGCGGCGTGACCAGGAACTCGTCCTTGCCCGGAAGCTTCTTGGCTGCGGCGCGCTGTTCCGAGACGTCATTCAGGATGTTGTCGATGGCGGCCATGAGCTGGCGCGCCTGCTCGTAGCTGAGATCGCCCTCGCGTGGATCGGCGTCCTCCGCTGGAACCGCAGGCTTGGCTTTCGCCAGTGGCGCGGCCGGCTGTTGCGACGTGCCGATCAGGTCGGCGATGCCGTCCTTCTTGGCGCTTTGCGCCCGCGCCGTGTCGGCCGGCAGCCAGAGCAGGCTCGCGCAAAGCGCGGCGACGGATACGGAAGAGAGCGAAAACCCGCACAATTTCGTGGGCATAAATGCCTCCCAATGAGGCGGCAATCAGCGATGAAATTCAGGCAAATCAATGGTGCCGAAGTCGCGATGCAACTTATCCTACACGATCGGCGGCCTCTCGCACACGGGCTAAAAGCGCGTCGTTAATCTGGCGGGCGTCGTTGAGGACGGCCATGTGCGTGAGCGAGCTGCCGTGATCGGCGGGGAAGGAGGCGGCTTTTGCTGCTTGATACGGCGCTTCGACCGCAGCGCCGGCGAGCGCGAGCCCGAGGCGTAGCTCCTTGGCGCTGATGGTGAGCACGGCGAAGTCTGCGGCCCCTTCGAGAGCACGACGTGCGCCGCGCCGGGCGTGGCGACCGATGCGGGCACCGTCTTTGCGATCTCGGAGAGAACATAGTTCGCCAGCGGCCGGAACGCCTTGGCTTTGGCGAGCACGGTTTCCAAGTCGTGTTTCTGTGCGGAGGTGCAGGAGCCGGAGAAGGCGCAACGGCGGAGCAGGAGGCGGAGCCGACCCGGGAAAAGCCGGCGGAGCCGGACGAACGCACGCGCAGCGGGATAATTGTTGCAGACGGCGCCGGAGGGGAGGGCGGCGGAGCCGCTGGAGCAAAGGGCGGCGGAGCCGGCGGCGAGCAGCAGTCGGCGCGGCAGCGGGTGGAGCTCGGGCGGCAGCCGGCGCAGCCCCAGGCGCAGCAGCACGCCTCGGCCGCGCCGTCTTGCGCGCCGCGCCGCCGTTCTCGTAAATCGGCCGCCCGCCGTTGTTGTGAATGCGCTCGAGCCACGACGCCTTCGAGAACATGAAGCCCTTGCGGCGCAGCCAGTCGATGATCTCGTTGCGGGTTGTCAGTTTCTCCGCCGCGATGATGGCCATCCATTCCGCCACGTCGCGACCGGTGTCGGTCTTGAGCGTTTCGAGAAACTGGCGTTCCTTCTCGCCGTAGTCGGTGCTCACCGGCTCCCCCTAAAACCAGCGCCGGGTGGACGCCTTGTAGGCGCGGTAGGCGTCGCCGAAGCGATCTTCCAGATGCCGCTCCTCGGGCAGGATGGCGAGCCACGTCACGAGCGGGACGAAGGCCACTGCAAAAATGGCGAACCACACGTTCTTCGTCAGCTCGGCAACGCCAAGCAGCATCAGCACGTCGGCGATGTAGATCGGGTTGCGCCGGATTGCATAAGGCCCGTCCGTGACCAGGTGCGTCGCACTGGCGCGGCTGGGCAGGAAGGTGGTCCCATGACGACGCAGCGTCACGGCCGACCAGATGAGCAGCGCCACGCCGGCAAGGCCGATGCCGAGCCCCACGCTATGGGCGGCTTCATCGTCCACGCCCGGCCAGCCCAGCGGAAACACACGGCCGAGCGCCCACGCGCCCACCACTGCGCCGAAAAGCAGCAGCGGCGGCCACGGCAGCGCCGGCAATTCTGCCGGTGGCGTTTCCCTTTGATCGGTCATAAGAAACCCTGACAATCCCCTGGCACTTTCTATAGCAGATTGGCGGCCTTGGGAGTATCGGCCGAGCCAGGCACGATGACCAGACGCAATGAGAAGGATCATCGCATGACCAATGCACAACAGGGCGCCGTCGAAGCCGGACAGGCGGTCTATTCGCCGACGGTGCTGTCCGTCTACGACATCGTGGTGCTCGGCATTTCCAACCGCTGGCTGTGGCGCTGCCCGACACCCGGCCTGATCGATCTCTACAATCGCAACATCAGAGCGCGCCATCTCGATATCGGTGTCGGCACGGGTTACTTCCTTGACCATGCCACGTGGCCTGTGAGCCGGCCGGATATCACGCTGCTCGATCTCAATCCCAACAGCCTCGCGGCCGCGGCGCGGCGCATTTCACGCTACGAGCCGAAGACGGTCGTCGCGGACGTGTTGAAGCCGCTGCCTCTGCCGGCCGATACGGCGCCGTTCCAGTCCGTCGGGCTTTGCTACCTGCTGCACTGCCTGCCGGGATCCATTCCGGAGAAAGCCGCCGTCTTCGATCACATCAAGCCGTACGTCACGAGCGGCACGCGTGTGTTCGGCGCCACCATCCTGCAGGGAGATGCGCCCCGAAGCAGGGCCGCCCAGCGGCTCATGGACTTCTACAACTCCAAGGGCATCTTCTCGAACAGCCGCGACACCAGAGCGGATCTCGAGGCGGCTCTTCGCGCCCGCTTCACCAACGTCACGCTGACAATGAAAGGCGCCGTCGCCGTGTTCGAGGCCGAGGTGACTTAGCGCCTGCTACCGCCGCCCGATGTCCGTTTACTATGTATTCTATCGCCGTCGGCGTGCACGGACGATCGCCACACTTTCCGCCGCAAAGGGGGCTATTCCCACCCACGTGCGGCGGGGACCACAACCCGCCAATGCTGTGTAAAAAATAAGAGTAGGGGACGTCATGAAACGCATGTCCAGATTGGCTCTCGCCGCAATGATCGGCTTCGGCATCACCGCGGCCACGGCCGAGGCTCAGGCTGCCAGCTACGGCTGCTTCAAGGTCACGGCTTCGAGCCTCAACATCCGCGCCCGGCCCTACAGCTCGGCCGAGGTCATCGGCACCGCTTATAAGGGCGAGATCCTCATCAAGCGGAAGGCGCTGTGCACGCTGCGCGGCTTCTGGTGCGCGGTGAGGAAGGGCGGCATCGACGGCTACGCCGACAAGGCCAACATGGAAAAGCTGAAAGTCTGCCCGTAATACTCGCGCGATCGGCATCAGACCATGATCACGTAGTCTATCCATCGGATACCTGATGCCGCACACGCTCGCTAAACTTCTGGCGTTTCTGGCTCAGCCCTCGACGATGATGGCGCTGGCGCTGCTGGCGGGCCTCGTTCTCATGCGCCGCCCGAACCGCGAGAAGATGGGACGGCGTCTCGCCTGGGGCGCTCTCGCCTATCTCGTCGTCGCGGGGCTGTTTCCGGTCGGCAACTTTCTCGTTCTTCCGCTCGAGCAGCGCTTCGCGTCTGTGCCGCGGCCGGCGGACGGTGACAAGATCGACGGCATCATCATCCTCGGCGGCTTCGAGGACGGCTGGGTAACGGCCGGCCGCGGCGGCCTCGCCGTGAACAAATCCGCCGAGCGCATAACCGAGGGCTTGCGCCTCGCGCTCAGGCATCCCGAGGCCAAGGTGGTCTTCACCGGAGGTGTCGGCGGGCTTTTGTCGAAGGACGTGGAGGCGACGGGGCCGGTATCGCGCTTTCTGCAGGATGCCGGCATTGCTGCTGATCGCATCATCGTCGAAGGCCGCTCGCGCAACACCTACGAGAACGCCGTCTTCACGCGCGATATCGTAAAGCCGAAGCCGGGCGACCGCTGGGTCCTCGTGACCAGCGCCTATCACATGCCGCGCGCGATGGGATTGTTCCGCAAAGCCGGCTTCGACGTCACGGCCTATCCCGTCGATTATAGAACCCGCGGACCCCAGGACCTCACGCGCCTGTTCGAGCGCATTCCAGGTGGCCACGCGCGCACCGACCTCGGCGCCAACGAGTGGATCGGGCTTGTCGCCTATCGTCTGCTCGGCCGCATCGACGATGTGTTTCCGGCGCCCTGATCAGGAAATAAAATGTGGGGCGGGAAGAATGTGAGCAGGAAAATCTCCCGCGCTCACTCGGCAGGCTTCGGCGCCGGCCTGACCGGCCTCGGCATTTCCTTAGTGTCCTTGGGCTGAAGGTCCGACTCGAGATCGAACGTAGGGCAACCCTTGGCCGCGAGCTGCCCGTTGTAAGCCTCGAGCACGGCACGGTCCTTGGCGTAGCGCTGCGAAGGAGCGACCCCTTCCGTACTGCCGCCGAACAGAGCCGTCGCCGCCTGCTGCAGCGTGTGTGAGGTGGCGGAGGTTTGCTGGCGTGTATTGAAATCGCGGATTTGCAGGATTCTCACCTGCATGCGGCCCGTGAGCTTCTTGCAGTCGAGTTCCTTTTCCTCGTCCGTGAGAGAATACCCCACGGTCGTGACTTCACTTTTGGGTGGGGGCTGCCCACCCGGCCCGACGGAGGAAACCTGCAGCGTATCGCCGGCCGATGCGCACCCCGTCAGGACGAGGCCCACAACCGCCAAGGCGGGGACAAGCTGAAGCGCGGATCTGTGCAACATAAAAGCGTGCTGGCCCGGTTGAATGCGCGCACTACATGGGGGCTAATCTCGCGATTGAATAGAGGCGGCAGGAGGGCATTCTAACGGCACTGGGGCCGAGTCGCCACACTTGGCCTGCGGCGCAATAGCCGGCGGCCGGCGCGAGAGGCGATTTCAACACAGGCCCGGACCCTGCTATCAGTGGTCGCGAGGCGGCGCCAAGGTGGAGCCGTTTCCCGCTGATCTTGAGAGGACGAATGAACAAGACCGTTGCGTCGATCGCAGCTTGCGCCGTGATGTTGACCTTCGCCTTTGACGCCGCGGAGGCCCAGGATGCTCCGTCGTCCTATGTTTGCGAATTCACCGGCGGAACGTCCTGGAGCTACTCCTCCGGCACATTCCAGTCCAAGCCGCCGCAGCCGCTGTCGTTCACGATCGAAAACATCGATCTCGAAAAGCAGACGGCGGTGCTGAAGGCCAAATCTGGCGATCAGCCCGGCAAGCTCAGCGTCGTGCGCGCCATCAACGCCAACCACTTCATCGAAGCGGTCAACGAGGGCTTCCTCAATCTGACGACCATCTACGACAAGGATCCGGCCACGGGCCTGTATCCTGCCGTTCACTCGCGCCATTTCGGTATCCTGGGTCAACCGGTGTTCGGTCAGTACACAGGCTCGTGCCGCCCGGAGTGACGAACGTCCGGAATGATCAAGCTGTGGACGAACACGCGCTCTGCTTTTCATGCGGAGTATAACAGCGCGTGACCGCAGCAAACTCATGAGGAGAGCGCCATGACGCTGCACCTGATCAAACTCTGTGTCGGGGCCAACTCCATCGAGGACCTCGCAGACTGGCAGAAGAAGCGCCTTGCCGAGCAGAAGGCGAAAGGCGAAAAACGCCGCCTGTATCACACCACGTTTCAGACGCCGAAACGTCAGGCCGAGCTGTTGGACGGCGGCTCCATCTACTGGGTCATCAAGGGCGTCATTCAGGTACGCCAGCGCCTGCTGGCGTTCGATGAGGGCCACAAGGATGACGGCTCGCCCTGCTGCCTCCTTGTTTATGATCGCGCGCTCGTGCCCGTCAGGCCCACGCCGCGCCGCGCCTTCCAGGGCTGGCGCTATTTAGCCGCCGACGATGCGCCGCCCGATCTCGCCGCCGGATCGCACGACGACATGGCGAAGCTGCCGCCCGAGATGCGCAAGGAGCTGGCGCACCTCGGCCTGATTTAAGATGGTCATTCTGTCATGCGACGCCCGCCGCTATCCGAGATCGTTCGCAACATCCCTCTGACGGTGCCGTTCGTCGGCCCCGAGGCGCAGGAGCGGGCTCGCGGACGTCCGTTTGTCGCCCGCCTCGGCGCCAACGAGAGCCTGTTCGGCCCGAGCCCCAAAGCTATCCGCGCGATGGAGGAGGCCGCAGCCTCGTACGTGGATGTACGCGGATCCCGAGAGCCACGATCTGCGTCAGGCCATCGCCCGCCACCACGGCGTGTCGGCTGACAAACGTCGTGATCGGCGAGGGCATCGACGGACTGCTGGGCCTCACCGTCAAGATGGCCGTCGATCCCGGAACGCCCGTGGTCATGTCCGATGGCGCCTACCCGACTTTCGGCTTTCACGTTGCTGTCCAGGGCGGACGGCTCGTGAAGGTTCCCTTCCGCGACGACAAGGAGGACCTCGGCGCGCTTCTGGACGCGGCCAGGCGCGAAAAGGCGCGCATCCTCTACGTCTCCAATCCCAACAATCCCATGGGCAGCTGGTGGAACGCGGGCGAGATCGACAGCCTCATCGAGAGCTTGCCCGACGCAACGCTTTTGCGTCCTCGACGAAGCCTATTGTGACACCGCGCCTGCGGGAAGCATTCCGCGCCTCGACGTCGGCAATCCGCAAGTCCTGCGCTTCCGCACATTCTCCAAGGCCTACGGCCTTGCCGGCGCGCGCATCGGCTATGCCATTGGCGACGCGGATGTCATCGCCACATTCGAAAAGATCCGGAATCATTACGGGATCAACCGTATGGGGCAGATCGGTGCGCTCGCCGCGATCGAGGACCAGCCCTATCTGGCCGAAGCCGTCGCCCGCATCGCCCGCGCCCGTGCCGCCATTTCCCGCATCGCCGCCTCGAACGGTCTCGTGCCGCTCGAATCCGCCGCCAATTTCGTCACCATCGATTGCTGCCGCGACGGCGCTGTTCGCACGGCGCGTTCTCGATGAGCTCCTGGCCCGCGACGTATTCGCCAGGAAACCCGGCGTACCGCCGCAGGACCGTTGCATCCGCGTGTCCTGTGGCCGCGACGAGGATCTCGCCGTCTTCGCCGCCGTTCTGCCGGAAGCCCTGCAGGCGGCGAAAGCCGCCGCCGAGGCCTCTGCATAGTGAATATCGTCACCATGCACGTTGAAAAACTGGTGCCTTGGAAGCCGCGGGTGTCACGACCATGTAATATGGCCGGACAAGACCCATATGAGCCTCCGGCTCATGACCTATGTCTGGTTTCGGGCGAGGTATCATGATCCGAGCTTGTGATATTCGAGAGCTCGAAAAGACCCTGCGGGAGACGACCAAAATGCATAGAGCCAATCTCGGGACCCTGTTCTCATGCGCGTTTGCCGCCTTTGCGGCAACGGCGCTCGCACCACAAGTAGCCTCGGCCGATCCTGGTGGCCTCACGGGCACATGGAAGGGCGGCGGCTCGGTGTCGTTTTCGTCAGGCTCGCGCGAGCGGGCTCGCTGCCGCGCCACATTCAGCCCCACGTCGAAGACGAGCTATGAATACTCGGCCACCTGCGCGACGCAGTCGGGCACGGCCTCGGCGAGCGGCCATGTGCGCGGTAACGGCACGAATTTCAGGGGCTCGTTCTACAATGCGGAGTTCGATGCCAACGGCACGATTTCGATCACCGTCAGCGGCCGCTCCCAGACCGTGCGACTTCATTCCTCGAAGGGCTCGGCTCTTCTGCGCTTGTCGCGCTAGCTAGGCGCTCGTTCTCACGTAGCGCGCCGCCTCTTCCCTCCCCCCTTGTGGGGGAGGTTAGGAGGGGGGACTTCCAGGCCATTTGCCCTCAAGGCCAGCGCTTCAGCGCCGTCTTGAGAAACACCCACTCCGGCGTGACGAGCTGCTCGCCGATGTCCTTGGTCGAGTACCAAGGGCTGCCGTCTGCGGATTTCGGCGACTTGAGAACGTGCATCTCCTGCGCCGGCATGTAGCTCTGGATCAGCAGGAAGCGCTTTTCGCCCGTGGCCTTGTCGGCGGCCATGTCCGCGACCAGCACGGCGTGCCCGGGAAATCCGCCTTTGATGAACACGTCGCCGATGGCCATGTCGGAGATGGAAACGGGCTTGAGCTCACGGTCGAGCGAATACGTGCCCGCGTAAGCGAACACGAGATCCATGTATTTGCGGAACGCAGGATAATCCTGCCGCGACTGGCGCGAGAAGGCGCGACGCTTGCCGTCGGTGTCGTTGAAGGCGATGGCGCTCTTGCGCCCCGCTCCATAGAGCCATTCGCCGCGAAGCCGCATGATCGCGTCGGCGCACTGCTGCAGATCGCGCTTCCCGACATCGATGTCGATCACCGCCACGTGGACGTCCTGACGCCATTTGAGTTTGCCCGTGTAGGTCAGGACAGGCGCGCCGGCAGGCTTTAGCGGAAGCCCGCGCAGGAACGCGGCAAAGCTCCCGTCAGCCGCAGGAACGCGCTCGAAGCCTGCGGGCGGCGCGATGCGCTCGGCGAGGGTTTCCTGGCTTTGAGCGCCCTCGGCACGCCAGGGATAGACCGGGCTCGAGGCAGCGGGGAGCGCACCCAGGATCAGCGCCCATCAGGCCGGACGCGAGAAGTATCGCGCGCCCCGGGCCAAGCCGCAGAGAAATGAAACGCAGTGTCATGGGAAGATCTCGTGCATCGATGCCTTACCCGCCTATCGCATCCAACGATGGCGAAGCCGCGACTACGGAGCCCCAAGCAGGGTATCCAAATGAAAACGAGCCCGCCGTGGATGTCAGTCCGCGGCAGGCTCGCCTTTTTATGAGGCTAGGATTTATCGCTATGCGAGGCTTGGCACTTTCATCGGATCGAAGCGGTGAGGCGGGTACGCCTCGGTTGCTCGCCGTTTGTGCTCGAAGCCTCTCGGATGTCCGCCTCTTTCACTCTGGGTTCTCACGACCCTTTGCCTGTCGTCCGTCCACTCTTTTTGGGTCTCCTGCCGCCGGCACTCAGGCATTCCCGGTGCATGCGCGACCTGCTCCGCGCGCAAATCAGCGCATAGAGCACCCAATCCTAGATTGGTCGAACTATTGGCAAAGTATTCGTGCGCAAATTTCAAATTTTCTATTCTGCGCGCATTGGCTGCAAGCCATCGAAAGCGTGTCTATGACTTGGCACCAAGCGACGATATCTGACCAGGTGGCGACATTTTCCTAGACCTCCTTTCGGAAAGTGTTCGAAGTCTGCGCTCCGATGTGGGGGCCTGTCAATTCACAAATGGACCCGGCGCTGGGGCTCACTTCATGGTTAACCGGATGTTGACGGCCCGTCGCTAGACTTGCGCAGTCGAGGAGCCGGTGCTGGGTCGAGCAGGCCGAGGCATCCGGGCGAGCGGCGGGCTCGCGGGTGGCTCCTGTGCGGGAGGGCCGCAATGAGATCGCTACTAAGTTTCTTTTCGCTACTGGCTTTCGGCTTTCTCGCCGCGGGCGTGATGGTCGTCGTCGGCTCGGGGACGACCGGTTTCCCCATCGCTTTTAGCGAGGGCCACAACAGCATCGACCTGGCTTCGCTGTTCGTCGGCCTCGCGCTGGGCCTGCTGCTGGCCACGCTCGCCCGCATCTCCTGGGCGGAGATCCCGCATCGCTTGGCGAACTGGCTGCTCTACAACGAGCGCCGCATCTATCGCGTTGCCTGGGCCGCGCTCCTCATCGCCGTCCTGGTCTATTACTGAGCCAGCCGATACTGAACTCGCCGACGCGCGCCGCAAAGCAAAAGGCCCGGCATCGCTGCCGGGCCTTTCTCGGTATTTGCTCCCCTGAACCAGACCATGATCGCTTCGGACCCTATCCGTCCGAAGCGTGAATTATTGGTCTCAGCAAAGACCTGGAGCGTGTTTCACGCTCCGGGCCTTTAGACCGAGTAGTACATGTCGTACTCGACCGGATGCGGGGTCATCTCGTAGCGCATGTTCTCGGCCATGCGCAGTTCGATGTAGGCATCGATCATGTCGTCGTTCATGACGCCGCCGGCCTTGAGGAACGCGCGATCCTTGTCGAGGCTCGCGAGCGCTTCGCGCAGGCTGCCGGCAACGGTCGGGATCTTGGCCAGTTCGGCCGGCGGCAGATCGTAGAGGTTCTTGTCCATCGGGTCGCCCGGATGGATCTTGTTCTGGATGCCGTCGAGGCCGGCCATCAGCATGGCCGTGAAGGCGAGGTAGGGGTTGGCGGCCGGATCCGGGAAGCGGATCTCGATGCGCTTGGCCTTCGGGCTCGTCACGATCGGGATGCGGCACGAGGCCGAGCGGTTGCGCGCCGAGTAGGCGAGCAGCACGGGGGCCTCGTAGCCGGGAACCAGACGCTTGTAGGAGTTCGTCAGCGGGTTCGTGAAGGCGTTGATGGCCTTGGCGTGCTTGAGGATGCCGCCGATGTAGAACAGGCACATATCCGAGAGGTCGGCGTACTTGTTGCCTGCGAACATCGGCTGGCCGCCCTTCCAGATCGACTGGTGGACGTGCATGCCCGAGCCGTTGTCGCCGAAGATCGGCTTCGGCATGAAGGTCGCCGTCTTGCCGTAGGCCTGCGAGACCTGATGCACGACGTACTTATAGATCTGCATGTGGTCGGCCATGGTGATCATGGGGCCGAACTTGACGCCGAGCTCGTGCTGGGCGGCGGCCACTTCGTGATGGTGCTTTTCGACGGACGACGCCCATCTCGGTCAGCACCGACAGCATCTCGGAGCGGATGTCCTGGCAGCTGTCGATCGGGGGAACCGGGAAGTAGCCGCCCTTGACGCGCGGACGGTGGCCGAGGTTGCCCATCTCGTACTCGGTGTCGGAGTTGGTGGGCAGCTCCGAGCTGTCGACCTTGAAGCCGACATTGTACATGTCGGTCGAGAACTTCACGTCGTCGAAGATGAAGAACTCGGCTTCGGGGCCGAAGAAGACCTTGTCGCCGATGCCGAGCGACATCATGTAGGCCTCGGCCTTCTTGGCGATGCGAGCGCGGGTCGCGCTCGTAGGGCTGGCCGGTGAGCGGCTCGATGACGTCGCAGAAGATCGCGACGGTCGTCTGCGCGAAGAACGGATCGACATGCGCGGACGCCGGGTCGGGCTTCAGGAACATGTCGGAGGCTTCGATGCCCTTCCAGCCGGCGATGGACGAGCCGTCGAACGCGTAGCCTTCGAACATGGCTTCGTCGACGGTCGACACGTCAGCGGTGACGTGCTGCATCTTGCCCTTGGTGTCCGTGAAGCGCAGATCGACGAACTTCACGTCCTTGTCCTTGATCAACTTCAGGACGTCACTGACCGTTTTCATAAACACTCCCCTATATCGAGTATTTGACGCTTTTAGCTAGCGCGCAGGCCGGCGCGATCAGATGGCTTCCGCGCCGGTCTCGCCCGTGCGGATGCGGATCGCTTCCTCGATTGTCGAGATGAAGATCTTGCCGTCGCCGATGCGGCCCGTCTTGGCGGCCTTTTGAATGGCCTCGACGGCTTTGTCGAGCATCTCGTCGCCGAGCACGACTTCGATTTTCACCTTCGGGCAGGAAATCGACCACGTATTCGGCGCCGCGGTAGAGCTCAGTGTGGCCCTTCTGGCGGCCGAAACCCTTTGCCTCGATGACGGTGATGCCCTGGAGACCGATCTCCTGAAGCGCTTCTTTCACCTCGTCGAGCTTGAAGGGCTTGATAATGGCTTCGATTTTTTTCATGCGCCCTTTTAGACCTCCAGAAGTCCTGTTTAGTGCTGAGATGTGCCGGACCGGCGAACGGGTAGCACGCGTTGTGCCAACTCGTTAGGTATACATTAAGGCCTGACACATCAGCGGGTTAGGGGAATAATGCCGCGCAGTTAGGCAACGGCGCGGCTCAGAAGTGCTCAGAACTAGTGCAAATTGGCTAAAAAATGAACAGTTTTGCGCGGCGCAGGAACACACTGCTCCGCTGCGCGGAAGAGCATAGCACGGCCTTTTATGCTAAATGAACGCCGCCTGGATAATCAGGTTGCGGGTGTGAAACCGTGAAATCAGACGCGAGCGATGGGTCAACGGGCTTGGGCCGAGGGCTCGAGCTTCTGACGGCCGAACAGATGTCGGCCGCCGACAGCCTGGCCGTGAAGCACGGCGTGCCAAGCCTCACTCTGATGGAGAACGCCGGTGTCGCCGTGGCCGACGTGGCCCGCCGCCTGGTCAAGCCCGGCGCGCGCGTCGCCGTGCTGTGTGGTCCCGGCAACAACGGCGGCGATGGCTTTGTCGCCGCCCGCTTCCTGAAGCGCGCAAGCTATGACGTCCGGCTGTATCTCATCGGGCCACGCGACGCCCTCAAGGGCGACGCGGCCGAAAAAGCGCGCTGGTTCGACGGCCCGATCCGGGAGATGTCGCCGGACGCCGTCGAGAGCATGCACCTCGTGATCGACGCCATGTTCGGCGCCGGCCTGTCGCGGCCGCTGTCCGGCATTGCCGCCGAGATGGCGGAAGCGGTGAACGCCGCCCGCGTTCCGGTGCTCGCCGTCGACGTGCCGAGCGGACTCGACGGTACGACGGGCACTGCGGCCGGGCCCGTGATCGAGGCCGACCACACCATAACGTTCTTCCGCCGCAAGCCCGGCCACCTGCTGATGCCGGGGCGTGCGCTGTGCGGCGAGGTCACCGTCGCCCAGATCGGCATCCCGCCCGAGGTCCTGGCCGAGATCGCACCGAACACCTGGGTCAACGCGCCCGGCCTTTGGCTGCCGCTCTATCGCTGGCCTGAGCTTGCCGGACACAAATACCGGCGTGGCCATGCCGTTGCCGTTTCCGGTCTCGCGCATCAAACGGGCGCGGCTCGTCTCGCCGCCCGTGGCGCGCTTCGCATCGGCGCCGGTCTCGTCACGGTGGCAAGCCCCCTCTATGCGGTTGCCGTCAACGCGAGCCACCTGACGGCGATCATGCTGAAGCCGTTCGAAGGCGCGGAAGGCCTTGCGGATATCCTGTCGGACGAGCGCAAGAACGCGGTCATGATCGGGCCCGGCGCGGGCGTCGGAGAGGCCACGGCCGACCTGGTCGGCGCGGCGCTCGAATCCGGCGCCGCTGTCGTTCTCGACGCGGATGCGCTCACATCGTTCGAAGGCGCCGTGGGCGATCTTGCCTCGATGATCGTGCAGCGCCCGTCGCGTCCCGTCGTCATGACCCCGCACGACGGCGAGTTTCAGCGCCTCTTCGGTGACCGCGAGGGATCGCGCCTCGAGCGCGCGCGCGCCGCCGCGAGCCGCTCAGGCGCCGTGATCGTGCTGAAGGGCCCCGATACGGTCATCGCTTCGCCCGACGGCCGTGCCGCCATCAACGACAACGCGCCGCCGTCGCTTGCGACCGCAGGCTCGGGCGATGTGCTGGCCGGCTTCGTGACCGGCCTCCTGGCCCAGGGCATGCCGCCGTTCGAGGCCGCATGCGCTGCCGTCTGGCTGCACGGCGAATGCGCTGCCACGTTCGGCCCTGGCCTGATTGCCGAGGATCTGCCCGAGACCTTGCCGCGCGTGCTGCAGCGCCTCGCCGGCCTCAAGACTGTGTGACGGCAGCCCCGCTGGCGCGTTTCAATTCCTCGTCGGCGGCGAGGAAGGCCACGATCTCCGGCGTCAGCGGCGGGCTCGGGAGTGAAACTCCGATTTCCGCCATGAGACGCGAGACGGGCACGTAGGCGCGCGCCTTGCGGTCATAGAGCGCGCCCTTGAAGAGCGCCCGCGCCGCCACTTGCCCGTCACGGTCCCCGCCCGCGAACAGGAAAGTCTGCTCCATGAAAACGGTGGCTTCCGTCCACGCCAGAATGCGTGTTTCAAGGCGGAATTGCTCGAACAGGCGCAGCTCGCGCCTGAAACGCACCACGGCGGCGTTGGCCACCGGCGTCCACCCGTGATTGAGAACCGCCCGCCACAGCCCGGTCTGAAGGATGACATCGAGCCGGCCGAGATCCATGAGCCCGAGATAGCGGCCATTATTCATGTGCAGACTGGTATCGAGGTCGTGCGGCCACACGCGGAAGAAAAGTATGGATTTGCCATCCGGAACGCTGAGCTTCGGCCGCCTCGATGCCGTTGCGATGAGCCAGAAAAGACGCAGCCAGAGGTTCATGCCTGGTGGTGCTCCGCGAGAACCTGAGCCCGGCCACAATCACCGCTTATTGACCCGGTGGCGAGATTCGAGGAAAGGTCTCATCAGGTAGCATGTCTGCGCTGCCGGCTTGCGACAATCCGGTAAAATGCCTCGCTAACCGGACTCCGAATGAGGACCGATTGACTCGCGTCTCGCTCATGCTCGTGTTGGGCCTCGCGGCGGCCGTTGCCGCCGCGCCGGGCGTACGCGCCGCGCCGACCGGTGCTGCTGCACCGTCGCCGGCCGATGAGGCAGCGAGCGCCCTCGTGCGTGGCGACGCGCAGCAGGCAGTCGCCAACTACACCGACGCCCTGAAGGACGCGACCATTCCCAATGATCGCCGTGCCGCTCTGCTGAGCGATCGCGGCGTCGCCTACAGCAAGCTCGGTTACGCCCGCCAGGCGATCGAGGACTTCAATCTCGCGGCCCAGCTGTTTCCCGAATATGCCGCCGTCTACAACAATCGCGGCAATCTGCTTCTGTCGCTCGGCCTGCCGAAGGAAGCGCTCAAGGATTTCGACCGCTCCATCGTGCTCGCCCCGGGGTATGCCGCGGCCTACAACAATCGCGCCGGCGTCCTCGTGCGCATGGGCAAGGTCGACGAGGCCGTCCGTGACTACACCAAGGCGATCGAGCTTCTTCCGTCCAATCCCGCGCCGCTGAGCGGCCGTGGCCGCGCCCACCTCGCGCGCCTGCGCCCTCACGCCGCGATCCGCGACTTCACCCGCGCCGTCAACGCCGACACGCGCTTCGCCGCCGGCTACCGCAACCGCGCCGAGGCCAAGCTCGAGGTCGAGCACTTCGACGAGGCCATCGAGGACCTGTCGCGCGCCATCGCCTTCGACGTCAACAACGCCGACAACTACGTGATGCGCGGGCAGTCGTACCTGTGGGTGAGAAACACGCCCTCCGCCGTCAAGGACTTCACGCAGGCGATCATGCTCGATCCCAAGAGCTCGCAGGCCTACGCCATGCGCGGCTTCGCGCACGGTGTCGCCGAAGCCTACGACGAAGCGTTTGCCGATTTGAACAAGGCCATCGAGATCGACCCGCGCTCGGGTCTCGCGTTCGCCTTTCGCGCCTATGTCTATAAGCAGACCGGCCAGATCGACGTCGCGCAGCGCGACATCGAGGTCGCCGAGAAATTGAGCCCCGATCGCGCCGAGGTCTATTGGGTGCGGGCCGAGATTTCCGAGGCGCAGGGGCAGACCGAGCTCGCCATCACCGATCTCAAGAAGGCCATCGGCTTGCGTCCCGGCTATCGCGATGCAGCGGATTCCCTGCAGCGGCTGGGCAGCGCGCCCGTCGGCCGAGGAGACTCCCATTCCCGGCGCGGGCGTCGATACCTGGAGGGTCGTCTCCCGCGGCGCGCGCTATTTCGCGGCCAACGATCTCTATCCGCGCCTTTCTGTGCCGCTCGAGATGATCGGGACCGGCGAGCCGAAACTGCTCGAGTGGGAGCTGAAGCCGCCGCCCTTCAAGGGCATCGGCGTGCTGCGCTTCTACGGCGGCGCCGTGCCGGCCAAGGGCGGCAGCGAGGACACGGAGCTCGTGGCCGTCGTCGATGTCGATGCCGGCCTCGTCGTCGCCATCGAGCCGCACAAGCAGGGCGAGA
The DNA here is from genome assembly GCA_963831345.1 of uncultured Alphaproteobacteria bacterium. Classification (GTDB taxonomy): domain Bacteria; phylum Pseudomonadota; class Alphaproteobacteria; order Rhizobiales; family Hyphomicrobiaceae; genus Hyphomicrobium_C. Next base: position 219,226 of record CAWHPZ010000038.1, read on the forward strand.
AAGTCGCGACCTGGACATGGGAGCAGGGCAAGATCACCGTCGCCAGCGTTGACGGCGTGACCGACGAATTCGCCGTCCGCGTCGGCAGGGACAACATCGCCGCGCCCGGCGGCAGCCGCTATACGGCGGGCAGCCAGCAGGGTGGTGGTTGGGCGCCTTGGGATGGACCCTGGGCTGGCGGTTCGGGAGCCGCGGACGCTCCGGTCAAACGCTCAGGCTCGAAGAAAAAGTCGAAGACCATCTTCGATCTTTTGTTCAACTGAACTCCGCATTTGTGGGCCTGCGCGTGATCCGCGGCCTCGCCGCGAGCGTTTAGGCTTCGAATGCCGAAGCTGCCGCTCCGGTCCATGAGCCTGGAGAACGCGCTGGCTTGTCGGATCGTCCCATCATCGTCTGGTTTCGTCACGACCTGAGGCTTGCCGATCAGGCAGCCCTCGACGCTGCTGTCGCTACGGGAGCGCCCGTCCTGCCGCTGTTCGTGCTCGACGAAAAGTCTCAGGGAAGCTGGGCACCGGGCGGGGCATCGCGTTGGTGGCTGCATGAAAGCCTCGAAGAGCCTGGGAAAGGCGCTGCAAGCGCTAGGAAGCAAGCTCGTCCTTCGCCACGGCCCAGCCGACGAGGTCATTGCCGGCGTCGCGAACGAGACCGGCGCCGCCGCGGTCCATTGCACGCGCAGCTACGAGCCCTGGTCGCGCCAGCTCGAGAGCGCGGTCCGCGACCGGCTCGCGCCCATGGACGTCGCGTTGAAGCGCTTCGCCGGGCCGCTGCTGCACGAACCTGATCAGCTGAAGACCAAGGCAGGCGAGCCCTACAAGGTTTACACGCCGTTCTGGCGCGCTATTAGCGCCTCACTGGATTTGAAGCGTCCGCTCTCTGCGCCGTCGAGCCTTGTGCCCTTCAGAGGACGCATCGCATCTGACACGCTCGCGAGCTGGAAGCTGTTGCCCAAGCGGCCGGACTGGTCCAAAGGCATTCGCGACGCATGGCAGCCGGGAGAACCGGGCGCGCACGAACGTCTGCATACATTTCTCGATGAGCGCATCGACGATTACACCTCCGAGCGCAACAGGCCCGACCGCGTGGGCACGTCGCGTCTCTCTCCGCATTTGCATTTCGGCGAGATCAGCCCGCGTCAATGCTGGTATGCGGCCTGCATGCACGCATCGCGCAAAGGCCGGCACAGCGACGGCTTCGACACCTTCCTGAAGGAGCTCGCCTGGCGCGAGTTCTCCTATCACCTGCTGTTCCATTTCCCCGACCTGCCCGACGAACCCTTCCGCAAGGAGTTCGGGAGCTTCCCGTGGGACAAGAACCTGAAAGCCGAGCGCGCCTGGCAGCGCGGCCAAACCGGATATCCGATCGTCGATGCCGGCATGCGTGAGCTGTGGGCGACGGGCTGGATGCACAATCGCGTGCGCATGATCGCGGCGTCGTTCCTGATCAAGGATCTGCTCATTCCCTGGCAGAAAGGCGAGGCCTGGTTCTGGGACACGCTCGTCGACGCCGACCTCGCCAGCAACGCTGCGAGCTGGCAGTGGGTCGCGGGCTCCGGTGCCGACGCGGCGCCCTATTTCCGCATCTTCAATCCCGTATTGCAGGGAGAGAAGTTCGATCCCGATGGGGATTATGTCCGGCGCTGGGTGCCGGAGCTCGCCAAGCTGCCCGCATCCGCAATCCACGCGCCTTGGCTTGCGGATGAAGCCGTGCTCAGCGAAGCGGGCGTCGTCCTCGGCGACACCTATCCGCACCCGATCGTGGACCACGCCGAGCGCCGCGATGCCGCGCTCGCGGCTTTCAAGAAAATTAAGGCTGCGGTTTAGCCCGTCTTCTTGGGACGCGGCGGCACAGGTATTCTGACTCCCAGCGTGCTAAAGGTGCGGCGCCCCGCTCGCCCGCGGCTTGATTGTGCAGGAGTAGAGCTATGCGTCGCGTACTGCTTTCCGTCGTTGCCGCAATGGCCTGCATTTACGCGGCTCCCGCCCAGGCTGACGTTCAGGTGCGCATCAGCAAATCCCGGCAGACGATGTATGTGTATGTGAACCGCGAGCTCACATACGTGTGGCCCGTTTCCACCGGCCGCGGCCGCTACGACACACCCGGTGGCACCTTCCGGCCGCACCGCCTCGAGCGCCGCTGGTACTCGACCAAGTATTCCGGCGCTCCGATGCATAACGCAGTCTTCTACAGTGGCGGTTATGCCATCCACGCCACCACCGAGGTGTCACGGCTCGGCAGGCCCGCTTCGCACGGTTGCATTCGCCTCGCGCCCGGCAACGCCCGGACATTCTATTCGCTGGTCAGCCAGTACGGCGCCGCCCGGACCCGTATCGCCATCGGCCGCTGAATCTGCACGCCGCCGCAGTATTTGATGCAACTCGGGATCTTTCGACCCGGGCTTGCATTAAAAATTGCCGTCTTTGGGAGGTCTATTAAGCGATCGGCATCTACCGCTGTGTCATAATCCAACCGTTGTAGTGCGTTCGGAGAGTTACGATGCGGGTATCAAGCGTGCTGGCCACGGTCGTGGCCCTTCTGGTCATGGCCCAGGCGGCCCCGGCTCAGACACCGCCGCCTTCACCGTCGGCGCCCGCCGCGCCGGCCTCGCCCGGGGCCCCTGACGTCACAATCCTCAATCGCGCGCCCGAGCGCGCCCGGAGCACCTTCCGCCCCTTCGGCACCCGGAGTTCCGGCTGCGCCCTCGGCGCCGGCGGCCCCGGCCGCACCATCAGCTCCTGCAGCGCCCGCCGCCGCTCCGGCACCATCCGCGCCCTCAGCCCCTGCAGCGCCTGATCAGGCCGCCGCACCAGCAGCGCCGGGCCCGCGAGCAATTCAGCTCGAACAGACCGCAGAACCTAAATCATCGAACGCGCTGGAACCTCCGGAGACCGCGACCCAGGTCGTCCCGGCCGAACCGCCGGCCTCCGACGAGCCAGCCGCCACTGCAGAGCCAGAGAAAGCCGAAGCTCCTCCGCCGCCTCCGGCAGAGCCGACGCTCGCCATCGACATCGACCTTTCGAAACAGGTCATGCATGTGAGCGAGAACGGCATGCCGAAATATGTCTGGCCCGTTTCGTCTGGCGGGCGCGGCTACGACACGCCGACTGGCAAGTTCAAGCCGGTGTGGATGTCGAAGATGTGGTACTCGCGCCAGTACGATTATGCGCCGATGCCGAACGCGATCTTCTTCCACGGCGGCGCCGCCATTCACGGCACCTACGCCACCGCCATGCTGGGCCGCCCGGCCTCGCACGGATGCGTGCGTCTTGCTCCCAGGAACGCCGCGACGCTCTACAAGCTCGTCGGCAAGCACGGTAAAGCGCTCACGCGCATCGTCGTGCACGGCAAGCCGAACCACGGCGCCGAGCCGCCCGTCGCCTCGCGCCGCCAGGACCGGCGCTATGTCGAGTACGATCCACTATTTCTACGCCGACCAGGGTGCTCCGCCGCCCACCTACTACAAGCGTCGCCGCTATTACGCCTATGACCAGCCGTACTACGCTCCGCGTCAGCGCCGCGGCGGGAACTATTATTATCCCGCTCCGCAGCGCCGCTACACTCAGCGGGGCCTGTTCAACAGCTACGGCGGCTACGGGTACTGAGGCGCGGCGGCCGTGATGCTCTTCAGGGGCCGAAATTTGTCGACGTGAAATGGATCAGAACGGGTTCCAGGTGGGGCGCGGCGTGAAGCGCACGTAGCCGAGGCTGGCGCCGAACCTGAGGCCAAGCCCCGCGCGGATCGGCGCCATCAGCACCTGGCCGCCCTTGAGGAACGTGACGCCGACGCCGCCGACGAGATAAGCCGTGCCGTCGATCCCGGTGAACTGGCGGAAAATGCCCTCTGGCTCATGCAATCGGTAAATCAGGAACAGCGTGCGCGAGCTGTCCCCGCCGAGGTCGTAGCCGATGGAAGGCCCGTGCCAATACACTTTTTGCGACCCGCCCGAGCGTAGGTACATGGTGCCCTCGCCGTAGCGCAGGCCGGCCAGGATGGCGCCGCCGCCTTCGGTTCCGAGCACATACGCCGTCGGCCGTCCGGATTTGCGGAACGCATGCTCGATCACGCTGCCCAGCGAGGTCGAGATGGTGCCGAAGAACCCGCGCGAGGCTTCGCGGATCTCATCGATGGTGTAGCCTTCCTCGTTGTTCGAGAACTCCTCCGGCGGAGGCGCATAGGGCGCGCCGGGTGCGTCCGGAAAGCCCTCGACGGGCGGTGGTGCAGGAGGATGCATCTCGGCCGTGGACGTACTCCACGATGACGACTTCTCGGATCCGGTCTTCGGAGCCGGCGCAGGCTTGTCGACGGGCTTCAGGGTCGGCGGCGGGATCGCATCACCCTGCGGCTCGGCCTTGGCGACCTTGTCCGGTGGAGAAGCCTTGCTGGCCACGGGAGGCGCGGGCGACGGTGCCGGCTTAGCCGCTTGAGGTGCCGCTGCTGCCGGGGGGGCTTCGGCCGTCTGCTCCTTTGCCGCCGGAGCAAGTCCAAGCTCACGGTCGATCTTCTCGGTGACGTAGGCGGACTTGGTCTTCATGACAGCAAGAAGCTCGCTGCCCGATGCCTTGACCTCGTCGACTGCGGCGCAGTTGACCGGCGTCCCTGGCTCGGGCCGGCCGAGCGTATCGATCTTGGTCAGAAGCTCATCCGCCTTGGCATCGAGCTGCGCCGTGCGCGCGTCGTGCAGGAAGGCGCCGACTTTCTGCTGGTAGTCCGCGTCGCTCCACTTCTTCTTGTCTTTGAGCGCGGTGATCTTCTGGTTGAGCTTCGGCTGCGCCTCGACATTGAGCGCGCGCAGCTCGACGCCCGCCGCATCCACCGCCGCTCCGAGCGTCTCGGGCGTGCAGGTCTGGGCCGCCGCCGATCCCGCTCCGAGGACAAGCAGCGCCGCGAGCAGGGTGCAATGATAACGTCCGATCATAGCGCGCTCTTTTTCCTCGGTTTTCCGGCGAATCCATCACCAGATAAGATCAGATTGCGTCAGATCAACAAAATCTGACGCAATCATGTTCGCCGAGAGCGCAATCTCATTTCGAACTAAGTCAATTCGAAACGATCTATTTCAAAGGCTTATCAAGGAGTGCTCGGGACCGTTTTGACGACGCTTGAGACTGGCCGCTCGCTGCCCGGCGACGGCAATCCCTTGACGTCCTTCTCGATCATCGCATCGTATTCAGCCAGCGTCTTGAGCTCGCTTGAGCCCTTCATGTGCACGATCTTGTAGCCGCCCTTCTTGAGCTCGGCGAGCAGCAGCGGGATGGCCTTCGCGGTGTGGGGCTGGATGTCGTGCATCAGAATGATGCCTTTGCCCTTCTTGTCGAGCTTGCCCATGATCGATTTCACGAGATGCTCGGGCGTCTGCACCTTGAAGTCGAAGCTGTCGATGTCGGTCGAGAAGATCGCGATGTTGCGGCTCGCGAAATGCTTGAGCGACTCCGGTGAATCGCGCAGGTACGGATAGCGGAAGAACGGCGCAATCGGACCGCCGACAGCGCGCCTCACGCCGCTGATGCCTTTCTCGATCTCGTCCTTGCCCTCCTGCTCCGGCTTCTTGCGGATGTCCGCGTGCGACCACGTGTGCGTCCCGACCGTGTGGCCGCGGTGGGCGACGTCGCGAATGATCTCCGGCATGCCGACGGCCATCTTGCCGATGGAGAAGAAGATCGCCTTCGCGCATTCCGCCTGGAGCGCGTCGAGAATGGCCCGGGTCGTTCTCACCTGCGGGCCGTCGTCGAAGGTCAGCACGACCTCTTTCGCCTCGAGGAAATCGTAGGCCTTGTACTGCTCCATGCCAAAACCCGGACCGCCCGTCGTGTCGATCTCGACCGTGCGCGCAACGCCGAGCGCGTCGGGGTTCGTGCAGGTGGCGCCCTTGGAAGCAAGAGGTGCTGGCGACGTCGCTGGCGGAGCAGGTGGCGTCGCCGCGGGCGCGGTGGCCGCCGCCGGCGTCGCGGGAAGCGTGGCGCCCGTCGTCAGGGGATTGGCTGCAGGTGCAGTATTGCTCTGCGCAACCGTCGTTTTTGCTTTCGCGTCGGAGGCTGGAGCCTTGGCCGGCTCGGCCGAGGCGGCCACGGCAGCGGTAACTATCAGAAACGACGTCAGCGTGATGCGCATTGTTCCCTCCCGAATCTTGCTGACAGACTAGCAAGAAAAGACGGGTGCGGGGAGGCAATCCGGTCAGCCTATCGTGCGGAAATTCTTGCGCTGCGGCGGCTTTGCAAGAGCTCTCCGGCGTCCCGCATTAGAATTACTCGGCTTTTACGCGCGCTTCACTTCTCGAGCGTCTGTGCGGCTGCGAGCTTTGCCGCCACCTTGGCGTCAAAACGGGGGCGGTCGACGACGACGCGCGTGTGCGTGGAGTGTCCGATCACCTCGAGCACATCCCGTGCTTCGATCCGGAATGTGAGCTTGCGCCCGTCTACTTCCACAAGCTCGGCGCGCGCCGTAACGGAAACGCCGGGCGGCGTGGGCTTGGTGTGCGAGACCTCGAGCTCCGTGCCGACGGTATTGTACCCGGGCGGAAGCAGATGCTCGACGCAATTGACCGCCGCGCCCTCCATCAGCGCCACCATGGCCGGCGTAGCCAGCACCACCACCAGGCCGCTGCCCACGACCGGCCCCGTCATGGCGTCTGTGACGACAGCGGAGACCTCGCCCTTGAGACCGGGTGTGAGCGCGGCGGTGATCGGAGAAAGCATGAATTAGAGCCTTGATTTGGTTGAGATCGGTGGCCGCTGACCACTGTGACGGCGAGGTTCCTCAGAAATAGCAGACCTTGTGCCAGGGGGAACAGCGGCCGGGCGTCGCGAGGCCTAGGTTGGCTTCATCGATGACCCAGGGGGCCTGAGCCGAAGGCAAGGCCGCATCAAGGAGAACGCCATGACCCGCTCGAAGCTTTTCGCCGCCGTCGCCCTCGCAGCCCTCGCTCCGGTGCTTGTTGCGAACACCGCCAACGCCAGAGGTGGCAAGGAATATTTCGCCCAGACGTATAACTTCTCGAAGCCCATGAACGGCTATGAGGGCTTCTCCGGCGCCTATCACTGCTCCTACGTCAAGACGCCCAAGATCGTCTTCGTGAACGGCAAGCCGAAGAAGGTCTGGGAGCTGCTGCAGACCTGCCAGTAACGCGTAGCGCGCAAACGATTTTCGCTGATCGCTTCCTTCCTCCCACGCAAACTCCCAACCTCAAAAGGCCCCGGACATCCGTCTGGGGCCTCTTTTTTGGCGGAAGAAGCTGAGGAGAAGCTAGCGCACGATATGCAGCTCGACGCGGCGATCGAGCTGGAAAAGCGCCTCTTGCGTGAACTTGGTGCGGTCGACACCCGTGAAGGGCTCCGACTTGCCCTTGGGGCTGAGCTTGAGCTGACCGTCATAGCCGCCTTCGCGCAGGATGCGCTGCACGGTCTCGAGGCGCTCGCGCGAGAGATCCATATTGTACTCGTCGGTGCCACGCTCGTCCGCATGGCCCGAGAGCTCGATCGAGGGCAGGCGTTCGAGCTTGACGTATTCGAGCAGCAGGCCGACGCCGCGTTGTCCTTCCGGCGTGAGCTCGGCTTCGTTGTAGACGAACATGATCGGCACGGGGATCGGCTCGTTACCTATCGTGCGCGGGCGCTCTGTATTGGCGGAAACGCCGACCTGCGGCGCGTCGTTACGCGCGACAGCCTGATTGTCGGGCGCTGCCTGAACGGTCACCGTCGCCGTTTCGGAGGACGCCGAGGTATCGGAAGAAGAAGACTTTGCCGCCGGGGACGTCGCCGCCGATGACGCTGCCGATTTCAGACTTGGCGCGCTCGGCTTCCGACTTTGCGTGCTCGCGCGCTTCCGCGACGAGCCCTTCGAATTTCTGCATCACCTCGGCGGTCGGCGAGGCGGAAGCCTTGACTTTGTTCGCGGGCGCGATGGAAGCCGTCTGCGCCGGGGCGGGGGCAGGCCGGCGGATTGGCGTCCGTGCGGAATGTCAGCTTCGGATCGAGGCTCGCAAACTTGTGCTCGGTGGAGAGGCTAAAGGAGCCGCTGTCGTCGGTTTTCGCGGTGCCGGCCGGCTTGCCGTCCTCGAGCAGCGTCACATACGAATTGGGCTTCGCGCGTCCGGCAAACACCGAGACACCGTCGCGTGAGATGCGTGAAACATCGAGAACGGGTTTGTCCGCGGGATCGGCCCCGTCCTTGCCATCGAGGCCGAGTGCAGCCGTCGTCTCCTCGATCACCGATTTCGCATCTTGCTTGGAATGCGCGCTTTCGGGGGCGCTCGGCTTGGGTACCGACGGTACGGGATCGAGCGCTGCGAGATTCCAGGGCAGCTTCACCGTCCCGGAGGCGACGAGACCCGCGGCTCCGACGACGAGAAGAATTGCCAAAAGCAAAAGACGTCCACGCATGGGGACCTCGGTGTTTCCGCTAGTTCTGCTGCTCCTTTGAGAATCGTAAAGCTTTGGGGTCAAGTCAAGGCAAAGCGCTGCACATTTGTGCAGGCCCATGCTTAACGGGAGCACAGGAGAAACTCCCGTGCCCCCGCATTTTTTGCAGAACTACTCCTTCGGGGGCTCTGCCGGAGCCGCCTTGTCGGCGGGCTCGTCAGCGGCGCCGTCAGGCTTGCGGTCGCCCCGCTTGTCGCCGCGCCAGCGCGGCCGATCGAACTTGGCCTTCTGAGCGTCGTCGAGGCTGGCGTAGAACTTCTCGGCCGCCGGCCGCATGATCTTGACCGCCTCGAGCGAGGCTTCGAGCCCTGCCTGAGTCTGCGCGAGCCGTTCGACCGGCGTCATCCGGGGGCGCGGAGTACCGTCCTCGGGCTTCGTGGCGTCGGCCGTCTTGGTCGGGCAGGCGGCTTCGATCTTCTCGGCCGCCGAGCGCGTCGCGGTCTTGAAGTCTTCGAACGCGCCCTTCTGTGCGTCCGTCGGTTTGACCTTGTGCTCGATGCGCACCAGCATGTGATCCGCCATTTCACCGGTATCGCCGCGGCACAGGCGGTGCAGCGGCGAGCCGATGCCGAGGCCGAACCCGCCCATTCCCATCATGGCGCCGCCGCGATGGCCATGCTTGCCGCCGTGCCAGTCGCCTCGCGCGGCGATGGCGCCGGCTGCAGCCAGTCCGAAGGTAACGGCCGTCACGCCGGCCAGAATGAACTTCCCTTTACGTGTCATGAAACGCTTCTCCTCAACCTCGATCGGCGGCATCACGGGACGCGCCGTCTTGTAAGAAAGAACGCGGGTTGTCGGAGTTTCCGTCGTGGGCGCTCATGAATTTCTAGTAAGTCTGCAGTCATCGGCTTGTCGCGGAAACAATTCGAAACAAAAGCCAGCATCGAAGTGGGGACGGAAGTGGAGCCGGAAATGCGAACGGCGGCGCTTTTCAGCGCCGCCGCATCGTCGACTGGAGTGGTCGAGACGTGAGGTTAGACGATTACTTGCACGCGCGCTGGTGGGCGTGGCAGTCGATGCCGACCAAGCCGTTCACGCACTTGTACGAGATCGTCCCGCTGAGCGTGTAGCCCTTGTCGGCGGCAACGTTCTGAAGGCCGTGGTCGGCCATGAACTTGGCGAGGTCCTGCGTGATGCCGGTTCCGATCGCCGCGAAGTTCTTGCATTCGGCGTGGGCCGAGCCGGTGGCCAGTCCCGAAACGCCCATGGCGGCGAGCGCGAGCATGGCGAGCTTGAGATGAGATTTCATGTGGTCCTCCGTGATGGGCAAACGACTGTTGCGCCCGGTTCCGAGCAAGTCATGGGTCCGGGCGAGTCATGTGACGTCGCGGACCCTGCACCCGGGCGTGCCGCCTTTTAAGACCCGCTGATGGGGTGCCGCGCATTTTGACGGAGCGCGTGTGTCCCTCGGGCAATTATGCGAGCATCTGACCAAAGCCGCGCCGACACATGTTCGCGTTTTCTGCCAGGCCCGAGACGTGGGGTGAGACAGCCTTTAGAGGCGCGTCCGGGGGAAAGAGATAGAGGGGGTGATGCAATGATGCGTGCGTTCAGAATTCTTATGTCGATCTTGGTTTTGGCCTGTCTTGCGCCGCTGTTCAGCATGCTGGCGGCGCAGGCCGCAGCCTTCATATATGGCTGCGACCTCAGCCTGGCGGCGACACAGCCGTGCATGGCTCACGGCACCGACATCGGCCAAACGCTGCTGACCATGGGAATGATGGGCTGGTTCCTGATGACAACTCTGCCAGTGATGCTGGGCGTGGTCATCCTGTGGATAATTGTCGAAATCGTGCGCTGGTACTCGCTGCGGCGCGCGAGACCATGATCGCGTCAGGCCCTATCAGCCTGACGCGTGAAATCATAGGTCTCACTAAAGATCACCATGATCGCGTCAGGCCCTATCAGCCTGACGCGTGAATCATAGGTCTCACTAAAGATCACCATGATCGCTTCGGACTTTTGCTGCGCGTCCGATTACGCCGCGACTGATAAGAGGCGCGCAATGCCAGAGGCATGTCTACGACATGACGATCGGAGCGACTATTTGCACTTCAGGAGGTCGCGCGAGCCTGTATCGTCGGCCACCGTCAGCGTGTCACCGGACACGGTGAGCGTGAAATCATAGGGCTGAGCCGCGCCTTCGATGGTGCAGTCGGACGTGACCTTCCACGAATTGTCGGCGCCGTCCGCCGACTTGAATTTGCAGTGCGTCTCGTGCTGGTCATAGCTGTCGGCGGAGAGCACCAGCGGCGCCTCCTGGGTCTCCTGCCCCGCCTTGCACTGCGCCAAGTCGGACGCCCACGTGCCGGCATAAGCCGGATCGTCCGCCTGCGCCTGTGTGGTCGTGCAGGCGATCGAGAGCAGCGTCGCGGCAAAGGCGAAACAGACCGAAGCTTTGGCCGGCAGTGTACGCATTTCTTATGCTCCCTCTGATGCGACGATGCGTTCAGCTCACGCAAGCCTTTTGAGCTTCGGGTGTCAAGTGCAGCCGCGCAGGACAAGTCCGCGCGCCGCAAGGGGAATGTGCAGGGAACGCCGCTGTCCGCACACGAACATTTTTGCAATTGCGCCTGCTGCCAAGTAAGTCGTGAACAGGCTTTTTGGCGTCCCCGGCGGGCCAATCTGCGCCACAACCCAGATCTACACTGGGACCAAAGACGAGGAGGATCGCCCATGGTGAAGAAGCTGTTGATTGCAATTGTCGTGCTCGTGGCCGGATTTGCCGGTTACGTCGCCTTGCAGCCGCCCGAGGGACGCGTCGCGCGCTCCGCCACCATCGCCGCTCCGCCGGCCGCCATCTTTCCGCACGTCAACGAGCTGAAGGCCTGGGATGCCTGGTCGCCCTGGGCCAAACTCGATCCGAACGCCAAGACGACGTTCGAAGGCCCGCCTTCAGGCAATGGCGCCGTCTTCGGGTGGTCCGGAAACGACGACATCGGCGAAGGCAAGATGACCATCGTCGAAAGCCGTCCGAGCGAGCAAATCAAGATCAGGACTGATTTCACCAAGCCGTTCACCGGCACCAGCACCACCGATTTCACCTTCAAGCCCGAGGGCGACAAAACGCTGGTGACTTGGGAAATGCGCAGCGAGCAATCGTTCCTGATCCGCGCCATGTGCATCATCTTCAACGGCGACAAGATCATCGGCGATCAGTTCGAGAAGGGCCTCGCCAACCTGAAGGCTGTGGCGGAGAAGGCGAGCTGATGCGCGCGCTGCCGTCGCGTCACCGGCCGAAAATGAAATATCCGGTTACCGCAAACGTGAATGCCGGCGCCATGGTGGACCTGCGACATCTATTAGGGGGATCACTCGGGGCAGGGCATACCGCAACGCACAAGATCCGGTGTAGTAAAGGTTTGGCTTTCGTGAGCCAGCGGCCAAATGGGAGGCATGACTCACCTAGGAATGATGTCGACAGCGGACGATATTCCAGCTCTGGAAGCGCGCCTGGCGCCTCCGATGGACACGCGGCAGCGTGGCTTCTGGATTGCGCTCGGCTGCGCGCTTCTGTTCCACGCTGCACTTCTGGTCGAGATCAACCGGGGAGGAGCGTTGCGCCGCGCCGGAACCGCGGAAGGCGCCGACAATGCCATTGCCGTCGAGCTGGTGACGGAAGCCGATCTCAAGAGCCGCGAGACCATTGCTCTTCCTCCGCCCGGTGGTGCACCGCCGGCCTTGAAGCCCTCGGTCGAGCCGCAGCCCGAGCCGCCCCCGCCTGAAAAGGCTGAGACGCCGCCTGAGAAGCCCGTCGAGCCCGTTCCGCCGGCGCCCGAGCCCCCGGCTCCGGAACCTCCACAACCTGAAAAACAGGCCGCGGTCACTCCGCCGCCCGAGCCTACGCCGCCGGCTCCGGAGACCAAATCGGAAGTGCCTGCCTTCGAGACGCTGGTGCCCGATCTCGCGGATCAGCCGCCGCCCGACGCGAAGAACGAAGCAAAGCCGGAAGAGAAAAAGCCGGAGGAGAAGAAGCCGGAGCCCGCCGAAAAGACCCAACCGGAGCCGGCTGAAAAGCAGACCAAGCCCGAAGCTGCGCAGAAGCAGGTGAAGCCTCAGCAGCCCGCGAAGAAGAAGCAGGCCAAGCTGGACCTGACGCCGCCTTCGGCCATGCCCAGCGTGCAGGCCATCGGCCCAGGACGTGCGGCCGGCGCCTCGCGTCCTCCCGGCATCACGCGCTCGGGCGAGAACGACGATTTCGGCCGTGGCGTCATCCGCGCCCTGCGCGCGACCATGCCGCCGCCGAACGGCACGTTCGGCCGCGTCACGGTCCGGCTGGTCTTGAACAACAACGGCGACCTTGCCGAGATCCAGGTGCTGGAGCCGTCGGGCAAGCCCGGACTTGACCAGAACGTCGTCTTCTCGACCAAGCAGGCCTATTTCCCGCTGCCGCCAAACGGCTCAACGACCATCGACCGCACGTTCCTCATCACCTACGTCTATCGGTGATGCTCGAGCTTCTACGCGCGCGCTCTGAGCACCGGCAGCGCCACCACGGCGAACACGGCCGCCGACAGCAGCAGCGCTATGGAGCCGATCGCGGCCAGGGGCTCTGCGCCGGGGTTGCCCGCGAACATCAGGAACAGCCCGGTGATCAGCGTCAGGAAACCGGCCTGAGCCAGCCAGAAATGAGCTGCCGCGAGTGCGCTCGCCGCAGTTTCCGGAAACAGGTGATAGAAGAAACCGTAGATCGCGAAGCTGACCCAGCCGATCACCAGAATATGGGCATGCGTCGGCAGCTGCGAATGATCGTGCGTGATGCCCATGACGAGTCCCAGCGTCATGCCGAGCACGGCGTAAACTACGGCACTGCCGAAAAACCTCGCTGCCAACCCCGTCATGACCGCCCTCCCAAGCCGCCGCGCCAATTCGAAAGCGGTGATAGCCGGAACAGGGCCGCAATGAATAGGCCTTCTCCGCCACAGCATCTGCGCGAAGAAGGCCTCAGGAAAGCGCTGAGCGAGTTCAGGTCTTGGCGTCGGGCACCGGCTTGCCGTGCTTGATGCGCGGACTTACAGCTGGCGCGGAACGTCTTGCGCGCCGCGCCGTGAAGGCCCTTGGCATCGGCCTCTTTCGAGCACTCGATGGACTCTGGCGTCCTCGGTGCTGTCGTTTTGGCCGCCGCCGTCTTCTGCGCCGAGGGCGCGGGCTTCGCCGGTGCCGTTGGTGTGGAATAGTCGGCTGCAAAAGCGGCGCCGCCTGCGAAAAGCAGAGCGGACGCAGCAAGGGCGGGAAGTGCTTTTATCAGTGTCATGAGCGATGGAACCTTGTTCTGGTTCTTCCGGGAAGGGCGTCATCCCAACACTTAGGATGATGTCTCGTTCCCCGCGCCGCTAGCGCATCGCTCTATACAAATCGGTAAGGCGTACGGTTCAGCGGCGGGGCCTTGGACACCCGCCGCTGAATTCTTGCTTACTCCGCCGCAGCGCCCTTCATGGCCGGCTCTTCCAGCGCGGCGTGCGCTTCAGCTGCGCTCTCGTAAACGCGCGTCTCGAGCCCGCGCCGTCTGAGCGCATCCTGCAGCCGCGTGCGCGTGATCACGCTCGTCGCGTAGCGCGCGGTTCTCGCATAGTGGTGCTTCACCATGAAGGCGACCATGTCGGCATACTCGTCGTAGAGATCCTCGGCGATGCGGCAGCCGTCCTGGTTGACGAGCGAGTTCACGCGCCGGCCGGCTGCCTTGCACGCGTCGACGAGCACCTTCTGCAGATCGACGACATCCTGCTTCTTGCGCACGCTCCAGGCTTCGAGATTGACGGAGAGGATGTTGCGGGCCGGGTCGTAGCTGACGCGCTCGGAAAGCTTCTGGTTCAGAAGGTCGGCCAGAAGATCCATCGTCCCGTCCTGGAAGAGACGCGGGTTCATCGGCACCGGTTTGTGGATGTGCGGCTTGAAAGCCATGTGCGGAAGAATATCGCGCTCGATGTCGATGCCGGGCGCCACCTCGATCAGCTCGAGGCCGTGGTCCGTGAGCTGGAACACGCAGCGCTCCGTGACGTAGAGCACCGGCTGCTGCTTCTCGGCCGCATACTGGCCCGAGAACGTCACCTGCTCGACCTGCTTCACGAACTTCTTCGCGCGGCCTTCCTTGATGATGCGAAGCTTGCCGTCCTCGATCGCGACCTCGAGCCCGCCCGCCGTGAACGTTCCGGCGAAAACCACCGCGCGCGCGTTCTGCGAGATGTCGATGAAGCCGCCGCAGCCGTTGAGCTTGCCGCCGAACTTGCTGGTGTTGACGTTGCCGAGGCTGTCGCACTCCGCCATGCCGAGGCAGGTGAGGTCCAAGCCGCCGCCATGGTAGAAATCGAACATCTGGTTCTGGTCGAGGATCGAATGCGCGTTGGCCGATGAGCCGAAGCTCGATCCGGCCGCCAGCACGCCGCCCACGGCACCCGCTTCCGTCGTCATGACGAGGAGCGGCGTCACCTTCTCTTCGTTGGCGACGTTCGCGACGCCGTCCGGTGCGCCGACGCCGAGATTGATGACGCCGTTCGGCGGCAGCTCGAACGCGGCGCGGCGCGCGATGATCTTGCGCTCGTCGAGCTCCATCTTCGGCAGGCTGTCGACGGTGACGCGCACTTCGCCCGCGAGACCCGGATCATACATGACGCCGTAGTTCATGCGGTGCATCTCGGGCGGATCGGCGATGACGACGCAATCGACGAGGATGCCGGGCACCTTCACGTCCTTGGGCTTGATCGAGCCCTCGGCGACGATGCGCTCGACCTGCGCGATGACGAGGCCGCCGTTGTTGTGCGCGGCCATGGCCTGCGCCAGCACGTCGAGCGTGAGGGCTTCCTTCTCCATGCTGAGGTTGCCGAGCGGGTCGGCGCTGGTGGCGCGGATGAGCGCGACGTTGATCGGCGTGGCCTTGTAGAACAGCCACTCCTTGCCCTCGACCTCGACCAGCTTGACGAGGTCTTCCTTGGTCACCGTGTTGACCTTGCCGCCGCCGAGGCGCGGATCGACGTAGGTGTGCAGGCCGACTTTCGAGAACAGTCCCGGGCTGCCCGAAGCGCACGTGCGATAGAGCTTCGAGATGACGCCCTGGGGAAGATTGTAGCCTTGGATTTTGTTGTCCTGCGCCGCCTGCGCGACCTTCGGCATGCGGCCGAAGTTGGCGGCGATGACGCGCTTCAGCAAACCCTCGTGATGCAGACGGCCGGTGCCGAGGCCTTTGCTGTCGCCGGCGCCGGCGCACATGATGAGGGTCAGATCACGCGGTGCCTTGGTGTCGACGAAACGCTTTTCCAGCGCCGCATGCAGCATCTCGGGAATGCAGCTCTGAACAAACCCGGTCGTGGCGATCACGTCGTTGTCGTTGATGCGAGCAATGGCTTCGTCGGCCGAGACGACCTTTGTCTTCATCTGCGTTTCCCCTGGGCCATGATCGCGTCAGACCAATAAGTCTGGCGCGTCAATCGTTCCCCGATGTTGCGGCTTCCACTCTTCGTCACTCGCTTTGGATAGCAGGTTCGTGAGTGAAATGCGGTTTTGAAAGTCGGGAGGGTATATGAGGCCCTTAACCAGCTCGCAATGGTTTCGCGACGCTGCCAATCGTCCTACTCGGATGGGTGTCTAGGACCTACCCGGATCGTTAATCACGACGCTTGGTAAAACCAATTTTAGGGATTTTGCAGCGCCCACTTTTTGCTGCGCTGCACGCGTTTTCGAGATGCCTATCTAGTGGCTTTTCGCAGGCGGAGGTGACGAGCCGCGATGCTTTTTCTTATGCGCGTACTTTGACGGAGGCTTCGAGCCCGCAGTCGCAGCATGAGGGGCGCCGCGGGGACGCTCGGATCCATGCCCGCCACCCTTGCTGTCCTTGCCTTTGGCATACGAGAAACCACGGTCGTCGCGCCGCTTTCCATCAGGCTTGTCGGCACGTTTGCCATCGGGCTTGTTGCGCTTCTCCCAAGGCTTCTTCGAACCCTTGTCGCGCTGGGGAAAGTGTCGCGCTGGGCAAAAGTCGGCTTGCCGTTCGGGCGCGTGCGCGCCTCGCTCGGTTTCGTATCGCTTGGACGTGTACGAGCATCGCTCGGGCGTGCGCGTGCATCGTCTGGACTCGACCGCGTCTCCCGCGGGCGTTTCTCGCTCGGGTGCGTGTGCTTGTCGTACGGGCGGCGGGTGTGCGTTTCGCTGTTCGGACGCGTGCGCACCTCGCTTGGACGCGAGCGCGTTTCGGGCGCGGGACGCGGCGCCGCAACAGCATCGATCGCCTGCGTGGCGGCGGCCAAATCGTCCGAAGTGTGCGCGCCCACGCGCGAGATGTGGCCTTCCTTCGGCTTGTTCGTGCGCAAGGAGTCCGCGAACTTATCCGCGAACTCGGCCACGATCTGAAAGCGCGTATCGCGGTCGAAGATCTTGATGGCGCCGATCTCGGATTTCGAAACACCGCCGGCGCGGCAGATGAGCGGCAGCAGCCAGCGCGGATCGGCCTTGCGATCGCGGCCGACATCGAGGCGGAACCATACCATCTCGCGGTTGTCTTCGCGCCGCGGCCTGCGGCTCGCGGCGTTCGCGCTCGGCCCGAGCCTTCGGGACGCGTCGCTGAGCGATCGTTGCGCGCGCTCGAATCGATTACCGGTCGCGCGGTCGCCGAACTCACGCCGCGGCGGCGGACCGCGATCCTCGGCCAGGTCTTCCGGCGCAGGCAAGCTGTGCACGCTGCATGCGAACCAGGGCGAGGGCGATCTCGTCCGCTGTTCGCGCGGCCTTGAGCGAGGCTGCGAGCGCGAGATCTTCTTCGGTTGCGGCGTCGGTGAAAATGCCGTCGGAGAGGAAGCGCTCCTGGTCGCGCGCGCGGATCTCTTCCGCTGTCGGCGCCTCGCCCCAGGTGATTTTTAGCTTTGCGCCCGCGAGCAGCACTTCTGCCTTGCGCCGCCGGTTGAACGGCACGATCAGCATGCTCAGGCCCTTGTTGCCGGCGCGGCCCGTGCGGCCCGAGCGGTGCAGCAGGGTCTCGGCGTCGTTGGGCAGGTCGGCATGGATGACGAGAGCGAGATCCGGCAGGTCGAGACCGCGCGCAGCCACGTCCGTCGCCACGAGAACGCGGGCCCGTCCGTCGCGCAGAGCCTGCAGCGCTTGCGTGCGCTCGTTCTGGGTCAGCTCGCCCGAAAGCGCCACGGCGGAGAAGCCGCGCTCCACGAGACGGGCGTGCGTCCGCTTCACGGCTTCGCGCGTCGAGCAGAACACGATCGCCGCGCGCGCCTCGTTGAAGCCGCAGCACGTTGACGACGGCGTTTTCGATATCGCCCGGCACCACGCGGATGGCGCGATAGTCGATGTCGGCGTGCTGCTCGTTGCGGCCCACCGTCTCGATGCGAACGGCGTCGCGCTGATAGCGGCGCGCCAGCGTCTCGATCTCGCGCGGCATGGTGGCGGAGAACAGCAAGCGTCTGGCGGCCCTCCGGCGTCGCGTCGAGAATGAATTCCAGGTCCTCGCGGAAGCCGAGGTCGAGCATCTCGTCGGCTTCATCGAGCACGATGGTCTTGAGCTCGGAGAGATCGAGCCGCTGCCGTTCCAGATGGTCGCGCAGGCGGCCCGGCGTGCCGACGACGATGTGCGCGCCAAAGCTGAGCTCGCGCGCTTCCGCGCGTCCGTCCATGCCGCCGACGCAGGTGACGACGCGGGCGCCGGTCTCGGCGTAGAGCCACGACAGCTCGCGCTGCACCTGCATGGCCAGCTCGCGCGTCGGCGCGATGATCAGCGCCATCGGCTTGCCGGCGGGCGGCAACCGCTCCTCGGCGCCCATGCAGCGTCGTCGCCATGGCGAGGCCGAAGGCGACGGTCTTGCCGGAGCCGGTCTGGGCGGAAACCAGCAGGTCGCGGCCCGACGCATTCGCATCGAGAACGGCGACCTGCACGGCGGTCGGAACCGAATAGTCACGGGCGGCGAGCGCGCGCGCGAGCGCCGGATGCGTCGTCGGAAAAGTCATGGGCTTTATGGGTCTCGGGCGAGGCAACTCCACCCGCTTCCGGAAATGGAGGCGCGAGTCAGAGGCTCTTGTCTACTAGGCGGATTGCTTACCTAGTTTTGGCCCAAACCGCCAGTAATAGGACCGGAACCGGTAAAGGGGTCGCAGGCCAGTGACCCGGCTGCAACCCCGAGCGCCCTCGATTTGCTCAATAAAGGTGTAAATGCCGGGTCAGATCGGCTCAGGGCACGTCTTGGGGCGGGCAGGCGCTGTAAAGCTCCCGGAAGGGGGACGCGAGGCGGGAAAGTGACTGGAATGGGTTGGAAAGTGTTTTTGGCGTTGCTGCTCGCACTCGCAGCCCGCAGCGGGACCGCCTTGGCCAATGGCGACGTCATCTCCCAATCGAGCAAACCGCACCAGTGGGCGCTGCAGACCGGCGACTATGCCAACCAGCGGTATTCCCAGCTCGATCAGATCAACGCCTCGAACGTCGGCAGCATGAAAGTGGCGTGGAGCTTCTCCACCGGCGTGCTGCGCGGCCACGAGGGGTCGCCGCTCGTCATCGGCAGCATCATGTTCCTGCACACGCCGTTTCCCAATGTCGTCTATGCGCTCGACCTCGACAATGAGAACCGCATCCTCTGGACATACAAGCCGAAGCAGGACGCCTCCGTGCCGGGCGTCATGTGCTGCGATACCGTCAACCACGGCCTCGCTTACGCCGAGGGCAAGATCTTCCTCTATCAGGCCGACACGACGCTCGTGGCCCTCGACGCCAAAAGCGGCAAGGAGGTCTGGCACGCCGTCAACGGCGATCCGAAGAAGGGCGAGACGGGCGTCGCCGCGCCGTTCGTCGATCAAGGACAAGGTGCTGGTCGGCATCTCGGGCGCGGACCTCGGCGTCCGCGGCTTCATCACCGCCTACGACATCAACAGCGGCGCCCGCGTCTGGCGCGCCTACAGCGTCGGCCCCGATGCCGAAATTCTGTTCGATCCCGACACCACGACATCGCTCGGCAAGCCCGTCGGCCGCGACTCCTCGCTCAAAACCTGGACCGGCGACCAGTGGACCATCGGCGGCGGCGCGGTGTGGGGCTGGTTCTCCTACGATCCCGCGCTCGATCTCGTCTATTACGGCACCGCCAACCCTTCGACCTGGAATCCCGATCAGCGCGCCGGCCCCGACGGCAAGCCCATCGACCAGAAATGGACCATGTCGATCATCGCCCGCCATCCCGATACTGGGCTTGCGGCCTGGGCCTACCAGATGACGCCCTTCGACGAATGGGACTACGACGGCATCAACGAGATGATCCTCGCCGATCTCGACATCGGCGGCCACGTCCGCAAAGCCCTCGTGCATTTCGATCGCAATGGCTTCGCCTATACGCTCGATCGCGCCTCAGGCGAGCTGCTCGTCGCCAAGCCCTATGACCCCGATCTCAACTGGTCGACGGGCGTCGAGATGGACCCGTCGAAGCCCACCTACGGCCGCCCGGCGGTCGTCGCGGCCAAGTCCACGTTCCAGAACGGCCCCGACACCACCACCACCGGCATCTGCCCGGCGTCGCTCGGCGCCAAGAACGAGCAGCCGGCGGCGTTCTCGCCGCTGACCGGCCTCTTCTACGTGCCCATGAACAGCCTGTGCATGAACTACGAGCCCTACAAGGTGAACTACGCGCCGGGCCAGCCCTATGCGGGCGCCACGCTGTCCATCTATCCGCAGCAAGGGGAGGGAGAGCACCGGCCGCGTCATCGCCTGGGATGCGCGCGAGGGAAAGACGGTCTTCAGCCAGGACGAGCGCTTTTCCGTCTGGTCGGGCGTGCTCACGACGGCCGGCGGCATCTTCTGTTACGGCACGCTCGAAGGCTACTTGAAGTGCCGCGACCAGAAGGACGGCAAGGAGCTGTTCCGCCACCGCACGCCGTCCGGCATCATCGGCAACGTGTTCACGTATGCGCTGCACGGCAAGCAGTACATCGGCGTTTTCTCGGGCGTCGGCGGCTGGGCCGGCATCGGTCTTGGCAGCAGGTCTCGACAAGCCGGAGGACGGAGCCGGTGCGGTCGGCGCCTATGCAGGCCTGAAGCAATACACCGCGCTCGGCGGCACCCTCAGCGTCTACACGCTGCCCTAGGAGTTGCGCCCCTCAGGCCGCGATCGGCGGAAAGCCATAGCGCGCGCGCGCCATCTGGCACTCCTCGTCGCCGGGCTGACAATCTCGGCACACTTGGGGCCGGTCCGCATAGATGGTGCAGCGCGTCGCCTCGCCAATTTTGCCGTGCGAGCGCCATGCAGCGCTCGCCGTCGCAGCGCATGCCCGACAGGTTCTCGGCCACCAACGCTTCAGGAATGCGCGCCAGCGCCTCGTCGTCCTCGGTTGAGAAGCGCGGCCACTCGGCCGAATAGGAGCAGCACGCGCCGCACGTCGTGCAGGGCGAAGAGGTCGCCGATTGAAGGGGCTGGCTCAAATTGTAGGCATCCGCCTTGGAGGCTGTCGCAATAGATGGCATTCCATACCCTAAAGCGATCCCGGCAAACAGCCGGAGCGCGCTCGCGTTTCGGATTTCCTGCTGGCATACAATGTGCTTCGTATTCGCAGCCGAGTGCGCGAGGGTGAGCACGCCGCGCACCGCCAGCCAAGTTGCTGTCTGATCTTGAGGGGAAGGGGAAAGAAGCCCGACGATGGACACCGCCCAGAACACCACGACCATCCGCACCACGTGCCCGCGCGACTGCTATGACGCCTGCGGAATCCTCGTCAAGAAATCACCCGGCGGCGCGCTGCGCGTCGTGGGCGACCCTAATCACAGCCTCGCGCACGGCGCGCTGTGCGGCAAATGCTCGATCGTCTACAACGGCGTCTGGCGCGATCCCAACGCACGGCTGACACGCCCGCTTGAAGCGCGTCGGGCCCAAGGGCCAAGGCCGCTTCGAGCCCGTGAGCTGGGACGAGGCGCTGGGCGACATCGCCGCCCGCCTCAACACCATCCGCGCCAACGACGGCGGCGGCGCAATTCTCCAGACGCATTACACCGGCACCTGCTCGCTGATCGCCGGCGTTTTCCCGCTGCGCCTGTTCAATCGCATCGGCGCCACCGAGGTCGATCCCGATACCGTGTGCAACAAGGCCGGCCACGCCGCCCTGCAGCTCATGTACGGCTCCTCCACGCGCGGCTTCGACCCGCGCACCATCGATGGCTCCAGGTGCCTGATGATCTGGGGCGCCAATCCGTCCGTGTCGGCGCCGCATGTGCATCAGCATTGGGTGACGAAATCGAACGTGCCGACAATCGTCGTCGATCCCATCCGCCACGAGACCGCGGCGGCGGCCGACATCCACCTGCAGCTCTATCCCGGCACCGACGGCGCACTCGCGTTCGCCATGCTGCATGCCATCCGCGCCGCCGGCTTGATCGACTACGAGTTCCTTAGCCGGCACGCGTTCGGTTGGGACGAGATAGATGCCACGCTCGACGCCTGCACACCTGCCTGGGGCGAGAAGGTCACTGGTGTCCCGGCAAACCTCATCGTCGAAGCGGCGCTTCTTTATGCAAGGGGCCCGTCGCTGCTCTGGATGGGGCAGGGCTTCCAGCGCCAGACCTTCGGCGGCAATGCCATGCGCGCGGTCGGCCTGATGCCCGCCGCCACCGGCAACGTCGGCAAGTATGGCGCGGGCTTTCTCTATCTCAACGGCTGGGATGCGCGCGGCGTCGATCCGGCTTATCTCGCGGCCGCCCACCTCAACACCGAGCCGGCGCCCTCCATCAGTCACATGGATCTCGCGCGCCGCCTCGAGTCACGCGAAACAAAAGCGCTCGTCACCTGGAACAACAACATTGCCGCTTCGAGCCCCGAGCAGCAGCGCCTGCGCCGCGCGCTCACGCGCGAGGATCTGCTGCAGGTGACGCTCGACCTGTTCCAGACCGACACCGCCAACTACGCCGATTATGTGCTGCCGGCCGCGAGCTTCCTCGAGTTCGACGACGTCGTCATGTCGTATTTCAACTGCTCGATCTCGGCGCAGGTGAAGGCGGAGCCGCCGCTCGGCGAGGCGCTGCCCAATCAGGAGATCTTCCGCCGCCTCGCCAAGGCCATGCGGCTCCACGATCCCGACCTGTTCGAAAGCGACGCGAGCCTCATCGACAACATCCTCGCGCAGGCCAAGCCCGGCCTCGATTTCGCGACGCTGTCGAAGCTCGGCACCGTGTCTCACCCTGAAGAGCCCGTCGTGCAGTTCGAGCGCCACGACTACCACACGCCTTCGGGCAGGATCGAGCTCACCGGGCAAGCCTTCGTCGACGCAGGTCTCCCGAGCGCGCCCTTCGCTTCATCCGAAGCCCGTCCTTTGCGCGGCGAGCTGCGCCTGCTGTCGCCCGCTTCCGAATGGCTGATGAACTCGAGCTACGGCAACGATCCGAAAATCCTGAAGCAGCTCGGCGGCGAGGAAGCCTTCATGCATCCCGACGAGGCCAAGGCGCGAGGCATCGCCAGCGGCTCGCCCATCCGCATCGCCAGCGACACCGGCGCCATCACGCTGCGCGTTGTCGTTTCCACCCACGTGCCCATGGGCGTCATTCTCGCCCACAAAGGACGCTGGTCGGTCGATGGAGCCGGAGGCAACGTCAACACCCTCAATCCGGGCCACAAGTCCGATCTGGCGGAAAGCTGCGCCGTGCACAGCATCAACGTGTCCGTTTCCTCCGCTTGCTGAGAGTGAGCGCTAAAAAGCGCCTCGAAGCGCGCTCCACATTAATCCCGCATTTTCGCGCCGCTCTTGCCGAACGCCGTTCACACGCCTTAATGGCCGGGGGGCCATCGCACGCCATGACGGCGGCGCGCGCGCAAAGGCGCTGGTCCATGAACGCAACAACGGCCATCGATGTCACGAAACTTGGCGCCGACATGCTGCAGTTCACCAGCAGCGTCGATGATCTCAAGACACCGGACGAGGTCCTGGACAGCCTCGACAAGGTTACGTCTGAGGACATGCGCATCAATGTGCTGGGCGCTGCGATGTTTCCTTTGCGCTGGGGCGATTGGAGCACCAATGGGAAGGGTAAGACGGTGTTCCTGCACAGGAGCGTCCCTGAAGGCTGGTGGGAAGAGCACGTGGAGCTCAGCAGCAGTCATCCCGGTTGCGGTTTCATGTTCGCCCAGCTTGCTCTCGCACCCTTCACCTTGTCGGAGCTGATGCGCATGGTCGAGCCGCTGGGCGGCGAGCGCTGGCCGTTCGAGCTGGCGTTGAAATACGGCATGCGAGATCGTCTGAATTGCCCCGTGGGCGGGCGCTGGGTCTTGACCTACTGGTCGAAGAGCGTGCTGACGCAGCGCCTATCGGAGAAGGCCCGCGCCATCCTGTTCATGGGCGCGACCTTTGCGGTTATCCGGCTGCAAAAGATTGTGCCGAACAATCCGGATCGCATCGGCACGGCGGCGTGACCCTAACCCCGCGCGAGCTCGCCGTTCTGCGCCAGATGTCTCTCGGCTTTCAGGTCAAGGACACGGCCGAGCTTCTGGGATTGGGTGAGGAAACAGTGCGAAGTCACTTGAAGAAGGCCCAGGCAAAGCTTGGCGCCTGCTCGCGAACGCACGCTGTCGCGCAGGCCATCCGCCGCCGCCTGATCCCCTGAACATCGGGAAACTTCCTCGAGGAAGGCGCGATATTATACTTGCCAAACCCAGGCCGAAGCACTATATTGGAATCTATAGGAGATTCCGCCATGGCCAATGCATCCCCGCACGAGGAAACGCAGCTCTTAGCAAGATTGACCGTTATTGAGCACGTCGTCGGCTTGATGGTCCGCGACAGCATGATCAAGTCGGGCAAAGGCGCGAGCGACATTCTCGCTTTCGGCGAGGCCGTGAAGACCTTCCTGACGGATCGAACGCCGGCCGGGGCCACCAATACCCAACTCACTGAGGCCGCCGACAGGTTCTTCTCGGCAATCGCCTCGGATATCGGAAGCCAGGACAACCAATAAGGCTGGCCTTCGGGGGGGGAAACACCATGTCGCTGCTCTCGCAAAAACACCTGCAAGACGAAGAGGCCGCCTACGCCTGGGTTGAGGCCCACGTATGGCCGGAAGGCCCCGTCTGCCCCCATTGCCAGGAGAAGGCCCGCGTCTCGAAGATGCAGGGCAAGGCAACCCGCATCGGCCTCTACAAGTGCTACGCCTGCCGCAAGCAGTTCACGCGTCAAGGTCGGACCATCTTCGAGGCCAGCCACGTTCCGATGCGCCTGTGGCTGCAGGCCTTCTATCTGATTGCGGGCTCCAAGAAGGGCATCAGCTCCAACCAGCTCCACCGCACCTTGGGCGTCACTCTCAAAACCGCGTGGTTCATGTGCCATCGCATCCGCGAGGCCATGCGCGTTGGCTCTCTGACCCCTCCGCCAATGGGCGGCGATGGCGGTGCCGTCGAGGTTGATGAAACCTATATCGGTCGCAAGGATGGCCCTGTCATTCCCGGCGGCAAGTTCCACAAGCATGTCGTCGTGACCCTCGTGAGCCGTGGCGGCGAAGCCCGCAGCTTCCACGTCGACAACGCCAGCATCTCCGTCGTGGTGCCCATCGTGGTCGAGAACATCAGCAAGGAAGCCAAGGTCAACACCGACGACGCTCCAATCTATCGTCACCTTGACCCGATCTTCCCCGACCGCAAGAGCGTGAACCACTCGAAGAAAGAGTATGCGCGCGGCGAGGTCCACACCAACACCGTCGAGGGCTACTTCTCCATCTTCAAGCGCGGCATGAAGGGCGTCTACCAGCACTGCTCAGAGAAGCACCTTCACCGCTACCTCGCCGAGTTCGATTTCCGCTACTCGAACCGCGTCAAGCTGGGCGTGAATGATGAGCAGCGCGCCGCTAGGGCGGTGATCGGTGCTAAGGGCAAGCGGTTGACCTATCGAACGACTAACTCGCGAGCCAAATGAGCACGAGATGACCCGTGCGCTGCGCAAGGCATTTCGCGCCTGGCTAAGGGTGAGGCGTGCTATGATGTAGAGATGCTTCGCGACTTCCGAGGAGAACATTTTATGGAACAGCTCGAAGACCTGCTACGCGACGGCATCTTGAACATGTCAGATGAGTACATTTTCAAGATCACAGGCGTAGACATCAACGATCCGCATGGACCTGTGGCGATCGAAGGCTGGGCTAAAGCCCATGGCTATGCCGTGACGCATGTCAACAATACGGTGAGATTTAGCAAGCTTAACCCTCTCGCAGAGGCTGTTCATGCCTAAGCGCAAGACGCCAGAAGAGAAGCCGGAAGATCAGTTCAAGCGGTTCGTGAAGACCGCGAAGGAACACGAGGTTAGTGAGGCCGAGGCTGAGAAGGCATTCAGCGCGCTGCGAGCTTCGAAAGTGAAACTCCAGACTCGCCAAAAACCTTAGCCTGTATCTTCAACATCCTCAGTCGCTCGACCAGATAAGGCATGTTGTCCGGTCCATACCAACTGATGTTGATGTTGGGCCCAAGAGCCTCCAATGACTGCCGCTTCCTCGCCTTCGGATTCTGAAGAAGCTTGTAGGCCTCATAAGCGAGGATATCAGCGGCCTGCAGAGGAACGAAATCGTCCTTGCCGCCGAAGCTCAAAGTCATCGCGCTCGTGTGCTTCTTGCGATTGCCTTTGATCCAGTCGAATGCCTCGTATGCCTGCTTATGGTAGTCGTTGTTTTCGTGAAAAAATGCGAGCCGTTCGTTGTTTTGTTGCTTCTCAAAGAGGTCCATCATAGTAGCGACGGTCCAGGTGGAAGCACGGGCCGTAGGGGTCTGGCAGTAATTCCCTCAGATCCGGATTATCGGTCATCGCCTCTTCATAGGCTTTCAAAGTCCAATCCAGTCACGAACCTTCCATCATCGGCCTCTCGGCGTTGTAGCACCGTCAGGAGTTTGATCACGAGAGCCATCACGGTCCTCCCGCTTCCAGCTCCTCAAACTCATTTTTGAAACCATTACAGTTTTGACGAATGAGAACACTTCGATCGGGCGCTTGGCTGCATTCCATCGCCGCGTAAAGGTTTCCCAGGTCCGAGGCTTGGCCATGTAGCCCGCCACAGTGACGATCCCGGCGAAGCTTTGCCGTGCACCCCCGACTGATTCCATGAAAATTTGAGACACAGCCACGCTCCCGTTCCTCGAGAGCCACCGAGCATAGAGCGGCATTCGCTAAAGATTGCAGCCGGCGGGTCACTTCAGCCTACCTCCCGCTGCACTGGGTTTGGCAAGTATAATATCGCCCAGGAAGGTCTCCCCCAAACCGGGGATGGCGCAGGATGGCTTATGCAACCAGATTGCGTCCGGCACTTGCGCCTCGCGTCGGGGGACGGGAGAGCAGAGCCAGGTGATCGCCGCAAAGCGAGGGATCCGCACAATTCCTCGCTTTTGCTGTGATGCTGGGGGCATGGCGTCGTGGAGACTTGGGGGGATTCGAGTTCCTGTCCACGACTGCTACCCGCTCGGGCCGGACATCACGAGGATCGGAACGTTTCCCGCTGACTGATTCCACGTCGTGTCCGGCCCTGGCGGTCACATCAACGCTTTCACTGCGTTGCCTTCTCATCTAGGACCGGCGCGGTCGCCGCAGATTGATCTCCATCAATTCTGAACGGTGCGACCGTCATCTCCCTTACATTAGTTCGCCCCGGAGACTCGTCCGCAACAGCTTGAATGCTGTTTTGGGACGAGTATGCGAGCTGTTCCAACTGCGAATCAGTTCGGGAACGGGGGGAACGCGCATGATCAATCAGCGCCGGCTTGGCCTCATGTTTTGTGCGCTCACCGCAACGTCTGCCTCGGCATTGACCTCAGTCGCCGCAGACCTGGGCCGGCAGCTCGAGCCCGCGAGCCCTCTCTCGCAATGGACGCTGACGGTAACGCCCTACGGATGGGCGACCTGGCTCGACGGCACTGAAACCGTGAAGGGGCGAACGGCCGACGTCCAAGTCAGTCCGACCGAGCTCATAGGCGACTTGGACCGCGTTCCGTTCATGGGATACGCCGAGGCGCGCAAGGGCTCATTCGCGCTCTATGGAGACCTTGTCTACGCGAGCGTGGGGCTGGACGCAGACGCCGTACGATCTCGCAGTGTGCACCCGGACATCGGCGGAACGGTTGCCGCTTCGGCTGGCCTCGACTACGAGCAAACCATCCTCGAATTGGGCGGCGCCTATCAAGTGGTCGGCGGAACGACCGCATTCGATGTCATTGCCGGCGCGCGCTATTGGCACCAGCACGCCGACCTCAAGCTCGCGGTGAGTGCCGGTGTCGAGGTGGGCGACCTCGAAGTCTCGAGGGGCATCGCCATCGCGCGCTCGGGCGGCGTGGACTGGGTCGACCCGCTCGTCGGTGTGCGCGTCAGGCACCAGTTGGCGCCCGGCCAGGAGCTCATGCTGCGCGGTGATATCGGCGGCTTCGGTGCGGGTAGCCAGTTCTCGTGGAACGTGATGGCCGGCTACTCCTTCGTGCTCTGCGACAAGGACGGCGTCACCTACTCGGGCCTCTTGGGCTATCGCCTGCTCGACGTGGACTACGAGCAAGGATCCGGCCGCACGCGCTATGAGTACGACGTGCTGCAGCACGGCCCGCTCTCGGGCCTCACCATCAACTTCTGACGCCGCCGCTCTTACGCGGCAGTTCCGAGCGCTTTCTTGACGTCGCTGAGCGTGGCCTTTTCGGCGTCGCTGACTTTCTCGCCGCCGAAGCCGAGGAAGCTTCCTTCGCGCGCCGCGTCGGCGACCTTGCTGCTGATCGTGCCCAGCAGCTCCTTGAAACCGATCGTGTCCCCGGGCGCCTTCGCGTCGAGCAGGCTCGAGACTTCGCGCAAAGCATCCAGCGAGCGTTGGCGGACGTCGGCCGGCTTGGCACCGGCAAACCGCGCCTTGAGGGCATTGTTGACGAGAGTGCGTCCCTCGGATGTCTCGAACTCGGCGACCACGGATTTGATCAGCTCGTTGGAGCCGGGCCCCTCCTTGGCCTTGATGAGCGTGCCGGCACTCGCGAACGATTCCTGCAGCAGGCCGATCATGCCGCTCGGATCGGCTGCGGTCACGGCCATGCCGGAGAGCGCAGCGCTCTCCATGATCTTCGACCATTCCTCGGGCGTGAAGCTTTGCTTGTTTGCCATGGTGTCCTCCGTTGGAGAAAGTCGCGCATGAGAAGGCCAACCGGGCGGAGCGGAAAGTCCGGCCGGTTGGCATTTGGGTGGATGGATGCGTCAGGCTGTCGCGAGCGTATCCATTTCAGAGCGTATGCTGTCGATCGAGGGCTTGATGAGCGCGGCGACCGCCGGGATCTGCAACGCCTTGTCGAACAGCTGATTGAGGCTTGGCCGTATTGAAGCAATGGCCTTGGCGACGATCGCTCTGTTCGCGGGCGATAGCTGGTTCAGCATCCCAGTGATCTTGTTGAGCTGGGCGGCGGAATCCTGCAGCGGAACGAGTTCCGTTTTAGCCGACGCTTCATCGGTGATTTTTTCTAGCGACGCACGCAGTTTCGTCACCGCGTCCGCGGCCTGTGCGCCGACGTCGACGTCACCCGCCTTGATCCCGCGCAGGTTCTCGAGCGACGCGAAACTGGGCGTGACTTGATCGGGAAGGGCACCCGTCGTGACAGGGACCTCGACCTTAGCCGGTGGCGGTGCCTGGGCCGTCTGTGTTGACTCCGGACGCGAGAGGAAATGCCACGCCAGGCCAAGGAAGGCCAAGCCGGCTAAGGCTGGAAGCAGCCAACCCGAGCTCGAAGAGGACCCGGACGATGCGGCCTTCGCCGGGGCAACGTAGTCCCTCGGCACGTTCGCCGCGCGAGCGCTCGAGCCGGCGAGGCTGTCCAGAATGCCCGTGTCTGCGAGCGACCTCGACAACCCAGGCGGGATGGCGCGCAGGATATTGTCTTTTTGCGAGGTCAGAAGGTTTGCGAGGCCCGATGCATCGAGCCCATTGGCGCGCTGCTGCTGCCCGAGACCGCCGAGCACGATCGGCGCCAAGAGACCCAAGATGCTTTTCGAAACGCCTTCGTTGATGCCGGCATATTTCCCGAGCGCGCCGGCAACTGCCGAGATCGTCGAACCGCCGATGAGGGACGTCAGCGTGTTTCTGCCGGCATCGATGATGCCCTTCTGTCCGCCATTACCGATCATGTTGGTCAAGCTCGACAGCAGTCCCGGCTGCTGCTGAGCAACGGCCGCATTCAACGTGGCCGCGCCTTTGGGCGTGGAGGCGAGGGAAGTGAGCGTTGCCAGCAACGCCGGTATGCCGCCGCTCATGGCGTTTTCGACTTGCGTGCTGTCGATTCCGAATGCGGAGGCGGCTCGTGTAACGAGATTGGCGTTCAGGTTCTGCGTGATGTCGGAGACAAGATTAGTCGACATGGGACACTCCGTTATGGTTGTCCCCCCGTGCCGAAAAAACCGCTTTAACCTAGGGCCTTATTTTGCTTGCGTTATAGGGCTTAGCCAACCCCAAGTTGACGAGCAACCTACCAATTAGGCGAAGGACATATCCCGCGAGCGCGAGGCCTGCGCACACGGCTCGACGGTAAGTCGCGGCCCTATCGGGTAACCTGCGGCCGAGGCGGCCGGCGCGAACGATGATCAGCAAGCGTTATTTTTTACTGGCACGGCACCGTGATTGTCTGGCCGGCCGTGGAGTTCGAACCTCTTGCAGGTCACGGGGCTGGTCCCTGCCGTCTCGGACGTCGCCGCATCCGACGCGGCGGGCTTTTGGGCTACTGTGCTCGTCGTGGATTTCTCCGCTGCCGGCTCGGAGGCCTTCTCGGTCGCGACCTCTTTCTCGACTGGGGCCTTACGGGGCTTGGGAGCCACGCGCTCGCGCGTGACGGCCGCTCTTCTTCTTTGCGGGCTTGGCGCCATAGTCAGGCGTCGTGCTCTGCCCGCCGGTCGAGAAATTTGGCCCCACATAAAGCGGCCCGCCGTAGCCGCGGCCTTCGTTCTGCGCCGCGGCAGGTCCGGCCGCCAAGGCGAGGCATATCCCTGCTGCGAGCGCGACGTTCGTCCTCATGGCTCACACTCCTAATGTCCCCGACCCGGGCGCTGATCCTAGCGCATTTTGGCCGCCGCCGCGAATGCCGCGCCGCCGAAACCTGTTCTGTTGGCTGGAATTTGCGGGATAACGCCGACGTAATTGAGGTCGGCGCGCGCGTTTCTGCCGCGTTGTTCTCGATGTTCCGGCGAGGCGATCCCGCAGGGGACAGCCTCGGCGTTCTGTGCTTACCGAGTCTTCAGGCTGTTCTTCAAATCCCGGTACGGCCGCCCGACGATGCGGGAGATAAGTCTGCGCCGGCCATTCCTGAAAAACATCTTGATCGAGTGGCCTGGGCGCGAGGCGCTATGAGCGCTGACGTGGGATATGACCGGGACACGACCGCCGATCTTGTGTTCCTCCACGGCGCTGAACTCGAAGGGAATGATCTCCAAGCGGGCCACTGGCGTGACCCGGATCGCGACCGAAAGCAATGTTTCGTCGTTCTTGACCGCTGCGCACTGGCAGAGACGAAGCCAGTTCACCATCAGGAGCCTCGCCATTTCGGTCTGGCGCACGACCATGACCCGTGACGTAAACCAGTCGACAGAATTATTGCTCGAGTGCATTTTTCCCGTGTAGCGCACGCCGACGTCTCCCGACTTAACATCCGCGAGTCCGTCGATATTCCCGCTGATCCGGCAATCCACGTCCATGAGCACGATGGGCGAGTTTGGATACTCTGCCATCGCGCGCAGGACGATCTGCGGCTTCATCAGGATGATGTCGTGCCATTCTGTGCCCTCGGGCTTTGGCACGGCGTAGAGGTGATAGGACGTGCGAACCGGGTTCGCGTTCTTGTCGATGCTGGCGGCCAGGCCTTCAGCCATCGCCCTGTAATCAGGCGTAAAAAAGCCGACAACCACCAGCTCGGGCGCTGCAGCCTGGAACACGATATCGCCGGTCATTCAGATTTATCCCCCGTAGTATCTGCGGAGAGACGCTGCACAGGGCGTCACGGTCAATTCACGGATTATTTCATACGATGTTCATTATTCACGTCTGTCCGCTTCTTGCCAGGGGCGGCCTCCGGGTGGCGCGGGTGCAGATCCGCCGCCACAAGGAGGGCTCGCACGCCAGCAGGCCAGAAGCAAGAGTTGGCCCTTATTCCGGCAGTCCCGCTTTCCGCAGGCCATCCGCGAAGGTGGCGAGATCTTGCGGCTGGTGGATCGGCAGCCATTCGTTGAGATTGGAGATGCGCAGCGCCGGATCGAGCTCACGCAAATGGTCCATGGCGCGGTGGGCCTGGTCTGATCGGCCTGCCAGCGCATGGCTTGCCGCAATGACGCTCACGGCCATCAGGAAGCTCGGCAAATCCCTGTAGCGCCTTCTCCGCCCAGGTGGATGCGGCGTCGAAGCGCTCGGCGAACAGATGCGCCATCGCGATGCCGGCCTGCATGCGATACGTTTCCGGGTCGAGCGGGCTCAAGCGCATGGCGCGCTCGAAGTGCTCGATGGCGCTGTCGGACTCGCCGTGCCAGACTCGGAGATAGCCGCCGAGGAACCAGGCCGAGGCCAGGTTCGGATTGAGCACGAGGGCCCTGTCGAGCAAGGCGATGCCGCCGTCGAGGTCGCCGGTGAAGTGAGCGAGCGCATGACCGCCTCTCGTGAGCGCAACCGCATCGTCCCGGCCCAGTTCGACGGCCCGCCGCGCCAAACGCGTGCCTTCGGCGACTTCCTGCGAGCGATCCTCCGTCCAGCCATTGACCTTGCGCCAGAAGTAGCACCAGGCCGCCATTCCGTGGGCCGAGGCAAAACCAGGGTCGAGCTCGATGGCTCTATGGAACAGCGGCAGCGCCTCGGCGATGGCCTCCCTGTTTCCCCGGTGCAAGTGCGCTATCCCGCGCAGATAGCAGTCATAGGCGTTGAGGCTCGCAGTCGGCTTCCGCTTCGCGCGTTCGATCTCTGCCAGCTCCACCTGCGGTGCGATCGCGCCAACGACGCTCGCGGCGATCTGGTCCTGCAGCTCGAAGATGTCGTCGAGCGTGCCCTCGAACCGCTCCGCCCAAAGGTGAGCGCCGGTCGTGGCATCGATCAGCTGCCCCGTGATGCGCACACGGTCCGCGGCGCTGCGCACGCTGCCTTCCAGCACATAGCCGACGCCGAGCTCGCGCCCCACCTGCTTCACGTCCACAGCGCGGCCCCTGTAGGTGAAGCTCGAGTTGCGCGCGATGACGAACAGCCAGCGCACGCGCGAAAATGCGGTGATGATGTCTTCCACCACGCCGTCGGCGAAATAGTCCTGCTCGGGATCTCCGCTCAGGTTCTGGAATGGCAGCACGGCAATGGAGGGCTTGTCGGGAAGGGTCAGCGCCGGCGCGGAGACTCGATCCGGCGCGGCGCGATCGTCGTCCGAGGAGTGGAGCTGCGGCCATCGGCTTGTGGCTTCCCTGACATCGCCGACGAAGCGGAACCCCTTTCGGGGAACCGTCCGGACCAGATGCTGTTCGTTGCCGCTGTCGCCGATCGCTTTGCGCACCGCGTTGATGTGGCTGGTGAGGGTCGATTCCGAGACGATCCGCCCGCCCCACACCGCATCCAGCAGGCTGTCCTTGCTGACGACACGCTCGCGGTTCTGCACCAGGTAGAGCAGCAGGTCGAAGACTTGCGGGCCGACGGCGATCGGCTCCGACCCCCGCGTCAGCTCCCGCCGCTCGGGATCGAGCACACAGTCTTTGAAAACGAATTGCACGTCAGCGCTCCACCACGCGGCCTCCGGCACGGGCCTCTAGCAATAAAGCCGACACGGTCGTCCGAGTACGCATTTGATAGCACAGGGATAATGCCGGAACACGGGTCACCGTGTAACCTCCTCCCTAACGGCTCGTTAACCGGACCGCGGCTCCTTTGGACGAAAAACCAAGGTAGACCCAAGAGCAATTCAAGGCCGCCGCAAGGCTTTCCGGGCGGCTTCCAGGCAATCTCCGCTCAGACACAACGCGCCCGATCGCGGGCCACATGAGCTGGAGAGCGGACATGAAAATCGTCGTCATCGGAGGCAGCGGCCTCATCGGATCGAAGCTCGTCAACAGGCTGCGCCGGAAGGGCCATGAGGTTCTGGCGGCGTCGCCGGACTCGGGCGTCAACACCATCACCCGCGAGGGACTGGCCGAGGCGCTTTCCGGCGCCCAGGTCGTCGTCGACGTGGCGAATTCGCCGTCGTTCGAGGACAAGGCGGTTCTGGAGTTCTTCGAGAAATCCGGCCGCAACCTGCTGGCTGCCGAAGCGGCCGCCGGCGTCGGGCATCATGTCGCCCTCTCGGTCGTCGGCACCGACAGGAATCCAGAAAGCGGCTACCTTCGCGCCAAGCTGGCCCAGGAAAACCTCATCAAGACGTCCAAGATTCCCTACACGATCCTGCAATCGACGCAGTTCTTCGAGTTCGTGGGCGCCATCGTCCAATCGGGCGCGGACGGACGACGCGATCCGCCTGTCTCCCGCGCTTCTGCAGCCCATCGCCGCGGATGATGTCGCCGCCGCCCTGGCCGAGATCGCACTCGCCGAGCCGATGAACGGCACCGTCGAGATCGGTGGTCCCGAGAAGATCCCTCTCGATGCAATCGGCCGGCAGTACCTGGTCGCCAAGAACGACAAGCGCCAGGTGATCGCCGACGCCAAGGCCCGCTACTTCGGTACCGAGCTCAACGACAAATCTCTGACCCCGGCTGGTCAGCATCCGCTGGTGGGTCCGACCAACTTTAAGGATTGGCTCAGCAATTCTTCAGCACAAGGATAAGAGCTCACGCCAGAGCGGGCTAGGCTCATCCGAGCGAGCTCTGAGGAACTCACCTGACCGCTGCCGCGCACCATTCGCCCATTCACCCAAGCCTAGGAGTTAGGACAATGAGCACGATCACAACCAAGGACGGCGTCGAGATCTTCTACAAGGACTGGGGCAAAGGTCAGCCCATCGTGTTCAGCCATGGCTGGCCGCTGTCGGCCGATGACTGGGACAACGCAGATGCTGTTCTTCCTCGGCAACGGCTATCCGCGTCATCGCCCATGACCGCCGCGGCCACGGCCGATCTACCCAGACGGGCGACGGCCATGACATGGATCACTATGCGGCCGACCTCGCCGCCCTCACCGAGCTATCTCGATCTGAAGGATGCCATCCACGTCGGCCATTCCACCGGCGGCGGTGAGGTGACGGCACTATCTGGGACGGCACGGCGAAAGCCGCGTCGCAAAGGCAGCGCTGATCAGCGCGGTGCCGCCGCTTGATGGTGAAGACGGCGGCCAACCCAAATGGTCTGCCGAAGGCGGTGTTCGACGATTTGCAGGCGCAGCTCGCGGCCAACCGCTCGAACTTCTACCGCGCGCTCCCGGAAGGACCCTTCTATGGCTACAACCGGCCAGGCGCAAAGCCCTCGGAGGCGATCATCGCCAACTGGTGGCGGCAGGGCATGATGGGCGGCGCCAAGGCGCATTACGACGGGATCGTCGCCTTCTCGCAGACCGACTTCACCGAGGACCTGAAGAAGATCACGGTGCCGGTGCTGGTGATGCACAGCGAGGACGATCAGATCGTGCCGTACGTCGCCTCAGGGCCGATGTCGGCCAAGCTTTTGAAGAACGGCAACGCTCAAGACCTACAAGGACTTCCCGCACGGCATGCCGACAACGCAGGCAGACATGATCAACGCCGATCTGCTCGCCTTCATCAAAGGGATAGCCGGAAGCCACCACGCAGCAGGCGGACGCTGGACCGGAAGGTCCAGCTCGCCTCACTGCATCCCGTGCGGTCACCCTTTCAAAGCCATCAACTTCTTCTCGAGGTTCGACATGAAAACATTCTGTCTTGCCCTGGCGGCACTGATGGGCGCCGCGGCGGTCGCCAACGGCATCTACATGCTCGTGGCGCCGGAAAGCTGGTATTTTGCCGTCCCTGGCGTGACGACCACCGGGCCCTTCAACCAGCATTTCATACGCGATATCGGGTTGATCTTCCTGTTCCTCGGCGGCGCCTTTCTGACCGGCGCGGCACGACCCGAGCTGCGCGTTATCTTCTGGGGCGCGGCCACGATCTGGCTCTCTGGCCACGCGCTGTTTCACTTCTGGGAGGTGGCAGTCGGCATCTGCTCACCCTCGGACCTTGCGCGCGACTTTCCCGCCGTCACGTTCCCGGCGCTCCTCGGAGCCGCCCTCACATTCTGGGCAATCTCCGACGCGAGGGCCGCCGCTCGTACCGCGGCCACCTGATATGCACGCGAGCCGTCATGGCTCGCGTGACCCCGGTCTCAATCTTTGAACTGCGACTGCAGGCTGTCGTAGAGGTGGTGCATGTCGAAGACCGCGCCCTCGAGATAGGCGACCGCGTCGGCTTCGTCCCACACGCCGCCGCCGTCCTCGTGCACCCAGATGTATTTGCCCGACGAATGCATCAGCCGGTAGTTGATGTTCCAGTTTTTCCGCTCTTCGAGCCCGCGCACGACAGCCTCGTCCACGGCGGCTGAATCGTCCGGATGAATCGAGCGACGCGAACGAGCGCCCGCGATTGCCCAGCACCTCCGAGGAGTCGTGCCCAAAGATGCGCTCGAAGCCGGACGTGAGCTCCAGCATCGTGAACTCCTTGTCCGCGCGGCAGCGGTAGAGGAAGCCGTTCATACGCATCAAGACACTGTCGAGAAACGGAGGGGCTTCGCCATTCGAAGATGTGCTCATTCGAGGACTATCCGATCTGATCGAAGGGGCGGACACGAAAAACCTACAAAGCCAACTCTCGCCGCGACGTCAATGCGACGCGACGTTCAATTGCACAACACGAGACGCGTGTCGGCAACACCCGCTGCCACATCGGGAGTGTCAGCACGCGGAGAAACAGAGCGGCGTGACTTTCCAGTCATAGATGAGCAAAACATCAGCCGCCGAGAAATGGCGTCCTGCTGAATTTTGCGGCAACATCTGAGACGCGCATCGGCGGGCTGAGGAGCCGGCAAAGCTCTGGGGCCATCTTTCCGACGAGGCAATTCGCAGGTCGCGCGGCGCGCTCGTCAGAATGATGTTGCTCTTTCGAGAGAACGAGCGCACGCCCATGAGGCAGCCATCAGGAATGTGAAATGCCGGCAACGCCAGAACTCAACCGTTGCTGGATCTGCACGCACGCCCTTTGGCTGCTTCCGGTCTGGACCTGGACCGTCGTCTGCGTGACGAGCGTCTTTATGCTGGCGCTGCTCCGGCCCGAGGCGATCGGCTGGTGGCTGGTGTTGATGGGATCGCTGCTCGCCGTGATCGGAATTTGCGTCGCCATGTTGGTCGATGAGCGGACGCGAGATCGAGGCCTTGCCGCGGCGGCAGCGGTGAAGGGACCACCGGCGACCTCCAGGAAGCCATAGGGCTGCCGGCGCGAGGCCATTCGCTAGCTTGGCCAAGGCTCATGAACCTCACATCATGCAACAGCCGCCGCCAAGCAAGAGATCCGCCTTCTTCTTCTGCTCGTCGTTGAGCGCCGCATAGAGGGCTTCCGTGGGCGGCAGCAGCGCCTTCAGGCTATCGACCATGCTCTGCATGGCCTGCGTGTGCGCCTGCAAGCGCGCCACGGCACTGCCGGCCTGCATGACCTGAGCCATCGACTTGTGCATGTCCTGCATGGTCGTAGCGCGCGCCTTGACGGCGCCGGCGTACGCGTCCCACGCGGCGGCTTGTGCGTCCGTGATGGCGAGCTCGGCTTTGAGATAGGCGAGACGCCCCTCCATCATGGGTCCAGAACCCATCATCATGCCCGGGCCCATGCCCTGACCCATCATACCCCCACCCATCATTCCCCGGCCGCCCATCATCCCGTGCATGCCGGGACCCATGCCCTGCATCCCCCACATCATCGGCATTTGCTGCTCATCCTGGCCTTGCGCCAGTGCCATAGAGCCCACCGACGCCGCCAGCAGCGCCGCCAGAATCGTCATCTTTTTTGAGCTGATCATGGTGCAATCCTCCACGCATTTTCCGGGGCATTCCCGATCCGGGGCAGGGGCGCGTTGGGCAGCCGCTAGGTTGCGCCGGCGTCGACAAGTGTCAGGCGACACGGAGACCGTGCGCCTGACACAGAAGTTTCGAAGCCGGCTTCAGGAAGCGCGGCCATAGCCGCAGCGGGGTCAGACCGGCCGACTTCATGAGCTCCACACGCGAAACGTCGTCGGCAATTCAGGGAGGCATCGCCACGGACGTCATCGCGAGCAGAGCCATCAGAAGCCTATGCTGGCGGAGCGTACTTGTATTTGAGACGGATCAAGCCGCCGTGAGATTGTCAGCAGCGCCAGCGGCTGGCAGACTGAGTCAGTCCTAAGAGCACGTTCGATGATGCGCACTGTTGTTCGGCTTATGATCGCTTGCTTCGCGGCCCTTGCCCTCGCGGAAGGGTACGCGACGCCCGTGCGCGCCACCATCCAGCCGGAAATGTGCCTCGCGCCCGACATCGAATATCCCGTCCCCTGCGACGAGGACGACGACTAACCCTTCTCGCACCTGCACACTCCCTCCGCCGGTTGCCTCCCGCGATCAAACGCGCAACACTGATCGTTGAACGCGCCGAAGAGCGTCGGGATCTGCAGCATGAAATGCCTGCTCACGGCTGATCTGCACTATTCGCTGAAGCAGTATGACTGGGTCGTGCGGGCTGCCCCGGACTTCGACCTCGTCGTGCTTGCGGGCGATCACCTCGACATGTTCTCGGCCGTCGACGGCCGCGCGCAGATCCTCGTCGTCTCCAAATATCTGGAACGGCTCTCCGCCCTGACGCAGCTGATGATTTCGTCCGGCAACCACGACCTCGACGGCGAGGACGGCGGCGAGCGCAGCTCGCGCTGGATCCTGAAGCTGCGCGCCGGCATTCCGACCGACGGCTCGGCGCTTCTCGTCGGCGACACGCTCTTCACCATCTGCCCCTGGTGGGACGGGCCGCTCGCCAAAAGCCGCGTCGCCGAGCAGCTGGCGCGCGATGCCGCGAAAGAGCGCGCGCGATGGATCTGGATTTATCACGCCCCGCCCGAAGGCGCGCTCATCGCCCGCGAGTTCTCTGGCTCCCTCGGAGACGCCGAGCTCACGCAATGGGTCGGCCACTACCAGCCCGATCTGGTCTTCTGCGGCCACGCCCACAACGCGCCGTTCTGGCAGCACGGCTCCTGGATCGACAAGATCGGCGCCACATGGGTCATGAATGCCGGCCGCCAGATCGGCGATATCCCGGCGCACATCGTCATCGACACCGACGAGCACGCGGCGCTCTGGTTCTCGCTCGCGGGAGCGCAGATTGCCGATCTTTCCCGGGACCGCACCACGGCCGTCTCGACACTCACCGGGCCGCCGGCATGGTTCACGGCCCACCATTCGTGAGCCCAACATCCGTGATTATGATTACGGCGCGACGCCGGGATCGCGCTCAGACCCGAGCTTGACCGCGGCAGGCCCCTGATGCTGCGTCATGCAGGCGATGATGATGTCCACCATGCCGAAATGGTCGTCGCCCTTGTCGGCGAACTGCTGCTTCAAATCACCCAGATAGCTGGTGAGCATGTGCAGCCGCGCCGCCAGCACGCGCGCCACCTGGAAAACGACCTCCGGGCTCGAGCGCAGAAAGGCTTCGCCGTTCTCGATCACGCGCACCCGCGTCGGCGCCTGCGCCACGACGCTGGCCATGTGCTGTTTGTCGAGCAGCAGCGACAGCTCGCCGAACACCGCGCCGGGCGTGTCCACGGCCGCGACCTCGGTTTCGTCGCGCACGATGGCGACCGCGCCCTCGATCAGCACATAGAGCCGGCCCGTCTTCGCGCCTTGCGTCAGCAGAGCCGCGCCCGCTTCGAAAGTTTGCTCGGGAAAGTCCCTGCACAGGTCGCAAAGGTCGGTCATTGCGCATGCCCCGTTGAGCCTTTCCCGAGGCTAACACTTTGCGGCGGATTGTCGAATGCCGAGTGTCTTCGGGAAAGCCGTGGGACCGCCTGACGCGGTTAGGGCCGATGCGCGTAGAGATGGAACACCGGCGCCGCGCCTTCGGCCATCGGATGGTCGTCGGCCGAAACGCGGTAGCCGCGCTCTCGCAGCTCGGCTGCGATCTGCGTCGCGCTCTTCGGCGCCGCCATGCACTTCGATCGATGAGCTGGCGGATGCGTGGCCAAAGCGGACCGACGCCGTCGAGAACGGCGCGCTCGTTGCCTTCGGTGTCGATCTTCAACAGCTCGATCTGATCGATGCCCGGGCAATTCCATCTGGTGGGCGAGCGTGTCGACCGTTGCGGTGATGGTTTCGGCTTGAGGAGATGGTCCAGGAAGCCGTTATCATCCATGCGGTCGTAGGCGCCGGTCCGATCGAGGATGGCGCGGATGTCCGCGCGCTGCCCTGCTGGGACAGCAAAGTCCGGATGCCGTCGGCAAGCTGCTCGCCTACGGCATGGTTGGCGGTGGAGAGACGAGGTGAGGCCTGGGAACTGCTCGAACGTCACGTTGCCGGCTGCTGCCCCGAGGGCGATCTGGATGGTACGGATGTCGCCATCGAGATCGGCGGCATTGCGTTCGAGCGCCGCGAAGGCGGCCGGCATGGGCTCATAGGCGAGGATCTGCGCCTCGGGCGACAGGTCGCGCAGGCGAATGCAGAACAAGCCGATGTTGGCTCCGACATCCACATAGGTGCCGGGCGGGAAGGTCAGCCCGCGCGCGGCGAGGTCGTCGGAGCTGATCTCATGCCAACCGAACGCCACTTCATAGGCGTTCACGCAATGAATGTTGCGTCCGTCGGACAAGGTCGCCATGGAGCGCGGTTACGTCTTGATCCATTTTGTTGTCCTGCGTCTGCGTTCGGGGAGAAGGATAAGGAGAGAGCTTCAACAGCAAGCTGCGCGATGACCTGGCAGCGTTCGAGGTTCACGCTTCATCAGTCGCGTCCCAGCCGTACCGGCAAGCGTCTCGAGTCCGCGTTGGTTGGTGCGATCCACCCACCAGACGGGCTCGCCGTCGAGCTCGATGCGCGGAAAGCGTTCCAGCAAAGCGGTGAAGGCGGTCTGAGCTTGCAGGCGCGCGAGGGCCGCGCCGATGCAGACGTGGGGGCCGCCGCCGAAGATGGACTGGGCATTCGGCTGCCGGGCGATGTCGAATACGTCGGGATCGTCGAAGCGTGCCGGGTCCCGGTTGATCGCGCCAACGAGGCCGATCGCCATCGACCCGGCGGGAATAGGAACTCGCCGCACCGGAAATCTTTGATCGCCACGCGAAGGATGAAGTTGATGCTGGGCTCGTAGCGCAGCATCTCCTCGATCGCCGATCGCATCAGTGCCGGGTTGGACCGCAGCTTGTCGAATTGCGCCGGATGCCGCAGCAGGCTCAGCAGTCCATTGCCGAGCAGCGTGACCGTCGTCTCGTTTCCGGAGGCGAGCCCGAGGATATTGTTGAGGGTCTCGTCCTCGTCGATGGTGCCGTCCGCCATCGCCTCGAGCGCCAGGCCGATGAACCCGTCACCCGGGTTTGCGCGGCGCGATGCCAGATAGCCGCGCAGGTAGTCCTTGTACTCGCGCAGGGCGGTCAGGGCTTCGCGCTTCTGATCCGGCGACATCATGATGTCGCCGATCTTGATCAGAGCCGCGTTCCATTTTGTCAGTTGCTCGTCCATTTCGGGCGGAATCTCGAAGAGATTTCGCGAGACGCGCAGCGGCAGATGATTGGCGAACGCGGTCATGAAATCGACCGGGGTGTCCACGGGCAAGGCATCCACCAACTGCCGGCGACTCGGCCTCGATCATGGGAGCGAGCAGCGCCATCTGGCTCGGACGGAACGCCTTCTCGTAGACATCCCGCATGCGGCGGTGATCCGGCGCGTTCGAGTTGACCATCTGGCGCTGGAACTCGCTGAAGAGCTCATAGCTCAACGGATCGCGCTGCTTGTTTTCCGGCCTGCTCCAGCCATTGGTCCACAAGCGCGTGTCACGGCCCATCTCCGGCGCCATGGCCATGAGGCGGAATTCGCTGTGGCCCAGAACGAAGTAGATGTCGGAAGCCTGATCGTAGTGGATCGGTCCGAGCTCCCGGATGCGCTTCAGTTCCGCATGCGGATTCGCGAGATACGCGGGATCGGTGCAGCATCCCCCACCAGTTGATCCCGGCGGAGGTCGTGGCAGTGGCTCTGTGCTTCAGTGCTTCTCGCCCCATCACGCGTGTCCCAGCTCTAAGGGCAAATTCTCTAGTCCGTGTTGGTCACTGCGATGGGTCCACCAGATAGGTTCGCTGGAGAGTTCAATGCGTTGAAAGCGATCCAATAGCGCGCTGAAGGCCGCCTGCGCGGTCATGCGCACCAAGGCCTTGCCGATGCAGATATGCGGACCGCTGCCGAATACGCAGTGAGGATTATGTTTCCGGGTGATGTCGAAAACATCCGGCTCATCAAAGCGCGACGGATCGCGGTTGATCGCGGCCACCAAACCGATAGCCAGCGACCCCGCAGGAATAGCGACCTCGCCGCACTGGAAATCGCAGATGGCGGCACGAAGAATGAAGCTGCTGCCAGGCTCGAAGCGCAACATCTCTTCGATGGCGGGCCGCATCAGGTCTCCATTCGCCCGGAGCTTTTCGAGCTGAGCAGGATGCAGTAGGAGGGTCAGCAATCCATTGCCCAGAAGCGCGGCCGTAGCCACGCCTCCGGCAATGAGAGCGACCAGATTGTTCAGGCTTTCGTCCTCGCCCATGGTGCCGTCTTCGAAGGCCGCAAGCGAGAGCCCGACAAACCCTTCGCGAGGTCCGAGGATGCGCGAAAAGAAGTGCTCCCGCAGATAAGCCTTGAACTGGCGAAGAGCCGTTTGCGCCTCGCGTTTCTGAGCCGGCGTCATCATGACGTTGCCGAGCAAGCTCAGTGCCGCCACCCAGTGTGCGATCTGCCCCTCCATCTCAGCCGGAATGTCGAACAGGTTTCGCGCGATGCGATGCACCAACGGATTGGCGAACTCAGTCATGAAGTCGATCGGTGCATCCACGGGGATCGCGTCCAACAGCTGCCGGCACTCGGCCTCGATCATCGGGACGTACATCGCGAGATCGGCTGGGCCAAACGCCTTCTCGTAGACGTCCCGCATGCGCCGATGATCCGGCGCATTGACGTTGATCATCTGGGGCTGGAACTCGGTGAAAAGCGCGTAGGTCAACGGGTCGCGCTGCTTGTTTTCATGGGTGCTCCAGCCATTGGCCCACAACCGCGTGTCGCGGCCCATCTCCGGAGCCGTCGCCATCAGGCGGAATTCGCTGTGGCCCAGAACGAAGTAGATGCCGGAAGCCGCGTCGTAGTGAACGGGTCCGAGCTCACGAATACGCTTGAGATCCGAGTAAGGGCTCTTGAGAAACGCGGGATCGGTCAGCATCCCCCACCAGTTGATCGCGGCGGAGGCAGGCAGCGGCTCGTGCTT
>CAWHPZ010000039.1:0-217892 GCA_963831345.1 uncultured Alphaproteobacteria bacterium
ACGCTGACGGTCGTCAACGTGCATTTTCGTGCCCCCCTCGCCTCGCCGATCCCCGGCCAGAAGGAAAGCGCGTTCGTGTGGAAGTCGGTTGCCGGATGGGCCGAAGGCTATGCGTTGGCCGCGTGGAAACGCACGGCTCAGGCGCTGGAGGCCCGGCTCGCGATCGACGGCCTCATGGATGCCGATAGCGCTCGCATCATCATCGTAGCAGGCGATTTCAACGCCGAGGATCATGAGACGCCGCTCAAGATCCTGGTCGGCGCGGAGGAGGATACGGGCAACGGGCTGCTTGCGGCACGTGCGCTCGTGCTTCTCGATCGCTCGCTTCCGGCAGACCGGCGGTTCAGTGCCTTGCACCATGGGCGACCGCAGATGCTGGATCATATTCTCGGCAACCGGCGCGCTCTTGCATACTTCCAGGGCATCGAGGTGCACAACGAGACGCTCGGCGATGAGCTCGTGGGCTACGGAAAGACACGGCATGAGGCCGGATCGTTCCATGCTCCGCTGGTCGCCGAGTTTGAATTGCCCTGAGACATCAAGTCCCAAGCCCGCAGAGTTTGATCCAAGTCATTTCCCCGCCTGATCGTTGTTCGTAAAAGGCGGCATCAAGGATCGGAGGCAATCGGATGCAGTCGTCCAACCCCGCGAAAGCGCCTTTGCCCCTGAGGGGCGAGGCAAACGCGCAAGCTCAGGCACCAGCCCGCTCGCAGGTGCCGCCAACTCAGGGATTCGATGACGCGAATTCATGGCCGTTCGAGCGGGATTCCTATGCCTCGACAGCCTTCAGCGACGTTGTCGATCGATCGCTCCATGCCGCGGTCTCCCGGCTGACCGCCGGTCTCTCTCCCGCAGCGCTGACGGAAGCCTATCTCGATTGGATGATCCACTTGGCGAGCTCGCCCGGCAAGCAGGCGCAGCTTCTCGAAAAGGCGGTGCGCAAGTCCACGCGGCTCGGACGTCACATGTCGCAGTGCATGCTCGCTGGGGCCAGCGCCACCACTGCGCAGCCCTGCATCGAGCCACTTCCGATTGACCGCCGCTTCGCCGGCGAGGAATGGCAGCAGTGGCCGTACACGTTCCTCTACCAGAGCTTTCTGTTGCATCAGCAGTGGTGGCACAACGCCACGACGGGCGTGCGTGGCGTTACCACCCAGCATGAGCGCGTGGTCGAGTTCGCCTCGCGCCAGCTTCTGGACATGTTTTCGCCGGCCAACTTCATCGCCACCAACCCACAGGTTCTGCGTAGGTCGATCGAGGAAGGCGGCATGAACCTCGTCAAGGGCTGGCAGAACCTGGTCGAGGATTGGGAGCGCGCAGTCAGCGGCGCGAAGCCCGTCGGCACGGAGGCGTTCAAGGTCGGCGGCAATATCGCCGTTTCGCCCGGCAAGGTGATCTACCGCAACCGGCTGATCGAGCTCATTCAGTATGCCCCCACGACGGACAAGGTCCGGCCCGAGCCGATCCTCATCATCCCGGCGTGGATCATGAAGTACTACATCCTCGATCTCTCGCAGCACAATTCACTCGTGCGCCACCTCACCGATCAGGGCTTCACGGTTTTCATGGTTTCGTGGAAGAACCCGGACCCCGACGATCGCGATCTCGGAATGCAGGACTACAACACTTTGGGCATCATGGCCGCGCTCGATGCCGTGAGCGCAGTCCTGCCGCAGTCGAAAATTCACGCGGTCGGCTATTGCCTCGGCGGAACCTTGCTCGCGGCGGCCGCGGCAGCCATGGCCCGCGACGGAGACGAGCGCCTTCAATCGCTGACGATGCTCGCGGCGCAAACCGATTTCTCGGAAGCCGGCGAGCTGATGCTGTTCATCAACGAGAGCCAGCTGTCGTTCCTCGAGGACACGATGTGGGAACAGGGGTTTCTCGACACGAAGCAGATGGCCGGCGCATTCCAGCTCTTGCGCTCCAACGATCTCATCTGGTCCAGGATGGTCCATGATTATCTCATGGGCGAGCGGGAGCCGATGAGCGATCTCATGGCCTGGAACGCGGATGCGACGCGCATGCCCTACCGCATGCATTCGGAGTATCTGCGCCACATGTTCCTCGAGAATGACCTCTCGGAGGGGCGCTATCGCGTCGGCGACAAGCCGGTTGCTCTGACGGACATCCGCACCCCGATCTTCGCGGTCGGCACACTGCGCGACCACGTGGCGCCCTGGCGGTCGGTGTTCAAGGTCCACCTGCTCACGGACAC
Organism: uncultured Alphaproteobacteria bacterium; assembly: GCA_963831345.1. Taxonomy (GTDB): domain Bacteria; phylum Pseudomonadota; class Alphaproteobacteria; order Rhizobiales; family Hyphomicrobiaceae; genus Hyphomicrobium_C. The sequence goes on from CAWHPZ010000039.1 coordinate 2,219, forward strand.
CGAAGTGACGTTCCTGCTCGCCTCGGGCGGCCACAACGCCGGCATCGTCTCGGAACCCGGCCACAACGGCCGAAGCTATCAGGTGCAGACCAAGATCGAACATGGACCGTTACACCAGTCCGGAGACGTGGGCTGCCAATACGCCAACTAAACGCGGCTCATGGTGGCCGGAATGGACCGCGTGGCTGGTCGGCCGCTCCGGCGCCCCGACTACCCCGCCCACCATGGGAGCCGCGGCCGCAGGCCTCCTCTCCCTGTGTGATGCACCCGGCACCTATGTGATGCAGGACTAACTCCGATGATCTCGCGTCGCATTCTCTACGCCGCCGGCGTTCTGGTCCTGGCCGTGCTCGGCCTCTGGATGTGGACGTCACGCGGATCCGGCGATCCGCCGGAGGGTTTCGCCAAGACCAACGGCCGCATCGAGGCGGAGCGCGTCGACATCGCGACGAAATTTGCGGGCCGAACTCGAGACGGTTCTGGTCAAGGAGGGCGATCTCGTCGCCGCGGGACAAGTGCTCGCGACGCTCGATACGGCCGAACTCGAGGCCCAGCTCAGGGAAGCGCAGGCGACGAAGCGGCAGGCGGAGCAGCAGCTCGATCAATCCATCGCGCTCGTTGCCCAGCGCAACAGCGAGCTTACGCTCGCCAAGCTGCAGCTGGAGCGATCCCTCGGGCTCGTCTCCAAGGGCTTCACACCACAGGAGACGGTCGATCAGCGGCAGTCGGCTAAGCGCACGGCGGAAGCCGCCATCAATGCAGCCAATGCTCAGGTGGCGGTCTCCAAGGCCGCTATCGAGGCGGCGGAGGCACGGATCAACCGGCTCAACGTCGACATCGACGACTTCACGCTCAAAGCTCCGCGAGGCGGGCGCATCGAATACCGGCTGGCGCTCCCGGGCGAGGTGCTGGCCGCCGGCGGGCGCGTGCTGACGCTGCTCGATCTCACCGATGTCTATATGACCGTGTTTCTCCCCACGAGCGAAGCTGGCCGGCTAAGGCTCGGCGACGAGGCCCGCATCATTTTCGATGCCGCCCCGCAGTACGTGGTGCCAGCCTCCGTCACCTTCGTCGCGTCGGAAGCGCAGTTCACACCCAAATACGTCGAGACGAAAATCGAGCGCGAGAAGCTCATGTTCCGCGTCAAGCTCACGCTTCCGCCGGAGATCCTCGAAACGCATTCCAACGTCGTCAAGACGGGCGTCCCCGGCGTCGCCTACGTCAAGCTCAGCAAGGACGCGCAATGGCCGCCGCGTCTCGACGTGAAGCTGCCGCAATGAACGGCGCCGTGGTCTCGCTCGCTTCGGTCACTCACCGCTATGGTGACCGGACGGCGCTTGCCAATGTCTCGGTCGATATTCCCGCCGGGTGCACCACCGGCCTTGTGGGTCCGGACGGAGTCGGCAAATCCACGCTGCTGGCGCTCGTCGCCGGCGTGCGGCGCATCCAGGACGGAGGCGTCACGGCGCTTGGCGGCGACATGCGCTCGGCGCGGCATCGGCGATCCGTCTATCCGCGCATCGCCTACATGCCTCAGGGTCTCGGACGAAACCTCTATCCGACACTCTCGGTGGCCGAGAATATCGACTTCTTCGGCCGCCTTTTCGGCCAGGACGATGACGAGCGCCGCCAGCGCATCGACGAGCTTGCGCAAAGCACCGGGCTTGCACCCTTTCTCGATCGTCCGGCCGGCAAGCTCTCGGGCGGCATGAAGCAGAAGCTTTCGCTGTGCTGCTCGCTCGTTCACGATCCGGAGCTTCTCATTCTCGACGAGCCGACGACCGGCGTCGACCCGCTTTCCCGGCGGCAGTTCTGGGAGCTGATCGACCGTATCAGGGCGCGCAACGCAGGAATGAGCGTCGTCACCGCGACAGCCTACATGGAGGAGGCGGCGGGGTTCGATCACCTGATCGCCATGGACGCAGGCGCGGTGCTGGCTCAAGGCAGCAGCCGGGATATTCTCGCAAGGACGGGATCGGCGTCGCTCGAGGACGCCTTCATCGCCCTCCTGCCAGAAGAGCGCCGGGGCGACAGAACGAAAATCATCGTGCCGCCGCGGCGGACAGGCCCGGCCGACGCCGCGATCGAGGCGCAGCACCTCACCATGAAGTTCGGCGACTTCGTCGCCGTCGACGACGTCTCGCTGCGCATCGAGCGCGGCGAGATCTTCGGCTTCCTGGGCTCGAACGGCTGCGGCAAGACCACGACCATGAAGATCCTGACCGGGCTGTTGCAGGCGACGTCGGGATCGGCACAGCTTTTTGGCCAACCGACGAATGCCGCCGACGTGGAGACCAGGACGCGCGTCGGCTACATGTCGCAGTCTTTCTCGCTCTATACCGAGCTCACGGTGCGCCAGAACCTCGTTCTGCATGCGCGCCTTTTTCATCTGGCACCCGGTGCCATCGAGCCGCGCGTGGCCGAGATCCTCGACGCGCTACGATCTCGATGACGTCGCCGACGCGTTGCCCGACTCCCTTCCCCTGGGCGTGCGCCAGCGTCTGCAGCTGGCAACGGCGGTGCTGCATAAGCCCGAGGTGCTGATCCTCGACGAGCCGACCTCCGGCGTCGATCCGATCGCGCGCGACCGCTTCTGGGAGCAGCTCATTCGCCTGTCGCGCGACGAGAACGTCACCATTTTCCTTTCGACCCACTTCGTGAACGAGGCCGAGCGCTGCGACCGCGTCTCGCTGATGCATGCCGGGCGCATTCTCGCCATGGACACGCCGGCCGCGATCGCGGAGCCGCATGACGCGTCGCTGGAGGAAGCCTTCATCGCGCTGATCGAGGAGGCGCAAGCCAGCGACGGCGTGCTCACAGATAGTGTATCGCCACCGCGGCCGGACGAGGTGCCATCTACACCCGCGCTCAGCCGCGCCTCGCAGGCCCGCCTGCACGAGTTCGGCAAGCTCTGGGCGTTCACACGCCGCGAGGCCCTCGAGCTGATCCGCGACCCTATCCGCATCGCTTTCGCCCTGGTCGGCCCGCTGATCCTGGCCGTCGCCATGGCCTATGGCATCTCCTTCGACATCGAGAACGTCGCCTATGCTGTGCTCGACGGCGATCAATCGCTCGAAAGCCGCACGCTTCTGCAAATCTTTCTCAGGCTCCCGCTACTTCGAGGAGCGAGCCCCGCTGCGCAGCCAGGATGAAATCGAGAGCCGCCTCAAATCGGGAGAGCTCCGAGTCGCGCTCATGGTACCCCCGAGCTTCGGTCGCGATCTCCTCCGAGGACGACAGCCCGAACTCGGCGTCGTTCTCGACGGAGCCAACACCTTTCGTGCCGAGACCACCCGCGGCTACGTTCAGGGCGTGCTTACCGCCTACGTTCGCGATCTCGCGCGGCGCGAGGGACTGGATGCCGCCTCTCTCTCACCGATGAGCGTCGAGACGCGCTTTCGCTACAATCAGGCCTTCCTGAGCCTCCACGCCATTGCGCCCGGCGTGCTGATGATGCTGCTCATCATGTTCTCGACCATGCTGACGGCGCTCGGCATCGTGCGCGAGAAGGAGCTCGGATCGATCACCAATCTCTATGCGGCGCCGGTGTCCAAGCTCGCGTTCCTGATCGGAAAGCAGCTGCCCTACGTGGCGCTCGGTCTCGTCAGCTTCACATCCCTCGTGTTGCTGATCACGCTCGGCTTCGGCGTTCCGATCCGCGGCAGCTTCTTCGCCCTCGCCGTCGGTGCGTTCCTCTATTGCTGTGCCGCCACGGCGCTCGGCCTCGTGGTTTCGAGCTTCGTGCGCTCCCAGATCGCGGCCATCTTCGGCTCCGCCATTCTGGTCAGCGTCCCGACCATCAATTTCTCGGGCATGATGTATCCGGTTTCGACGCTCGAGGGCGGCGCGCGCGTCATTGGCCAGCTTTTCCCGGCCCTCTATTTCCAGCGCATCAGCGCCGGCGTCTTCAACAAGGCGCAGGACATGGCGGCGCTCTACCCCAACCATATCGTGCTCGCGGTGTTCTGCATCGTGTTCCTCGGCGCGGCGGCCCTTCTGCTCAAGCGCCAGGAGACCTGACATGCCACGCTCGCTCGACAACATCCTCCGGCTCGGGATCAAGGAGCTTTACAGCCTGCGCGGCGACCCGGTGATGGTGTTCCTCATCCTCTACACCTTCACGGTCGCCATCTACACGGTCGCGAACGGCGTCAAGACAGAGGTCCGCAACGCCTCCATCGGCGTGGTGGACGAGGATCAATCGAACCTGTCGCGTCAGTTCACGGCGGCGCTGCTCAAGCCCTACTTCAAGCCGCCGCAGCTTTTGTCCAACGCAGAGATCGATGCCGCGCTCGACAGCGGACGGCAGGCCTTCGTCGTCGATATTCCGCCAAAATTCGAGGCCGACATCCTGGCCGGCCGTGGCCCCACGGTGCAGATCAGCGTCGATGCCACGGCCATGACGCTGGCCGGAAACGGCACGGCGTATATCCAGAGCATCCTCGCCGCGGAGGTGGATTCCTACCTCGAGCGCCAATCCGGCGACGTATCCTCTCCGATTACCCTGGTCCTGCGCTCGCGCTTCAATCCGAACCTGGAATCGAGCTGGTTCACCGCCATCATGCAGATCATCAACAACGTCACCATGCTGTCGATGATCCTCGCCGGCGCGGCCGTCATCCGCGAGCGCGAGCACGGCACCATCGAGCACCTTCTGGTGATGCCCGTCACGCCGAGCCAGATCATGCTCGCCAAGGTGTGGGCGAATGGCGCCGTCATCCTGGCGGCCGTTCTCGTCTCGCTGACCGCCGTCGTCCGAGGCTTCCTCGGCGTCGAGATCAACGGCTCGCTGGCGCTCTTTGCCCTCGGTACGGCAGCCTTCCTGTTCGCGATGACGAGCTTCGGCATCACGCTCGCCACCGTGGCGCGGTCGATGCCGCAGTTCGGCCTGCTCGCGATCCCGTTCTTCGTCGTCATGAACATGCTGTCGGGCGGCGTTACGCCCCTCGAGGCCATGCCGGAGATGCTGCGCACGGTGATGCTGGCGTCGCCCTCGACGCACTACACCGCTTTTGCGCAGGCGGTGCTTCTGCGCGGGGCGGGGCTTGATGTTGTATGGCCGCAGCTCCTCGCGACCGTGTCGATCGGCGCCGTTCTGTTCGGCTATGCGCTGCTGCGCTTCCGGGCGTCCATGGCCGCGGCGCGCTAGGCACCCTCCGCGCGGTAAGGTTTTTTTCGCCGTTGGAGAGCTAACCTTGTTCCGGCGGGCTGGCGCCAACCGGAGGTCCATTTTGGGCTATTGTGCCGGGGGGCCTGTCTGCATTCGTCAAACGCGAGGAGGTTCAGATGTCCAAGAAGGCCTTGTTGCTGTCGGGTGCCGTCCTCGGCGCGGCGTTCACCTCTTTCAACGTCACGGTCTTCTCCCCGACCGATGCCGCGGAGGTGCCGAAAGAGATCATCGCCGCACAAATCCGCAAGCAGGGTTACGACTGCGTTAACCCCACGAGCGCGGTCCGCGCCGGCGAGACGCCGCTGGACGATACGCGTTGGATTCTCCACTGCGAGGGTGTGAGCTACCGCGTCACGCTTGTTCCGGATCTGGCGGCCATGGTCGAGAAACTGCCGAATGAACTCGTCTGAAGGTTCAGGCTCAGGTTCAGGTCAACCCGACTAGCGACCAAACTCCGGCCAGCATCAGCAGCGTCAGCGCCGTCGAAAGATTGATATCGCCGAACTCCTTGGTTCGTACGACGCGTACGGTCTCACGCACCTCGACGCCGGGTGCGGCAGCCGGCTCGCGAGCCCTGATCCAATTGAGAAAGAAGCGCCCGAAGGCGCTGGTGTGCTTCCAGATCTCGGCGGGCGCGCGGCGCCAGCCGTACTTGAAGTAGTAGACGGCGGAGACCAGCAGGGCGATCTGAAGCAGCGTCGAGACCCAGCCGCTGATCAGAAACCAGAACAAGGACCAGACGACGGACAGCCCGGACGCAACGAGCCACCAGAGCCAGGCGAGGACGTCCATACGGGTTCGCTCCCATTCCAATGCGCGTCACTTGGGCCGCTACAGTGAGCACCAAGTCGAGCATATCAGTGGCACCCTCCACCGGCGGCCCTGCCTTCGCAACTGACCGCGGAACAGGCGGTCCGGTGCGCCCGAGAGCTGCCACGGCAGATAAACACTGTGCTCAAAGCCCTTGATACGACAGCGGTGATAGACCAAGCTCGAGCATAAATGAGATGACGACGGAGCGATTTATGCGTTTACCAATCTCGTCCAGGCTTGCTGCCCTTTTCGCGGTGGCAAGTGGTGCGCTTTTCTCAGTTTCCTTGCCGGCTGCAGCCGGGCCGATTTCCGCCGCGCAAGGGCAAAGTGCCCAAGAAAGCGCCGTCGAGCTCGTTCGTGACGGCTATTGGCGCCGCCGCAACCGCGGCTATTACGACGGCTATTATGTCGGTGCGCCCTTCACGCGGGTCGAGCGGCGCGGTCGCCGGGTGGCGGTGGATGCCCCGTTCGCGTCGGTCCGCAAGGGACGCTACGGGACCTGGGTTCGCGCTCCATTCGTGGATCTCTATGTCCCGCGCTGATTAACAAACGGAGATCAGTAATCCACTGAGTCGTAGCTATGTAAGTTTTGCGGATTTCGACAAAATTCCTCCATTCGCCCATGATTTGGTCTAACCACACTGGGATCAGCCATGGGCTTTTGGGGAGGACATCGTGTTTAGTCGCGGAAATTCGGATAACAACGGCCTGCCACGTCCGGCATCGGGTCCGTCTCTGACAACAACTCCTTCCCCGGGAGCGCCCTCGGGCCCCGCGCCGGGCAGTGGCCGGGCCTCGCCGTTCGGCGGAGCCTCCGTCATGGGACAATCGCTCATCGGCACGGATCTCACGATCCTCGGCGAGAAGATCACCATCATTTCTCAGAACAAGCTGCAGATCGACGGTGACGTCCGCGGCGACGTCAACGGCAAGCAGGTCGTCATCGGCGAAGAAGGCTCGGTGATCGGCACGGTCTGCGCCGAGCAGATCGAAGTACGCGGCGGTGTCCGCGGCGCCATCAGGGCGCAGGCCGTAGTCCTGCATCCCACGGCCGAGGTGGAAGGCGACATCTTCCATCAGACGCTGTCGATCTCGGAAGGCGCGCAATTCGACGGACGCGTGCGCCGGGCCAAGGATGCGGAAGAGCTCAGGCCCAATCTGGACGTCAACTCGTTCCCCGCCCCCGCAGCCAACGGGAGCGGCTGAGCCGCCTTCGGGTTCATTCTGTTCTTCGACATGGAAACCGGCGCTGGAGCATTGCTCCGGCGCCGTTTGTTCGTCGTGATCAGAACGGGCGCGATCAGAACGGACGGCGACCGGAGCCGTTCTCGTTCACGCAGGCGGTGGTGAGACGGTTGTCGCGGCCGACGTAGCGGCAGAGCTCGCGCTTGTAGTTCGGATTATTGCGGACTGCGGCCTCGGACGCCTTGAAGCCGTACTGGCGAGCGACCTGAGCCACCAGATTGTCCTGGCAATAAGGCGTGGCGATCTCGGATCCATTGACGATCTGATAGCCGTTGTTGCACCTGATCGCGGCCTCAGCCGTATTGCCGCCCGCAACGGCGAACAGCGGAAGGGCTAGAAGCGCCCCGAGGGCTCCGGTCTTGAAGCTGGAAATCATCGTTAACCTTCCTGTGATCACAAGGGTTGGACGATCCTTCGCGCGTGACCTCCGGCAAGGATCAGTTCGGGCAGATACCGTATCCACGGGACCTAGGGTTGCTCTGTATCCGAGGGAACACCGGTCAGCTGAAACGATAGCGCCGAACCGGGACGTTGCGTGCACGGCGCTTTGAGGTGTGCAAGATAACTGGGGAGCGGCGGAACAGAGAACAAGAGCCTGAGGGAACGCAGATGCTGACGATCTACGACACGACGGGGAACAGCCTGCTCAGGCACAACGAAACCGCGCCGATCACCAAGGATACGGTCTGGTTCGACCTGCTCAACCCGACCAAGGAAGAGGACAACAAGGTCGAAGGCCTGCTCAAGATCTCGGTGCCGACACGAGCCGAGATGCGCGAGATCGAGGCCTCGAGCCGCTTCTACCAGGAGAACGGCGCGACCTACATGACGTGCTTCGTGCTGCACAATCTCGAGGACGGCAAGGCCGCCACTTCCACCGTGACGTTCATTCTCACCGGCAATGCGCTCGTGACCGTCCGCTATGCCGATCCCAAGGCCTTTCCGATGATGCTGCAGCGCGTCGAGCGCGGCGATGCCTCATGCGTCTCAGGCGCGGCCATCATGATCGGCCTCATCGAGACGCTCATCGAACGCAAGGCCGACCTGATCGAATACCTGCAGGACAAGGTCGATAAGCTCGCATCCGGCATATTCGATATCGAAGGACGGCGGCGCAAGGGCGCCAACAGGCTCGATGTGCTGCTCAAGGAAACCGGCGCCGAGGGCGATATCGTCGCCCGGGCTCGCGAGGCCGCGACGTCGCTCGATCGCGTGCTTCACTTCTTCAAGCATACGGCCGCCGAGCGCAATTGCGATCCCAAGGTCATTCAGCGCATCGATATGGCGGAGAAGGACATCTCCTCCCTCACCGAGCACATGCGCTTCCTCTCGGACCGCATCGGCTTCCTGCTGGATGCCAACCTCGGCCTCATCTCGAACGAGCAGAACCAGATCATCAAGCTGTTCTCGGTCATGGCCGTGATGCTGATGCCGCCGACGCTGGTCGCTTCGATCTACGGCATGAATTTCCGCCACATGCCGGAGCTCGAGTGGATCGACGGCTATCCGATCGCGATCGGTGCCATGTTGCTGTCGGCCATCATTCCGTTCTTCTACTTCCGCAGAAAAGGCTGGCTCTAGGGAGGAGTTAAGACAGCGTCAGTGTGCCCGTGAGGCCGGCCCATGCGAGGGCCGCAAGCGCACAGGCCGCCAGTGTGAAGAGTATGCCGCGCTTCAAGGGGAAGATCAGCACGAACGCGAACGCGGACAGTGCGGCGGCCTCGACGTTCACCGACGCCAGATCGGGAACGCTCATGTGCACGGGCCCCGCGCTTAGAGTTTCGACACGCGAGAACAGGACGTGGACCGCGAACCAGACGGTGAGGTTCAAGATCACGCCGACCACCGCGGCGGTGACCGCGGCAAGAGCCGACTTCAGACGAGGCTCCGCGTTAAGGCGCTCGATGTAAGGGGCGCCAGCGAAGATCCACATGAAGCAGGGTGCGAAGGTGGCCCACAGCGTCACCACGGCGCCTAGCGTCGCCATCAGCACCGGCGAACCGCCGCCATGCCGCCCCGCCGCAAGCGCGCCGACGAACTCGGTCACGAGGATGAGAGGCCCCGGCGTGGTCTCGGCCAGACCCAGCGCATCCAGCATCTCGCCGGGGGAGAGCCAGCGATAGCCCTCGACAACCTGCTGAGCCATGTACGACAGAACCGCATAGGCGCCGCCGAAGGTCACCACGGCGAGCTTCGAATAGAACAGCGCGAGCTCCGTCAGCACGTGACCGCGGCCGAAGGCGAGCGCGACGAGCACGAGCGGCACGATCCAGATCACAAGCCAGACGGCCACGGTTTTTACCGTGTCCCTCAGCTGGACGGGAGCCGGCGCGGCCGTGACGACGACCGGGGTGCCAAGCCCTCGCACCCATCCGATCAGCGCGGCCGCAAGCACGATCAGCGGGAACGGCACCGCCAAGGCATAGATGGCGAGGAAGGCCGCTGCCGCGATGGCCCATTCCAAGCGCCCCTTCAGCGCGCGGCGCGCGACCCGAAGAAGTGCTTCGACGACGATGGCCAGCACGGCCGCCTTGATGCCCATGAACAGCACTTCCGCGAGCGGCAGCTTGCCGAACGCGGCATAGGCCAACGCCAGGGCGAGCATGATGCAGGCGCCCGGCAGCACGAACAGGAGACCGGCCACCAAGCCGCCCCTCACGCCATGCAGCCGCCAGCCGACATAGGTCGCGAGTTGCATGGCCTCGGGGCCGGGCAGCAGCATGCAGAAGTTGAGCGCCGACAGATAACGCGGCTCGTCTATCCAGCGCTTCTCATCGACCAGGACCCGGTGCATGAGGGCGATCTGCGCGGCGGGCCCGCCGAAGGACAACAGCCCGATGCCGAGCCAAACGCGGGCTGCCTCCGCAAAGCTCGGGCGGCGCGCGGCATCATCTGACTTCTCCCGCACGTTCTCGCCTCCCCACGCGCCATCATCGCGGCGCCTCTCCTTAACCAGCGGCATCGACAGGCTGCGAGCAATTTAAGCGCATAAGTATTGCAGCGTTGTGCATCGCCACCGCTGTGAAACTGGACGACGAGCGGAACACTTTCTCGCCGCATTTCCTGCAGGTTGCGCGAAGTTCTTCAGTCTACAACTCCTGCGACAGGCCGTCGCAGTTTTTGCAAGGCAGTAGAGAAAACTTACATAAAATCAATGCTAGCAAATCTTAAAATGAATATCGTTCAGTTTCGAGGGTTGACCCCCCTCCCCCTGGCTGGTTCGCTCCGCCCACCAGAACGAGATGCCTCCGTGGCTCTCGCAACTTTTCGATAGCAGGACGGGTTCTGGTGTTTAGCTAAAGCTCTTTCTTCGTACGAAACACGATCCTTCTGTTTCATTTCGAAACCCGCTCAAGCAGCGGTTGGCCAGAACCGACGAGGGGAATTTCCCCGTTCGGCCAAGGATGTCGGTCCACCGGGACAACTGTCCGGGGGTTTCTGCCGAGCTTTGCGCTGCTGTCGCCGATGAGGAGAAAGATCATGCGGTTTGTTGTATTTGCTGCCCTTGCGGTACTGACGCTGGGCCTATTCGACGCTCGTCCCGCCAGCGCGGCGTGGCAGTGCATGGGTGGTGAGCTTGCCTGCGGCGGCTCGGCTCACGCGTCGAAGAAGAAGGTCGCCAAGGCGTATCAGGGCGGAAAGTCCCAGAAGGTCGCCTATTCGAAGTCCTCGAAGAGGGTCGCCAACTATTCTTCTTCGAAGAAGGTCGCCAAGGCGCGCAAGAGCGGCTCCAGCTCGGTCGCGAGCTCGGGCTCGTACGGTGGCGGCTCGTCCGGCATCGCCTCTTACTACTGGCAGGGCCAGATGACGGCTTCGGGCGCCCGCTTCAATCCGAGCGCCATGACGGCTGCCCACCGCACGCTGCCGTTCGGCACGCGCGTTCTGGTGACCAACCACTCGAACGGCCGCTCGGTCACCGTGACCATTAACGATCGTGGTCCCTTCATCAAGGGCCGCATCATCGACCTGTCGAAGGCCGCCGCCGGCGCCATCGGCATGCAGGGCCAGGGCCTCGCTCGCGTTTCGGTCTCGGTCCTCGGCCGCGGCTAAAACCCGACACAGTCGTTCGGTTCTATGAGGCGGTGGGGCGAAAGCTCTACCGCCTTTTGCGTGTTCCCTGCGTGACAGACAGCGCTTTTCCGGCCCCCTAACGATCCCACTGTTCAGGCCAGGGGTAAAAAGCGATATGTTACAGAAAGTTCTTTCAGGCTCAAATCCGAGCGCGCCCGCAATGACACGACCCTACGCCCAGCGAGAACGCGCTTCCGCCATTCAGCTGATGCGTACAGCGATGGTCGAGAAAAAGCTCACGCAGGCGGAGCTGGCGGACGCCGCCGACTGCCACGAGAAAACGATCCAGAACCTGCTGCAGGGCAAGCCGGTGCGCGAGCAAACGCTGTTCGACGTCGCGATGGTGCTGGGGCTCGACTATCAGCGCCTCAAGGAATCCTGGTTCGGCTCCATGTCGACGGTCCAGCCGATGGAGCTCAAGGGCGACGGCGGCGTCGTCGCGCCAACCTACATGGGCGCCTACACGCGCGCCGCGGTCGACCACTACATCGGCAGCTATCTCACGCTTCGTCCCGCCTTCGCCAAGCCGGAGTCCATCGTCGCCTACCGCACCGATATCGTTTGGGATCCCGAGTGGCCGAGCCTTCTGTTCGAGGAGCGCGATCGGCCCGACGCGCCCTTCTCGCATCGCGGGCGGCTCTATATTCCGGCGTCGTCGATGTTCATTCACTTCGTGTCGCTGACGAAAGGCGCGATGCGCATGGTGCTCGTGTCGCAGATCGACCAGGGCGGCGAGATGCGCGGCCTCATCACGACGCTCAACAAGCAGCGGGCGATGTTCGTGCCGGTCTCGTCGCCCATCGTCTACATCAAGCAGGCGGAGTTCAAATCCTCCGCGCTCGGCGAGCTGACGCCGAAAAGCGCTGCCTACGCGGACTACAAGGCGCTGCTGCAGGCGACGAGCGACGAGGGCTACGCTCGCCTCGTTTCGCCGTAACCGTCGCCGCATCGGAGCGACCGGCTTTCTCGATCAACTGGTGGACGCCGCGACCTTGCCGTCGCCCTGGCTCGCCGCCCGTGGCGCGTCCGCCGGCTGCCTCGCCTGTTTCGTCGTCGGGCGTGTCAGGAGAAACAGAGAGGAAGCGAGCCTTGAGATCCACGCTCGCGTGCTTGCCGATGGCGGCGCGATGCTTGCCCAGCCACTTGTGCATCTGCGTGCGGCCGGCGCCGTGCAGATAGGTCAGCAGACCCAGGTCCGGCTTCATCTTGCTTTCGTCCGATAGCGAGGCCGTGTAGCGGCCGGCCTCGACGAGATGGAAGCGATGAGCGACGAGCGCGCCGAGACGGCCCGCTGGCCGCGAGCGCAGACGGCCGCGCGAAGCTTCGCGGGCCATCTCGATCATCTCGATGTCGCGCAGCAGCGGCGCGTTGAAGGTCAGCCGGTTCACGAAACCCGCGATCTCGCGCACGCCCGTGGGCAGGCCCTGCTTCACCAGCGGAGTGATCTGCACGAGCAGCGTATCCTGAACCGGGCTTTCGGACGCGAGCGTCACGAGATCAGGATTGGCCGAGAAGCCGCCGTCCCAATAGCCGACGCCATCGATCTCCACCGTACGGTGCAGCGTCGGCAGGCAGGCCGATGCGAGCACCGATTCGACCGTGAGCTCGTGCTTGCGGAACAGGCGCGCACGGCCGGTCGCGACCTCGGTGGCCGCAATCAGAAGCTCGATGGGAGCGTCGGCTCGGATCTTGGCGAAATCGATATTCGATCCGAGCAGCGTTCTCAGCGGATCGAAGCCGAGCGGATTGAAGTCATACGGCGACCAGAGGCTCGCCATGTTCGCCATGGGTCCCTGCGTCAGGCCGTAAAGCAGCGGATTGAGGCGAAGCAGATCGGGAACGCCGGCCTTGTGCACGGCCTCCCAAACCTGGCGCAACTTGGCGCGGGCTGCTTCCTGCCTCCTTCAGCGAGGCCAGCCGCGAGCGCCGCCGCGTTCACCGCGCCTGCGCTCGAGCCCGAAACCCAGCCGATGGTGATGTCTTCTTCCTCGAGCAGACGGTCGAGAACGCCCCACGTGAAGGCGCCATGGGCGCCGCCACCTTGGAGCGCCAAATTCAGTTTCGCGCTGCGTCGGAGAAACCCCACGCGCTATTCCCCACTGTTCCGCGCCATTCGACGCTCACGAGCATTCGCCCGTACGTCTCGCCGGGCCGCAATGCGCGCCTCCGCATCATGACCGCTGATTCTTTGATGAGACCGATAATTCACGCCTCGGACTGATAAGGTCCGCGGCGATCATGGTCTGACGCTTTCAAACTACGGGTGAAAGCTCGCGGCGGGCAAGGTCCACGATGTCGCCGCCTGCGTCGGAAAAGCCTCTTGTCGTACACGTAATCGACACACGTCCTTCGTTGCGTCCGATGTGCAAAAGATTGTACCGCGCCAGTGGCTCATTCCTGTGCAGTCGGCCCGCGGATCCCGATGCGACGCCGACAACTGCGATGTCGCCCTGCTTGTGCGTGCGCCAGGCGAGCATGTCGACATGGTTGTGGCCGTGCAGAATAAGCTCGGCGCCGTGCTCCTCGATGATGCGCGCGAACTCGGACGCATCTTCAAGGGCGCGGCGAGGCGGCGTCTGGCCGGGAAGCGGCGGATGATGGATCAGGATCACGCGTATCGCGTTTTCGCGACCGAGATCCTGCAGCACCTTGCCCAAGGCCTCGAGCTGTGCCGGACCGAGACGGCCGGAGGCGACGAACGACGGGGTCGGCACCGCAGAGTTCAATCCGATCAGCGCCAACGGTCCGATGCGGCGGACGTAGGGAAACGTTGCGGTTCGCGGCGGCTCTGCGACGGGGTCACTGCACATGTAGGGCGCCCATGTCGTCGAGACACGAGCCGCCGTGCATACGGGCGGTGTAGATGTCGTGGTTGCCCGGCACGACCGAAACGTACTCGGGGTCTCCGAGCGCCTTCAGCCAGGAGAGAGCGGCTTCGTACTCGCTCGGAAGGCCGATGTTGGCGAGGTCGCCGGTAACTGCGATATGGTCCGGCTTCTGGGCCACCGCATCGACGGCGATGGCATCGGCGAGCAGTCTCTGGTGCACCGTGCGGCGCTGGCGCTGCCAATTCAGATAGCCAAGTCCGCGCTTCAGGTTCCAATAGCGCGGGTGGAAACCGGCTATGGGTCCGAGGTGCAGGTCGGAGATGTGGGCAAGGGTGACGGTATCGGTCATGCAGTTCCGGAGTTCGAGCGAGTTCCCAGAGAAGGACGCGACGGCGTGCTGATCGCAAAGATCGTCAAGAAGGTGCTGCAGCAGTACTGGCGACGGACGCGCGGCCTATCGCTGGGTGTGAAGGCCATCGTTCTCGACAGCAGCGACCACGTGCTGCTCGTGCGCGCCGCGGATGGCGCGGCTTGGGAGCTGCCTCGAGCCCAGGTCAAAGACGGAGAGACGGTGGAGGCGGCCGTGCGGCGCATGCTTGGGTCCGATCTCGCAATCACGCTCGAAGGTGCTCCTCTATTCATCGGCCTCGAACCCAACAGCGCGGCAAAACCCGAAGGTCACTTCGCTGTCGTCGCCGTGCGTCAGTGGCATCGGGATGCGCCTTCGCGCATGAACCCTAGCCTAGAGGCGCGCCAGTTCCATGTCACGGCGTTGCCGGCCGATCTCGCCCCTGATGTCGCGCCGTGGATCGCCCGCCTTCGCGCGCGCGCCGAGCATCCTGAACGGTAAATCCCGCCAGCCGTCATGCAACCGCAATATTCGGCGCGTAGTCGGGGTCATCGATCTGTCGCAGGGGAATCTTTCTGGCGCTGCCAATTCACGCCGCGCCCGATAGGGGGCGCGACGATCGGAGCGGCTGGACCCCCAGGCAGGCGCGTGCTAAACGGCCAGCCATGACACCGGCCAGAGTATGTCCTTTTCTGTGTATCCGACGAATGCGGCGGCTCACGACCCGAGCCCGCTGAACCCTCGTCTTACACCTGCTCGAGATCCCTTGCCGATGCTGTCTGCGACCGTCAACCGGCCCCTGATGCCGGACGATATTCCTCTTATCTCCGCTTTGCATGATCGCGTTTTTGGACCGGGGCGGTTCGCGCGCACGGCTTACCGCGTCCGCGAGGCCCATGCGCTGGCCGGAGGCAAGGCATCGCCCTATTGCCGTGTCGCCGTTCTGGGCGGCGATGTGGTTGCAGCGCTGCACATGACTGCCATCCGCATCGGCGGACGGCGGGACGCGCTGCTGCTTGGTCCGCTCGTCGTGGCGCCTGAGATCGCCGGAAAAGGCTTCGGCCGCGCGCTCGTGTCCGAGGCGCTCGACGCGGCGCGTGCCGGTGGCGTTCGCGCCGTCATCCTCGTGGGTGACGAGCCCTACTATGGCCGTTTCGGCTTCGCGCCGGTTCCGCCCGGCACGATCACGTTGCCGGGGCCCGTCGATCCGAAACGCATTCTCGCGCTCGAGCTGGTCCCCGGCGCGCTGGCCGATTATCGCGGCGCAGTCGCGGCCGGGTAGGTCCCGTTACGACGTGAGCTTGGCGGCTGCCGTGGCGGCTTTGCGCAGAGCTTCCTCGCAAGCGATATAGGCCGGCGTCGCGCCACCCCAATTCTGCTTGCGCACTTCGTCGACAACCGTCGTACCGGTCTGCTGGGCCGTGGTGATTGCCTGCGCGAAGTCGGCGACCAGACCGCGAAGAGCGCTGTTGGTCTTGGCGACCTGCTCTGCCTCGGCCAATGCCTGGAGACCGGCGAACACGGGCGGAGCTGAGCCCGCCGGGTCGGTGCCGAGGAGGATGCGAGACAGGCGATGCTTCCATGCCGCGGCGTCGGCGCCGAAGCGAGTCAGCGCCAGGCGCTCGACCGGCTCTTCCTTGGCAGCGCCGAAGGCCTGCTGCACCGTCGTTTCGCAGCCGCCCAGACGCCCGCCGATGGCCTCGACCTCGTCCTTGCTCTTGCTGGCCTTCTCGGAAATGCGGAGCACGTTCTGCGTGATCTCGGTCGTGGCGGCGCGCTGCTGCGCGAGCACGTCGGAGAGGCCGCGGATGCGCTGAGCAACCTCGGCGACCTCATGGCCGACGCTTTCGATGATGGTTCCGACCTGCGTGACGACCTCGCTGCCCGAGGCAACCGACTTGAGGCTGTCCTGGACGGCTTCGTTGATTTCCTTCATCTCGCGGGTCAGCGCGTCGACGCGGCCGCGAATTTCCTGGGTTGCCTTGCCGGTCTCGACCGACAGCGTCTTGACCTCGGCGGCGACGACGGCGAAGCCGCGGCCGGCTTCACCGGCGCGGGCGGCCTCGATGGTCGCGTTGAGCGCGAGCAGGTTGGTCTGGCGGGCGATGCGGTCGATGGTGTTCGCCATCTCGCCGATCTGATCGACGGCCGACTGCAGAACGGAGACGCGCTCGCCGATGGCGCTCGAGCTCTGCTGAATTGAGCCCATGGCGTTGATCGCGGCGCGGCTGTCGCTGATGCAGCCTCTCATCGTGTCGCGTGCATTCTCGGATTGGCTGGCGCTCGATGCCGAGGAGTTCGAAAGCTCGGCGATGGACGCGGCCATCTCCTCGACGGCGCTCGAAATCGAAACCGTCGACTGGGCCACCTCGCGGAAGTCGTGATACAGCCAGCCGAGGTTGATGGCGGCTTCGCACGACTGCGCGCCGAGATCACCGACGGCCTGGAGATTTCTGCGGTTCGACTTCCTTGACGAGGCCAACGATGCGGCCGAGGGCATCGCCGATGCGCCCGTCGAGGGCGACGTTCGAAGTCAATTTTGAACGGACAAGCGCCTCGAGGGCATCCGCGAGCTGCTGCTCAGTCAAGGCTTGCGATGGCGATGCGGCGGCTTGCGCCGGCTTAGTATCCACGGCGGCGGCCTTGCGAGCTGAAAACACGGTAATCCTCCTTGAAATCTTACGGGTCGCAGACCGCTGTCATTGTTTCCGGGAGCGATGAAATTCGCCCGCACTTTCATCAGTCGGCCTGATCCGTAGTCATTGGTATACTGACGCACGTAAATGTAGCGTTAAGCAGCGCGTTCGCTGTTAAGTATATTAGATGACCGTAACCTGAGGTTATCACCGCTAAAATGCCGCTCGCCAACGTTGCCGGCGGCGCCACGCGAAACTGATCTGCGTCACAAGCTTGAAGATTGTGCGCGCGCGGACGAAGTCCGAGCCCTTAATCAGCCTCTTCCGGGAAGGCGTCGGGAGCGCCGGTCAGGATTTTGGACATCGTCCAGCGTCCGCCCGGCTTCAAGGATTGAACATCATCCACGAGCCAGCGATCGCTTTCACGAACCAGATCGAACAGCATCTCTCGCGGCTCGCCTAGATTCTCGAAACTGGCTGAGACCTGGGCTCGATCGCCGTCTTCCGAGACGACCGCGATTTTGAGCTCGGTGATTTCCCATTCCTGGCCGTCGACGAACACGTCCCAGTCAATTTTGCCGACCTCGCCTTCAGGAGTTGCCTTGGCGTCGGCATCGATGAGGGCCTGCAGCCGGGCACTATAGACCTTGCCGAGGTCCGGCCCCTTAGCGGGCGCGCTCTGGTAGGCCTTGTAGATCCCCGCAATGGCCGCCTGAGGCCCGCCCGCGGTCTCAGCGCCGGCGGTCTGGGGAACGATCGCTATCAGGACCATTAGTAACAGGGCGCGCATGGGGCATTCCGTCCGGCTAAAGATCGTTCAATGCAAACCGCAGCCGGTATTCAAAAGCAAGGCTTAGGCAGCGAAGTGCCTAATCCCTGCGAGAAAACCTGGCTTTCCTCGAGCCGCCCGGACCGCACGCCTGCTCGATTACTGTTGCAGAGGGCATCGGGTGCGCAGTTTCCTACAGTTCTGTCATTGCAACTTCTTCATTTGAGGCACTTTTTTGCTTGGGCTATGTTGCGGCGCGCATCGGATGACGGCGGCGCGGCCGACGCATGACGGGACCAGCCCATGAACCTCCTCGTTATCGAAGACGACGCCAAAGCCGCTCAGTCTCTACAGGACGGCCTGAACTCTGAAGGGTTCGCCGTCGACACCTGCCTCAACGGCACCAACGGCCTCGAGCTCGCGCTCACCGGGCAGTACGACCTGCTCATTCTCGACGTCATGCTTCCGGGATTGGACGGCTGGGAGATCCTCAAGGAGATCCGCAACAAGGCCAATGCCATCCCGGTCGTCATGCTGACGGCGCGCGACAGCATCGAGCATCGCGTGCGCGGCCTCTCGCTCGGCGCCGACGACTATCTCATCAAGCCGTTTGCCTTCGCCGAATTGCTTGCCCGCGTGCGCGCCGTGTTGCGGCGCAAGACCGAGACGACGCCCGGCATGCTCAAGTTCGCCGACCTCGTCATCGATCAGCGCCGGCACAAGGTGAGCCGCGGCACGGCCCCGATCGAGCTTTCGCGCAAGGAAACGCAGCTTCTCGAGCTCTTGCTGGCGCATCAGGGCGAGGTGCTTTCCCGCGCCTATATCGCTGAAAGTGTGTGGGAGATGGGCATCGACGGCAACAGCAACGTCGTCGACGTCAACATCCGCCGGCTTCGGGCGAAGATGGATGATCCATTCGAGCGCAAGCTCGTGCACACGATCCGCGGCCGCGGTTACGTGCTGCGCTGAGGCGGCACTCGCGTGTTCGGCTGTTTACCGCGCTGCCGATTACGCCGCGCCTGATAGGCAGCGCGGCGATCGGAGCGATTAGTGGGTCATGGACTTCGAGAAGACGTTCACGACGATAACGCCTGCAATAATGAGCGCGAGCCCGATGAGGGCCGGCACGTCCATCTTCTGCTTGAAGACGACGAGGCCAATGGTCGAGATCAGCACGATCCCGAGGCCGCTCCAGATCGCATAGGCGATGCCCACGGGGATCACTTTCAAGGCGTGCGACAGCAAGTAGAACGCCGTCAGATAGCCCACGGTCATGATCGCTGTGGGCAGCGGGCGAGTGAACTGCTGAGACGCATGCAAAGCACTGGTCGCAATCGTCTCCAGGACGATGGCTCCGAGGAGAAACAAGTACGTTTGGATGGACGGCATTTTTTCCTCGGTCTGCTTTCGGCGCACGCTCGCACCCACTCAAGCATAGATCCCGGTGGGCCGACTTGACAGGCTGCGCGGTGCGCGAGCGCCCTAGGGAAAAGAAAAACCCGCCGAAGCGGCGGGCGGGAAAATGGTGGAGAGGGTTGGATTCGAACCAACGTAGGCGAAGCCAACGGATTTACAGTCCGTCCCCTTTAGCCACTCGGGCACCTCTCCACGCTGCCATTGCTTAATGCATTCGGAACAACGCCGGCTCCTGGCGCTAAATCCCCGGTCCGCACGTGGCGGACGCAGCATATAAAGCATAGCAAATAGCCCTGCGCTCACGATGTGATAGGGCCAGGGCGCGGTTATGGTAAGGCCGTCTCATGATGTCAATTGGAAAAGCGAGCGGATGCTCGTAGGACATCTGGCTCCATAAGCCATAACAAGAACGGAGCTAGGCGTGACCAAGGGCGGCGGCTGGAACAAACGGGCCTCGGGACGGCCATTTCGCAAGGACCGCAAGCCCGCAGACAGAGGGCGTGCGCCAGGTCCTAGCGACCCGGAAGGCCTCGTGCGGCTCTACGGCACCCATGCGGTCGAGGCGGCGCTCAACAACCCCCGCCGCACCATCCGGCGGCTGCTTGCAACGGAGAATGCAGAGAAGCGACTTGCCGATGCCATCACGGCGCGCAAGCTCGCAGTCGAGCGCGCGACGCCCCTCGATCTGGACCGGATGCTGGGCGCCGACGCCGTGCATCAGGGCCTGCTGCTCGAGGCCGAGCCTCTGCCGGAACCGACGCTGTACGAGCTGCAACGGGCGGCGGCGGACGGAGCGCCGCTGATCATTCTCGATCACGTGACGGACCCGCACAACGCCGGCGCGGTGTTGCGCTCGGCCGCCGTGTTCGGCGCGGCAGGCGTGATCATGACGCAACGGCACAGCCCTCCGCTCAACGGCGTGCTGGCGAAATCCGCATCGGGCGCGCTCGACGCCGTGCCGGTGCTTCTGGTGCAGAACCTGGCGCGCACCATGCTCGAGCTCAAGGAGACGGGTTTCGTTCTGCTCGGGCTGGAGGGAACCGCTGCGGCGCGGCTCGAGGCCGAGCCCTTCGACGGCAAGACCGCGATCGTGCTCGGAGCCGAGGGCAAGGGGCTGCGCGAGCTGACAGCAATGACGTGCGACCGCCTCGTCAGCATCACGACCAGCGCGACGTTTACGAGCCTCAATGTCTCGAACGCGGCGGCCGTTGCGCTGCATTCGGCGCGGGTCGCGCGCGAGCGGCGAGCAACGCCGCAGTGATAGGCGTCAAACGCGAAAGAGCGGCGCGATCAACGTCGCACCGCCCTTAATCTTCAACGTCCGAAATCGTGCGCGATCAATCGCAGTAGGTAGGACGCCAGCAGGTCCAGCGACCGCCGCGGCAGACCTCATCGCCCCACTTGTTGATGAAGCAGCGGCGATTGCGCCATCCGCACTCCTCGGGGCCCGGATAGCAGCCGCCGCTCTCGCGGTAGTAACCGCGATCGCGAGAATTGGCGTAGGCGCCAAGGATGCCAAGGCCGATGATGCCGGCAGCGACACCGGCGGCAACGCGACCACCGCGTCCCGCTTCGGCAGGCTGGATCGTCGACGCGGTTACGCCAACCATCAACGCAACAGCCATAAGTGAATTGAGAATTTTCTTCAGCATGGGTCTCTCCCCCATCAATCCCGTCTAGAAGGCAGGCGTCATGCCAAGCAACGCCGCCGGAACAACGTGGTTCCGCTGAACTTAATCTGTCCCATAGCGAATGAATGCGGCATGAACGCGGAGCGATTGTCGCAAAAACAAGCCAGCCGAAAGGGCATTCCCCTCTCGGCTGGCTAATCGTTTTCGGGTGCGACTAGAACTACCAGCGGCGATGATAACGGCGCGCGTATCTGCGATCCTTCCAGCCCTTCTGGACGTACACGCCGCGAGGATAGCCCCACGACTGGTAATAGGGCGGGAGAGCATAATAAGCGGGACGGCAGCAAGCGCGGCGATACTGCAGCTCGCGGGTCGGCACCCAGTAGCCGGAGTTGTAGTAGGGATACCAGCGGCGCGGCTCGTAGGTATAGCGATAAGGGTCGGCGGCGTAGTAGCGATCTTCATAGGACCGACGCCAGCCGGCTTCGGCAGCTGTGGTCGAGGTGAGCGCCACTGCGAACAGCGCAGCGACAATGGCAAGAACCCGTGTACGCATAACAAAACTCCTCGGGAGGCACGGCAACTGAATAAGTCTCGGTTACCTTACCGCATAACGCATAACATTGCTTTAAGGGGTGCCAGCGGGAGACGTGTTTTCACGTGCGTAGCGGGCTCCAGAAGTCACAGCTGAGCGCGCGCTTCCTAGGCGTCAAATTAAGGTCCTGTTTGCGATAACTCATAAAATGCCAAACAAGCGCTGCGCTTAGCGCTTGGCCGCCTTGTCGTGACGATACACGAGGCCAGGTTGCAGAATGAACTCTCCGGGACCGAGCGCACTGTCGTCGAAGCGGCCGTTGGGCCGGCGTGGGGCGGCGCCGACATAGACGAAGCGGCGGCCGAAGGCATCGATCACGGCTTCTGCGATTTCGACGCCGCCGTAGGTGCCGATGACGGGGCCGGCAGGCGTCGTATCGTGGAGCATCGAATACTCGATGGGGCGGGTTTGGCTCAGCACAGCGACTGACACGGTTTTTCTCCTTGTTTTGTCCCGAAGCGCGCTCAGAGACGTGAACACTTATCCTGGGCTCCGGTTCGGCCCGCCCAACACAGCGCGGGCACCAGCACGCTCGAACTCCTCTCGTTGTTCGTTCAGTGCGGCCCAAGACATCACGATCGGCGCATATAAAATCGAGACGGACGCGCCGAGTATTCTCATAAGCGCCGAATAAAGATCGAGACGCTCGCGGCTCCGCAAATGTCGGCGCGAAGGGCGCGAACCAAGGGGCCGCGGCGCGCCCCTGGTATGCAGAAAGCGCGCAAATGGCGGACCTCCGGGCGCTCATGGAAAAGGCGCCGGGGCCGTTTTCTTTATGGGATTCCTATAAGTCCGCTCCGGCGGCGGTCTCGATTTTATATGCGCTTCCCACCTACTTCAGTGCACCGCGAAAGCGCAGCTCTGGATTGAGCCATATCAACGGCCCGATCCTAGCGGAGGCGCATGTTTCGCGATCCTTCTCCAAGGGAGAACTTCCATGTTGGACATCATCCTGATCGCGGCAGGCCTCGGCTTCTTCGCCCTGTCCATTGCCTACGCCTACGGCTGCGATCGGCTTTAAGGAGCATTCCCATGCTTGTCGACTATGTGCTCGGAGGCGCGGTGACAGCGCTCCTCCTCGTCTATCTCGTCTACGCCCTGCTCAGGCCCGAGCGGTTCTAAGAGGCGCATCCCCATGACACTCAATGGCTGGTTACAAATCGCACTCTTCTGCGCTGCCGTCGTCGCGCTGGTAAAGCCGCTCGGCTGGTACATGACGCGCGTCTTCAACGGCGAGCGCACATTCCTTTCGCCGGTGCTGAGGCCGATCGAAATCGGCCTTTATCGCGCCGGCGGCGTTGATGAGGCCCGCGAGCAGCACTGGATCACCTACACGGTGGCCATGCTGCTCTTTCATGTCGGCGGCTTCCTCATTCTCTACGCGCTGCTGCGCCTTCAGGCGGGGCTGCCCTTCAATCCGGCCGGCATGTCGGCGGTGGCTCCGGATCTCTCTTTCAACACCGCCGTCAGCTTCATCACGAACACCAACTGGCAGAACTACGGCGGCGAAAGCACGATGTCCTATCTCGTGCAGATGCTGGGCCTGACGCACCAGAACTTCCTGTCGGCTGCGACCGGCATCGTTCTGGCGATTGCCTTGATCCGCGGCTTCTCGCGTGCCTCCGCCAAGACCGTCGGAAACTTCTGGGTCGATATCACGCGCTGCACGCTCTATGTGCTGCTGCCGATCTCGGTCGTCTATGCGCTGTTCCTCGTCTGGACAGGCATCCCGCAGACGCTCGGGCCGTACGTTGACGCCACGACGCTCGAGGGCGCGAAGCAGACCATCGCTGTCGGCCCTGTGGCTTCGCAGATCGCCATCAAGATGCTCGGCACCAACGGCGGCGGCTTCTTCAACGCCAACGCGGCGCATCCGTTCGAGAACCCGACGGCGCTCTCCAACTTCGTGCAGATGGTCTCCATCTTCGCGCTCGGCGCTGCTCTGACCAACGTCTTCGGCCGCATGGTCGGCGACCAGCGTCAGGGCTGGGCCATCCTCGGCGTCATGGGCGTCCTGTTCCTCGCCGGCGTGCTTGTCGCCTACTGGGCGGAAGCGCACGGCAACGATGCCTTCACCGCGCTCGGCCTCACCGGCGGCAACATGGAAGGCAAGGAGGTCCGCTTCGGCATCGTGGCGTCGGCACTCTTTGCAGTCATCACCACCGCGGCCTCATGCGGCGCCGTCAACGCCATGCATGACAGCTTCACGGCGCTCGGCGGCATGATCCCGCTCATCAACATCCAGCTCGGCGAGATCATCATCGGCGGCGTCGGCGCCGGCATGTACGGCATGCTGCTGTTCATCATCCTGGCGGTGTTCGTCGCGGGCCTCATGGTGGGCCGCACGCCCGAGTACGTCGGCAAGAAAATCGAGGCCAAGGAAGTCAAGATGGCCATGCTCGCCATCCTGATCCTGCCCTTGATGATCCTAGGCTGGACCGCGGTTGCGACCGTGCTGCCCTCAGCGGTGGCGTCTATCGCCAACCCAGGACCACACGGCTTCTCAGAGATCCTCTACGCCTACTCGTCGCAGACGGGCAACAACGGCTCGGCCTTCGGCGGTCTCACGGGCAATACGTTCTTCTACAATCTGACGGGCGCGCTCTCGATGCTGGTCGGCCGCTTCTGGATGATCATCCCGGCCATGGCCATCGCGGGCTCGCTTGCCGCCAAGAAGACGCATCCTGCCTCGGCCGGCACGTTCCCGACACACGGCGGACTGTTCGTCGGCCTCGTCGTGGGCGTGATCCTCATCGTCGGCGGACTCACGTTCTTCCCTGCTCTCGCGCTCGGACCCATCGTCGAGCACATCTCGATGACGCAGGGCATTCTCTACTAATCGGATCTCTTCGGAGTTACGGAAATGGAAATCTCTACGCTCAGCACGCGGCCCAGTGCCTCGACGCTGATCAATCCGAAAATACTCGTCCCGGCGATCGGCTCGGCGATCGCCAAGCTCGATCCGCGCCTGATGGTGAGAAACCCCGTCATGTTCGTGGTCGAGGTGGTGGCGGCACTGACGACGGTGCTGTTCCTGCGCGACCTCGTCACGGGAGGCGAAAATCTCGCCTTCACGTTCCAGATCATCCTGTGGCTGTGGTTCACGGTGCTGTTTGCCAACTTCGCCGAAGCCGTCGCCGAAGGGCGCGGCAAGGCGCAGGCGGATTTGCTGCGCCGCGCACGCACCGAGACGCAGGCCAAGCTGCTCACTGGCTCGGACCGCAAAACCTTCAGGATCGTGCCCGGCACCGGCCTCAAGGTGGGTGACGTAGTGCTCGTCGAGGCCGGCGACACCATCCCGTCGGACGGCGAGGTGATCGAAGGCGTCGCGTCGGTGAACGAAGCCGCGATCACGGGTGAATCGGCCCCCGTCATCCGTGAATCGGGCGGCGACCGCTCGGCCGTCACCGGCGGCACGCAGGTGCTTTCGGACTGGATCCGCGTCCGCATCACGGCCGCGCCCGGCTCGACGTTCATCGACCGTATGATCAAGCTCGTCGAGGGCGCCGAGCGGCAGAAGACGCCGAACGAGATCGCGCTCAACATTCTGCTTGCCGGCATGACCATCATCTTCGTGTTCGCGACGGCGACGATCCCGAGCTACGCTGCGTATGCGGGCGGGAGCATATCCGTCGTGGTGCTCGTCGCGCTGTTCGTGACGCTCATCCCGACGACCATCGGCGCGCTGCTCTCGGCCATCGGCATCGCCGGCATGGACCGCCTCGTGCGCTTCAACGTGCTGGCCATGTCGGGCCGCGCGGTGGAAGCCTCGGGCGACGTCGATACGCTGCTGCTCGACAAGACGGGCACCATCACGCTCGGCAACCGTCAGGCAAGTGAGTTCAGGCCGATCTCGGGCGTGACCGAGCAGGAACTCGCGGACGCGGCTCAGCTTGCCTCGCTTGCCGACGAAACGCCGGAAGGCCGTTCCATCGTGGTGCTGGCCAAGGAGAAGTACGGCATTCGTGGCCGCGACCTCGGCGAGCTCAACGCCAACTTCATTCCGTTCACGGCGCAGAGCCGCATGAGCGGCGTCGAGGTCGGCGGGTCGTGGGTGCGCAAAGGCGCGGTCGACGCCATTCTGAAGTTCCTCAACGGCACGGCGAACTACGGCTCGGCGGGCTCATCCGCTGCGACGGTGCTGCAGCCGGTGGTCAGCGCTGAGGTTGTGCGCGAGATCAACGCCATCGCCGACGATATCGCGCGGGTCGGCGGCACGCCGCTGGTCGTTGCCAAGGATGGACGCCCGCTCGGCGTCATCTATCTCAAGGATATCGTCAAGGGTGGCATCCGTGAGCGTTTCGCCGAGCTCAGGCGCATGGGCATCCGCACGGTGATGATCACCGGCGACAATCCGATGACGGCTGCCGCCATCGCGGCGGAAGCCGGCGTCGACGACTTCCTGGCTCAGGCTACCCCCGAGGACAAGCTGCGCCTCATCCGCGACGAGCAGGCCAAGGGCAAGCTGGTCGCCATGTGCGGCGACGGCACCAACGACGCACCGGCTCTGGCCCAGGCCGACGTGGGCGTGGCGATGAACACGGGCACGCAGGCGGCGCGCGAAGCCGGCAACATGGTGGATCTCGATTCCAACCCGACCAAGCTCATCGAGATCGTCGCCATCGGCAAGCAGCTGCTGATGACACGCGGTGCGCTCACCACGTTCTCCATCGCCAACGACGTGGCGAAGTACTTCGCCATCATCCCGGCGATGTTCCTGGCCTTCTACCCGCAGCTTCAGGTTCTCAACGTCATGGGCCTGTCGACGCCGCAGAGCGCGATCCTGTCGGCGATCATCTTCAATGCGCTGATCATCGTCGCGCTCATCCCGCTGGCCTTGAAGGGCGTCGGCTATCGCCCCATCGGCGCAGCGTCGCTGCTGCGTCGCAACCTGCTCATCTACGGCCTCGGCGGTGTCGTGGTGCCCTTCATCGGCATCAAGGCCATCGACCTCATCGTCACAGCACTTCATCTCGCTTAAGGAGTGAGACCCCATGTTGAAAGAAATTCGTCCCTGCACTGGTTCTCGTCGTCGGTCTGACGGCGCTGACCGGCCTCGCCTATCCGCTGGCCATCACCGGCATCGCCGGCGCCATCTTCCCGTATCAGGCCAACGGCAGCCTGATCGCGAAGGACGGCCAGGTGATCGGCTCGGAGCTGATCGGGCAGTCGTTCACCTCGGATCGCTATTTCCACGGCCGCCCCTCGGCAACGACGGGCCCTGATCCGGCGGACCCGACCAAGTCGACGGGCGTGCCCTATAACGCCTCAAACTCCATGGGCTCGAACCTGGGTCCGACCAACAAGGCCCTTGTCGAGCGCGTGAAGGGTGACGTGGAGAAGCTCAGCCAGGAGAACCCGTCGGCTCCAGTTCCGATCGATCTCGTGACCACGACGGCGAGCGGCCTCGATCCGCATATTTCTCCGGAAGCGGCACTGTTCCAGGTGCCGCGCGTCGCCAAGGCCCGCGAGTTGCCTGAGCAGCAGGTGCGCGAGCTGGTCGAGAGCAACGTCGAAGGCCGCCTGTTCGGCATGCTCGGCGAACCGCGCGTTAACGTTCTGGCGCTGAACCTTGCCCTGGACCAGATGGCGGCGCGATGATAGGCCATCGCTCCGTTCAGTGGTCATAAACTCTCATGCCCGAGCAGAAGACCGCGCTTGATGTGCGCCCCTCGCCGGAGGCCTTGCTCGAGGCCGCCCGGCGAGAGGACAGCCGCGTCGGCAAGCTCAGGATCTTCGTCGGCGCGGCGCCGGGCGTCGGCAAAACCTACGAGATGCTGCGGACCGCGCGGGCGCGGAAACGGGACGGCTACGATGTGGTCGTCGGCGTCGTCGAGACGCACGGCCGGCGCGAAACGAAAGCGCTGCTGCGCGGTCTCGAGGTCATTCCCCGCCGCAGCATGGACTACAAGGGCCAGGCGCTCGACGAGATGGATCTCGATGCCATCATCGCGAGGAAGCCGCAGATCGTGCTCGTGGACGAGCTGGCGCACACCAACGCGCCGGGCAGCCGGCATCCCAAGCGCTATCTCGATGTCGAAGAGTTGCTGAGCCAGGGCATCGACGTCTACACCACCGTCAACATCCAGCACATCGAGAGCCTCAACGACGTCGTGGCGCAGATCACGCACGTGCGTGTGCGCGAGACGGTGCCGGATTCCGTTTTCGACGGCGCTGACGCGGTAGAGCTAGTCGATCTCACGCCGGGAGACCTCATCCAGCGCCTGCGCGACGGCAAGGTCTATATTCCCGAGCAGGCCGGGCGCGCGCTCGAGAATTTCTTCTCGCCGGCCAATCTCACGGCGCTGCGCGAGCTTGCGCTCCGGCGCACGGCCGAGCGCGTCGACGACCAGTTGCTCAGCGAAATGCAGGCCCGCGCCATCCCCGGTCCGTGGGGCGCCGGCGAGCGCATTCTCGTGTGTGTCAGCGAGGATCCGCGGTCGGCCGGGCTCGTACGCTACACCAAGCGCATCGCGGACCGCATTCGAGCGCCGTGGACCGTGCTATCGATCGAGACGCGGCGCACGAGCCGGTTGAGCGACGTGGATCGGGACCGGATCGCCGACACATTGCGGCTGGCGGAGCGCCTCGGCGGCGAAGCCGTCACGGTGCCCGGCGGCTCCTGGCATGTCGCGGACGACATCGTGGCGTACGCGAAAGCCAACAACGTGACGCAGATCGTCATCGGCAAATCGGAACGGCCGCGCTGGTTCGAGATCCTCAACGGCTCGGTGGTGCACGACCTTCTGCGCCGCTCCGGCAACATCCGCGTGCAGGTCATCTGCGGCGAGGAAATTGCCGGCGATCCGATCCCGAAGAAGACGGAGCGTACGGCCGAGCCGCAGCCAGCGCTCAATCCCGTTCCCTACCTCGTGGCGCTGGCCGGAGTTGCAGCAGCGCTCGGAGTGGCGTGGCTGCTCAGGCCCCGGCTCGGCGTCGAAAGCGTCGATCTCATTTTTCTGGTGCCGATCATTGCCACCGCGGTCGGCTATGGACTAGGGCCGTCGCTTGTGGCCAGCCTCGCGGCGTCGCTGAGCTACAATTTCTTTTTCCTGCCACCGCTGTTCACGTTCACGATCGCGGATGGGACCAACGTCGCAGCCTTCGTCTCCTTCGCGGTGGTGTCCGTTATCGTGTCGAACGTTGCCGGACGGGTGCGCAGCCAGGCCGTCATCGCCGTCAACCGCGCCAGCACGACGGAAGCGCTCTATGCCTTCAGCCGCAAGCTCGCGAGCACGGTCACGGTCGACGATGTGCTGTGGGCGACGGCGTATCAGATCGCGTCGATGCTGAAAGTGCGCGTGGTGCTGCTGTTGCCGGAGAACGGCTCGATCGCGGTCAATGCGGGCTATCCGCCGGAAGACAGCCTCGATGCCTCGGATCTCGCCGCCGCCACGTGGGCGTGGAAGAACGACCGCGCCGCCGGCCGTGGCGCCGACACGCTTCCGGGCGCCCAGCGCCTGTTCCTGCCCATGCGCACGGGGCGTGCGACCGTCGGCGTCGTCGGCATCGACAGCGACAAACCGGGACCGCTGCTGACGCCAGACCAGCGCCGCTTATTCGATGCCCTGAT
The DNA here is from genome assembly GCA_963831345.1 of uncultured Alphaproteobacteria bacterium. Lineage (GTDB taxonomy): Bacteria > Pseudomonadota > Alphaproteobacteria > Rhizobiales > Hyphomicrobiaceae > Hyphomicrobium_C. Next base: position 31,315 of record CAWHPZ010000039.1, read on the forward strand.
CGATCAGGCCGCGCTCGCCATCGAGCGCGTGCATCTCGTAGAGGATGCGGATCGGGTTGCCCGCACGATGGAAACGGAGCGTCTGCGCTCGGCGCTGTTGACCTCCATCTCGCACGACCTCAAGACGCCGCTTGCGGCCGTCCTCGGGTCGGCCAGCACGCTGCGCGACTTTTCGGCGAACCTGAACGAGGCGCAGCAGGGCGAGTTGCTGGGCACGATCATCGACGAGTCCGAGCGGCTCAACCGCTTCATCGCCAACCTGCTCGACATGACCAAGCTCGAATCCGGCGCCGTGACGCCCAATGTCTCGCTGCACGACCTCAGCGAAATCGTCGGCAGCACCCTGCGCCGTGCGTCCCGCATTCTGTCACAGCACGAGGTGCAGGTGGACCTCGCCGCCGACTTGCCGATGCTGCTGCTCGATGCCGTATTGTTCGAGCAGGTGCTGTTCAACCTTCTCGACAATGCGGCGAAGTATGCGCCTAGCGGCACGACGATCCGCATTCAAAGCCGGCGCGAGAAAGAGTCCGTCTGGTTGCAGATCCTGGACGAAGGCGACGGCATCCCGGCAACCGATCTCGAGCATATCTTCGACAAGTTCTACCGGGCGCAAAAAGGCGACCAGGTGCGTGCCGGCACTGGCCTCGGCCTTGCCATTTCGCGGGGCTTCGTCGAAGCCATGGGCGGCACCATCACCGCCGCGAACCGAAACGACCGAAGCGGCGCCGTGTTCACCCTCAGGATGCCGATCCCGGCCGAGCGCGGACAATTGGATACACAGTTGGACACTGGCGCATGACAACCGTCTCGATCAAAGTGCTGGTCATCGATGACGAGCCGCCGATCCGGAAGCTGCTGCGCATGGGGCTCAGCACGCAGGGCTATGAGATCATCGAGGCGACGAACGGCAAGAACGGGTTGGCTCTACTTGCCGAGAACCCTGACGTCATTATCCTCGATCTCGGACTGCCGGACATTCCCGGCCTCGATCTTCTGGCGATGATCCGCGAGCGCAACGAGCGCGTGCCCATCGTGGTGCTGTCGAGCCGCGGCGACGAGACCGCGAAGGTTCAGGCGCTCGATCATGGCGCCGACGATTACGTCACGAAGCCGTTCGGCATGGAGGAACTGCTCGCCCGCCTGCGCGCGGCCGTGCGGCATCAATTGCAGGTGCAGGGCGAGCGGCCCGTGTTCCGCCTCGGCGATCTCTCGATCGATCTCGTGCGCCGTATCGTGAAAGTGCGCGACAAGGACGTGAAGCTCTCGCCCAAGGAATACGACCTGCTGCGCGTGCTGGTGCAGCACGCGGGCAAAGTGCTGACGCACAAGTTCCTGCTCGACGAGCTGTGGGACGAGACGACCGACACGCAGTATCTGCGCGTCTACATGCGTCAGCTCAGGCGCAAGATCGAAGCCGACCCGGAGCGGCCGAAGTATCTCTTAACCGAAACCGGCATCGGCTACCGCCTGCAGGCGCCCGAATAGGATAGAAGATCGCTGCTGAGGCGGCGATCAGGAGCAGCAATGCAAATCAAAGACTTTCTGGCGGAAGGCAATACCGCGATCGACGTGCGGGCTTCCGACAAAAGCGGGGTGCTGCGAGCGCTTTCCACGCGCGCCGCCACGGCGCTCAATCTGCCGCCACAAGTGGTTGCGGGCGAGATCGAGAAGCGCGACGAGCTCGGCTCCACCGGCATCGGCGGCGGCGTCTCAATTCCGCATGCCCGCTTTCGCGAGGTGACGAAGCCGTTCGGGCTTTTTGTGCGGCTTCGGCAACCGATCGAGTTCCAGGCCATCGACTCTCAGCCGGTGGACCTCGTGTTCCTGCTGCTACTGCCGGCCTCGTCGCAGCTCGATCAGCTCAACGCGCTCGCGGCCGTGGCCCGGAAACTGCGCGATCCGGATACGCTTAGGGGCCTCAGGGCCGCGACAAGTGCGACGGCGCTCTATCGGGCCATCGCGGAGTGAGATTACGGCCGTTTAATGGGGTCACCAATTCGTGAGCCTTGCGAAACCGGGTTAGGATGCCGACCGTATATGGCATCAGATAATGCCTAACCCGAGAGGCTCAGCCGTGTTGATCCGCAAGCCGTCCGATATTCCCTCCTCGGAAATCACGCCCTTCGACGTGTATCTGCGCCGGCGCGAGTTTCTGGCCGGCGCCCTGACGCTCGGCGCGCTAGCGGCCCTGCCGGGCAGCGTCTCGGCGGCGGCGCTCAACGCGGTCAAAAGCCCGCTTTCGACGACCGATGAGAAGGTTACGAAGCAGTCGGACGCGACCACGTACAACAACTTCTACGAGTTCGGGGTCAACAAGTCCGATCCCGCCGCCAACGCCGGCTCGCTCAAGACCTCGCCGTGGACCGTCAAGGTCGACGGCCTCGTCGGCAAGCCGGGCGACTATACGCTCGAAGACATTCTGAAGCCGGTGACGCTCGAGGAGCGCATCTATCGCCTGCGCTGCGTCGAGGGCTGGTCGATGGTCATTCCGTGGATCGGCTTCCCGCTGGCGAGCCTGCTCGCCCGTGTCGAGCCGCAGGGCAGCGCCAAGTACGTCGCCTTCGAAACGCTGGTGCGCCCGTCCGAGATGCCGGGGCAGAGCGGTCTGTTCCAGCCGCTCGACTGGCCCTACCGGGAAGGTCTGCGCCTGGACGAAGCCATGCATCCGCTGACCATCCTCGCCACCGGCATGTACGGCGAGACGCTGCCGAACCAGAACGGCGCGCCGCTGCGGCTGGTCGTGCCGTGGAAGTACGGCTTCAAGAGCATCAAGTCGATCGTGCGCATTTCGCTGGTCGAGAAGCAGCCCGAGACGAGCTGGAAACTGCAGGCCGAGAGCGAGTACGGCTTCTATTCGAACGTCAATCCCGAGGTGGATCATCCGCGCTGGAGCCAGGCGACCGAGCGGCGCATCGGCGAAGGCGGCCTGTTCGCCAAGCGCCGGCCGACGCTTGATGTTCAACGGCTACGGCGACCAGGTGGCCCAGCTCTATTCGGGCATGGACCTCAAAGCGAACTATTGATCATGATCGTGCAATCCAGAAAGAGCGGCCGGCACCCCTTCGTGCGCTTCCTTCAGGAGCGCCGCTGGTGGCTCTATGCCATCGGCCTCGTGCCGGCGGTGTGGACCTTCTATCTGGGTCTCAACGATCAGCTCGGCGCCGATCCGATGAAGACGCTCGAGCGCACGCTCGGCCTCTGGGCGCTGCGCTTTCTCATTATCGGCCTCGCCATCACGCCGCTGCGGCGCATCGGCGGGCCGAACCTGATCCGCTACCGCCGCGCCATCGGATTGCTGGCGTTCTACTACGCGGCGCTGCATGTCACCGTTTACGCTGGGCTCGATCAGGGGCTGGACTTGGCCGCCATCTGGCAAGGACATCATCAAGCGGCCCTACATCACGATCGGCATGCTGGCGTTCCTCATTCTCATTCCGCTGGCGGTGACGTCGAATGCGACCATGATCAAGAAGCTCGGCGGCGCGGCGTGGCAGCGGCTGCATCGCTGGGTCTATCTTGCGGCGGCCGCGGCGGCGCTCCATTTCATCATGCTGGTGAAGTCCTGGCCGGCGGAGCCGATCATCTACGCCGCGATTGTCGCGGCACTGCTGCTGTTCCGCGCGGCCGACCGGCTGCCCGGCCTAACTCAAAAACGGCAGCGCGTGGGGCGCTGGCCGAATAGGGAGGAACACTTGCCATGGATCAGAACGAAGAAGACGTCTGGCGCAGCAAGCTGACGCCCGAGCAGTATCGCATCCTGCGCGAGAAGGGCACCGAGCGGCCGTTCACCGGCGAATATCTGAACTCGGATGCCGACGGCAAATTCGCCTGCGCGGCGTGCGGCAACAAGCTGTTCGATTCGGACACCAAGTTCGACTCGGGCACCGGCTGGCCGTCCTTCGATCAGGCCCTGCCCGGCGCGATCGCCTATCATCGCGATGCCACTCACGGCATGGTGCGCACCGAGGTGACATGCGCGAAATGCGGCTCGCACCTGGGTCACGTGTTCGACGACGGCCCGACCGGGACCGGCAAGCGCTATTGCATCAACTCGGTCTGCCTCAAGCTCGAAGAGGAATAGGCTGCACCGGCGGTCAGTTCCGGCGAGGGCAAGGTTGCGGGCCGCTCCTCCGCCAGCTTCAGGTTTCATCAGCAGGTCGCCAGGGCGCCGCAGCCCCGGCGGCCACTTTTGTGTCCGGCGAGCTTGATGCTCGGCCCGCCTCCCTGTATGACCGATCTGCTTTAAGCGCGGACCGGGGTCGAACCACGAGGTCAGCGTTCAAAAGCAAGCACGATGAGCGGCTTAGGCCGCCATGCTTCAGAAAGCGCCGGCTTAGCACAGTGGTAGTGCAGCGGTTTTGTAAACCGAAGGTCGGGAGTTCAAATCTCTCAGCCGGCACCATATCTCACCCATGTCCCTCTCCATGCCGCCTCCCCACGACCGCCGAATGGCCCCGCAGATTCTCGATGGCGCCGGCGCGCTCCTGAGCCGTTACGACGTGATTTTCTGCGACGTGTGGGGCGTTCTGCACGACGGATTCAAGGCTTATGAGAGCGCCGGGGCAGCGCTGACGCGTTTCCGCAGGGGCGGAGGCACGGTCATTCTGGTTTCCAATGCGCCGGTGCCGCGCCATCGCGTGCTTTCGATGCTGGATTCGCGCGGCGTCGCCAGGTCGGCCTTCGACCACATCGTTTCATCCGGTGAGCTGGCGCTCGCCCATCTCGACGACAAGGGCTACCAGCGCGCCTACTACATCGGCCCACGCGATCGAGACGCGGCCTTCTTCGAGCGCTCGACGGCGACGCCGGCCGAGATGGCGGACGCCGAAGCCCTTGTATGCACCGGCCTCAACGACGACCGCACCGAGAGCGCCGCAACTTATGTGCCGATCCTCGAGGCGGCACTGGCGCGGAAGCTGCCGTTCGTGTGCGCGAACCCGGATCTGGTCGTCGATGTCGGCGGACGGCTTTACCTGTGTGCTGGCGCGCTGGCGGACGTCTACGAGCGCATGGGCGGAGACGTTTATTGGGCCGGGAAGCCATACCCCGCCGCCTATGAGAGCGCGCGGGCGGCAGCCCAGGACATTCGCGGGGCGGACGTGCCGCATGGGCGAATCCTGGCCGTCGGGGACGCGCTGCGCACGGACCTCGCCGGTGCGGCGGCTGCCGGCATAGACGCCATCTTCATCACGGGCGGCATCCATCGAGACGACACCATGGATGGGCCGCTCATCTCGGTGCCGAAGCTCGAGAAACTGTTTGCCGACGGCGCGCCGCCCGCGATTGCAGCCATGCCGGTTCTGAGCTGGTAGAGGCGCCTAGCCTCAAATCTTGTGCGACATGCGCCGGCGCTTGGTTTCCAAGTAGCGCTCGTTATGCTCACTCGGCGTCACGACGAGCGAAACCTGCTCGACGACCTCGATGCCCTCGGCCTTCAAGGCATCCATCTTGGCCGGATTGTTGGTCATGAGACGGATCTTGGAGAAGCCGAGATCCTGCAGGATCTCGCCCGCGAGCTCGTATTCGCGCGCATCGATGGGCTCGCCAAGCTCGATATTGGCATCGACAGTGTCGAGGCCCTGATCCTGCAGCGCATAGGCCTTGATCTTGTTGAACAGGCCGATGCCGCGCCCTTCCTGATAGGGCAAATAGATCAGCACGCCGTTTGGCGTCTTGGAGATGCGGTCGAGAGCACATTCGAGCTGAGCGCGGCAATCGCACCTCAGTGAATGGAAAATATCGCCGGTGACGCAGCCGGAATGCACGCGTACGAGCGGAATTTCCGCCGCCGCCGCGCCCTCGCCACGATTGATGAGTGCCATGGCCTGCATCTGCTCGTCCTTGCCCTGATAGGCGCGCGCCTCGAGCTTCAGCTCTCGACCCTTGAAGTCGATGGGCAGAACGGTGCGTGCCGACCTGTCGAGGTCGAGCTTTGTCAATTTGGCGACGCCAGACGGCATCAGTTTCTCCAAGTGTCTTCCCAAGCCGGGGCGGGATCGATCCCGGCATATGTGTGGATAAGGCGCAGAACGTCAAATGGCCCCGCCATCATGGCTGCCTAGCGCCTCGCGCATGGACAAGATGTAGCACAGGGACGCAGAACCGAGATGCGAATTGGACGCCGCCCCCATGGCACGTATACCTTGGCGGATAACCCTCCAATGGCCGGAGTCGCGCCGCGGATGCATCGTGTTCCCCCTCTTCTATTAAGCTTATTAGTCCTTTTCGCCGCACCAGCTCATTCCACCCCCTCACTCCAGCCACAACCGGGCGTGGCGAAAACGGATGTCCTCGGCATCGAGGCGAAGATCGACGGCCTCCTCGAGCGCATGACGCTCGAGGAGAAGATCGGCCAGCTCAACTTCCCCTCCTACGCCTTCCCGAGCGAAACGCAGGTGGAGGACGTGAAGAAGGGCCGTATCGGGGCCATGCTGAATGTGGCGCACCCGGATCACGTGGCAAAGTTCAAGGCTGCGGTGGCTGAATCGCGCCTCAAGATCCCGATGCTGTTCGCCATCGATTCCATCTACGCCTTCCACATCTCCTTCCCGACTCCCATCGCCTGGGCCGCGACGTGGCGGCCGGCGCTGGCGGAGGCGGCGGCCGAAGCCATCGCCCGCGAGACGTCGGCCATCGGCATCAATCTCACGTTCGCACCCATGGTCGACATCTCGCGCGACCCCCGCTGGGGGCGCGTGATCGAGGGGGCGGGCGAGGATGCGTTTCTCGGCGCGGCTTTCTCGGCAGCCCGCGTGCGCGGCTACCGCAAGGGCGGGCTCGCGACGTCGGCCAAGCATTTCGTCGGCTACGGCGCGCGGCGAGGGCGGCCGTGACTACAACGGAGCGCAAATCTCGCTCGCCGAGCTGCACGACCGCTATCTGCCGCCGTTCCGCGCCGCGATCGAGGCCGGGACGGAGACGGTCATGGCGTCGTTCAATACGGTCAACGGCGTGCCGGTGACGGCGAACCGCAGCCTCATCACGGGTGTGCTCAAGGACGAGCTCGGCTTCGACGGCATCGTCATGTCCGACTTCGCGGCCATCACGGAGCTGATGAACCATGGAGTCGCCGTCGACCTCGGCGAAGCCGCGCGCAAGGCGATCCTTGCCGGCATCGATCTCGACATGGAAGGAAAGGCCTACGCCAAGCACCTCGCGGACGAAGTGCAAGCAGGGCGTGTTCCGCTTGCAGCCGTCGACGCAGCGGTCCGGCGCGTCCTGCGCGTCAAGATGCGCATGGGGCTGTTCGACGAGCCAAGCAAAGCGGTGAGGATGCAGAAGCTCGGCCTCAGCGAAACCGCCGTGCGCGAGCGTGCGCGCGAGGTGGCGCGGGAGAGCTTCGTTCTGCTCAAGAACGGCGGGGCGACGCTTCCCGTGACCAAGGCCGTGAAGACCATCGCTCTCATCGGCTCGGCCGCAATGGCCACAGCCGATCACTCCTGGTACGGGCCGGCTGGCCTGACCAAGCCCGAGACCGAGACGCTGCGTGACGCGCTCGAGCAGCGTCTTTTGCCGGGGCAGAAGCTCATCTACGCGGCTGCCTTTGCGGACCCTTGCGGCAAGGCATTCGAGGACAAGCCCGGGGCCATCAAGGCTGCGCGGGAGGCCGATCTCGTCATCTACATCGTCGCCGAGGATTGCGAGATGTCGGGCGAAGGCGTGTCGCGCACCAACCTCGGGCTCTCCGGCGTGCAGCAGGAGCTGCTAGAGGCCCTGGCCGGCGTCGGCCGGCCCATCGCCCTCGTGGTCGAGACCGGGCGGCCGCTCACTCTCGGCTATGCCAACGAGAACGCCAGCGCCATTCTGATTGCTTGGCACGGCGGCACGGAGGGGCGCACGGCGCTCGCCGAAGTGCTGATGGGCGAGGTCTCTCCCTCCGGCAAGCTGCCGATGACGTTCCCGCGCTCGGTCGGGCAGATCCCCATTTCCTACAACGATCTGCCGACGAGCCGTCCAGCCAAGGGGAACCGCTTCACGACAGGCTACGTGGACGAGGAGGCGACGCCGCTGTTTCCGTTCGGGTTCGGCCTTTCGTACACGACGTTCGCCTATTCCGATCTCAAGGTCAGCAAGCCGGCGATGTCTCGCGACGGCGAGGTCGAAGTCTCGGTGCGCGTGACAAATACCGGCAAGCGCGACGGGATGGAGGTCGTGCAGCTTTACACGCACCAGCACGTAGGCTCGCGTTCGCGGCCGCTGCGCGAGCTCAAGGGCTTCGAGAAGATCAAGCTCGGAGCCGGCGATCGCAAGACCGTCCGCTTCCGCCTCAAGGCGTCGGACCTCGCGTTTCATGACGACGCGGGCAAGGCTCTGATCGAGCCCGGCACGTTCAGCGTGTTCGTCGGCGGCAGCTCGACGGCCGACCTCACCGGAACGTTCGAGATCGCGGCCAAATAATCGTTGCGGTCGTCGTTTGGAAGGCAATCTCAGGATTCGGAGCCCTCGAGGCGGCTCTGCCAGCTTTCGACGCTCCTCGACTTGATGCGTCTCTCGGCAAGGCGGCGCCAACCGTCGGCAAGCTCTGGCAACTGCGCAAGGGCAGCGAGTTCGTCAAACGCCAGCGTTCGCTCGTAGAGGAGCGCAGTGATGCGCGAGAGCGGCCATTCGGGGTGCAGCCGGTCGAGTTGTTTCAGGCCGTCTCCAGGCACGATGCGGCCCGGCTCGACAACACGATAGTACCAGCCTGTCCGCCCCGTTTTCTGCACGCGTACCGCCATGTCCTCGATGCCGAAGCGGGCATTCAGCTTCCAGCAGGGCTGGCGGCCCTGGGCGATCTGCAGCGTGACGCCGCCGACGCGAAAGATATCGCCGATACATACATCGGCTTCAGTCAGCCCGATGGTCGAAATGTTTTCACCGAAGGCCGGCACCTCGGCGAGCGTTTCGGCCAGGATCGGTAGCTCGCGCGCCCAACTCGCATAGTGATCTTGCGGGTAATGATGGAGGGCCTTCTCCAAACCTCCGTGATTGACACGATCGCCCTGCGCGTCACCTACCAGCCCCTCGGCCGTGACGATCCACGGCCCTTCAATCGGCCGCTTACGAATGGCGCTCAGAGCGCCGCGGGGCCCGAGAGGGGCGGGCGCTCCAGCAAAGAGCTTGTCGATTACAATCTGCATCCGGTTCCCTCGAAGGCCTCAAGTCCGAACACGGCCAGCGTCACCGCCGATTGGGAAGAAGCGCTTTCTGCACGCCATGCGCCGCGAGTTTCGGACGCTGGCTCGTGAGATGCGGGAGTTGACGCCGGCCCAGCCGATCTCGCCGGACAGCCGTCCGTACTCGATCTTGGGGCAGCGGTTCATGACGACGTGCAGGCCGGCGGCCTCGGCCTCGGCGGCCGCCACGTCGTTGCGCACGCCGAGCTGCATCCAGAGGCACCTTGAGGCCGAGCTTGTCCTTGAGCGCGATGGCCTCGCGGACGATCACCGAGAGCGCGCGTCCGCATTGCGGAAGATATCGACGACATCGACCGGGCCCGGCACGTCGGCCAGGCGCGCGTAGACCTTCTGGCCGAGGAGCTTCTGGCCGGCGAGCCCCGGGTTGACCGGGATGGACCGCGTAGCCCTTGCCGAGCAGATACTTCATGGCGAAGTAGCTCGGCCGGCTCGTAGTTGGCCGAGGCGCCGACGAAGGCGAAGACGCGCGCGTCGCGCAGGATGTCGGCGATGTAGTCGTCGCTGTAGCTGTCGTGGTTCATCGGTCGCGGCGGTCTGCGGGCTGAGCTCACGGATTAGTCGAGGAGCGTCACGCGGCCCTCGGCATCGAGCGGGAAACCGGGGTTGTGCGCGACTTCCCACAAGTGGCCGTCGGGATCGGCGAAGTAGCCGGAATAGCCGCCCCAGAAGGCGCGCTCCGCCGGCTTGACGATGCGGCCGCCGGCGGCTTCCGCTTCGGCAAGCACGCTGTCGGCCTCGGCTTCGCTGCTGACATTGTGCGCGAGCGCGACGCCGGAGAAGCCCGAGCCCGCGGCGTCGAGCTGGCATCCTCGGCCAGCGCCTCGCGCCCGTACAGGGCGAGCACGATGCCGCCGGCATCGAAGAAGACCACATTGGGATTGCTGGCGCTCGAGGCCTTGAAGCCGAGCTTGTCGTAGAAGGCGCGCGCACGCGCGATATCGGCAACGCCGAGCGTGACGAAGCTCACCCGGGGCTGCATGCCCTCAACACCCTTTCCAGGTGGGCGTGCGCTTCTCGAGGAAGGCGCCGATGCCCTCCTCCGCGTCCGCGCGCCATCATGTTCTCGACCATGACCTGCGAGGCATAGTCGTAGGCTTCGGCCAGCGGCTGCTCGAGCTGGCGGTAGAACGCCTGCCTTGCCGATGGCGACGGTGACGCGGCGACTTGGACGCGATCTGGCGCGCCATGGCCAAGGCTTCGTCGAGCACCGCGTCCGGCGCGGCGACCCGATTGACGAGACCGTACTCGACTGCCGTCTCGGCGGACAGCATCTCGCCGAGCAGCAGCATCTCCATGGCGCGCTTGCGCGACACGTTGCGCGACAGCGCCACCATGGGCGTCGAGCAGAAGAGGCCGATGTTGACGCCCGGCGTCGCGAACTTGGCTTCGCTCGAGGCGACGGCGAGATCGCAGCTGGCGACGAGCTGGCAGCCGGCCGCCGTGGCGATGCCCTGCACGGCGGCGATCACGGGCTTGGGGCTCGCGACGATGGACTGCATCAGCGCGGAGCAGGCCTGCATCGTGGCTAGGTAGAAGGCCTTGCCGCCATCCGCGTCGGCGCGGTGCGCGGAAAGCTCCTTGAGATCGTGGCCGGCGGAGAAAGCCGGGCCAGCAGCCGCCAGCACGATCGCCTTGATCGACGGATCACGCTCGGCAGCGCGCAAGGCGCCGTCGAGCGCCGCGATCATGGCGCGCGACAGCGCGTTGCGGGACGCAGGCTTATTGAGAGTGAGGAGTGCGACCCCTGCCTCAGGCACGCTCGTGAGTACCGCTTCGGGCGCGGCCGGCTGCTCGACGTGTCCGGCCGTTTTCGTGGCGGTGCTCACAAGCGTCTCCTTTCGGCCGTTTCCTTTCGGCTCGGGCGATGCGGCTCAGGGCGCCGGCGCGCTTTCGCCGGTCTCCTCGGGAATGAGCTTCTCGAGCTCGGCGATGTGCTTCTTTACGACGTCAATGTTGCCTTTGTATTTCAGCGGCTGGGCGGAGGCGATTTCCTGGGTCAGGTCGTCGACGGCGAGCTTCTTGTCCTCAGCCGGAATGCTCGCGTCGGCCTTGATCTCCTCAAGCTCCTTTTTCATTTTCTCAGCGGGGTCGGTGTAGCTGCCGCTCGTCGCGGTCGAGACCATCGAGCACGATGGTGATGTTGGCTCCCACGTCCTCGAACTCGGCGAAATCGGCAAAGCCGTTCTTCTTGGCGATGTCCTCGAGCTGCGTCGTCAGAGATGCATCAGGCTTGTCGCCGCCTTCGGCAAGCTTGCTGGACAGCGGCGCGAAATCCTTCTGTGCGGTAATGAACGAGGTCACGAGCTTGTCGTTGAGCTCGATCTGCTTCAGATCCTGAGCCTGCGCCGTGGCGCCGAGCGCCCACAGCCCGAGGCCCGCGCAAACAACACCAGCGAGCGTCGCGACCCGCGTGATCAAAGTGCCCATTCGTCATCTCCTGCGTTCATCAGTGTGATTATCGTATGATTGTCACTCAACCGCGGCGTGATTCCGTGCTCACCCAACAGCACAACTGAGACGGATATAAGAACGCATTCCGTCGTTGGGCCTCACCGGTCGCAACCCTCAGGGAGCCGGACCACAACACCGTTCCGCCCCTCGTGTTCCCCATCTTCGGCCCGGCGCGGCTGGCAATTGGGCTACACCCCGGCATCTTCGGCCGCAAGCGGCTGCGCTCGGTTCAGACGCAAGAAAATAAGGGAGCCGCCCCAGAGCGAAGTCATCATGCGGTATCTTGATACCACATAGGCGGTATTATTTTACCTACTTCACTATCGTGCTGTTTTTGCTATATTTATTCCACGCGCTTCGCATTTGTTTGACTTGATTCCGGACTTCGATTAGACACCGCGCTTCGGAGCGGTTCCGTACGTGTCCAGTCGGTCCGCACAGCACATAACGGGCAGGAGCGCTGCCGCATGAAATCTTTCGTCGCCAAGCCTGGCGAAGTGAATAAGAAATGGATCCTGATCGACGCCGAAGGTCTCGTCGTCGGTCGTCTGGCCTCTCTTATCGCTTTGCGCCTCAAGGGCAAGCACAAGGCTCTGTACACGCCGCATGTCGATTGCGGCGACAATATCATCGTCGTCAACGCTGAGAAGGCCGTTTTCACCGGCAAGAAGTACGACGACAAGATCTACTATCGCCACACCGGCTACCCGGGCGGCATCAAGGCCACCACGCCAAAGCGCATTATCGAAGGCCGCTTCCCCGAGCGCGTCATCGAGCTTGCCGTCGAGCGCATGCTGAGGCGCGGCCCGCTTCAGCGCCAATTGCTCCGCAATCTCAAGGTTTACAAGGGCGCCGAGCATCCGCATCAGGCGCAGACGCCGGAGAAGCTCGACATCGCCGGTCTCAATCGCAAGAACTCGAGGGCATGACATCCATGGCACAGGAAACCAAAACCCTCGACGATCTCGGCTCGCTCAAAGGCTCGACGCCCGCCGCCGCTCCGGACGCTCCGGTGTACGTGCAGAAGCTCGATAAGTTCGGCCGCGCCTATGCCACCGGCAAGCGCAAGGACGCGGTCGCCCGCGTCTGGATCAAGCCCGGCAAGGGCGTGATCACGGTCAACAAGAAGGACTTCAAGGCGTATTTCGCACGTCCCGTGCTGCAGATGCTGCTGCAGCAGCCCTTGAACGCGGCCAACCGCGCCTCGCAGTTCGACATCATCGTGACGGTCGCCGGCGGCGGCCTCTCGGGTCAGGCTGGCGCCGTCCGTCACGGCATCTCCAAGGCTCTCACCTATTACGAGCCGGAGCTGCGCGGCGTACTCAAGAAGGGCGGCTTCCTCACCCGCGACAGCCGTACCGTCGAGCGCAAGAAGTACGGCCGCATGAAGGCTCGCCGCAGCTTCCAGTTCTCGAAGCGCTAAATAAGCCTCTACCTTTACGGATATTCTTGCAACGGCCCGCCCTGGCGGGCCGTTGTTTTTTTTCTAAATATGGTGTTGTTCATCGCTGCGCCGGATGGGGGACACCATTTCTGGCGGCACTGCCCAACCCGGAGAGGCATTTTGATGCTCGAAGCGCTGTTGACCGAGATCGGCCACCTCACAAGTCCCGAATGGTGGCAGCAGAATGCCGTTCCGCTTTTCAACATCCTGATCATCGATCTGACGCTCGCCGGAGACAATGCGATCGTCGTCGGCATGGCGGCCTCGCGTGTCCATCCATCCATGCGCGCCAAGGTCATCTTCTGGGGCATTGCCGGCGCGGTCATCCTTCGGATCCTGTTCTCCAGCATCGCGCAGCAGATGCTGCAGGTCATCGGGCTTACGCTCGCGGGCGGTTTGCTGCTCCTGTTCGTGTGCTGGAAGATGTATCGTCAGATCATCGACGGCGACGAGCACTCCATCGATGAGATCGAAGGTCAGCTCGCCTCGAAGACTACTCCCCATAACGAGGCCACCTTCTGGTCGGCGCTGTGGACGATCATCATCGCCGACCTCTCGATGTCGCTCGACAACGTTCTGGCCGTCGCAGGTGCCGCCGGCGAATCGACGCTCGTGCTTGTTATCGGCCTCGCGATCGCCATCATACTGATGGCCGTGGCATCGACTTACATCGCCAAGCTGCTTGCGCAGTACCCGTGGATCGCCTGGATCGGCCTGATCATCATTCTCTATGTCGCCCTCGACATGATCTATCGCGACAGCCACAATATCGTCTGCGCCGCCTATGGCGTTGGCTGCTCGGAGACGATCTTCCAGGGCATCCTGCATCGCCTGGGGATCGGCGGATAGCGGCATGTCGATGATGGCGCAAACCACGAAGCTCAAGTCGGCGTCGGGCCCGGTCGTCTTCATCGACGGCGAAGCGGGCACGACGGGGCTCGAGATTCGGGAACGGCTCGAGCACGAGCCTGGGCTCACGATCAAGAGCATTGCGCCGGAGCTGCGCAAGGATGCGGCCGCACGCAAGGCGCTGATGGCTGAAGCCGATGTCGTGGTGCTGTGCCTGCCGGACGATGCCGCGCGCGAAGCCGTGGCGCTCGCGGCTTCGCTCGGCGCGGAGGCGCCGCGCATCATCGACGCCTCGACGGCGCATCGCGTTGCCGACGGCTGGGTGTACGGCTTCGCCGAGCTCGACAAGGACCAGACTGAAAAGATCCGCCATGCGCGGCTCGTGGCCAACCCCGGATGCTACCCGACCGGCGCCATCGCGCTTTTGCGCCCGCTCATCGACTGCGGGCTTCATTCCGAAGGACTATCCGGTGACCGTCAACGCGGTGTCCGGATACTCGGGCGGCGGCAAATCGATGATCGAGGCCTACGAGGTGTCGTACACGGCGCCGGATTCCGAGATCTACGGGCTCGGTTTCGACCACAAGCACATCGCGGAGCTGCAGAAATACAGCGGCCTCATCGCGGCGGCCCATCTTCATTCCGTCGGTCGGCAATTTCTATCAGGGCATGCTGGTCAGCATCCCGCTGCACCTCGACACGCTTACCGGCATGCCGAGCGCGGGCGACCTCGAGGCGGCGCTGGCGGCGCACTACGCGGGCGCGCCGCTCGTGCGCGTCGTGCCGTCGAGCGAAACGTCGAAGCTCAAGGGGCGGCTCGATGCGCTCGGCGTCAACAAGACGGACCAGCTCGAGCTTTATGTGTTCGGGACCGATGCGCACGGGCAGGCCCTGCTCGTGGCCCGGCTCGACAATCTCGGCAAGGGCGCCGCGGGCGCGGCCGTGCAGAACCTCAAGCTGATGCTGGGGCTCGCATAGGCGACCGTCCCCCTTAACGGCTTAAGGTCGGGAATCCCCCCTCCTAACCTCCCCCACAAGGGGGGAGGAACACCGGCCTTTATGCAGTCTGCCGCCGCAGGATGTGCAGGTGGCGCACGGCAATGACCAGCAACACCGCCGCGCCGGCCTGATGAGCAATGCCAAGGCCGAACGGGACTGCTTCGAGCAGCGTCCAGATGCCCAGCGCAATCTGCGCCAACACACCGGCAAGCAGCAGCAGCGCCGAGTTGCGGACGATCGCAGGTTGCGGGGCGCGCAGAAGCGACCAGACGTTCCACACCACAAATGCGAACACGATGTAGGCCACGAGGCGGTGATCGAACTGGGCCGTGACCGGGTTTTCGAACGGATTGTGATACCAGGGCTCGATCAGCAGAAGTTCGTCCGGCACGAGCTTGCCGTTCATGGTCGGCCACGTGTTGTGCGTCAGGCCGCCCTTGAGGCTGGCGACGAAGGCGCCGAGGATCACCTGCAGAAAAATGAGCCCGACGATCCATGCCGCAAGCGTGGCGTCGGGGCTCTTCGCCCTGCTGCTTGCGGTGGCGGGCTGGCCGAGATCAAGCGCCAGCCAAACGACGAGGGCCAGCAGCATGAAGGCGACCGTCAGATGCAGCGCCAGCCGGTACTGGCTGACGTCGACGCGATCGACGAGGCCGGACTTGACCATGAACCAGCCGATGGCGCCCTGAAGGCCGCCCAGCGCCAGCACGGCGGCATATTTCGCGACGTTTCCCGGCCGCAGAGCGCCCTTGGCCCAGAAGAATAGAAACGGAAGGGCGAAGGCCATGCCGATGAAGCGGCCGAGAAAGCGATGGCTCCATTCCCACCAGTAGATGGATTTGAACGCCTCCAGGGACATGCCCTTGTTGACGAGGTGGTACTCGGGAATTTCCTTGTACTTGGCGAAGGCCGCCAGCCAATCCGCTTCGCTCAGCGGCGGGATGGCGCCGAGGAGCGGCTGCCATTCGGTGATCGACAGGCCGGAATCCGTGAGCCTCGTGGCGCCTCCGACGGTGATCATCGCCAGGATGAGGCCCGCGACCGCGAATAGCCAAAGCTGCACGGCCCTGTCCCAGCCGCGCGACGGCATCGCGACATCCCTGTTCGCCAGTGCTGTGCCGCCATGCGCCATCGATCAGTCGCTAGCCATGTTCCCTACGTTGTCGGCGGCCATGGTCTGCGTCGTCGAGGTTTGATAGGGCGAGATCGCCGCTTGATCAATGCGAACGTCCGGCGCAAAACGTCACTTCCCGCCGCATTACAGGTCTTGAAGGAGCAGAACCCGCATGACGCCGCGCACGCGCAAGCTCGCGGGCACCATTGTGCTCCTGATATTTCTCTCGGTTTATGCGCTGATCGCGATGCTCGTCGCGGTGGTGCTGCAGGTGAACGCCAGCAAGACGGTCGAGCTTATTTACTATGTCGTTGCTGGGCTTCTCTGGGTGCTGCCAGCAGGCGCGTTGATAACGTGGATGCAGCGTCCGGACGGGGGCTGAGGGCGCCAAGCGCGCCCTTCACGAAGGCCTGCAGCCGCTTGACGTAGGCGCGCAGAACGAACGGCAACCCCGTCAACATGACCTCGAACATAGCGGCTCTTCTGATAATCGCCGTTGATCGACACGCGCGGCAGGCCGGTCATGCAGTCGGCGTGCGCTGACGTGAGCACGCCTTTTTGCGTCGTCACGGCCGTAGTGAGCCCAAGATCCTTGGCGATGGCGAATTCACGCTCGCCGGCGCTGGTCGCATCGCCATAGGGAAAGCTGAAGTGCACGCACGGGCGGCCGAGCTCCTGCTCGATGCGGCGAACACTCAAGGCGATCTCGGTCCTAACGTCGGCCTCGCTGAGCTTGGCCAGGGCATAGTGATGGCGCGTATGTGCGCCGATCGTGACGAGCGGATCCTGTGCCAGCGCCCGGATCTCGTTCCAGTTCATCACCATGTCGGCGCAGAGCTGCGAGGCGTCGTAGCCGGCGTCGCGCGCAATCCTGGACACGCACGCTCTCAGCTCACGCTCGGGCAACTTGCGCAAAGTCCAGTAGATCTCGCTGAAGGTATTCCACTTGCCGCGGGCCGTATCGGTATCGAAGTGCCGGACCTGGCCTTCGAGAGTCGACGGTCAGCTCGTCAGTGCGCTTGATGGCCTCCTCGAGCTTCAGCCACCAGAGATCGCCCTGCCAATCGGCGTAGGCCGTCGGGATGTAGATCGCGAACGGCAGGTTGAGGCGCTTGAAGACCGGATAGGCGTGCTCGCGGTTGTCGCGGTAGCCGTCATCGAAGGTGAAGCAGGCGAAGGGACGGGCATCGGGGCCCTCCTTGATGCGGCGCGCGGCTTCGTCGAGCGAGACGATTTCATAGCCCTGAGCCTGGACCTCGCGAATGGCGGTCTCGAGGAACTCCGGCGTGATCTTGAGGATGCGGTTCGGCTCGAACTCTCCCGGCGGCTCAGGGCAAACCCGGTGCAGCGTCAGAAATACGCCATTGCCGCGCGTGAGCGGGGCGATGAGCCGGCTCAAGCCCGTGTAGTGCAGCACCGAGAGGGCCGCTTTGAAGACCTTTGTCGCTTTGCGAGCCATGGGGCTTTCACATGATCATCGGATGGGCCGATTAGATGATCAAAGGCTGTGCAAAGTCCTAACCGCACCCCCCAAGCGTGACGCCACCTGCAACAGCGTTAAAAAATGGCAAACGGCCAGCTCGAAGTGGGTATCCCGGCGGTTGGGCGTCTCAGCCAACCCGCATGCGCGGTTCCTGCCGGGTCAGATGCGCCGCTCTGCCTGACGCCTTCCCAAAGCTCGCCGGCACGACATAGCGCATGAGCTCGATGCCATCGACCTCGTAACCGAGGAACGTCTGTGCATCGACCAGCAGCGGTGCGCCCTCCGCGGAGACAACCGTAATGCCGCAATCGAAACGGCCCTCGATGGCCTCGAACAGGTGGCGAGCGGCTTCCTCGCGGCTTGCGACGATGATCTGGTCATAGACACCGTCGAGTGCGTCGAGAACGAAATTGACGTGGTTCGGGTCGATGATCTCGCCCGCGGCGAGGCTTGATCCTGCCGGAATGAGATGCGCGCCGCTCTGGCCCAGAGCGCCGACGACATCCTCGAACTTGACCCTTCCGGCAACCAGATCAAGCATTCCCGGAACGCTCGCGTGGCCCAGCGCTTCAGCGATGCCGCCACCTGCCGGCGCCCAGTCGATCAGGATGACCGTCTGGCCTTTTGCGGCGAGGGCTTTGCCCAGGCTCGCTGCCTCCACGGCCAATTGCCCGGCGGCGATGTCGCCCGCGATGAGCGAACGCGTGCCGCTCAGGGCTTGCGCGCGCATAGCGCGCAGGCGATCGGCTATTGCCGCCGGTGAGTTGAATGCGTGCATGGCCGCGCCTTGTGGAGGCTCGGCCTGCGGCGGCCAAGCTCCGGCACCCGGTGCAGCCCCGGCAGCACGGGGGCAACCGGCATCGTGCGGCGCATGGGCTCTCTCTCGACGGCGACCGGCACGCGCACCCCGCTCAAGAGACCGCGCGTGATGACGATAGCCATGCCGAACATCAAGGTCGCGACGGCGACAAGCAGCGTCGTTGCGGTCTTTTTCGGGAACACCGGCACGCTCGACGGGCGCGCCATGGAGACGATCTGGGCCTCGACCGGAATGGTGCGGCTGTCGTCGGCGCGCACCCTGTTGCCCTCATACTGGGCCCGGAGCCGGTCCAGCTCGGCGCGTTTCGATCTGGCGTTGGCCTCGAGGTTCCGGAGCTTGGCTTCGTCGGGGCCGGTATCGACGATGCGCGTCTTGATCTCGCTGACGCTCTTCGCGACGGCCTCCTCGCGCATCGCGGTGACCTTGGCCTCCTTGGAGAGACCCTCCACGATCTTGGCCACCTCGGCGCTGATCTGCTTCTTCAAGCCGGCGAGATCGGCGTTGAGCTGGCGCATGCGCGGATGGCCGGGCAGAAGCGTGGCCGAGAGTTCCGAAATCTGCCGCTCGACGCGTACGCGGCTTTGCACCAGGTTTTGAATCACCGGCGACTTCTGCACGTCCGGCAGCGCATCGGCGCCGCCAGCCGTCAGCATCTCGCGTGCCTGCTTGGCGCGCGCCTCGGCTTCGGAGCGCGCGGCCTTGGCCCGCGACAGCTCGGCGTTGAGCTCCGCAAGCTGCTGCTCGTTGAGACCCGTCGACTGCTGGCCGCCCTTGAAGATGTTGGCCTCGCCGCGGAATCTCTCGACGTCGGCCTCGGCTGACGCCGCCTCGTCTGCAAGTTTGGCGATCTGCGGCGCAAGCGCCTTCTGCACGTCGTCGGTCTCGGTGATGCTCTGGCGCGCGAGGTTCTCGCGATAGGTCTCGGCGATGCGATTGGCGACGGCCGCGGCAAGCACGGGATCGCTCGAGGAGAAGCGAATGCCGATGACGCGGCTTTCCTTGGCCGGATAGACGTCGAGGTGCGCGAAGTAGGCGCTGATCACCAGCTCCTGCACGCTTTCGCCGGGCCGGGGCTTTCCGATGCCAACGAGGCGAAGCAATGCCGACAGCGTATCGGGCGCGCCGAGCGTGCTGTTGAATTCGACCTTATCGGCGAGCTTCATCTCGCGCACGATGGTCTCGGCGAGGTCATAGGACTGAAGCGCACGCACGTGCGTGTTCACGGCTTCCTTGTCCATGCGCACGCTGACCGAATCCGATGCGCCCCCCGTGCGATTTGGATCGGCGTACGGATTGTTGGTGCTCTTCGATTCGATCGAGATCTGCGTTTCCGACATGTAGCGCGGCGCTACGAGCGAGAGAACGCCATAGGTTGCAGCCCCAGCCACGAGCGCAAGGACCGCGAGCCTGGGCAGGCTGCGCACAGCCAGTGTCCAAAGCGCTCCGAGGTCGATGTCATCGGACGCAGGGCGGCGGGTCGTACGCATTGGTTCGGTCCGGTCCGGCTCGAGAATGAACGATCCTCAATGTCTTACACGTGGCCCCGTTATGATTTCCTTAAGCATCCCGGAATGGTGCGCGCCCATCAGGTTTTGTTAACCGGCCATCCGTAGAAACAATTGATGGCTGAGTTTGTGAAATGGTGATCATGCGCGCCCGGAGTCCGCTCCGTCGTTTGTTGGTCGTCGGCGTCATGTCGATGATGCTGGGGGCGTGCGCGCACGATCAGATCGAATTCCTGGCGGCGGGCGGCCGAGAGCCTGTCGTCGTTGCTCCTGCGGATGCAGGCTGGAACGGCCCGGTGGTGCAGGCCGCCTATGATGCCGGTCCCGCGGACCTCAATGGCCCTTACGTTCTCGACACCGGCGACCGGCTGCGCGTGTTCGTCTATGGCCAGCCCAACCTTTCGCGCGCCTATACCGTGGATCAGGACGGGCGCATCTCCGTGCCTCTCATCGGCAACGTGGAAGCGCGCGGGCGCACCACCGACGATCTCGAGCATGCCATCCGTGGCCGCCTCGGGGCCGAGTTCGTGCGCGATCCGCAGGTCACGGTGGATGTGCTGCAGAACCGGCCATTCTTCATCCTCGGCGAAGTGAAAGCCGCGGGGCAATATCCGTACGTGTCGGGGATGACGGTGGAGACGGCGGTGGCCATAGCGGGCGGCTACTCCGACCGCGCCAGCGACCGCCAGTTCCGCGTCACGCGCCGCAGGAACGGCTACATCGAGCAACTTGAAGCTCCGAGCGAATATCTGATCCAGCCGGGCGATACCGTCTATGTCTATGAACGCTTTTTCTAGTTCGGCAGCGAATGCCGCAGCCGTCCATGCCGACTACAGCATGGACGCGATGGACGAGGCCGTGCCCGCCTCATCGCGGCCGCTGCGGATCCTGCACATCATGCGCGCGCCCGTGGGCGGTCTGTTCCGGCACGTGCTGGATCTCGCCGGCGAGCAAGCGCGGCGCGGCCATGCCGTCGGCATCGTGGCGGACGCAAGCACGGCCGATGGCCTCACTCTTTTGCGGCTGCGCGGCATAGAGTCGAAGCTCAGGCTCGGAATTCAGCTCATTCCCATGAGCCGGCAGCCGGGGTTCGGCGATCTGTCGGTGAGCCGTTCCGTATATCGCCTCTCCAGGGCTCTCAAGGCCGACATCCTGCACGGTCATGGCGCGAAGGGCGGCGCTTATGCGCGTCTGGCAGCCATGCCGATTTCGGTACGGGTAGACAACATAAAGGCCTTCTATACGCCGCATGGCGGCAGCCTTCACTTCAAGCCCGGCACGTTCGGGGGCGGGGCCATTCTCGGCCTCGAGAAACTGCTCGGCCGAATGACGGACGGCCTCATTTTCGAGAGCGACTTCGCCCGCCGGCTCTATACGGAGCGCATCGGCGTGGGCTCCATTCCGGTGCGCGTCATTCCCAACGGCTTGAACCCTGCCGACTTCACGCCGCATGAACCGCTGCCGAACGCCGCGGATTTTCTGTTCATCGGCGAATTGCGTGACATCAAGGGTGTCGACGTTCTGCTCAAGGCGCTCTCGAAGCTCAACGTGTATCAGCCGGTCACGGCCGTCATCGTCGGCGCGGGCCCCGATGCGGAGCGTCTCCAGGCGCTGGCGACGCACCTGCGGCTCGGATCGCGCGTGCGCTTTCCGGGAGCCATGCCGGCACGCGAGGCGCTCCCGCTCGGACGCTGCCTCGTGGTTCCCTCGCTTGCGGAGAGCTTTCCCTACGTCGTGCTCGAGGCCGGGGCGGCGGGCATGCCGCTCGTTGCGACCAATGTGGGCGGAATTCCCGAGATCGTCGCCGGAACGCACATCCGTCTCATCCCGCCGGGTGACGTCGCCGCGCTGACGGCCACGATGCACCGCGTGCGCGAGAAGCCGGAACGGGCCTTGCTCGACGCCAAGGAACTGCGCTCTGCCGTCCAGCGCAAATACACCGTCGAGGCGATGACGGACGAGGTGCTCGCCTTCTATGCGGCGCCGTCCACTGTGGTGGCGCCTCCGCGACCGGAAGCGGTCGCGGAAGGTTAATGCCGACCGCGGGTTTCCTGCCCCCTACCCAAGGCCCGGTGGCACGCCGGATGCAGCCTTTGCACGTAAGTGAGCCTTATTCGGAGGCCTCACGCTGCAAGTGTCGCATTCTGAGCCAGACCCATGGTCTTTTCTCCGTCCCTGCCGCCGTCCGGATTGTCTCAATCCGCATCACTCGACGACGCCCTCCGCGTTCCGAGGCTCGCGGACGTACGCCCGGGGAGCAAGGCGCGGCTCATCCCGCCGGCCGTGCTGCGCGGCATGGCCCGCCTTTCCGATTTCACCGTTGCTGCCGGGACGGGTCTCGGCGTCGCCGCCAGCGCCGCCATAAGCCCGGCCGAGGTGCCATTCTACTTGCTCGCCATCGGCTCCACGAGCGCGGCCATGCTCATCTTCATGCAGGTGCTTGGGCTCTATTCGACTGACGTTCTCAAGGCGCCGCTGCTGCACCTGCCGCGCGTCGTGCTCGCATGGGTCGCAACGATCACGATTTTGGCCACGGCCATGCTCGCCGTCAGCGCGACCCACGAGGCGAGCCGGATCTGGCTTCTCGTCTGGTTCGGCGTGGGGGCCGTTGGTCTCGTCGCGGGACGGCTTGCGGCGGGGCGGATGGTGAGGGGCTGGGCGCTGGCCGGCCGGCTGTCGCGGCGCGCCGCCATCTATGGCGGCGGCGACATCGCCGAGGACGTGTTGCGCCGTCTCGAGGCCGAGCAAGCCTCCGATATCCGCATCACCGGCGTTTTCGACGATCGGCAGGATGGGCGGACGCCCGATGCTGTCGGCGGCTATCCGCGACTCGGCACTCTCGAAGCGCTGATCGCGAAAGGGCGCGAGACGCGGCTCGATCTCGTCATCGTGGCGCTTCCGGCCGCAGGAGAGAAACGGCTCGCAATGGTCGCCGAGAAGCTGTCGCAACTGCCGGCCGACATCCGCCTGCCGGCACGAGCCACGAGCTCAGGCTGTCGCCGCGGCTCTACTCTCACATCGGGCCGGTGGCGATGATCGATCTCTACGACAAGCCGATCGCGAACTGGGATTTCGTCATCAAGTCGGCCTTCGACAAGATCGTCAGCGCGCTGGCGCTCATGCTTTTCTCGCCGCTGATGCTGGCGATCGCCCTGGCCATCAAGCTCGATTCGTCCGGACCGATCTTCTTCCGGCAAACGCGCTATGGCTTCAACAACGAGCCCATCGAGGTTCTGAAGTTCCGCTCGATGTATACGAACGCCGCGGACGTAGCCGCCGCGCAACTCGTGACCAAAGGCGACGCGCGCGTGACGCGCGTCGGGCGCTTCATCCGCAAGACGAGCCTCGACGAGCTGCCGCAGCTGTTCAACGTTCTGAGAGGGGATCTGTCGCTCGTCGGGCCGCGGCCGCATGCGCCGGCGGCAAAAGCTGACGACCGCCTCTACACCGATGTGGTGTCGCATTACTTCGCCCGGCACAAGGTGAAGCCGGGGATGACGGGCTGGGCCCAGGTCAACGGATGGCGCGGGGAAACCGACACGAGCGAGAAGATCGAAAGGCGGGTCGAGCACGATCTTTATTACATCGAGAACTGGTCGGTGCTGTTCGACCTCTACATTCTCGCGCTGACGCCGCTCGCCCTGTTCAAGACCGAAAACGCTTATTGATACGGGGCCTCGCTGCTTGATGCCGGCCCAGGCCAAGCAAGAAAGCGCTATGAGAGGCGAACCATTACCTTGACCAATAGGGCGAGGGCCGGTCCGAAGACCGCCACAAACGACAGCACAAGCGCCAAGGTCATCGACATATCGAGCATTACGCCCGGTGCCCTCGAGTAGATCACGGGCTGCGACAATCGCACGCTCCGTCACGCACCGGACGCACTGGGCAGAAACAAACTCGGCCCGGTTCAGATGCTGAAGCACTGTACCAGGGCCGGGTGTGAACTCAATTTACCGAAGAGTATAGCGGCGGGATTTACCGGCGTGTCAGGCTGCCGCGTGCGCGCCCGGAGCAAAGCTCTCACCGGCCGTCTCGAGCGCCTCGCTTACAGCGCGTGCGAGCTTGTGCGGGTTAAAGCCCCACTTGACGTTGAGGCGCATGCCGGCTGCGATCTCGAGTGTCTTCACCACAGCCTCCTGACCATGGCTTGCTATGAGCTCGCTGATACGACGCGACTGGCAAGCTTCCATGAGGCTGCGGAAGCGCAACAGAACGGCGACCTTGCGTTGACGGCCGCGGCGCGAGATCTGCCAGAAGGCCTGTTCGACGCGGCGGAGATCTTCATCCGAAAGAGAGACCGAGGGGAGCAGCAAGCCGCGTCCCGAGAGCATCTTGAGAGCGAGAGCAAGCTCACGCGCACCTACGCGCGGAACATCGCTGGTATCGAGTGCGGCCAGGGTGTCGCTGCGATCCGCAGCCTCAGAGCCGTTCGATGAAACTGGTGTCGCTGAAGACATCGTGGCCATGGCAATCAGCTCCGCTTACCAAATGTTTTTTTGTGGGCGAAAGCGCCCCAAGGAGATCCATGCAACAAGACAATGTCTCTCGGCTTACGTGATTCGATCAGGAAGTCCACGTCGAGTCCGACCAGCTTTCCATTCGGATTGCATATCTCAGACGCCGAGAAGCGGAATTTCTGTCCGTCTTCGCTACGGATAACGCCGAAGCCGATATCGTCGCGAAACTTGGTGATATGTCCCTGCATGTCGTTCTCCAACTCATGTGGACCTCGTCTGGCCCGTTGAGTGGAGCTTCCCACGACACGCTTGTTTGCTCAGTTCCCCAAGTCACATTGAACGAAATTTCGCTCCCGCCGTCCAGCGGTCATGCGCATGGTAAACAAGGGTCAAACAAAATTAACAGGGGCCGTGTCTCTCGCGAGACCCAGCCCCTATTGATTTAGTTAGACAGTGATGGCGGCAAAGCCAGGGCAAGAACGCCCGTTTTCCGTCGAGGTGGACGATCTGTCTCAGTCTTTACGAAAAAAGGCGTCTACCCGCATCCCCGGCAAAAGCGGCGACGTCCCTTCCAGATCGATCGTGACTTCCATGACCTCGACGTCATTGGCGCGGCGCGGACCGCGCGGGTTGATCTTCGCCTGTCCCAGCGTGGGAGCGAGACGCGTGACCTTGCCTTCGAAATCCTTGCCGGGATGGCCAATAGAACGGATGAAGGCCTTCTGACCGAGCTTGATCTTGGCCACGTCAACGTCGTCGACCTCGGCCTTGACGCGAACCACGCTCATGTCACCCATGACGACCAGGGGCTGCTCGGGCGAGGGCGCGACGACCTCGCCCTGCTTGGCATTGAGCTCGAGGACTGTGCCAGGCGACGGGGCACGGATGCGGGTCTTGTCGAGGAGCGCCTCGGCCATGCGCACTTCGGCGCGTGCGGCGCTGACGGCGGACTCGGCGCGGCTCGGCGCCGGCAGGTTGGGCTTGGTCTGCGCCTTGACGAAGGCGACGCGCTCGCGCTCCAGGCGGTCGTTGGCTTCCTTCAAGCGGCGGCGCGCTTCGGCAACGGAAGACTCCGCTGCCGCTGCCGCGTGCGCTTCGCTGCCAGATGCATAGTCGAGCTCGATGCGTGCACCCGTGACGGCGCGCTCCGCGGAATAGATGGCGTCCTCGGCCTTTCGCACGTCCTCGCGGCCGGAAGCGAAAGCCTTCTCGCGATCTTCGCGAAGCGCTTCGGCCTCGGTCTCGGCAGACGCCAGCTTGGCGCGGGCTTCGGAGTCGTCGAGGCGGATGAGCAGCTCGCCCTCCTCGACCTTGTCCTCGACGCTGACGAGAACCTCCCCGACGCGACCGAGTAGGCTCGTGCCGAGATGGATCTCGCCGGACTTCGGCTCGACCCTGCCCGGCGCGGCAGCGACCCAGTCGATGACTTCGACGGGAGCCGCCGGCTCCTCGGTGTAGGCCTTGCCGACGTTGTATTTATCGAAGGCGACATAGCCGACAGCGCCGGCCACGGCCAATAATGTGATGAGGTTCGTCCGGGAAAACATGGCGCGTCTGGTCCTTAGGCTACGGCTGTGCTGGATGAATTGGGTTTGGCAGCGGGGGTTCCGTGTGGCTCGTGGCCGCTGGTCCAGCCCCTGGCTATGCTGCCGTTGGGCCGTTCGTCGGCGACGATCAGTCCGTCCTCGATGCGAATGATGCGGTCGGCATAACCGAGCGTGCGGTGGTCATGGGTCACGGCGAGCACGGCACGAGAGGGATCTTGCGCGACCTCGGCGAGAAGCTCCATCACGGCCTTGCCGTTCTCGCTGTCGAGAGCGGCCGTCGGCTCGTCGGCGAGAATGACCGAGGGCCTGCCGGCGAGCGAGCGCGCAATGGCGACACGCTGCTTCTCGCCGCCCGAGAGCTTCGAGGGATAAGTGTGCATGCGATGACTGAGGCCGACCGCCCGCAGGGCTTCTGCCGCCGTCTCGGTGGGGTCGGATGACCTCGCATCGCGGACATCGAGTGCGACGAGCACGTTCTCGAGCGCGGTCAGCGTCGGGAACAGATTGTAGCTCTGGAATACGAAGCCGACGTGCTGGCGGCGGATATCGGCAAGGCCTTCGGCCGAAAGGCCGACGGCCTGGTTGCCGGCAAGATTGAGCTTGCCGCTGGTGGCAGTCAGGATGCAGCCGAGGATGGAAAGCAGCGTGGTCTTGCCGCTGCCCGAGGGGCCCATCAACAGCGTGAGCTCGCCGGGGCGGAGGTCCATGCTGACGCCCTTCAGGATGCGCAGGATGCCTGCGCCCGTACCGATGGACTTCACGATATTAGTCGCCTCGATAACAGGTGGCGCGGGCGACTTGGCCGGTGCGGTCATTGGTAAGATCTCCCTTAGTGCGTGCAAATTAGCAGATGCTGCGGAGAATGGATCATTTCGAGTTCGAGCGCTGTTCCGCGTGACACATCAGGCTCATTTTTGTTGGATGCGGGGAAGTTTCCTGAAGCACAAAAAGCGCTGCGGCGGCCGCTTCAAGTTGACGCTGGAATGGCTGGAAGCTCCCGCGTTTTTTCTCGTCATCCTTACTTCCTCGAGATGCGCGAAGCGCATCATGATTTGATCGACGTCTACCGCGTCAGGTATTCGGCTAAACTGCCGAGGCCCGGAGGCGGGTGAACCGCTCCGGGCCTTACGGCTTTCAGACTCTCGACGGTCCCTACCGGTTAAAGACGCCCGCAGGGTCAATTCTTGTCACCTTGAAGATGGCCGTTATGGCGGCGAAAACGCACATCCCAACCGTCAAAGCAAACAAATAGGCGGCCAGCTTCGGCGTCATCAGGATCGTCAGCGTCGCGCTCTTCGACGCCAAGCCGTAGATCACGAACAGCGCCAACGCCATGCCGAGGATGTAGCCGATCACGGCGCTCAACAGCGCCTGGATCAGGATGACGGCGTGGATGTAGCTCGCCGAGGCACCGAGGGCGCGCAGCGTCGCGAACTCGTTCAAGTGATCCTTGGTGCTGGCGTAGAGCGTCTGCGCCACGATGACGACGCCGACGATGATGCCGAGGGCGGCACCCATGATGAGCGCAGCGCCGGCACCCGTGTTGAACATCCAGTAGTTGAGGCTGCGAGCGCGGAACTCTTCGTGCGTCAGAACTTCCGTGTCGGGGAGCCGCTCAATAAGGCTTGCGCGCACGGACTCGAGGTCGGCGCCGGGGGCTACAGTAACCAGCTCGTAGGTCGCCTGCTCGGGGCCTGCGCTGAGTCAACTGTCGTGCACGCGAGATCGGCATGAACACATAGGGCAGCGTCGTGAACGAGCGGATGGCCGATGTCACCGCCGTGACGTGCACGCGCTGGCCGTTGATCTCGGCGTTGGCGCCGATGCCTTCAATGCCGAGATCCTTGAAGTAGGATTTGTCGACGGCCACGGCAGCGGGAGCCGAGAGATCGGCGACCGTGCCTTCGACAAGGTTCCAGGGCAAGGTTCCGCCATTCAAATAGTCGAGGCCCACGAGTACGAAGGCCTTCTTTCCGCCCTCCGGGTTTGCGCCAGGACGAGAAGCTCACGACCATGTCCTCGACGCGCTGAACGCCCGGCGTCGACAGCGCCGCATACTTCTCACGGCCCGTCATCAGCGACGGATCGTCGAAGCTCTTGGTGCCGATGGGGACGATCCACAGGTCGGCCTTGGCCTTGTCGAGCACGGTCGCGATCTTGCTTTCGGAGCCGAGGTAGAGGCCGCACTGGATGGCGACGAGCACGACCGAGAACACGATGCCGATCAGCGTGACGAACAAGCTCATGCGATCATGGAAAAGATTCCGGTAGGCGATCTTGGGCGCCATCTTGATCTTCTTAACCGGACCGCCCTGGGCCGCCACGGCCGCGGGAATATTCACACTTTTCATGGCCGTCATTTCCGTCTCCAAACCGCACATCTCTTTGTGCGCCGAACTCCCAGTGCCGTCCAGCGAATCACCCGCGTGCGGCACTACGCTTCGAATATCGATATTAATCGCCGCAAGAAACCGAGACCGTGATGCCGATCGCGGGAATGAACTTCTTGCAGTTAAGCTTTTTGTCGGACGAAGCGGTCTTCACTTCATCCTTCTTGGGCTCGTCCTTCGTCTCGTCCTTCTGGGCTTCGACCGGCGCAGTATCAGCCGAGGTTGACGTTTCGGTGACCTTGGCCGGCTCGTCCGTCTTCGTCGGCTCGATTGCTGCCGTCTGGGTCGTCTGGCTCGCGGCAGTAGCCTGGTTGGCCGTGTCGATCAGGGCGGTGCTGCCGCTCGAGGACGTGGTGCTGGTCGAAGCCGAGGTCGTCGTCGACGCGGTTTCCTTAGATTTCTTGCTCGCTGAAGACGTCTTGGAAGGGGCGGCCTCCTCGGCCTTGGCGACACGCGCTGCCTTCTTGGCGGCGGCAGCCTGACGGCCTGCGGCCTTGCGTGCGTAGACGTCGCCATAATCAGCGCCGCCTCCACGAGAGGGGGTCGCTGTGAAATTGCCAAGCGGCAAACCGAAGTTGAGGCGCACGCCGCCGCCGGCGTCGGCGGCAGTCGCAGAGAACGTCACGGCCGCTGCGATCACTGTCGCGATGGCGATAATTTCGGGGTCATTGGAGCTCTCCGATTTCTGTTCCGCCTGAAGGCGGTTTTCAATCCACTGTTCGAGGACGATCTTCCTCGGTTCATGGCGGAGATTGCCGAAGTTCGCCCTTCAACGCTGTTCCGGGTGGGACAAAGAAAAATTATTCGAACGGCTTTGCGCGGAAGATCGAGCGCCCGCAAAAGAAAACGCCGGGCTCTGACGGAGCCCGGCGCACATTCGAGGATGAGAACTTTCGTTGGAGATCAGCAGCCGACCGTGACTGCAACTCCGAGAGCCGGAACATATTTCTTGCATGTCGCCGGGGCGGGCTCTTCGGCCTTAACCTCGGCCTTTTCGGCCAAGGGTAGCAGTGGACGTCGGAACTTCGGCAGTTGCGACAGTATCGGTCGCGGTTTCGGTCTTTGCCGGCTCGGTTGTGTCGCGGCGGTCGAACTTGCCGGAGATGTCGGCCTGAGTCAGGGCTGCCGTGCTCGAGGGTGCAGCGACATAGGTGCTTTCGCCCTTCTTCGCGGTGTCGTTGTCGGCGGTCTCGTCTGCGTTCTGCTCGGAGGGGTTCTCAGCTTTCTCGGCCTTGGCGGCGGCAGCCTTCTGAGCTGCGATTTCCTGCTGGCGGCGAGCGGCGGCGACTGCCTTCGCCTTGGCGCGGGCTTGAGCCTGAGCTTCGGCACGTGCACGGGCGCGGGCCCGGGCTTCCTCAGCCTTTTGCGCCTGCTGGGCCTGGTGAGCCATGACGCCAACGGCCAGAACGCCGAGGCCAATTCCAAGTCCGCGGTTACCTGCCTGAGCGGCGGGCGTAATTGCCATGCTGGCTGCGACCGTGGCGGCGATCAAAGTGATGCTGAGCTTCGAGGCCATTTTCGTCTCCATCCTCAAAAACAAGTTCTCAAACCGTTGAGCCTGGGCTGCGCCCCGACTTGCTTGAGAAGAAGAATGCCAGAATGCCCCTCATCCGCCTGTTCCTGCTGGAACAAGGCGCAGAAAATCGAGCGGACGAGGAAAATTCTCGTCCGCCCGCCAGTCCGCGCGCGGCAATGCGATATGATGTAAGTATCTGTAATTGCTAGACATAACCGCGCTCCGGCATGGGCTGTGGTGTGTCCATTACTTATGCGGCCTGCTCATGCGGAGGCCACACGCGGAAATCTAGCATAAGCCTCGGCATTCCGCACACCTGCATTCAGCACACTGGAGATCATGCCGATGAAGGAGGACGTGCGGTCGAGAACGATGTGGCGCTGCCGATCGACCGTAACCATGTGATAGCAGTCATCGAGGACCACGAGGTCGACCGGCCCCGCGAGCTTGTTCTGCAGGTAGTTGGCGTTGTCGAGACCGGCATAGTCGTCCTCGCGCGCATGCATGATGAGAACCGGCTGACGGATGCTGCCGAGCAAGCCCATGACAACCCGCGCCAAGCGGTGACGCTCGAGAACGGCGCCGCCCGGGGTCTTGATCTGGGTCGGAGCGCCCTGCCCCACCTTGGTGGCATTGCGGACGAACTCGCGGATGCGCTGATCCTTAATGCCGACGTGCATCGGCACCGGGAACTTGAACATGTTGGCGATGGCTTTGCTGTTGATGCAGCGGAACAGCGGCACATACCAGGGAACCTTGCGGCCGCTCAGCCACAACGTGGGCGAGTAGAGCGTCACGCCATCAATCTTCTCGGGATGCTTGGCTGCGAGCATCAGGCTCAGCACGGCGCCGGTGGAAAGGCCGCCGATGATGACCCGGTCACATGTGGCGCGGAGCTCGAACAGGGCCTCCTCGGCGCTGCGATACCAGTCCTGCCAGGTGGAGGCCTGAAGATCGGCCTCGCTGCCGCCGTGACCGGCCAGTTGCGGGCACAGTACGGTCATGCCCTCGCGGGCCAGCCCGTTGGCGACATAGCGGATCTCTGCAGGCGAACCGCACAGTCCGTGGATCAAAAGCACGCCCGTGCGTCCGCCTTTGATACGATAGCTCGCGTCGTTCACCCTCATGACACATCCCTGCTTGCCGAAATCCATGCGGCCGAAGGTAGGTCAGCAAGAAAAGTGCCGCTGTTCCTGCAGTTACATGGGCGGGATATTCGCCGCGAAGTGCGCGCGAAGGCGCGGATGTGCTGCCGGCCTAGGGTGGGACAGGGTTGGACGTAAACCTTATTGCCCGGTGCGCGGAGCTAGTTTAGAGTTAATCTAAGGTAACTTTTTCTAGCGACTTTTGTGCGGGTCAACGGCCCGGTGCGCAGTGCCCTAGTAGCTACCTTAGAATTATTCTGAATGAGGCTGAATTTCTGGAGCGTGCCCGAGTTGCCGCTCCACGCTTGAAGGGGACTGAAATGAAGGGCACCAAAGAGGTTATCGAGATACTCAATGCGGCGTTGAAGCTCGAATTGGGTGCCGTCAACCAGTACTGGCTGCATTACCGCATGCTCGAGAACTGGGGCTACACGAAGCTCGCCAAGAAAGAGCGGGCCAGAGTCCATCGAAGAGATGCAGCACGCCGACAAGCTCGTGACGCGCATCATCTTCCTCGAAGGCCTGCCGAACCTCCAGCACGTGGCGCCGCTCATGATCGGCGAGAACGTCAAGGAAGTGCTGGAATGCGATCTCAAGGGCGAGAAGATCGCGCATGAGACCTACATCCGCGGCCGCGACATCTGCCGGGACGCCAAGGATTACGTGACCATGGATCTGTTCGAGGAGCTGATCAAGGACGAGGAAGGCCACATCGACTTCATCGAGACGCAGCTCGATCTCATGGCGCAGATCGGCAAGGAAAACTACGGCCAGCTCCAGGCCGATTCCGCCGACGAGTTTGGAAGCCACTAAGTCCCGCTCAGCCTTCCCGCATATTGAAACGGCGCGCATCCAAGGGAAGCGCGCCGTTTTTGCGTTCAGCCGGCGCGACCGTTGCGTTTTACGCCTGCGATCCTCGCAGGCTGCTCGTTGCGTCTTACGCCTGCGATCCTCGCAGGCTGCTTACGGCATTCGACCAAAGAGCCGCGATGCCGCGCCGCTCGCGGCGCGTTCCATCGACGGCGCTCTTCGACTGCGCTGCGCCTCCCTTTGCTTTCTGAGGGGCGTCCGGACGCTGAGCACGCACGAGGTTGTGGATATAGCCGAGCTTGCGCACCGCAGGCGCGGAGATGACGAACGGGTAGAGATCCGGCTGGCCCATGGCTCGATTGAGACTGTTGACGGCGAACGTGATCGGCAGCCACGCCTCGAGCAGGGTCTCGATGCTGGCAGCCTTATAGGGATTGCGGTCGACGACGGCGCTCAAACCTTCCTCGCCGCCGACACGCGGGGCAACGCTCAAACTAAACGCGTAGGCCATCTCGAGCGTGTCTATCGTGTGAAGGTAGTGAGCCCAGGTCTCGGCGAAATCCTCCCACGGATGCATAGTCGCGTAGGCGCTGACGTAACTCGCCTGCCAGTTCGGTGCCGGACCCGATGCGTAATAGCGGTTGAGGGCTTCGCCGTAGTCCTCCCGCTCGTCCCCGAACAGCGCGCGGAAGCTCTCGAGCTCGCCCGCATCGCGCACCAGGCGATCCCAGTAGAAATGACCCACCTCATGGCGGAAGTGGCCGAGCAGCGTGCGATAGGGTTCGCCCATGCTGGTGCGCACCCTTTCGCGCTCGCTATCGTCTGCCTCCGTGAGCGAGATGGTGATCGCGCCGTGCTCGTGGCCCGTCATGATCTCCTTGCGATCGGGCGGATCGGCGAGGAAATCGAATACGAGCGGCTGCAGATCTCCCGACCCGGGAGTCGGCAGCGGCAGACGCAGCTTGATCAGCGAATAGAACAGCCGGCGCTTGGCCTCCTCGATGCGCTTCCACAGAATGTGCCGCTCCGGATCAGATACGTCCGGAATGGTGCGGTTGTGCTGGCAAGCCCGGCAGTACGGGCTCGTGAGAATTTGCCTCCACCATCCAGTTGCAGGCGTGTTGCTCCCAATTGGCGCAGAAGCGGTAGAGCGTCGTTGGATCGGCGCGGGCCGACCAGTTCGAGCCCGCGGGCTCGACCGCGCTCATCATCTCCTTTTCAGGCAGATATCCGATCTTGTGGCCGCATCGCTCGCATGCCGTGTTCTCGAAGTAGAGAAGGTGGCCGCAATTCTGGCACGCAAAGAGCTTCATGGACCTGTTCCAAAAAACGGGGCCGGCACGTCGCGCCGGCCCTCGATTCTATCAACGACGATCAACGACGGCATTGCATCTTACGGGTCTGTTAGACGCCAGGGCGGCGCTTGAGCACAACTGCGTACAAGTTGCGACGATCTTGCCCGGTATTTGCGCGACGACCAAGCTTACAATGGCCTCGCAGCGCGCACCGTCCTTGAGCATCACGCGCGACTTTACCACCAGACCGCCGGTAGCGGATAAGGCGGGGTCGTAACGCTTCGGCCTCGAACTCAGTTCCGCGCGACGGCGCGAGCCATCGCACCAGCCTGCACATTAAATCGCGACACATCAAATCGCGACTGGGCGGCGGCGAATTCGAGCGTTGGTTACGCGCCCTTAACCGGCCTTGCCGCTACGCTTACCACCCCTGGGCCTCGTTGCCGACTTGGGCTTTCGCCCCGGTCGCCATGCGCGGCGTTTTGGAGTAAGCACGGGCATCGTGCGGCGGCATCAGTTTGGATAGACGTTATTGTGTGGGCGAAACTAACCAGAAAGAAACCTGAAGCCACCAAGCCAAGCGCGGTGGCGGATGCTCCGGTTGCGAGCGTGCCGGACGGCCATCGGATTTACGCCATTGGCGATATCCACGGACGGGCGGATCTTCTCGACAGCATAGCGCGCGAGATCGAAGCCGATCTCAGCTCCGCTCCGGTGGCTACGGCATCGGCGGTTTTTCTCGGAGACTACGTCGACCGCGGGCCCCATTCGTCGCAGGTGCTCGAGCGCTTGGCGCACCGTGACTTCCCTGTTCCGTTCGTCGCACTCCGCGGCAACCATGAGCAGATGCTTTTAAACTTCCTCGCCGATCCCGCGTTTCTCTCAACCTGGCGGCAATTCGGCGGGCTCGAGGCTCTGCACTCCTTCGGCGTCGATCTGCGCGATGCCCGCGAGGGACGCGACTATGAGCGCGCCCACGCAGAGCTTGTCGAGGCGATGTCTCCCGAGGTGCGGGCATTTCTCGAACAAACGCCAACGTCGTTCCAGGCCGGCGATTACTTCTTCTGCCATGCGGGTGTGCGGCCGAACGTTCCCCTCGCATCGCAGGTCGACAAGGACCTCATGTGGATCCGCGACGACTTCCTGCGTTCGCCCGCCTACCATGGCAAAATCGTAATCCACGGCCACACGCCTGTCGACGAACCCGACTTGCGTCCGAACCGTATCAACATCGACACAGGCGCCTACGTGAGCGGACGGCTCACGAGCCTCGTGCTCGAAGGGCAAAGCCGGCGGTTTTTGTCGACGTGAGCCGCGACGCAAACGCACATTAAGAGCCAGTCGCAGGCCAAACGTCGTTAATGTAACATTAAACTCATGGACATGAGTGGTTCGCGCCCGCAAACTTCGCGTGGTCTTTCGAGAACCATTCATGACATCGAACCCGCGCCGCATTTCCGTAGTCGTGCCAACCCGTGATCGGCCGGCCTTGGTGCGGCAAGCGCTTGCCAGCATTCGCGCGCATGAAGGTCCGCTCTACTCGTTCGAGAATTCTCGTAGCCGACAACGGTACGACACCGGAAACACCAGAGGTGGCTGAAGCCTTCGGCGCGACCTACATCAAGGTCGATGAGCAAGGTGCGGGCGCGGCGCGCAACGCGGGACTCAGAGCCGCCACCGCAGAGTATGTGGCGTTTCTCGATGATGACGACGTCTGGCTTCCGAGCCACCTCGGCAAGCATTTCGAGGCGCTCGATGCCGACCCCAAGATCGAAGCTGTTCTTGGACAGGTCATCTACACCGATCCGGAACTGCAGCCGCTCGGCGCGCCCTATCCCGCCGATGCGCCTCGCTCGGGCGTAGATCTCCTGAAAAATCTTCTAGGCGATTATCTCCCGCAGATCGGCACGCTGGTGGCGCGTGCCTGCGTCCTCGCCTCCGTCGGAGAGTTTGACGAGACGCTGCTGGGAGGCCAGGACATAGAATGGCTCCTGCGCATTGCACGCCGGCGCACGATGGGGTTCGTCGCTGTTCCATCTCTGCTGTTCCGCGGCCGCCCGTATCAAACTTACGACGCGCTGCAGATCCAGCGCATCTATTTCGCCCGCAGAGTTTTCCTGAGGCATGCGCTTCCGGAATGGCGTCTGTGGCGCTCGCCCATTTCCTTTTTCAGGGGTTACACGACAAGGCTCTGGCACTTCTACCAGTACTTCGTCGACGCTGCGGTCACGCGTTCCGAAGCCGGGGACCGCGCGGGTGCCATGCGGGCGATCATCGGAGCTTTTCGCGTATTTCCTCTGCGCGCCACCTATCACATGGTCGCGCCGAAGCCGCTCAGAAAAGCAGCACTCACAGCGCTGACATTTCACTGGCGCGGCCATACGCGACCGGCTGCAAAAGAGGACCTCCTGTAATTTGCGTTGTTTGCAGAGTTCGCGTTCTCGACGGCGATTCGCTTGAGATGGACGTGGTACATTTCGTAATCGATTGTCGGCGGCCGCACCGATCAATTCCATAGACAGAGCGCATCTCCGAGCGCACACTGCATATGCATTGGCAGGCTCAGGCATCTCAGGCCTCATGTAAAAACGGCCTTGAAGCATTTCGCCTAAACGGTTTTAAGAGCATTCCGTTGGTGGCGATCGTTCAGCGCAAATGACGCGAAGCCGGCACTCTTCCGGCGCTATGCGTAAAATTATCTTAAAATTACACATTTGTAAAAATTTCGCGCGACGAAGTTTTCGGGGCTCTGTTCGGCGATGCTCTCGACGGGAGTGGAGTAGTGAGTATGACCCAACATCCGCGCCGTATCTCTGTCATCGTTCCAACCTTCAATCGGCCGAAATTCTTAAGGGAGGCGCTTGCCAGCATTCGCGCGCTCGAAGGGGCACTCTACTCCTTCGAAATTCTTGTCGCCGATAACGGATCGACACCTGAAACGCGCGATATCGCCGAAGCCTATGGCGCCCGCTATATCAAGGTCGAAAGGAGGGGAGCCAGCGAAGCCCGCAATGCCGGCCTCAGAGCGGCGACTGGCGACTATATCGCGTTCCTTGATGACGACGATGTCTGGCTTTCGAGCCACCTCGGCAAGCATTTCGAGGTCCTCGATGCCGACCCTAAAATCGAAGCAGTTCTTGGACAGGTCATCTACACGGATCACGAGCTCAAGCCGCTCGGTCCGCCGTCGCCCGAGATCGCGCCAGCCAGCGGGGAAGACCTGCTCTGCAGACTACTAAGTGACTATCTGCCTCAGATCGGTACGATTGTCGCCCGCGCGCGCATTGTCCGCGCCAACGGCGAGTTCTACGAAAGCTTGGAAGGCGGCGAGGATCTGGATTGGCTGATACGGATGGGGCGCCAGCGCACGATGGCGTTCGTCCCAGTTCCCTGTCTGCTTTTTCGCGGCCGCCCATATCTGACCTACGACGCGCTGCAAATTCATCGCACCCATTTCGGCCGCAAAGTATTCTTGATGCATGCTCTTCCGGAATGGCGTCTATGGCGCTCGCCGGCTCACTTTTTGAAGGCTTACACGGCAAGGCTCTGGCACTTCTATCAGTACTTCGTCGACGCTGCGGTCAAGCGCTCCGAAGCCGGGGACCGGACGGGCGCCGTCCAGGCGATTTTCGGCGCTTTCCGCGTGTTTCCCCTGCGCGCGGCCTATCATATGGTCGCGCCGAAGCCGCTCAGGAAAGCAGCGCTCACGGTGCTGACTTCCCACTCGCGCGGCGCAACGCGAACGGCCCCCAAATAAGACGTCACGTAACCGCGTTGCGCATTGAGCTGATGCCGTGTTCGTGATGCCGGGTGTGGATTATCCGCGCCGCTTGGCCTTGCCGCCCAGCAGGGCTTCGCGGACGCGGTCCAATCCATAGGCCGCAAGCCCGGCCAGGTTTCCCTTCACGACGGTCCAATAGGAAAGATTGCATCCGGGATCGAACAGCGATCCGCCCCGGCTCTCGCGCACGGCATTTCTCGCGGCCCAATAGATGTGCTTTGAGAACCTGGGATCCGCGAAGAGATACTTCGAATAGAGCGCCCCGGTGCCGTAGTGATAGGCGTGGTTCAATTGCTTGATGGCCAGATCGCCTTTGCGGCCATGGAAGTGGTGGACCACCATATCGGGCACATACTCGACGGCGATCCCCTTGCGATGAGCGCGGTACAGCAAATCGGTGTCTTCGCCCGATCGATAGCGGGCGCCCGCGCCAAACCGCTCGTCGAATGGTCCAAGCTCATCCATCACGCTTCTGGGCACCATCATATTGCAGCCGAGGACGAAGCTGCCGGGATGGACCGCGCCCTCAAGGCGCGCGCGCTCACGGCTGGTCTTGATGGTGAAGGGAATATCCGTGGGATCTCCGAGCTCGACGCGGCCGCCGATTATTCTCTTCTCGGCATTTGATGCGAGATGATCGGCAAGCTCCCTGCAATACGTCGTGCTCAAGACGCAATCGTCGTCGGTGAAGACGAAAAATTCGCCGGGTGCGCTGGCAACGCCCAAGTTGCGGCTTGCCGAGAGGCCGGGGCGCTCGAGAAAGAGCCGCTTGGCTTCGAGAGGCGCGCTCGGGGCCCATGCATCGAAAACGCCTGCCGTATCATCGGTCGAGCCATTATCGACGAGCGTAAGGTCGTAGCGATGCTCCGGGGCAGCCTCCACGGCGCGCGAGATCAACTCGAGGGTGCGGCGAAGCTGAGGGGCTCGATTGCGGGTGCAGATTATGAATGAGAAATGCATGGAGATTTGAATTCTCGCGTCCGCAATTCAGTCCTACGAGCTCGTCAGGCCGAGAGTCTGCTGAGGCTGGCTGCTGAGCTGGCCGCTAAGGCTGGTCAATCAACGTCCGGCCACCAGCCGACCTGGTGCGCCTGCATATGCCATAAATTTTTGTCGTCGCTCCACAAGGTGCCCGAGCCGCGGATGCGCCGTGCAACCTCGCGTCCGACAAGCCGCTTGAGCTGGAATTTCCAATAGACGACGGAGCGCCACATCGCCGGATCGTGCTCGGCGGCAAAGGCCATCATTTCCCGCCACCGGCGGTCGTCGTCATCTCTTTCGTAAGCGAAGCTCGCCAGTATCAAGGCTTCGCGGGCAAGGGCGTGCTCCATCTTGGTCACCCACTTGCCGAGGTCAGGATGTCCCGACCCCCACTTCTCGAGCACCTCCCTGCAGGTCAGGATGCGCTCGCGCCGGTCGCTGACGGGCTGACCGTAGAAGTCGGCGCTCATGTTGGCGCGGTGCCAGCGATAGAACCCCTGCAATTCATGGACGACGCCGATCGACGCGCGCGTCGCGATCCGCATCCACATTTCAAGGTCGGACGTATGCGGGAGGTGCGGACAATATCCGCCCAGCTCCTTCTGCAGGCTGGTTCGCACGACGGCGCATGGCGAAGGCACGGGATTCCCATGCTCGCAGGATCGCTGCAGGAAGTCCGACCCGCTTATGATGCGGAACGTCGGCGCGCCTGGATCGGGAAGATCCGGAAGGCCGGCTTCGCCTCCCACGATTTCCGCAATGCCGTAGACCATGCCGACGCCAGGGTGCGCATCGAGCACGGTGGCGGCGCGGGACAGGGCTCCCGGCGTCAAGGCGTCATCGGCCGAAAGAAGCAGCCAGTATGTCGCCGTTACCCAGTCGATGCCCTCATTGGCGGTGCCGATGAGGCCACGGTTCACCTCGTGCCGCCGGTACGTCACGCGCGGATCGGATGCGGCGAGCGCCATGCCGATCTCGGCACTGTCGTCGGAGGACTTATCGTCGATGATGAGCACTCGCACATCGACGTCGCGCTGCGAAAGGATGCTGCCGACGCAGGCTCTCAGGTACCGTCCGTAATTGTAGCAAGGGACGACGACATCAACGGAGCTCATTCGACACCTTGGCCTCGGCAGGCTGCGGTTCGATTTTCCAGTCGCCCGGTTCGTGCATCACGCCGAAGGCGCTGGCTTCGAAAATGGGATGGCGAACGTGGAACGACCCGCCGGTCTGAGCGCACAGAATGCGGCGGAAGCTGCGCTCCCGCACCACGATCGACACAGTATACATATCGGCCACGAGCTTCAGGGGCGGCGTGAGCAATTCTATGACACCCTCGCCCGACACGCTGTCGATCTCCACGCCATCCGATATGCTGCTGAAGTTGCAGCACAAGAGATCATCCGATCGCGTAAGGGAAAAAAGGAAGTTCGGACGCTCAATGGGCTCGGACGCGTCGTACCGGACTCGAATGCGCAGACGCTCGCCGAAATCGAACAACGAACGTTCCTGGCCGTTCTCGCCCATGATCTCGACGCTGGTCACGTCGATTTGCGGCAGACCCGGCTCGGGATGGAACCAGGGCGCGGTCGCGAGCCGGCAGTCAGCCTCATAGCGCTTCAAGCCTTCGTCCACGGGACCGTCGTAGACGACCTCGCCGCGCTTCAGATAGATGACGCGCTGGCACATGGACTTGATGGAAAACATGTTGTGCGAGACGAAGAGGATCGTCGCGCCCTTGCGCTCGAGCTCATGGGCGAAATCGAGGCATTTGCGCTGGAACGTGAAGTCTCCGACCGCAAGGACCTCGTCGAGCATCAGGACGTCAGGATCGAGATGGGCGGCAACGGAAAACGCAAGCCGAACATACATGCCGCTCGAATACCGCTTCACGGGCGTGTCGATGAAGTCGGCAATCTCGGAAAATTCGACGATGGCGTCGAACTTGCTCTCGATCTCCTCCCTCGTCATGCCGAGGATCGACCCGTAGAGAAGCACGTTCTCGCGGCCGGTCAGCTCCTGGTGGAACCCCGTACCCACCTCGATCAGCGCGCCGAGCCGGCCCTCGACACGACCGGTGCCCTCGGTCGGCGTGGTGATGCGCGATAGAATTTTAAGGAGCGTGCTCTTGCCTGCGCCGTTGAGGCCGATGATGCCGACGTTCTCTCCGCGGGCGATATCGAATGTGGCGTTCTTAAGCGCCCAGAAGTCGCCGTCATCTTTCGCGTCGCCGTTTGCACCGGAGGGGTGAAACAGCTGCTTTACGCCGCTCTGTATCACCTCGCGGAACGAGGTGACGTCTCCACCGCGTTTTCCGCGCCGGTAGCGCTTGCTCAGGCCGCGTACGGAGATCGCGAGTTCACTCATCAGATTACGTCCGCAAATGATTGTTCCATGCGCTTGAAGAACATCAGACCACCGGCCAGCAGGATGCCGATCAAAACAAGGCTGATACCAAGCGACATGACATGTAGCTCGCCCGCGCCGAAGACGGCCCAGCGAAAGCCTTCGATCACTCCGACCATGGGATTGAGCGAATACGCCCACTGCCATTCCTTCGGCACCATGCTCAGCGGATAGACGATGGGCGACGCATACATCCAGACCTGAATGATGAATGGCAGCGTGTGCTTGATGTCGCGGAAGCGCACGTTGAGCGGGCCCAGCCACAGGCCCATGGCCAGCGCGAGCAGGCCTGAGAGGACGATCAGCGGGAGCACGGCGAGGAGATGCCACGACGGCATGATCCCGTACCACAGCATGAGCACCAGCAGGATGACGAAGCCGATGCCGAACTCGACGATCGGAGAGATCACGCCCGTGAGCGGAATGATGAGCCGCGGGAAATAGACCTTGCGCACGAGCTCGGCGTCGGTCACGAGCCCCGTGGCGCTACGGCGGAAGGCTTCCGAGAAGTAGGTCCACGGCAGGACGCCAGCGAAGGCGAACACCGCATACGGGATACCGTTGGTCGATATCTTGGCAAAGTGCCCGAAGACGATGGTGAAGATGGCGACGGCGAACACCGGCTGGATGATGGCCCAAGCCACGCCGAACGCCGCTTGCCGATAGAGGACCTGGATGTCGCGCATCATGAGTACGAACAGCAGCTCGCGAAACTGCCAGACGGATTCGATATCGAGATCGAAGAGGCCGCGCCGCGGGCGAATGTCAAATCCTGCAGGGCGCTTGCGTTTGACAGCGTCGAGGGCCGGCTGAAGATCGGAACTTGGTTGCACTACGTTCATCTTGTGGCGCAGGCCTGTTTCAATGTGGAAACGACGTGGTCTTGCTCTACGTGGGTCATCTGCGGATAGAGCGGCAGCATGACCGAGCGATCCTGGGCGGCCTCCGAGCGCGGCAGCGAGACACCGCGGTAGTCACTGGCATAGGAGTCTTCGCGGTGCGTGCACATCACGCCGCGTCGCGTGGCAATACCGGCATCGAGCATGCTCTGCATGACGGCCTTCTGATCGCAACCGTCCGGAAGGCGGACACAATAGCTTTGCCAGTTGCTCTTGGCGTAGGCTGGCTCCTCAGGAGCTTTTATAGCCGAATTGTCGGAAAAAAGAGCCGTATAGCGAGCGGCGAGGGCGCGGCGCGCGGTCACAACCTCCGGCAGGCGCTTCAGCTGCTCGCGCCCGACCGCCGCCTGGATGTCGGTCATGCGGTAGTTGTAGCCGACGATCGGGATAGCTCTCGAAGATCACCTGCGCCGAGCCGTGGCGCACGGTGTCGGGCACGCTCATGCCGTGCTGGCGCAGCAGCCGGAAGGTCGCGTCGAACTCGGCGTTGGCGGTGGTGAGCATGCCGCCGTCGCCGGTGGTCATGATCTTGCGCGGATGGAACGAGAAGCAGGCGATGTCGCCGTGCGGCCGGCCGATCCTCTCCCATCGCCCCTCCCAGTGGATCTCGCTGCCGATGCGCGCAGGCGGCGTCCTCGATGACGCGGGATCTCGTGCGCGCCGGCAACGGCTACGATCGCCTCGAGATCGCAGGGCATGCCGATCTGGTGCACGCAGAGGATGGCCTGCGTTCTCGGCGTGATCGCCGCCTCGATGAGCGGCGGGATCGATGTTGTAGGTGCCCGGCTCGACGTCGACGAACACCGGGGTCGCGCCGCAGTAGCGGATGGCGTTGGCGGTGGCGATGAACGAATGGCTGACGGTGATGACCTCGTCG
This sequence comes from uncultured Alphaproteobacteria bacterium, assembly GCA_963831345.1. Taxonomy (GTDB): domain Bacteria; phylum Pseudomonadota; class Alphaproteobacteria; order Rhizobiales; family Hyphomicrobiaceae; genus Hyphomicrobium_C. Next base: position 73,263 of record CAWHPZ010000039.1, read on the forward strand.
CCGGCCTTGATGCCGAGCGCAAGCAAGCGCAAGATGCAGCGCGGTGGTGCAGCTCGACACGGCGCAGGCGTGGGGCGCGCCGACGAAGGCCGCGAACTCCTTCTCGAAGGCCGCAACCTCCGGCCCTTGCGTGATCCAGCCGCACAGGATGACGCGGCGCGCGGCGTCCGCCTCGCGCTCGTCCATGACGGGGCGGATGATCGGGATCATGCTGGCCGCCTTGGACTTGGCTGCCTGCCACCAGTCGACCAGGCGCCGCAAGCCTTCCTCGAGATCGACCTCGGCGCGGAAGCCGAGCATGCTGCTCGGCCTTCGTGGTGTCGGCCAGGCGCCGCGAGCACCGGGTTCACCTTGCGCTCGGGGCCGTACTCGGGCTTCAGGTCCGAGCCCATGACGCGTGAGCAGGGCCGCGGCGAGATCGTTGAGGCTCGTCTCGGTGCCGCTCGCGACGTTGAACACGTCGTCGCCGACGATCGGACTGCAGCGCCAGGATGTTGGCGCGCGCGATGTCGTCGATATAGACGAAGTCCATGGTCTGCTTGCCGTCGCCCAGGATGAGCGGCGGCTGGCCGGCAGCGATGCGCTCCATCCAGCGGATCAGCACCTCGGTGTACTTGCCGTGGATGTCCATGCGCGGGCCGTAGACGTTGAAGTAGCGCAGCGCGACGTAGGGCAGGCCGTACATGTCGTTGAACGAGCGCAGCAGGCCTTCGAGCATGACCTTGCTGGCGCCGTACCAGGTGCGGTTGTTGTAGGGGTGATGGTCCTCGGTGGTCGGAAACGTATCGGCCAGGCCGTAGACGGACGCCGACGAGGCGGCGACGACCTTCTTGACGCCCGCGGCCTGGGCGGCTTCGAGCACGTTGAAGCTGCCGTCGCACATGACCTCGAGGGCTTCGCGCGGCTCGGCGGCGCAGGCGGTGATGCGCAAGCGTCGCCATGTGGATGACGGCGTCCATGCCCTTCGTCACCTTGTGCACGGCGGCGACGTCGCGGATGTCGCCCTGCACGAGGGTCACGCGCGGGTCCTTCAGCGCGGTTTCGACGTTGGCGAGCGTGCCGCGCACGAGATTGTCGAAGATCACGATCTTCGCCGGCGCATGGTCGCGCAGCAGAAGATCGATGGTCGTCGAGCCGACGAGGCCGCATCCGCCCGTCACTAAGATATTCGAACCACGCACGTCCATAAGTCCACCCGTTCGTTTCTGGTCAGCAGGGAGGCGCGGCATGGGCGCGCTTCCCTTATTCTCTTGTTCAGCTTGCGATTTTTCTCAGCTCCAGCTCGCGCAGGCCCGCGATATCCAGGACCGCGGCGATGACCTCGTCCTGCATCGGACGCGTCAGCTCCGGATACATCGGCAGCGACAGCACCTCGTTCGCGGCCTGCTCGGAATGGGGGAAGTCTCCGGCCTTGTAGCGCGGCGAGGCGTAGGCTTCCTGCAGATGCACCGGGACCGGATAGTGGATGCCCGACTGGACGTCCCGCGCGTTGAGAAACTCCTGCCACTTCGCCCGCTCGGTCGTGCGTACGGCGTAGACGTGATAGACGTGGCGGCAATGCTCGCGCGCAACCGGCGTCGGAATCCCGCTATCGGCGAGCGCGTGATTGTAATAGGCCGCGGCTGCACGGCGGGCTTCGGTCCACTTCTCGAGGTGGCGCAGCTTCACGCGCAGCACGGCGCCCTGCATGCCCTCGAGACGGTAGTTATAGCCCTTCATGACGTGGTGGTATTTCTTCTCGGCACCCCAGTCGCGCAGCATGCGAATGGTGCGCGCGAAATCCGGGTTGCTGGTCGTGACCATGCCGCCTTCGCCATAGGCGCCGAGGTTTTTCCCGGGATAAAAGCTGAAGCAGCCCATGTCGCCGATGCTGCCGGCACGGCGGCCCTTGTATTCGGCGCCGTGAGCCTGACAGGCATCCTCGATGACGATCAGGCCATGTCTTTTGGCGATGGCGAGGATCGGGTCCATGTCGGCCGCCTGGCCATAGAGGTGGACCGGGATGATGGCTTTGGTCTTCGGCGTGATCGCGGCTTCGAGCAGGGCGGGGTCCATCGTGAGGGTTATGGGATCGACATCGACGAAGGCCGGCGTCGCGCCGGTGTAGTGGATTGCCGCCGCGGTGGCCACGAACGTGAACGGCACGGTGATGACCTCGTCGCCCGGCCCGACGCCGGCCGCGAGAAGCGCCAGGTGCAACGCGCTGGTGCCGGTGTTGACGCCGATGCCGATCTTGGAGCCGCTGTAAGCCGCGAACTCCTCCTCGAACTTCGCGACTTCAGCGCCGAGCGTGAACTGGCAGCTCTCCAGGACGCCCTGAACGGCGGCGTCGATCTCGGGTTTGATGCTGGCGTACTGGGCCTTCAAATCAACGAACGGTATCACGCTGCTGCTCCCTGGCGTTCTAAATGCACCGTCTCACCACGGCCACGCATCGAGCTGGTGGCGGCTTCAAGCATCTGCACGACGCGCAGACCGAGTTGGCCATCCGTGAGCGGTGTTTTGTTTTGTTCAATGCAGTCGAGGAAATGCTCGGCCTCGACGGTAAGCGCTTCCGCGCCGTCGAGCTTCGGCGCCCACATGTCGCCGGTGCGATAGCCGACGCGCATCTCGTAGATCTGAGCCGGGTCATCGGTAAAGCTGATGCCCTTGTCGTAGATCTTCACCTTCTCGCTAGGCTCGAGATCGTCATAGGTGATCATCTTCTTGCTGCCGCCGAGCAGGATCTGGCGCACCTTGACGGGCGCAAGCCAGCTCACGTTCGTGTGGGCGATGGTGCCGGAGTCGTAGAACATGGTGATGTAGGCGAGGTTCTCGGGCGTGCCCGGGAAGTGATTGATGCCGCCGGCCGAAATGGCGACGGGCTGCTCCTTGAGGAGATAATCGAGGATCGAGAAATCATGGACGGCCAGATCCGAGATGACGCTGACGTCGCGCTGGAACAGGCCGAGGTTCACGCGGATCGAGTCGTAGTAGTAGATGCGGCCGAGTTCGCCGTTGTTGACGATTTCGCCCATCTTGCGCACGGCGCCGGTGTAGATGAACGTGTGATCGACGAGCAGCACGCGATTGCGCTTGGCGGCCTCGTCAACCAGCTTCCTCGCTTGCAGCGAGGTTTCGGCCATCGGCTTTTCCAGCCAAAGGTGCTTGCCAGCCTTGAGCACGGCCATGCCGAGCTCGAAGTGCGTATGGACCGGCGTCGCGATGGCGATGGCGTCGATCTTCGGATCGCGGATCAGATCCTGCCAGTTGGTCGTGGTCTTGACGTTCGGGAAACGGCGCGAGACGAGCTCGAGACGCTTCGGATCGAGATCCGCCACCGCGGCGACCTTTGCACGCGAGAGCTCAGCAAAGTTGCGGACCAAGTTGGGTCCCCAGTAGCCATAGCCGATAATGCCAATATTGATCATGTTTCCCACTACGCAACATGCTGGTCAAAAAGACGGGGCACGTGTCCTGTTTTGGACCGAACTCGAGAAGTTATTGCGTCCAATACTTACGTTCCGATGTATACGTTGCACTTCTTGGACCATCATCTGCGATCCGGTCCGAGTTGCCGATGCGGACAAATAAGTCCGTCCGGCCAGGCCGCTTAAGTCTTCTCGCGCACGTCTCCGACCTGTCGCGCCGGAACTCCGACGACGATGGCAAAGTCCGGCACGCTCTTGGTTACGACGGCACCGGCGCCAATGAGGGCGCCTTCGCCAATGGTGATGCCGCAGACAATCGTTGCATTCGAGCCGATGGACGCGCGGCGTTTGACGAGCGTCTCCTCGACCTTCCAATCCGCCTCGCTTTGCGGGCTTCCGTCCAGATTTGTGGCGCGTGGAAAGCGATCGTTGGTGAACATGACGCCGTGGCCAACGAAGACCTCGTCCTCGATGACAACTCCTTCACAAACAAAGGTATGGGACGACACCTTGCACCGCTTCCCGACGGAGGCGTTCTTCTGGATCTCGACAAACGAGCCGATGCGGCTGTCGTCCCCTATGCTGCATCCATAGAGGTTCACCTGCGCGGGATGGTGGATCTTGACGTTTTCGCCGAGTTTGACCGTGTCGGCAATTGGCATCCGATCTACCCCGCTTTAGAAATCCGGACAGGCAAAATGACCCACGAGGCCCACTTCGGCGCTCGCTACGCGACCTCAAATTCAAGCTCGCGCATCATCCCACAAAACGGCGTAACTTTATACTTAGGATAGCTCGCTAAGCGGCGGCTTGGTAAATGATAAGCTAGGCCCGTTCACGGGCATTAACGGCCTCTTAAGCGTAAGGTCCGGAGACCAAAGGGCCTTTGCTAAAATCGTCGCGAAACGCCTCGATAAAGCGAGCATTGCATCGCGGATTCTGACCGGAGTGTCATCGCCGGCCTTCACTCAGTGGGAAGCCGATGAGATATCGAACTTTTCCTTCAGTGTCCTGCCCGCGGCCGCGCGAGAGTCGCGGGGCATAGGCATGGAGCTTTGCCCTCAGGGTCTCGGCCGCGATGTAGAGCCATGCGCCCGGCATGGCGGCAAGCACGCGCAAAGCCGCGAGCAGGCCCTCGGTGCTCTTGGTGTCGAGCACCACGCGATAGCGGTATTTGTCGAGCGTCGCACGCTGATGGGCCTCGACCGCGGCGCGTTCCTGCTCCGACAGAGCAGCGGGGGAAGCCAGGCACGCCGCATCGAAATCCACAATCCGCTTCAGGTCCGCCGCCGAGTGGCGCGAAGAGATCGATGTGCTCCGCTCGACGGCGACGTAGCCGCAGGCGCTCACCACCTTGAACACGGCACCGGCGATAAGAGCTTGCACGTAGAGGGCATAATCCTCGCCGAGCCTCAGAGCCTCGTCATACCTGAGCCGGTTCCGCTCGAGGAATTCGCGCCGCATAATTGGCTTCATGAAGCCGAGCTCGGCTCTTGGCTTCCCGGGCCGGCTGATATTGGAGCGAACGAACTCGGCAAGACGCACCGTCATGCCGGTATGCTGGGGAGGAAGGGCGATAAGCTCGCTATCGAGCGCCTCGGGAACGATGACGATGTCATCGGCGAGAAAGTCCCAACCCTCGCCGCCCGACGCGATGAGGCGTGAGATGCGGCCGGGCAGCATGTAGTCGTCGGAATCGAGCAGGCAGACCAGCGGAGCCCGTGACGACGCGAGCGCAATATTACGAGCTGCGGCGGGACCGACATTGCGCGGCGACGTAATAACGGAGAGGCGGCCGGTATCGTCGTCACAGTCGCGCGCGACGGCAACGGTGGCATCGCGGGATGCGTCGTCACAGACGATCACTTCCGTAACGAACTTCTGCGCCAGCGCGGAGCGGACGGCGCGCGCGATCGTTCTCTCCGCGTTGAAGGCGGCGATGATGACGCACACTTGCGGGTCGGAGGTCATGTGCAATCCCCAGTCCGACGCCTCACCGGTTTTTTCAGTCATACACTGGATCGATGTTTCGACGCACTGTCATTGCCGGCGACCGCGTCGTCCCTTCTGTCCAGCGCCGATCGGGTTTGGCGCCGCCGCCAGGCGAGAATGTCGCCGCGGCTGCGCCAGACCTTGGTCAGGAATCCGGAGGCCCAACTCATGTGCATGACCATCGCGGCCAGGCCGCTCGCCGCAAGGCAGATGCGGCGGTTTCTTAGCGCAAGGATAAAGCCCCAGGCGATGCAAGCGGTGACGTAGATCGCCGGCACGGCGAGGAAGCGAGCGTCCAACAGCGACAGCAGCGCGGCCATGAGGCAGACGAGCAGGACGATCGGAGGCAGGACCTGGCGCAGACGCGGGATGATCGCGTGCTTGATCATGGTGCCGGCCCGTCCCCAGCCATGCCACCAGTATTGGCGCGCCAGCGACTTGAAGGATGTGCGCGGAAAGTAGGTGACCGCGAGGTCGGAGTTGAGATAGATGCGCTCCCCCAGCATCACGAGGCGCCGGTCGAACTCCGCATCCTCGTTGTGGGTGAAACTCTCGTCATAGCCGCCGAGCTTCAGAAACACGTCTCGGCGGAAGGCGGCGTGATGGCCGTGCTCGACCAGCCCGGACTTGCCCAGGCTCCTGTGGGCCGAGCCGCCGTTCCCAAGCCGGCTGTTCTGCGCCGCGGCGAAGGCTTCCTGCATGCAGGTCGAGCCGACCGTCAGCATGGGCACCACGACGGAGGCGACGCCGTGCTCCTCGAGCGTGGCGACGCAGCGTTCGGCGAAACCCTTCGGATAGTGGAAATGACAGTCAGCCCTCAGCATGTATTGGGCTTCGGGATGGGCCGAAACGGCGCCCAGATTGACGCCCGCCGACTGGATGCGCTTCGGATTGTGAATGAGGCGGACGCGCGGGTTTGCGCCGGCAATCTCAAGCACGATGTTGCAGGTCCGGTCCGTGCTGCCGCCATCGGCGACCATGATTTCGTAGTCGACGACCTCGGCGTCCGGCAGCACCGAGGTGACAGCATCACGGATGTGAAGCTCCTCGTTCAGGGCTGGCATGATGATGCTGACGAAGGGTTTCGTCCGCGGGGCCATGGGTATGCTTTCTAAGTCCGGAAAATCGTGGAAACAGTGCTAGCATCAGACGCTGTGTGGCGGGGGAGGACATGCGGCAATGGTGAACGGCCGCCCATCTCCTGGGGCGCGCAAATGCGGATATTATCAGCCATCCTATGGCTATTCACCATTGGATCAGGATCAACCCGCATATTCCATGCAAGAGGTTATGCAAAGGTGGCTAACGGTGCTTCGCTTTCCTGCGGCGGCCGCCTTCGGCAAAGACCAAAAGCACAAGTCCCGGTCGAGGCTGCGCAATCATGACTGAGATGAAGCCGTTGAGGCACATGGCCTGCTTCTTTCATGACGCCACCGAAAGCACGGTCATGAAGCGCATCGAAGCCTTTCAAGCCTGTGGCTCGGACGTGACCGGCTTCACATTCCGCAGGCTGCGCAACAAGCGAACGCGGCCACCCTTCTGGCGCAACATCGATCTCGGCGTGACCGAGGAACGCAACTACCTGAAACGCCTACCCAAGCTCGCCGCGGGCCTTTTCAAGGTGCTCACGCACTGGCGCACGCTGCGGCAAGCGCGTGTCTTCTATGCGCGCAACATCGACATGCTCATCATTGCCGTACTCGCCCGCGCTCTGACGGCGAGCCGCGGCGCCGTCGTCTACGAGGTGCTCGACATCCAGCGCGTATTCCTCGGCGACGGCCGCATGAACAAGGCCGTCCGCTGGGCGGAACGGACCCTTCTCAAGCACACTCAGCTCCTCGTGGTCAGCTCGCCTGACTTCATGAGCCGCTACTTCGTGCCAGTACAGGGTTATGCCGGCGCATGGCATCTCCTGGAAAACAAGGTCTCAGGCAGCACCCGGCTCTCGGAAGCGCTCAGCGGATCGCACGACCCGCAGCCACCCCCGCCGCCGTGGGTCATCGGCTGGTTCGGCGTGCTCAGATGCAGGCGAAGCCTCGAAGTTCTCGCTCTCATCGCGGAGAAGCTGGGAGACAAGGTCTCGATCCAACTGCGCGGCATCGCTTCCGAAGACGATCTACCACTGGCCGAAATCGAGGCCCGCTGCGCCGAGCGTCGCAACATGAGCTACCTCGGCGCCTACCTCAATCCGGACGACCTGCCGACCATCTACGGCGCCGTGCACTTCGCCTGGTCCATCGACTATCTCGACGCCGGCACCAATTCGGACTGGCTTCTGCCGAACCGACTTTACGAGGCGGGGCTTTTCGGCGTTCCGGCCCTGACGCGCGAGGGGACGGCCACGTCGCGCAAGGCCGACGACCGAGCACCTCGGCTGGTCATTCGCCGAGCCGCTAGATCAGACGGTCACTCAATTCCTGGCAACGCTCGAGACCGAGACTTATGACGCCATGCGGCAGAGCGTGTCCGGTAAAGACCGGTCGGCATTCGTCGACACGGGCGACACGCGGGCGATGCTTCAGCGCATCGATGCGCTGGCTGCGGGCGCTTCGACCCTCACGTCCGGCGCGTAGGGCTCGCGGCTCCAGCACTCAGCGCGCCGGCAACCGATCGCCGATCGGCTCAGCGGTCGACCAAACGGGCGGGCGGGTCTCGACACGCACGAGCTCGCCGCCTTTGCGCACCCAGCCCTGCATGCCTCTCGCCGTGATGATTGAAACCAGCACCAACTCGTGGACGCCGTGGTTGTTAAACAGCGGGTTCTCCGAGAAGCACAACAAGGTGACCACCACGAGATAAATGACCGGCCAGGCGTTGATGTAGGTCGGGCTCTCGGCGAAGCTCCGGAGAGCACATGTGTAAGCAAACAGCAGCGTGCCGATCAGCACGACAGGGCCAATCACTCCGAACCCAACCAAGACCTCGAGGAAGTTGTTGTGAAACATCCAGAGGTTCTGCTCCATGACGACCTTCAGCAGGTATGCCGTCGAATCCGCGCCTGACCAATAGCCCTTGTAGCCATATCCGAGCCAGGGCTTGCGCTCGTAGGCATCCACGGCGAAGTCCCACAGGATGGTGCGGCCGCTCAGCGTCGAATCCTTGCCGAGCCCTCCCAGCACGAGTTCAACGACGTTGATGTCGTAGAGATCGATAACGAAGAGCACAGCCGCGAGGGCCATAATGACGAGGCCGAGCGTCATCATGAATGCGGCGAGGCCCTTTCGATACGCGAACATGGGCGGCAGCAGCACGAACGGTATTGCCGCCACGACAAAGGCCGAGCCTGAGCCCGACATGATCAGCACCAACGTAGAGAAGACGACAGCAGCCGCGACGAAAACGCGCCGCCAACCATAAAGAAACAGGCAGATGCCTGCGGTGATCTCGGCGGCCATGGCGCCGCCCAGTGCGTTCTTATGACCGAAGAGGCCCTGCCATTCTCCGGTGTGGAAATAGGCAATGCTTGGCATCAGCACGACGGCGAGGAAGCAGAGAACGGTGACGATGAATCCGGTGACGAACAGCAGTTGCAGAAGTCTCGTGATGCTTATCTGACTGGCCAGCATGAGACCGACGAGCATGGTCGTGAACAATTGCAGTCCGTGATAGAAGCTGGTGTTCGGGTCGCCCGACCACAGCGTCGATGCGCACGCCAGAACCGGCCAGCTCAACAACAGGGCGTTGCGCTTCGCCAGAGCCACGAACAGGGTCTGATTGCGGAGAAAGAACGCGATCGCCAGGACGTCGGCTGGGAACCAGGCGAAGCGCGGCAGCGGTCCGATCCCGATAGGCAGATACATGTTGCTCGTTAAAACGAGAAAGATCAGCCAGAGCGCATTGATCCTGAACTCACGGCGCGACAGCCCCTGGGGCCATAGGCGATCGTCCGCCTCTGCCAGTGGAGCGTGAGCCGATGCCATGCCAGTTCTCAGTCCGATCATTCTGCGTCCGAGATTAGAGTCTCGACTGCCAATTGTGCGAGCGTCGCTGGTCGCGCGCGGTGTCTTTGTCGAGCCGTGAATGCGGGGGCCTTTGGGGCCAATCGTCAATCCGCAAAGTGTCCGTTTAACGTAAATTAGCAGCAAAAGGGTAAATCGGATCGAAATAGGCCCAAAAGCTTGACTTGCCCACGCTCGACTTGTGTAGATTGCAGCATCGAAATGCGCCTTCGCAGGCATATTTTGCAGTTTGGGTCGACCATAAGACGGGCTGAAAGCGGATCATCTCCGCCAGGCCGATCTATGGATGGGAAAGGCGCTCATTTGCCCGCACTCGAGAAGGCGATCCGCACGCGCCGTGGACCGTTGATCCTTCTGTTCTACGACGGCTATGAGTTGCGTGCGGCGGAAAGCCCTTCCCACTATGCGTATGCGCAGGGACGGCGCGCCGCACGCTATGCGCTGCGCACTCTTCGCCGCCAACAGGTGTGGACAGGTTTCTACACCGCCTTCCGGCTCCTGCGTCTGGCGCTGCTCCGGGCTGGATGCGACGTGCGAGTCAACAATTTCGCATTGGCGCGCCGCCATCCGAAGTATCCGATCGGCATGGCGGGCTATCCGACCGTCCTCGACCGTGTCGATCTTCCAAATCCAGTGATCTTTGGGCCCGGCGATTATGGGCTTCCGGATGCTGCAGCCGCGATCGCGGCGCAGCCTAAATTCCGAAAGCTCATACAGCCCTGCGATTGGGCGGTAGATCTCTACGAAGCGTCGTGCGGCGACAAGATGGTCGCCTGGCCCGTCGGTCTCGATACGCACCGAGGTGAGGATGTCTCGGCTCACGCCAAGGATATCGACGTCCTCATCTACGACAAGATACGATGGAACCGTGACACGCAGGTGCCACGCGTGCTCGACCAGGTGAAGCGGCATCTCGACGGGCAAGGGCGCAGCCATAAGGTTGTGCGGTACGGCCATTATCATCACAGTGCGTTTGTGAACACTCTCAAGCGCTCACGCGCGATGATCTTCCTGTGCGAGCACGAAACACAGGGTCTCGCCTGCCAGGAGGCCCTAAGCTACAACGTCCCGGTGCTGGCGTGGGACGAAGGCGTGCTCGTGGATCCCTTATTCAAACCCTTCGCACCACCGGGCCTCGTCGTGAGCTCGGTTCCCTATTTCGACGCTCGTTGCGGAGAGCGCTTCAAGATGCAGGATTTCGAGGCGGGATTCGCGTCGTTCTGGCAGGGCGTCGAGGCGTCACGCTACCGGCCGCGCCAGTTCATACTCGATACGCTGTCGCTGCCGCGCTCGGCGGAAAGCTACCTGTCGCTCTACGGCAGCCTCATGTAATCCGGCCCTAGCGGTATCCGGGTGCGGCATACTCCTTGTAGCGCGCACCAGCCACGCTCGCGACGAGGCCGGCGCCGCGGCAGAGCGTGTAGAAGCTAGCAACGAACGCTCCGGGCTTTCTCCACGAGTTCCCACAGGGCCGCCTTCGCGACGCGGAGGCTGCCGGCGCCGAGGCGGGCCAGTCCCCGCATCAGATTGTGGAGCCGGCCCCTCGCGGACGCGGGATCATAGCGGCCGAGGCTGGCCTCGATATCCCCGGTGCGATACCAGCGGCGCCAAAGCCATTGTGCCCGCATGCGGTGCTTTGGAATCGGCGCGAAGACGACGGCACCCTCGGCCCAGGCGATCCGCCCGCCGCCCTCCTGCAGGCGCTGGAAGAACATCGTGTCCTCGCCGCCGGTGTCGTTGAAGCGGGCATCGAAAATAAGCGACATCGCATCGATGGCGGAGCGCGAGACGATGGCGTTGCAAGTGTAGCCGTCGTCGACGAGGCCCTGATCATGCGAACGGAGGTCGCCAAATGCCATGACGGGAAGCCAGAACGGCGGAGGCGTCTCGAACACCGGCAGCACGGGGCCTATGGCCGCGTCCGTGCCCCTGCGCTCGAGCGTGTCGACGAGGGATCGGAGCCAGTCCGGGCTCGGCAGCTCGTCGTCGTCGACGAAGGCGACGTGCGTGATGCCGGGCTTCAGAGCTTCCGCGAGCGCGGCGTTGCGGGCGAATGCCAAGCCCTTCCTCGGCTCGTGCGTGAAACGAATAGCGAAACGGAGCGTGCGGCCGGCGGCCTGCCACGTCGCGCTTGCGTCGCCCGCGACACTGTTGTCGACGATCACGATTTCGATGCCATCATCAGACAAGCCGCCCAGGCGCTGGCGATCGAGAGCGGCGAGGAGCGCCGCGAGCCCGGCGGGGCGATGATAGGTGCAAATGCAGACTGCAATGCGCCGCGGGTCTCGCGCTACGTCTGGGGCTGCTGTCATTGCGGCGCGAGCCTCTTGGCCGCCGCCTGGGCAGCGAAGCGCGCCAGGAGCTTCCACGAGCGCGGATGAGAGGCGGCGCGACCCAAGGCACTTTGCCACCGTCCGCCCTTCGCGTCGTCTATGGCGGAGGCGACCTCGCTTGCCGTGACGAGCGAGCGGCGATACGTGCCTGCGGCTTTCCTCACCTCGTCGTCGCCGGCGAAGCGGTTCTCGATGCCAAGCTCATCGTGCGAGCGCAGCAGCTGCGCGATGTCGCTCGCGCGCAAGCGCCAGGACAGCGATCCGTCGCGTACGCGATACTTGTAAAGGGTTTCGGACGAGACGACGAAACGCGCACCTTCGAGCAGGCACGACAGGCCGAGATGGTAGTCCTCGCCGATGATGACGTCTTCCATGTGCTCGATGCCATGGCCTCTCAGGAAGGCCGTGCTGAACATGAGCTTGATGTAGCCGAGCCGCGCGCTCGCATCGAACATGGCATTGCCGCGCAGGAACGCAGCCGTGTCGACGAAGAAGTAGTACGGGAACGGCGTCGTCGCGATCATGGTGGACAGCGGCTTGCCGGGATCGGCGGAAAAACGGGCGAAGTTGTCGCCGACAACATCCGCCGACGTTGCCTCCGCGAGATCGATGAGCCTTCGCGACCGCTCGGGCACGATGAGATCGTCGGCATCGAGGATGGCAATCCACGTACCGCGCGCCCGCCGCATCGCTTCGTTGCGGCAGGCCGAGGGACCGCCGTTGGTCTCGCGCCGGACGAGCGTCACGCGCGCGTCGCGTGCGGCGATGGACGCGACCACCGCGGCCGTTGTGTCGGATGAGGCATCGTCGACGACGATGACCTCGACCGTGACGTCGCGCTGCTCTAGCGCCGAGCCGATGGCAGCCTCGACGTAAGGCGCGGCATTGAATGCGGCGATTACGAACGACACGTCCGGCGTTGTCCCGGCCTTTCGGCCCGGGTCTGCGTCTTGCACTTCCGGGTGCGCTATTTCCATGGAGCTGTCACCGCGCGTTTATGCCAGCCACGATTTCGTTGCGGCGTTTGGCAGGGATCTCTGAAAATCTGGCGAGGAACAGGTCGCGAGAGGTGTTGTCGACTTTACCGAACATGGCCACGACGTCGGGGACGCGCGCATGGCGCGCGAAACGGCCGATGTCGTCAGCAAGCACGTCGGCGACGGCGGAGCGGTCGATCTCCGCCAGGCGCGCCGTGAACGCGAGCCGCTGCTTCAAGATCCAGCCTTCCAGCGGCGCGGCTTCGGCCGACAGCCTGACCATTCTGGCCGCGTTGGGAATGCTGTCTGTCGCCGCGAATTCGACCATAGCGAGGCGAAGCCACAGGTTCCCGTCCCTCGGGAAACACTGAAGGGCGCTCGTCAATGTCTCGCGCGCATTGGTGAGGGCCTCATTGGCCGCCGGGGAGTCGGCAGTGGCAACGGTGGTATCGAGCCCCGCGAGGCTGATGGTGGCCGCGCTTCGAATGGTATCGCGCGAGCAGGCGGCGAAGCCGGGCCCGGCTTTGATCTCTGCCAGGGCTTGCGGGAAATAGCTCGCCGGCGCTGTGGCGCCGTTCTCGAAGCGCAGTGCGACGTCGCGAAACTCCGAAGCGCGCAAGTCGATCACGATCGTCGCGATGGACCAGAGAAGCAACGCCAGCGCCAGAGGGACTATCGCAAGAACCCTCATTCAGCGCTCCCCGCGATCATGCCCCGTCATGGTAGTAGCTCGTGTACTTGTCGCGGTAGTACGAGGTCGAGCCCGTCGAACTCGTAAAGCTTAAGCGAGTTGAGCTTGACCTTGTTGTAGATCACGCCAAGGCACTTGGAGCTGATCTGCGGCTCGGCGTCGAGCGTGGTGCGGACGAGGCGGCGCGAGGTCTTGCCCCATTCGACGACGAGGAGCACGGCATCGAGCTGTGGAGACAGAGCGCGGCTGTCCACGACGGCGCCCAGCGGCGGAAGATCGATGACGATGTACTGATAGGAGTCGCGCGCCTGCCGCAGCACGGACTTCATGCCAGGAGAAGCCAGGAGCTCGGAGGTATGCGGAAGACGACGCCCGATCGCGGCCGGCAGGAAGGACAACGAGGTATCCTCCTCGCGCAGGACCACGTCCTTGAGCGGCACACCTTCGAGAACGGCATCAACGATGTTAGGGCCGGTCGGCGACCCGAGCGCGCGGGTCAGGCTCGGGTTCCTTATATCGGCGTCGATGAGCAGCGTCTTGGCTCCAAGGTGGGCAAGCAGCGAAGCGAAGTTCTTGGAAACAGTGGACTTGCCCTCGTGTGACAACACCGAGACGATGCCGATCACTTTGGTGTCGTTGTCGGCGAGACTGAGGTCGGCTGCGATCTTCGCCGAGCGCAAGGTCTCCGCAAATCCTGACAGCGGGTGCTCGACCACGTAACGCATGATCGACGCCTGTTTGCCGATCGTGAGCGGGGCGGGGTCAGTGTCCTCCCCGCGTTTTTTCCTGCGGCTTGACCGTGCATTGACGTCGGTGCTGCCCGCGACCGCGGGCAACAAGCCGATGAATTCGAGGCCAAGCTCGTCGCGGACCTGATCAGCCATGCGGAAACCTGAATCACTCATCTCGCGCAGCACGCCGAAACAGACACCCAAGCCGATGCCGAACAACAGCGAGAGCGCCATAATCTTCATTTTCTGCGGCTTGCTCGCGGCGTACGGCGGCTGCGCGCTCCTGATGACGCGTGCGTCGGTAATCGGGAACGACTGGTTCTGCACGACCTGCTGATAGCGCTGCAGGAACGACTGATACAGCGTGCGATAGCTTTCAGATTCGCGTTCGAGCTCGCGTAGCGCTACCAGCGTCTCATTCGAGGATGCATTGGCGCCAACCAGGCTGGCGAAATTCTCCTTCAGAGCCTCCTCGCGGCGCTTGGCGATATCGAGCTCGCTGCGATAGACCTCGGCGATACGGCCGAGCTCATCGAACATCAACCGCTCGTATTCCTTCATTTCCGAGCGCAAGTTGACCACAGCGTCATGGTCGGGACCGAGCTTCTGCAACAGATCGGCCTGGCGCTGCGCGGCGTTGACGTATTTCGTCCGCAGCTGCTCGATCACCGAGTTGCCAATGGCCTCCGTCACCACCGCATCGGTCATGTGGCCATCGAGAATGGTCTTGATGCGGTCGTAGCGGGCCTCGGCGCGTGCTGTTTCGGCGCGCGCGGTCACGAGCTGCGTATTCACCTCTCCGAGCTGCTGCTCGTTGACGAGCTTTCCGCCCGAAGAAATGAGGTTGTTGCTGGCCTTGAAGCGCTGAACGGCAAGGTCGGTCGTCAAAACCTGCTGCTTCAGCTCGGCCATGCGGTCTTCGAGCCAGGCGCTGGCGCGTTTGGCGGCATCGAATTTTGCGTCGAGCTGATCAACGAGATAGGCGTCGGCGAAAGCGTTGGCGACGGTCGCCGCCTTGTCGGGACTGGGCGACGTATAGAACACCTAAATCAGAAGCGTGCGCGGTACACGGAAGGCGTCCATGCCGGCCCTAACCGCATCAGCAGCCTGTATGCGCCGCGTCGCCTCGTTGTCGATGACGGGGGCCCTTTTAGGTTCGGGCCAGACGCGCGCTTTGATGTCCTTGAGAATACGCTTCAGGACGCTTGGCTGGGGGGGCGGCTCGCTGTCCGTCTTGCGGGTGAGCTGCAGCTTGTCGACGACGTACAGCGCCACCTTGTCGGACTTCAGAACTTCGACCTGACTCTCGACGAACGAGGCGCCCGCGTCGAGGGCCGGACCCAGCGTATCATAGGCGTCCTCGACACCGCGAAGGCGCTTGTTGTCGAGCAGCAGCGTTGTCGAGGCGGTGTATTGGGGCACGGCGGTCGCGAGATAGGCGCCGCCCAGCATCAGCCCCAGGATGGAGCAGATGATCAGAACCGCCAGCTGCCGGCGTGCTGCGGCGAGGTAGATTTCGATCTCGCGATTATGACGCGGATCAACGATCTTTGCGGTCTCAGCCGGATGGCGCACGCCATCGTGCCTGGGTACGGAATGGAGCATCAGTTAAATACAGCCTCTTCCTCAGCAGTAGCCAAGGTCCGCCTCAGCATTCGGGAGCCTGCACCTTATCTGGTGGGGCTTACCGTGTTCTTGCTGATTTCGGTCTGCCCACCACCGCCGCCGCCTGAAAATGTCAAACCTGGTTTCCCAATCGTAAACGGACCCAGATTGAATTTCGGTCCGGGCGTAATTCCGTCGGCCAAATAAGGTCCGGCGCCGGGGCTCTGCGGCTTAACGGGTAGCTCCTTCGTGCGAGCAACGATCTCAGCCGTGCTGGGCTTGGGGATCTCGGCGGGCTCAATCATGATACGCGCGGGGTCAGCCGGGAGTACGCCCGGAGGCGCAGTCATTGACAGCTCACCCTTGACCTTCTTCTTCTGGATCAGGGCTTGCGCAGGAAGATGCGTGACGAAGGCAACGGTGAGACTTGGAAACTTGGCGCTCGTGACCTCATCGCCGATCTCGGCGGCAAGCTCAGGCAGCATGTCGCCACAACGGCGAATGACATCCGCGAGACCGGCGCCGATGGCGGTCACCTGTTCCGGCGTAGCGGTCTTTGCTGCGATCAGAATATCGTGGATCTTGCTCGCGTCGCTCAATGCGAGCTTGCGGACCTTGGCGGAGAGGACAGGACCTCCGAGGCGATGCTCGGCCAGCAGATCGGACAAGGTCGACGCGCCGACCAATCCGGAGTTCACGCTGAGATTGATCGCGGAAGGGAGGCACGGGTCGATCTTGTCGTCGGACACGATCTGATCGGATGCGGATGCATGCGACGCGAACGCCACGACAACGCCAAACGCGAGAGCAGAGCCAAGAGCCTTGCCGGCTCCCTTGCGGGCTCCATAGACGGCGCTCATCCAGCCACTTTTACGCATTGACGCAACTCCTCAGGCAACTCTGGTCAACGCTTTGATCAACTAAAGGAAACCAGTACGAGATTTATATCGCAAAACTCGGGCCAGCTCAATCGCGCGCTTGACGATGGCCGCTGTATCGGCTCGCAAGGTTAACCCTCGCTCTGCACTATGAAAATCGCCATTAACCGTAATTAATACAGAACCGCGGAGAGACGAGCGGGTGTCCTGAAAAGCTACAGTGCCAAGCCCTTCGCGATCAGCGCGACTTCGGTGCGGTTTCTCGCGCTCAACTTCTTCATGATGTTGCGGACGTGAACCTTTACGGTGCTCTCGCGCATATTGAGCTCATGGGCGATGGTCTTATTCGGCTTGCCCATGCAGAGCGCCCGTACCACCGCCGTCTGGCGCGTGGTGAAGATTGGCGCGGCGTCCTTGCCGTTGGCATGAGGCTTATCCCGCGGGCCTCGCGCCGTCAGGACGCTGCTTGCCGGGACGAATACACCTCCGGCGGCGATAAGCCGGATCGCCTCGACGACAATATCGATGGAGAGGCTCGTAGGGATATAGCCACGAGCGCCGGCTTCAATGGCGAGCAGCACTTGATCCAGGTCCTCGGTATCAGCAATGACGACCGTCGGCAGGCGGCTCGCAACCTCCGAAAACAGCATGGCAGTGCCTTGATCCGCGAACGAGCCGAAATCGCTCAGTTTGCAGACAACCACCTGGGTTACCTGTTGCAGTCCGGCGGTGCCGAGCCAGCTTTCAAGATCAAGGAAGGTCGACGTCTTCGCTCCCAGGCCTGTGCGAAGGCAGGTGGCGAGGCATTGAGCGAACAGAACTTGCTTGCCGACGACGACGATGTGCGGCTCGCACCCGTCGCCGATGTGCTTCTTGATCAACTCCCCCGTACGCCCCTTTTGTTGTACGAGGGACTTGCGGTTGGATCCGGTCCGAAGCTCTAAAGCCTTAGAGTGGGTACCGTTCGACGTAGCCATGAATGCTATTTCCCGCCTCGAGCACCTATTTCGATACCGTACGTATACGGTAGGATCTTAACACTGCTCACACCTCTTCACACATATTGTTAGCATGCAATGTTATTAATCTAGATTTTATGCCTTTATGGGTATCCCCATGCATTCATGTGAGATTATGGTTTACTTGGACCCCTACTTCGGATGAATTGTCGCAGGGCCGCCATCGCTGAAGCCGGCTTCTATTTTCTTAGCTGTAGCGGTCGCAATTGCGGCGGTCCCGCTCGGCTCGGTCGATGCTGCAAGTGCCGGCGTTCTCGGCCTTTTGCTTTCGTTCTCTCTCATCTCGTCGCTGCTGGCCTCGCCGCCCACACCGGCGGCGTCTCGGATCATCGGAGTGACTGCTCTGCTCTGCGCAGGGCTCGTTGCGTGGACCATATTGCAGGTGATCCCGAATGCTGCGCACTTGTCCGTGGATCGCTTTTGGGCGGCGGCATCAGAGCTTACCGGCAGCACCTCCGCGCCCTTGGCGTCGGCGCGCTACCAGCCGCTGGCCTCGATCGGATA
This sequence comes from uncultured Alphaproteobacteria bacterium, assembly GCA_963831345.1. GTDB lineage: Bacteria > Pseudomonadota > Alphaproteobacteria > Rhizobiales > Hyphomicrobiaceae > Hyphomicrobium_C. Next base: position 91,362 of record CAWHPZ010000039.1, read on the forward strand.
CGTCATGCTGCCGCTCGCGACTTTTATCGCGGCCCTGGCGAACATTCGCGATACGCGCGGCTTCACCCGCTCGGCCGACATCATCCTCGGCATCAGCGGGGCGGTGAGCGCGGCCGCGCTCCTTCAGTATTGGGCTTATCCGGGCCGGCTCCTGTTCGAGGAGAAACACCACTATCTCGACTTTTTCACGGGAACTTTCGTCAATCCGAACACGGCCGCGACCTATTTCGGTGTACTCACACTGCTCTCGCTCGCACTCATGTCTCGCCCGTGGAGCGTTCTCCGGCCGATGGCTTTTCTGCGCTCGAACCGCCGCTGGCTGCCCGACGACAGCAGACAGGCTGCCGCTCTCGCTTTCTATGCCGGCCTTGCCTTCATCTTCGCGCTCGCGCTGTTTCTCACGCGATCCAGAGCCGGCGTGCTCGCCTCTCTCGCAGCCCTTGCTGCTCTCGCCGCGGGGCAGGCGTACTTGTCGTTGCGGCGCAAATACTCCACGACGACGGCTCTCAGCGGCAGCCTGCTCGCGATCGGCGCGGTCGGCGGCCTCTTTGCAATCTTCGGCTCGCGTCTCCTGCTCCGCATCGAGACCGAAGGTCTTGTCGACGAGCAGCGGCTCTGCACCTACAGATCCACCTGGCAGGCGATCAGGGAGCACCTTCCGTGGGGAACGGGAGCAGGAACCTTCCAGGACGTGTTTCCGGCCTACCGAGCCGACGCGTGCGGCATCGAAGGGTACTGGGAGATGGCTCACAGCGTGCCACTCGAAGGCCTACTCACCTTTGGCGGCGCATTTCTGGCGGCGACCCTCATCGCCTATGTGACGCTCATCGCAATCTACGCGAAGGGGTTGAGAGAGCGGCGGCGCTACCGATATGCCCCTCTCGCCTGCCTTTCGATTTTGCTTCTCATCACACTGCACTCGACCGTCGATTTTTCGTTGCAGATCCCAGCCGTGGCGCTGCTCGTGGCATGGGCTCTCGGGGCTGGAGCCGCCATCTCCGTGGGGCGTTCGAAAGAAGCAAGCTTGGCGCCATCCGCCGGCTAAGCCTCGAAAGTTAACTGTATTTTATCCACATGTTGCCGTTCGGCGACAGGCTGATCCAATTCACACTCGTCCCTAAACTTGGCTGACCTTGTTCACAGCGCATCAAGCTATACGGATAGGACTTAGTGGTTGGGCGTATGGGCTGATCGTCCGGGCGTGGTCGTGAGTTTCGCGATCTAAACGCCCCGCCTGCTCCAATACATGCATTGATTTCCTTCGTCGTTGTTCTGCGTTCGGATGACCTTAAGGTGAGGTGTCGTCGAATGCGCACGAATACGAGGAGTCGCGCCTTCGCCGTGGCTACGGCGTCTGCGATGATTGCCGCATGCACACAGCTTCCCGTGGACGGACCTTCACACCGCTCCGTTGACCGCGGCGCATCGACGTCGCTTCTCACGGAGCCCCGCGAAGTCGTCGTCCCCTACGCCTTGGTGGATATCAGCGAGGCCGTTCTCGCGAACCAGGTGGATGGCGGGCCCGGCTCGTTCTTTGGCAGCTTCGGCACCAGCAAGAGCGGTCCGCCTTCCGTATTGGTCGGCGTCGGCGACGTTCTGCAGATTTCCGTATTCGAGTCCCGCTCAGGCGGTCTCTTCATTCCGGCCGACGCTGGCGTCAGGCCCGGCAACTACGTGACGTTCCCTACACAAACGGTCGATCGCTCCGGCAATATCTCGATCCCGTTCGCGGGCGCGGTTCGCGCGGCCGGCCGCACCTTGACCGCAATCCAGCATGACATCGAAGCAAAGCTCGAGAATCGGGCAATCGAGCCGCAAGTCATCGTCACGTTCCAAGAACAGAACGCTACGGCGGTGTCGGTCTTCGGCGACGTGATCAATGCGGCAAACCGCTTCAATATCCGCCAAGGTGGCGACCGTATCCTCGACATGGTCTCGCGCGCCGGCGGCGTCAGGTATCCAGGCTACGAGACCTACGTCACGCTGCAGCGTGACGGGCGGCGTGCCACGGTCTATTTCCCGACGCTGATCAACAACCCGGCCGAGAATATCTACGCAAACCCCGGCGACTCGATCTACCTCTTCCGCGAACCGCAGAAGTTCGTCGCTCTCGGCGCAGTGGCGACCGCCGGCCAGACGTTCGGCCTCACCGGTCAGTTTGCCTTCGAGCAAGAGAAGCTGTCGCTCAATGAAGCCCTTGCCAAGGCCGGCGGCCTCATCGACAACCGCGCCAATCCAAGCCAAGTGTTCCTCTACCGCTTGGAATTCCGCAGCGTGCTCGAGAACATCGGCGCGAACCTCAACCATTTCCCGCCGGACATGAAGATGATCCCGACGGTGTACAGGTCGAATTTCCGCGATCCTTCGGCCTTTTTCTACACTCAGGGCTTCAGGATGCGTAACCGTGACAGCATTTATGTCGCCAACGCAGACTCCATCGAGGTCACTAAGTTCCTGAACTACATCACGACCATCACCTCGACCGTATCGGGCGTCGCAACCGACAGCGTCGTGACGGGTGATGCTCTCTCCGGCCGCCACGTTCTGGGCAAAGACTAAGAGGGCAGCCGACCGCGTCAACGACTGCTGTTGACGGCCAACACACAGAAGCCCGCGAGCACTCAGGTGCTCGCGGGCTTCTCTGCGTGCTCATTCCCCCAGACGTAGCATTTGGTATTACGCCCAGCCCTCCAAGGTGGCACGCCGTACGTCCTTTGGCGCCTTGCTCTTTGCTGCATAGCGGAAATATGATCGATCAAATCTTTATTGCATAAGAAAAGCTTTGTTAGCCAATTGCATAGGTCCGTTCATTTCAATCGCCAGTCTTGAAGTGCGGGAGACGGCGAAGTTGCGTCTTGAGTAGGGGTGCGTGCGGCACCTCAGCGGGAAAGATTAATCATGCAGGGGTATGACCTCATTTCGAATGCAGGGCCTGCTCGCAGTTCGAGAGATGTGCCCCGCTCCCCCGCCAACTTAACCATGGGTTCGGCCTCGCTCGAGGCTTTCAGGAGCGACCCCTTCAGGAGCGACCCTGAATGGTGCACGGTCGTTTCCTCCGTGCGGACGTCGGGTGTCGGGGCTCTGGTCGGGCTCGATCCGGCTCTCGACAGGCGTCTTGATGCGCCTCTTGTTAGGGCTGCAGCTAGCAAAGCCCGTAGCGCCACACCGGTCGGGGGAAGCGTAAAGCGGGGGGTCGACTTGACCTTCGCCGTATGTGCACTCGTCGTTCTAGCGCCCATGCTGTTGTTCCTCGCCGTGCTTATCCGGGCCGTGACGGGCAGCAGCCCTATCTTTGCGCACGAGCGGGTGGGGTTTGGAGGACGGTCGTTCCGCTGCTTTAAATTCCGCACGATGAAGCTCGAGGCCGACGAGATCCTCAAGCAGCATCTGGCCGCGAACCCGCAAGCGGCCGAGGAGTGGGAACAGACGCGCAAGCTCATGCACGATCCGCGCATCAACTGTCTTGGAAACGTGCTGCGCAAATCGAGCATCGACGAGCTGCCTCAGCTCATCAACGTGCTTAAGGGCGACATGAGCCTGGTCGGTCCACGCCCTGTCACTCCCGCGGAGATGGAGCGCTATGGCCGGCGCGTACAGCAGTATATTGCCGTTCGCCCAGGCGTAACGGGGCTATGGCAGATCAGCGGAAGAAGCCGGGTAAATTACTCCACACGTGTGGCCATGGACTGCCACTACGTGCGCTCATGGTCGATCTGGCGCGATGCGGCCATCCTGATCAAGACCATTCCAGCTGTGACGAAATTCGACGAGACGGCCTGACGACTCCCCCGCGCTCTGCCGAGGTCTTCTCGCGTGGTTCAGCGATGGATTGCCATGCGGCCATTGTCGGCGACGGCGTGATGCCGGGCGACTGTTTCGCTCCCGGACTTGACGGCGGAACGAGCGCGCGCGCAGGAGATCGCAAAGCCCAGCAGATAGCCCGCGTTGAGCGAGCACAACATCGCCAACGTATTGACCAATGTCGCAGCCGCCGTCCAATTGGCAAAGGGGCTCACGCACAGCATCGCGAGTACGCCGACCATGCCCGCGGCGATCAGCGCGCCGACTCGATAGCGCGCGCTCAGCAATAGTCCGGCGCCGCCAGCGAAGATACCTGCCCAAAGCATCTGAGTGTCTCCCTGAATGCTAAGCGGTAGCACGTGGCGCACCTCTGTCACACAATCCGTGGGCGAAAAAAGGACGTTTTGTCCTGTATCCACCAAAAACATCGTCCAACAACAAATGCATATCGACGGTAAAGCCTTTCCTAACGCGGCGGCTGCAATGAAGCACATGCATACCATCGCTCAAAAATGCGAGCATAAGCTTCGTCGTCATATGTGATCGACGCTCATACAGTCTTGGAGCAGAGGCAAACGACCTTCAATTTGTTGCCTCTGGCTGAAACAAAGGATCTCATCGCGACCCTGCCCACTTTCCAAGATGGCGGTTTTAACGCGGTGCGGTAAATTTTGTTCCGTACACCCGCGCAGGCAATCCAGGCGACAGGCTGAACAGGTTTTTATGTCCAAATTCAAAAAGAAGCCTGCTTCGGAACGTGTGTGGGGCGATGGACTCATTGAGCAATCGCTCGGCGCATTTTACGGCCACGTGACATGGGACGACGTTTCCGGCGACGAATTGCCGATTCTAATGCCGGCGCTGGCTGGGCGCAGACCAGGGGCGGAGACCTCGCGAAACTCCGCCTATTTTGTGCAGCGCACACTCGTCGCGCGCATATTCCACTGCATGATACGCATGGCCAGCCTGACGGAAGGCGACGATCCGCCCTCTCTGGCGGCGCGGCGGGCCGCGCTCGACACCATCGTTCGCAGCCAGGTCGTGACTGCGGTCTCCCCCATCGACGCGGCCTCGGCCGGCGAAAGCGTGTGGGTCGAGCTATTCGGATCGGAGCCGGCCTCGCGCTCTGCAACCGAGGGGCCGCTTCCCAATCTCCGGAACGAATGGCTGCTCGAACTCTCCATCCTTGCCTCCCTCGACCGCCTTCTCAATGATGCGCGCCGGTTGAAGCGAGGCGGCGCTGAACCCTCAACGACCCGCATTCAGCCTTCGGACGCCCTCATCGCCTCGATCTATTCGAGCATCAACGCGGCTTATATCTATCCCGAGCTCGAATTCATGCACGAGATGCTGATGCTCGGCGCATGGCTCGGCTTTCTCGAGCGCGGACGTCCGGCTCTGCTGCCGAATACGATTGCCCAGCGGCTCCTCCGCTATCTCGGAGAAAAGCCCGCAAAGATTCCGGCCACAGACGACGGCAAATGCGAGGCGCTCATCCGCGTGCACAGCGGAATGGCCGGACCGCGAGGGTGGCTCGCGAACGAGGCCAGACGAATTTGTCAAACGGGGCAGCCCAGCATCATCAAACCCAGCCCGACCGCAAACCCGCGGCACGTGCGCATTTTGGTCGTCAACGCGGCACTGAAGCAGCGTCTCGAGGCAAGCGGAGCGCTGCTCTAGCGTTCTGCAGCTACTACGACAAGCTCGGATGGCCGTTGGGCCATTCGAGCTCGAGCACCTTCTTGACCGCAGGGCGCGCCGCCATGCGCAGCATGTGGGCGTGAACGGCCGGGTACTTCGTGGCATCGACACCGTCGGCCTCGAGCCAAAGGCAGATCGTGAACAAGTAGGGGTCGCAAATCGTGAAGGTCTCGCCCATGACCCACGGGCCAACGAGCATTTCGCGCTCGATCAGGCCGATGCAGTCGGCCATGTTCTCGGGAACCTTGCGCTTCATATCGGCGAACGAGGCAGCGTCGCTGGCCCAGCGCGAACCACGCCGCCCATGCGCATGGGCCACGTGCACGGTCGAGCACAGGTAGCTGTTGAAGGATTGCACGCGGGCAAAGGCGAACGGATCGTCGAGCGGGGCGAGGTTCGCATCCGGGAATGCCTGGGCAATGAAGGCGAGAAGCGCCGGGTTCTCGGTGAGACTTCCCTCCGGCGTCACGAGAGTGGGTACGCGGCCCTTCGGATTGAGTGCCAGGTAAGCGGGGCTGCGCTGTTCTCCGGCCGCCGTATCGAACTCGGATGGCCTCGTAGGAGGCCCCGGCTTCCTCGAGCGCGATGTGGGGGGCAAGCGCGCACGTATCCGGCGCATAGTAAAGCTTGAGCATGTCGTATCTCCTGATGAACAGGGTCGCGCAGCCGGATGCGGCGCGCGAAGCTGCGAGACGCTATTGGAAGGCGGCAGGCTGCAAGACGTCAGCCGTTCAGGACGCGGCCTGCGACGGCATCGAGCTTGCGCAGCAGCGAGGGATCGCGGGCCTCCACCGCCGTGATGATGGCGACGTCGAGAGCGCGGTCGGAGCCGATGGGGCACGGCGGGTGCACCTTGGGGAATTCGCGGGCGAGGCGCAGGACCAAGCCGCTGCGCCTTCTCGGTATTGCCCTTCATGACCTGGATGACGGAGGCGACGTCGACGTCGGCGTGCTCGTCATGCCAGCAGTCGTAGTCCGTCACCATGGCGACGGTGGCGTAGCAGATCTCGGCTTCGCGGGCGAGCTTGGCTTCCGGCATGTTGGTCATGCCGATCACGTCGAGACCCCAGCTGCGGTAGAGATTGCTTTCGGCGCGCGTCGAGAACTGCGGCCCCTCCATGACGAGATACGTGCCGCCGCGCGTGTGCTCGACGCCTTCCGCCTGGGCTGCCCTTTCGATGGCATCGACCAGCAGCGGGCTCACCGGATCGGCAACGGAGACGTGCGCCACGCATCCCGGTCCGAAGAAGCTCTTCTCGCGCGCGAAGGTGCGGTCGACGAACTGATCGACGAGCACGAAATGACCGGGCGCGAATTCCTCCTTGAGAGATCCGCAGGCCGAAATCGAGATGAGGTCGGTGACGCCCGAGCGCTTCAAGGCGTCGATGTTGGCGCGGAAGTTGATGCCGGAGGGCGGGACCGGATGTCCGCGCCCGTGGCGGGGCAGAAAGCGGATCGGCAGACCCGAGATTTCCGCAAACATGATTTCGTCGGACGGCGCGCCCCAGGGCGTCATGACCTTTTCCCAACGCACGTTCTCGAGGCCGGGCAGGCCGTAAAATCCGCTGCCGCCGATAATTCCGAGCACGGACTTCGTCATGATGTTGCTCTCCTACTGGTCGCCCAACCGGGTCGCATTCAACAACGAAAAGGCCCCGCGAGCGAGGCCTTTCCAAGTCTCAGAGACGAGCCATCGTCAGACTGCTGCCTAAGCCTCAGTGAGGGATCTTCGACCAGATGCGTTTCTTGCCGAGGTAAAGCAACAGTGTTGTGACAGCGAGATACAGCATGACGAGCCAGCCGATGCTCTTGCGCTCATTGAGCGTGGGATCGGCGGCCCAAGCCATGAACGCGGCGATGTCGTGCGCGTTCTGCTCGAGCGACCCGCTGCCGTCCTGGTACTTGACGAAGTTGTCCTTGGCGAGCGGCGCCGGCATCGCGATCTGATGACCGGGGAAGACGGCGTTATAATGCATGCCTTCAGCCAACTTGATGTCGGCCGGCACCTCGTCGGAATAGCCCATCAATAGCGCATAGATATAATCCGGGCCGCCTTCCTGATAGCTGGTGGCGATGTCACGCAGCATCGAGAACGGATGCGCCCAGAACGGCCCCGTGTACTCAACGTTGCGGGCCTTGGCGATGAGCGACAGATCGGGAGGCAGAGCGCCGCCCTGAGCCGCACGCGCCTCCTGGTCATTCTTGAAGGGGCCGAGGATCGGATCGAACAGCTTCGACGTGCGCTCGAACATCTTGCCGCTGTCGTCGGGACCGTCGGTGATCTTGTTCGGCCATTCGGCGGCGAGAGCCTTCACGCTCTCCTCCGGGAAGGCGGGGCCGCCGGGCTCGGCCAGGTTTCTGAAGCGCACGCGCTTCAGGCCGTGGCAGGCGGAGCAGACGTCTTTGTAGATCTGAAAGCCGCGCTGCAGAGTTGCCTGATCGTACTGGCCGGTGAAGCCGCCGAAGCTCCAGGTTTGCCGCGCGATGTGCGCGTGCCCGCCTTCTTCGGACAGAGCCGGCGTGGCGACAACGAACAGTGCCGCCACGGAGGCCAGCGCCGAGAGGATCGAACCGTTTGTCGGTCTCAACATGTGGTGTCCCCCGCTCAGCGTTTCTCGGGAGCCGCAGCGGCGGCCCTCGGCGTCGCAGCGCCAGCCGACGGCGGCAGCACCGAGGCCGTGATCGATTTCGGCAACACGGTCGGCGTTTCCAGGATGCCCACGATCGGCATCACGACGAGGAAGTGGGCGAAGTAGTAGATCGTGAAGACGCGCGCCCAAAAGACGTAGATCTCATCCGGCGGCTTGGCGCCGAGATAGCCAAGCGACACGGCGGAGATGACCAGCAGCCAGAAGAACCACTTGTAGATCGGGCGATACTTGGCCGAGCGGACGCGGCTGCTGTCGAGCCAGGGCACGAACAGCAGGATGGCGATGGCCGAGAACATGGCGATGACGCCGCCGAGCTTCGAGGGAATGGCGCGCAAAATGGCGTAGAACGGCAGGAAGTACCATTCAGGCACGATATGCGGCGGGGTCACGAGCGGATTGGCTTCGATGTAGTTGTCGGCGTGGCCGAGATAATCCGGCAGGAAGAACGCGAACCAGCCGAACATGATCAGGAAGGCGAACAGGCCGAACGCATCCTTGGCCACCGCATAGGGGAACATCGGCACGGCGTCCGACTTGGTCTTGATGTCGAGGCCGGTCGGGTTGTTCTGGCCAGCGACATGCAGCGCCCAGATGTGCAGAATCACGAGGCCCGCCAGCACGAATGGCAGCAGGTAGTGGAGCGCGAAGAAGCGGTTCAGCGTCGTGCCGCTCACGGAAAAGCCGCCCCACAGCCATTCGACGATGGTGGTGCCGAGGCCCGGGATGATCTCGTTCAGCGACGAGAACAGGTTGGTAATGACGGTGACGCCCCAGAAGCTCATTTGGCCCCAAGGAAGAGCGTAGCCCATGAAGGCCGTGGCCATCATGGCGAGGAAGATGAACACGCCGAGGATCCAGAGCACCTCGCGGGGCGCCTTGTAGGAGCCGTAGTAGAGGCCGCGGAAGATGTGGATGTAGACGGCGATGAAGAACATCGAGGCGCCGACTGCGTGGAAGTTTCTCAGCATCCAGCCGTAGTTGACGTCGCGGCGGATGGCTTCGACCGAATTGAAGGCCTCATGCGCGCTCGGCTGGTAGTGCATGGCAAGGACGACGCCGGTCGCGATCTGGGCGACGAGGCAGAACGTGAGGATGCCACCGAACGTCCAGAGATAGTTGAGATTGCGCGGCGTCGGGAAGTCGACGAACTGCCCATGCATCAGACGCATGATCGGCAGACGCTCATCCCACCATTTGGCGAAGGCCGATCCGGGGACGTAGCTCGAATTATGCTCCATGAGACGAGGCCCCTCAGCCGATCTTGATCTTGGTGTCGGACACGAAATCGTAAGGCGGGACCTCGAGGTTGCGAGGCGCCGGGCCTTTGCGGATGCGTCCGGACGTGTCGTAGTGCGAGCCATGGCAGGGGCAGAGCCAGCCGCCGAAGTCGCCGCGTGCATCACCCAGGGCCTGGCCCTTGGGAATGCAGCCCAGATGCGTACAGATGCCCACCATGATCAGCCAGTTGTCCTTGCCGGCCTTGACGCGGTTGGCGTCGATCGCCGGCGCGGTCTCGGGAAGATCGTCGTTGCGGGCGGACTGATCGGGGAGATCTGCGAGAGGAACGGCCTCGGCCGCTTTGATTTCCTCGGGCATGCGGTTGCGGATGAAGATCGGCTTGCCGCGCCACATGGCCGTGATGGCCTGGCCCGGCTTGACCGGAGAAAGGTCGATCTCGACGGAGGCCAAAGCCTGTGCTCCGGCGTCGGGATTCATCTGGTCGATAAACGGCCAAAGCGTCACCGCGGCGCCTACCGCGACGAATGCATTACCCGCAATCACGAGAAAGTCGCGGCGGTTCAGGTCTTCGGCTTCGGTTGCCACATAGCCCTCCCAGATTCCGAGGCAATCCTCAACTCAGCGGACGAACGTGCGTCCGGTCTTACGTCGAGCGCACAAAGCACTCTCACAAAGGATGGATTGAAGCACTAACGAAGGGGCGTTCTTTGCGCAAGAACCGGGGAAAAACATACCCATGGCGCCCTCCCGAGGCGGCCTGCGTGCGCGTTTGTTTTATTTCGTTATGTTCTTCTCGCACCGATTGTCTCCCCCCTCAAGACAGCATACGTCTCGGCTCACGGGTCAAAGTGGCGCATACGCCTTACGACGGGGAGAGCTCATGCGCCTTGCGCTATATCAACCTGATATCCCTCAGAATACCGGGACCATTTTGCGCATGGCGGCGTGCTTCGGCGTCGCCACCGATATCATCGGGCCGGCAGGCTTCGACATGACCGACAAAGCGCTTCGCCGCGCCGGCCTCGACTACCTCGATCACGTGACACTGGTTCGTCATGAGAGCTGGGAGACGTTCATTGCGGCGCGCTCTCAAGAGGCGCCTTCGCACCGGCTCGTGCTTCTGACGTCGTCGGCCAGTCAGTCTCTAGGCGAATTTCGATTCGAGCCCGACGATACGTTGCTGCTCGGGCGCGAGAGTGCGGGCGTGCCGGAGGCTGTTCACGACCGCGCCGACGCCCGCGTGCGTATTCCGATGCGATCTGGGATGCGCTCGCTCAACATCGCCGTGGCGGCGGCCGTCGCGCTCGGCGAGGCGTTGCGCCAGACCGGACAGTTTCCGGAGTGATGCAGTGAGTCGCGCTCTGCGTCCCCAGTGGGAACGCCCTCACGGGCATGACGGGCAGCCGCCATGCTGCCGGCCTGAGGCTGCACCTGCCGCGACCCTCTCCCCTGAAGGTGATGGGTCGAGAGGAGGCGAGCGTCAGCCCTTGTTGAGCATGAGGGTCAGGCCGATCAGCGTCTCGCTGAAGAACTGGATCTCGATGATCTGCTTCTTCTCGCGGACCATGATGTCCATGTTGGCGGAAAGCGTGGTGCCGTTGGTGCCCTTGACGGTGACGCGGTAGCCGCGCGGCGTCACCTCGCCGGTGAGATCGCCCGTCACGTTATAGACCGTCTCGGTCCATTCGCCGGTGAGCACGCCGGCGTCGTGTTTGACGTTGCTCGTCACCTCGATCTTGCCGCTTCCCGAGGCACAACGGATGGTCTGCTTCAGATCGTTCGGCGTCGCGCCAATGATGTAAGTGGCGCGGCATTTGACCTGCTCTTGCTTGCCGTCCTTGAACCTCAGCCGGCCTTCTCCGCCCCACCAGCCTGTCGAGCGCCGCGAACGGTGCAGCCGCGGGCGGCGATTGGGACGAGGCCTCATTGGCGCTCGCGCCAAGCGACAGCGTGCAGGCCAACACCAGCGTGGCCGCGCGAAAAATGGATCGCCATCCGAGAGTCATGTGTTTCCCCAGCAGAACCCTGCGGGCGTTCTCATGCCCGATTCGGCCCAATTCGCGCCGTGACCGTCATTTCACGTAACGTGTCTCCCCCGGCATGGGCGAGGGGGATGCGGGCGATGGCCGCAGTCTTTGGCCGATGCGTGTCGGCAAAGCTTCAGTTTGCCGGAAGGTTTTGAAGCGCTCCTTATCCGAGCGGCACATGGGCGCGGCAATTCTTACAACTTCGAAAGCTGATGCCGCCGCTCGACCTCGCGTCGGCTCGTCCCAAGCCCTGTGCCGCCGTCAGATGCCGAGCTTCTTCTTCAGGATCTCGTTGACGGCCGCGGGTTGGCCTTGCCGCCCGTGGCCTTCATGACCTGGCCGACGAACCAGCCGAGCATGGTCGGCTTGGCCTTCGCCTGCTCGACCTTGTCGGGGTTGGCGGCGATGATCTCGTCGACGGCCTTCTCGATGGCGCCGGTGTCGGTGACCTGCTTCATGCCGCGCGCTCTCGACGATCTCGGCCGGGTCGCCGCCTTCGGTCCAGACGATCTCGAACAGGTCCTTGGCGATCTTGCCGGAGATGGTGCCGGAGGCGATGAGATCGACGATGGCCGCCGAGCTGCGCTGCCGACACGGGCTAATGCTCGATGTCCTTGCCTTCCTTGTTGAGGCGGCCGAACAGCTCGTTGATGACCCAGTTGGCGGCGTCTTTGCCATCGCGCCCTTTGCGCCGACGTGCCTCGAAGTAGTCGGCGTTCTCGCGCTCGGCGACGAGCACGTCGGCGTCGTAGGCGGAGAGGCCGTAGTCCTTCATGAAGCGGGCTCGCTTCTCGTCGGGCAGCTCGGGCAGGCCGCTCTTGAGGCTCGTCGACGTAGCTCCTGCGTCAGCTCCAGCGGCAGCAGGTCGGGATCGGGGAAGTAGCGGTAGTCGTGCGCCTCTTCCTTGGAGCGCATGGAGCGCGTCTCGCCCTTGCCCGGATCGAACAGGCGCGTCTCCTGGTCGATCTTGCCGCCGTCCTCGATGATGTCGATCTGGCGGCGCGCCTCGACCTCGATGGCCTGGCCGATGAAGCGGATGGAGTTGACGTTCTTGATCTCGCAGCGCGTGCCGAGCGGCGCGCCCGGCTTGCGCACCGAGACGTTGACGTCGGCGCGCAGGTTGCCCTTCTCCATGTCGCCGTCGCAGGTGCCGAGGTAGCGCAGGATGGTGCGCAGCTTCGTCACATAGGCCTGCGCCTGCTTCGCCGAGCGCATGTCGGGCTTCGACACGATCTCCATCAGCGCCACGCCCGAGCGGTTGAGATCGACGTAGGAATAATCGGGATGCTGGTCGTGGATCGACTTGCCGGCGTCCTGCTCCAGATGCAGCCGCTCGATGCCGACGTGCAGCGTCTCGCCGTCGACATCGATCTCGACCTCGCCCTCGCCGACGATCGGCTGCTTGTACTGGCTGATCTGATAGCCCTGCGGCAGATCGGGATAGAAGTAGTTCTTGCGGTCGAACACGCTCTTCAGGTTGATCGCGGCCTTGAGGCCAAGCCCGGTGCGGATGGCCTGGGCGACGCACTCCTCGTTGATCACCGGCAGCATGCCGGGCATGGCCGCATCGACCAGCGACACGTGGCTGTTGGGCTCGCCGCCGAACGCGGTGGAGGCGCCGGAGAACAGCTTCGAGGCGGAAGCGACCTGGGCGTGCACCTCCAGGCCGATGACGACCTCCCAATCGCCGGTCGCGCCGGCGATGAGGTTTTTCGGCTTGCCCTTGTCAGCGGCCTTGGTCGTGTCCTGCATAACGTTCTCCTTAGGGCATTCCACTGGAAAGCTTCAACACCCCAAACCTTCAGTTTCAGAAGGGCACCTACGTATGGCGCCCTTTTCGTCAGGTCCGCAACGGCCAGAAGCGATAGGCCAGCCAGGCCCAGATCAGACCGAGCACGGTTTGAAAGAAGAGGATGGCGGCCTCGCCACCGAGGGCGTGGATGGCGAAGAAGCCCAGCTCGCCGCCAAGCCAGAACAGGGCCATGCCGGCAAGCGAGGCCGCGAAGGCCGCGACCGGCAGCTTCTGCCACTGGTTGGCGCGTCGGCCCATCAGCACGGCAACGATGATCACGGCCGGATTGAACAGCGCGACCAGCAACAGCGTGATGGGATCGAAGGGCGTGATGGAAACCATCAGCCCACGCCTCCGCCGTTCGACGGATCGGTTTGCTTCCTGAGCTTTTCTTCCTCGTACTGCACGAACCAGCCGATCATGTTGCGCCACTGAGCGCTGATCATCTCGATCATTTCAGGCGGCATGCCGCGCTCGGCAGCGCGCGCCTTGACCTTGTCGATCACCTGCTGGATGCGCCAGGGAACATGCGCGTCGCTCGGGTTCTTCTTGAGCTGCCAGGCGCGCTCGACGTAGCCGAAGCGCTCGGAGATGAGGTCGACGAGGGTGGAGTCGATGCGGTCGATCTCGTCGCGAACTTGCGACATGTCTGCGCATTCCCAGGGGCGCCTAGGGTCCATCATTTGCCTCCTGGCTTTTTCTTGGCCTTGCCTGCGGCCGCTGGTGCGGCGCCGGTCCACCACCGGTCCTCGACCGTGAAGCGGCCGGCTGCGTCTTCGATCGCCTGCCCGACGCGGAACAGCGTCGCTTCGTCGAACGGCTTGCCGATGAGCTGAAGCCCGAGCGGCGTGCCTTCGGACGAAAGGCCGGCCGGCACGGAGATGCCCGGCAGACCCGCCATGTTGACCGTCACCGTGAAGATGTCCTCGAGGTACATGGCGAGCGGATCGCCGGACTTTTCGCCGAAGGCGAACGCGGCGATGGCGTCGTCGGCGTCAGCACCACGTCCACCTTGTTCCAGGCCTCGTCGAAATCCCGCTTGATGAGCGTGCGCACCTTCTGGGCCTTGAGATAATAGGCGTCGTAATACCCGGCCGAGAGCACATAGGTTCCGATCAGGATGCGGCGGCGCACTTCCTTGCCGAAGCCGGCGGCGCGCGTGTTCTCGTAGGTGTCGGTCACGTCGCGGCCGGGAACGCGGAGGCCGTAGCGCACGCCGTCGTAGCGGGCGAGGTTCGACGACGCCTCGGCCGGGGCGACGATATAATAAGCTGGCAGCGCGTACTTCGTATGCGGAAGCGAGATCTCGTGGATGGTGGCGCCAGCGGCCTTCAGCCACTCGATGCCCTGCGTCCACAGCGCGTCGATCTCCTTCGACATGCCGTCGACGCGATATTCCTTGGGCACGCCGACGCGAAGCCCCTTGATGCCCTTGGAGAGCGCCGCCTCATAATCGGGGACAGGCGCTTCGACCGAGGTCGTATCCTTCGGATCGTAGCTCGCCATGGTGCCGAGCATGATGGCTGCGTCGCGCACGGTCTTGGCGATGGGGCCAGCCTGATCGAGCGAGGACGCGAACGCGACGATGCCCCAGCGCGAGCAGCGTCCGTAGGTCGGCTTGATGCCGACGGTGCCCGTGAGGGCCGCGGGCTGGCGGATCGAGCCGCCGGTGTCGGTGGCGGTCGCGGCGAGGCAAAGCCCCGCGGCGACGGCCGCGGATGACCCGCCCGATGAGCCGCCGGGCACGAGCTTGTCGGTTTTACCCGCGCGGCGCCAGGGGCTGACCACGGGTCCGAACGCGCTCGTTTCGTTGGACGAGCCCATGGCGAACTCGTCGTTGTTGAGCTTGCCCAGCATCAGCGCGCCGGCGTTCCAGAGGTTGGCGCCGACTGTCAATTCATAGGTGGGCTTGAAATCGTCGAGGATCTTCGAGCACGCCGTGGTGCGCACGCCCTTGGTGGCGAACAGATCCTTGTTGCCGAGCGGCAGACCCTCGAGCGGACGCGCCTCGCCCTTGGCAATGCGGCGGTCACTTTCGGCTGCGGCTTCCAGCGCCGCCTCGGGCGTGAGCAGCACATAGGCGTTCAACGCGTCGTTGGCCGCTTCGATGGCTTCGATGTGAGCCTTGGTCAGCTCGGTCGCCGAGAAGGTCTTGGCTTTCAATCCGTCGCGCGCTTCGGCCAACGTCAGGCCTGTCAGGTCCGTCACCGTTCAATTCCCCTTCCCGGCATCGCAGGGCACGAATTCCGTCGTCTGGTCGTCGACCGTCACCTTGAGGCGGCCCGCGGCGCTATCGAGCTCCCAAGTCTCGGTATCGTTCCACTCCTCGGCACCTTCCGTGCAGGCGGTCTCGACGGTCCACTTGCCGGCACCGTTGTCCTTGACGGACTTAAACGAGCAGCCGCCTTCCCAGCCCTGGTAGCCGTCGGCGGTCAGGATCTCGGGCGTGGTCTCGACGTTCTTCGGCCCGCCGGCCTCGATGGCCGCGCGCAACTTGCAGCCGTCAGCGGTTGCCCATACGCCGGCGATGAAGGGCGCTTTCACAGTCTCAGCGGCGCGAGCTGCCGAGGTATCTCCAGCGAGTGGAGCCGAGATCATGGCGAGCGCGGCCAGCGCGGCAGCCGCCGAAGATCTGCAAATGGCGCGGTGCAGTTCCATGGATAACATTGTGGCTCGTAGGTTGATCACGCGGCTGATCACTAGGCTCTGGCCTTATCGGCCTCAGCTCGCGCCTTGCTCACGTGATAGGTACGCCTGGAATAGTAGAGGCTCACTAATCCGAACAGGATCGACAGCGGCGCGTTGACCTGCTCGGCGAATTCGCGTGCCTTCAAGAGATAGGCCGGCGTGTCGCTTACCGCTTGCGGACTGAGCGAGCGCGCACCGGTGCTTCCCTCGTCGCGGGGCACAGCGAGCACCAGAAGTCCGGTCGCGATCAGCGCGACGGCCAGCAGTGCGAATATCTTGGACAT
This sequence comes from uncultured Alphaproteobacteria bacterium, assembly GCA_963831345.1. GTDB lineage: Bacteria > Pseudomonadota > Alphaproteobacteria > Rhizobiales > Hyphomicrobiaceae > Hyphomicrobium_C. Next base: position 107,545 of record CAWHPZ010000039.1, read on the forward strand.
TTCCTAAGCCTCTCAGCTTTCACTAGGCCTTCGTACTCAGCGCGATTGTCGCCACTGCGCGGCTGCAGACGATCCACTTCATATCGCTATTCAACGACCTTCGGCACGACGAAGTAGTGATCCTCCGTCATGGGCGCGTTTTTCACCACATCGTCGGCGATCTCGCCATCGGTCACCTTGTCGGGGCGCTGCTTCATCTCCTGGGCGACGACGCGCGTCATGGGCTCGACAGAGGTGGTATCGATCTCGTCGAGTTGCTCAACCCAGTTCAGGATTCCGGACAGCTCGCCTTCGAGGCTTTTGGCCTCGTCGTCGGTGATCTTGATGCGGGCCAGGCGCGCGATGCGCCGGACAGTCGTCTCGTCAACGTGCATGGTTTCGCTCTCGGTGCGGAGGGCGGCCAAATCGGGATACTGGCTGGCCGCGTCGCTCCCCTCATAGCGGTCCGGCCCGGGCCGTGCAACCGGGCGTAGGCTCACATCCTGCGGCGGAGCTTGGCCAGGAAGGGTCCGAGAACATCCGACGAGTCGTCGGTCCAGGGCCTGAGACTGCTTTCATGAATGTTTCTCGCGCCCGGAATACCGCGAAACAGGTCTATGGCCTGCATGCTCTTGCCGAAAACCACGACGGTCGAGCCGGTGGCGGTATAGCCGTCGTCGAAATCATCCTCGATCACGAGCGTATGCAGTCCCGCAACCTTGGGTATGGTCGTCGCCAGCACGGCTTCGAGGTCGAGATAGCGGTTGGAGATGTGCAGGACGCCGGCGCCCTCGGGCTTCAGCTTCGTGGCATAGAGGGCGATGGCCTCGGCGGTCAGCAGGTGCATCGGGATGGCGTCCGACGAGAAGGCGTCGACGATGAGCAGGTCGAAGCTTTCGTTCGCCTCCTTGGCGATCGTCAGGCGCGCGTCGCCGACGACGACGTCGTACTTGCCAAGGCAGTTGGTGAGATAGGTGAACTGCGGCGATTTGGCTATGCCGACAACCGTGGGGTCGATCTCGAAGAAGCGCCACGTCTCGCCGGAGGCGGCATGGCCGGCGATCGAGCCTGCGCCGAGACCGATGACGCCATAGCGAGGTTCCTTGCCGAGCTGCGCGCCGATGTAGCTCGTGAGGCGGACAGCGGAGCCCATGGGGCCGCGTGGGTAATAGTAGGTGACGGGCGTGGTGCTGGCGATGCGGTTGCCCAGCTCGTCGCGAACTCTCTGGGCGCCGTGCAGCGTCGTGCCGTGCTGCAGGACATTGAACTGTCCGTCGTCTGAAAGGATCACTCTGTAGACGCCGAAGTAGCTGCGCTGCGCCTGGCCGCGATGCACGTTCGACGGCAGAATGACGATGGTCGCATACATCAGCAGCACGGCCGTGAGCTGAAGCGGCGGAAAGCGCCAGAGCGAACAAGCGTCGCGCCCGCGAGCACGGCGGCGACCGCGAATGTCGATCCCCATACTCCGAACGTCGTGCCGATTTTTGCCGCCGCCCACGGAAGCCCGATAATGAGAAGCACGCCGCCCATGCAACATGGCGCCGAACGCGAAGATCACTCTCGGATTGTCGCGGCTTCGGGTCGCGAGGCTCAGCGCGCCGGGCCGACAGGCGAACGAAAGCGCGAGCAGCAGCGGATATTCGAACACCTCCGAGAAGATCTTGGGCGCGATCAGCGCGGCGAATACGCCGCCCAGCACGCCACCGAGCGACATCCACATATAGAATTCGGTGAGATATCGCGGCGCGGGGCGCTGCTCATAGAGCGTGCGATGGGCGACGAGCGCAGACGTGAAGAACGCGGCGACGCCGAGCCCGGCGGCATAGAACCACGTCTCGTGCTCGGTCTGCGCGAGTTGCAGCAGGGCGACGACGACGGCCACCAGATGGATTGCAAGCAGCCATCGTTTGCGGAATGAGGGCGCGCTCGCGGAACACGATGACGAACGTCAGCAGGTAGAGCGAGAGCGGCATCACCCAGATCAGCGGCGCGGAGGCGACGTCAGTCGCGACGTGGGTCGTGAAGGCGGTGAGCAGCGCGGACGGCACGAACGCCAGGCAAACCCAGGACAGCGCGGCTGCGGGTGTCGGGACGCGCTGCCTTCCGGTAGTTGGGCAGCCTCTGCCTGCAGCCGCATCGTCGGAGGCCGACTTGCGGCGCATGATCCAGAAGCAGACGCCGAGCGCCGCAAGCAGCAGCACGAAGCCTCCCGTCCAGAGCGAGGCCAGCGCCTTGAGGCCGAACACCGGCTCGAGCAGGAACGGGTAGCCCAACAGCGCGACGAGGCTGCCGATGTTCGACGCTGCGTAGAGGCAATAGGGATCGGGCCGCGTGCGATGCGTGGCGCGGGCGAACCACGCCTGAAGCAGCGGCGCGTTGGCCGAGACCGCCACGAAGGGCAGGCCGATCGCGACGGCGAACAGCCCGAGCTGCCAGAAATATGGATCGCCGGGCGGCGGCTCGGTCCAGCCGGCGGGAATGCCAATCGGAAGGCTCAGGAACGCAAGCGCAGAGACGGACAAGATGCACGAAGCCGGTGAGGCGCGGCGGGAACTTTGCTGACGAGCAGATGCGCATAGGCGTAACCAACCAGCAGCGCGCCCTGGAAAAAGAGGAGGGCCACGGCCCAGACGGACGGCGAGCCGCCCAGCAACGGCAGCACCATCTTGGCGAACAGCGGCTGGATCGAGAACAGCAGCAAGGCCGACAGCAGCGTCGTGAGCGTGAAGGCAAGCCGGATCGGCATGTCAGAACGACGTGCTTCAGGACGCGCTTCAATAGGCGCCGGCGGCGCTTCGGGTTGCGCCCCGTCAGATTGTAGTTCGCTCACGCTTCCCCCAGCAGCGCCGGACCTGCCCGGAGCCGAGGCTCCGAGACACGCTCGCGGCGCTCGTTCGTTATTTTCTGCATCCCGCTTCGAGGCGGGCTTTTTGGCCGGTATATCCGGCCGCGGACACCATAGACGCGAACGGTCGTAAGTGTCAGCGGGCAAAAATAAAAGGTTTCGCCGCTCGACCGCGAGACCCAGTATAAGAAGGCCCGTTTCACCAGAGATCGAACTTGATGAACAGCGAACAGCCGCCGCGAGAACGAGGCGTTACCACCTTCGATATCGAAGATTTCGCGGCCCATCTCGCGCCGGGACGCCGGCTCATCGGCATCGATGCCGGAACCAAAACACTCGGCCTCGCGCTCTCCGACGTGACGCGCACGGTCGCTTCGGCACTCGAGACGATCAAGCGGACAAAGTTCACGGCGGACGCGACGCGACTGCTGGCGATCGCCGATGAGCATCAGATTGCAGGCTTCGTGCTCGGCTTCCCTGCCAATCTCGACGGCAGCGAGGGCCCGCGCGCGCAGTCGACGCGAGCGCTTGCACGCAACCTCAACGGGCTCTCGGCGTTACCTATCCTGCTCTGGGACGAACGTCTAACGACGGCTGAAGCACAACGCATGCTAATCGAGGCCGACACGAGCCGAGCACGGCGTGCGCAGGTGATCGACAAACTGGCGGCGACGCTCATCCTTCAGGGCGCGCTGGACAGAATGCGCGTTCAAATTGCGTAAGCGCACGCAGGTGTAATTTTCCGCTGCACGTCGCCGCGCCCCGCGTCGCACGCATGCCGCAATGCTCGTTGAAGTTCTATACATAAGCTCGTTCTGCAGGGGCTCTCTTTGCTGGGGCTCGCCCCAGACCAGGATCTGCACTCATGCGTATGAAGACCAAGGAGTTGGATCCGCCGCGCGGCACTTTCAAAGCTGACACGAAGCCGAGCGACCCGCCCGATCTTGCTCATCTCATTCGCCGCTTCGATCCGGACCGGCGCGCATCAGTCAGGCGGCTCGTGAACTCTTCACCGCGAGCCGCCGATCTCGCGATCGTCTTTCCGGGTGCGCTCTACGCCATCTCCGACAGCAACGGCTCAATCGACATCCGCCGCCGCGCACTCGAACTTGTGCTCGAGGGCGCCGCTCTTCGCGACGTGGCCCAGGTGCTCGACTTGCCGCTGTGGCTCAGACGTCTTCCACCCGAGGCCTTCACCGGCTCCATCGGCCCGTTGCCCGCGTCGGAAATGTTCTCGCGGCGGATCGTCAATCAGCTTCCGACGGCGGCCGAGAACAGCGCGTTCTGGCTCAAGGCCGTGTCGTTCGGCGCTTATGCGTGCGACGAGTATTTCGCGCTCTGGTTGGCGCGGCAGCCCGTCTACTCGGAATCAGGAGATCCGGCTCGGCTGTTCGGTCTGCTCGCGGCGTATGCGTGGTATTCCCAGGCCGAGCTTTCCCGCGCGCATGGCCTCATCGTCGTGCCGTGGCGTCCAGAAATGTCGCTCGATACAGCAATATGCGCGGCCAAAAGCTGGCTCAACCGCATACGGCTCGTGCTGCAGCTCGGACCTGGCGCCATCACCGATTCCTGGCTCCAGGCCGGGGAAGCGCAAAGCTTCTCGTTCGTGCCGCTTCTCGAGCAGTCGCAGATCCTGGCCGAATCGCGGGCCATGCAGAATTGTGCGGATCAGTATGCGGATCGGCTGGCGCGCGATAAGTGCCGGCTTTTCTCCGTACGCCGCCGGGGCGTGCGGGTCGCAACTCTCGAGATTGGGCCGCATGCGCGCGAAACCGGCGTTCTGGCCATCAATCAGCTCAAGGCGCGACACAACATGCCGGCATCGGCAGAAATCTGGCAGGCGGCACACACCTGGCTCGGAACGCAGAAGGATTTGAAACGCGCAGTCACACTGAACCCGCCGTACCGGCCGCTCGACGGCGAGGCGTGGCAAAGCCTTACAGCCGCATACCGGGCGAGCCAGTATGGGGCTCCGTGGCTTCCGGAAAGGCTGGATACGGACACACTTGCCACTCTCGATGCGGACATTGCGGCACTCGCCCGGCGTGCGGGTGTGACGTCTTGGCTATTCACGTGATCACGTGAGCGCGGTACGTGCGCCTCGAAGCTAAACGTTGATCGCTCAGATTACAGCGCATTGCATCTTGAAATGCCCGTTTTACGTCATCAGATATTGTCCTCAGCGCTCCGGTGCCGAACAATCTGCGTCTCGCCGCATTCTGTCTTCTAGCAGTCGTCTCGAACGACGCTGTCAGACGAGCAACGCCTCGTCCGCTGCCGGCGGCCACGATCAGACCCCGTCAGATCCAGGCCACCGAGCACGCGCTCCGCAACTCAAAACTAAGGGCACGCCGCACATGAAACTCGATGATCAAACTGCCAGGCTCTCCTCGGCGCTCCACCTGCTTCACCGGGCCGGCCAGTGCGCCGACGAGTTGTTCGCCATCAACGTGGGCAACGCCGGTCTCACCCCGCGGCAGTTTGCGGTCATGCAGGCTATCGCCGACAGCGAGGAGCCGAGCCAGACGCACCTCGTGGAGAAAACCGGGATTGATCGTTCGACGATGGCCGACATCGTGCGCCGGCTCACCTCGCGCGGATTGGTGCAGCGCCGCCGCACGCGGCGCGATGCCCGCATGTACGCCGTGCGGTTGACCGACAAGGGTGAAGGCGCGCTTCGGATAGCAATGCCCGCCGCCCGCGCGACGGACGAGCGTATCCTTTCGTCATTGTCGGCAACGCAAAGAGACGCGTTCGTGCGTTCGCTGTCGCGCATCGTTTCCGCCATCGGCCCGACCGACGCGCCCGGCGCCAGCAGAAACTAACTGGCGCTGCCGTCCGGGCCTTTGCCCGGCCGTGCCCGAGCTATAATTGGAACGGCGGCTCCGCTGTCGACGCCTTGGCCATAGGTTCTGCCTACGGCATGGAGAGCGCGTGTGGCGATGAACGCGTCGGCAACCGCAGCGGGCACATGGGCCCGCAGGATGGTTCCCGCCGCAAGGACGGCAAGGCTTTCCGTCAGAGCCCGTGCGCGCTGGTCCAGCCAGCGCGGCTCCTGCAGCATGGTCTCGATACGCGCGTGTGCGGCTTCGAGGCCTGCGTCGCCGGCTGCGGCGCGGCCGAGATCTTCCATTACAAGGCTGACGTACTCCGGCTCGCGCCTCAGCACCGCCAGAACCTCGAGCGCCATGACGTTTCCAGGGCCGTCGACGATGGCCGTGCACGGCAGGTCGCGGGCTATCCGCGCCAAAGGCATTTCCTCGACGTAGCCCTCTCCTCCGAGACACTCCAAAGCCTCGGCCACCGCCCACTGCGCAATCTTCGAGACCCAGTATTTCGTCACGGGCGTCATCAGATGACACCATGCGGCAGCGCGCGTGTCCGACATGCGATCGAAGGCCCGGGCAAGGCGGAAGGTCAGAGCGACGGCGGCCTCGACGTCGAGCGCGATGTCGGCCAGAACCTGCATCATCAGCGGCTCGCGAGAGAGCTTCCTGCCAGACACGATGCGATGCTCGGCATAGTGGATCGCGTTGGCGAGGCCTGAGCGCATAAGGCCGGCCGCGACGACGGCATGATCAAGCCGTGTGTAGAGCAGCATTTCGCTCGCAAGCTCGGCGCCCTGCCCCTCCTCGCCGACCAGCCACGCCTGGCTTCCGCTCAGCTCGGCCTCGACCGTGGCGCTCGAACGGCTGCCGAGCTGGTCCTTGAGGCGTGTCAAATGGATGCCGTTCGCCGAACCGTCGGGCAGGTATCGCGGCAGAAGAAAGCACGATAGTCCGCCCTTCGCCTGCGCAAGCACCATGAAGGCGTCGGACATGGGCGCAGACAGAAACCATTTATGTCCGATCACGACATAACCGCCGGCGGGACCTTTCGCGACCGCCTGCGTCGCGGTCTCATGCAAGTCCGTTCCGCCCTGGCGCTCCGAGAAGGCGAGCCCAATCGTTGCGGACGGCTTGACAGAGATGGGCACGTGGCGCGGGTCATAATCGCGCGAGGAGATTTTCGGCAGCCATGTCCGCGCGAGATCGGGAGCCTTCAAGAGGGCCGCCACGGACGCGTTGGTCATGGACAGCGCGCGGCAATGGCCGGCGTCCATCTGAGCGGCCATGAAGAGACCGGCTGCGCGGACGACATGAGCGCCCGAGAACGGCGCCGGATATCCGTCCCAGGCCGACGCGTGCAGGCCTTCGCCGCAGCTCATGGACATACAGGCGTGATAGGCTTGCGAAAGCTCGACGCGATCGAGGCGTTGGCCGTAGCGGCCATGCGTGACAAGCCGCGGCGGGGTCCTGTCGGCGAGGCGGCCCTGCTCCAGGGCATGCGCTGCTCCGGCGGCAAGGCCGAACTGCTCGAGAGCCGGCGCTGCGGCCGCTCCGCCCTCGCGCTCGACCGTTTCCCTCAGCGCGGTATCCGAGAGAAAAAGGTTATAGTCCTCGAGCGGAGGGGGCTGATTAAATTCCGTGCTTGGTGGGGGCTTCGCCGTCATACAAATCTTCCGCAATTGCCGGCGGAAGCTAGCAACATTGACGCCTCTCTGCATGAGTAAGATAGCGCCGGTCCTCGCGGCCGTAGTTGCGGGTTGGCCCGGCTGCTACTAGGCTCGGGGAAACGGGACCAGTCCGTACCCGGCATTTCTATTTGTTTTGTCTATCCGGAGCTCCGATGAACTTTGCGGCCCTCGCCGTCCTCGCCACTACGGTTCTACAAGCGGCGGGCGATCCGAACGTGGTTTACACGGCTCCGCCGCTCTCCGGCGAGGCCATCGTCAGAGGCTATATCCTTCCGACCCTCATCGGATATCTGCTCGGCGCCATCCCGTTCGGCCTCCTCCTCACCCGCTATGCCGGGCTCGGAGACATCCGCTCCGTCGGATCGGGGAACATCGGTGCGACAAACGTGCTGCGCACAGGTCACAAAGGCCTCGCGGCCGCGACGCTCGTTCTCGACGCGCTCAAGGGCACGCTTGCGGTGGTCGTTGGTTATTACCTCGGCTCGCTCGCGGGATTAGCGACGGATGCAAGCCTGATGGCGGGGCTCGCTGCCTTTCTCGGGCACATCTTTCCCATGTGGCTCAACTTCAAAGGCGGCAAGGGCGTCGCGACTTATATCGGCGTGATCCTCGGACTCTATTGGCCTGCAGCTTTGCTTTTCTGCGCCGTTTGGATCGCCGTCGCATATCTCACACGTTATTCGTCGCTCTCTGCCCTGGCGGCGAGTGCGGTGACGCCCGTGGCCTTGGCCGCGATGAACGAAGTTCCCGCCGCGTCCCTGGCGGTCGTCATGACCGGCCTCCTGTTGTGGAAACACACCGCCAACGTGAAGCGGCTGTTGAAGGGCGAGGAGCCGAGGATCGGTGCCAAGGCGTGAGCAAGACTCGCTGTTCAAGGCCGCGTCGCTCCCCGCTGCCGAGCTCGACCATGCCGGGCGCCTGGCGTGCCTGCGTCTCGTCCGCTCCGACAACGTAGGCCCCGTCACCTTCCGGGAGTTGATCAACCACTTCGGCAGCGCGGTGGCAGCGCTGGAAGCCTTGCCCGAATTGTCTCGCCGCGGTGGGCGGACCGTGCGGCTCTGTCCGGCAGGCGATGCCGAGGCCGAGCTTGAAGCCGCCTACCGTCTCGGCGCCGTCCCTGTGTTCACCATCGAGCCCGCATTCCCCGCCGCTCTGGGGGCAATCGCGTCACCACCGCCGATGATCTATCTCAAAGGCAACACGGAGCTTCTGGCGCGGCCTGCGATGGCGATCGTCGGATCACGTCAGGCATCTGCCGCCGGCATCAAGATGGCGCGCACGTTTGCTGCAGAACTCGGAGGGGCCGGGCTCACCATCGTTTCGGGCCTCGCCCGCGGCATCGACGCAGCCGCTCACGAGGCCTCCTTCGCAACCGGTACTGTGGCGGTGCTCGCGGGCGGCCTCGACGTTGTCTACCCGCCCGAGCACGATAAGCTCCAGCGCAGGATCGGAGAGCAAGGTTGCCTGGTGACAGAGCAGCCTCCAGGGTTCGGACCGCGCGCCAAGGATTTTCCGCGCCGCAACCGCCTCGTGTCAGGGCTTTCGCTCGGCGTGCTTGTGGTCGAGGCGGCGCGCAGGTCGGGCACGCTGACAACAGCGCGTTTCGCGCTCGAGCAGGGGCGGGAGGTATTTGCGGTTCCAGGCCATCCACTCGATCCCCGCGCCGAGGGCACCAACCATCTGATCAAAAGCGGCGCCACTCTGGTAACGGAGAGCGCCGACATTCTCTCGGTGCTCGAGCCCATGACGACGCTTCGCAGCGGCGGATTTACCGATGCCTTCGAGAGCTTGCCGACGCTGGTGCCGTCCTCGGGAGCGCCGCCGGCGATGCCGCAGGATGCGGACCGCGACACGGTGCTCAATGTGCTCGGCCCTCACCCCACGGACATCGATGACGTCGTACGCGCAACGGGGCTTGCCGTGCGTGACGTACGCATCATTCTCATGGAGCTCGATTTGGCCGGGCGCATCGAGCGGCACGGCCAGCATCTGGTCTCGCGTATTGAAAGCCTTGGCAGGCTTAGGCCCTTGCCTAGCTGCCCTTGCCGTTACGGGCCTCGTCGTGGGCCTGCTGTAGGATGGCAGCAAGCCGGGTCAGTCCCTGCTCCCGCGCCATTCGTTCCAGCTGAGAGATCAGGTCGGTCATATATTCAAGCCGGTCCGCGAGCCCCGGACGGCCGCCGCCGTTCTCACTCATTTCGTCTCGCTCATTTTGCAATGACTTATCCCTCACAATCCTGAGGCGGGCCGCACCCACACTTCAGCACTGAGAACTCTTCAAAAGGCAGCGCAACCATTATGAGGGCCAAGGTTAGCCGCCTCCCCGTGAGGTTGCAATACTGAACATCATAATTCTTACGGTTGTATTTGACCCTGCGCAAACTAAGAGGCTGCAAAATGCGTCTAGACGGAGCTGACCGCTCGAGGCTGGCGGCTTGACAGTCCCCGGGCCGGGCTTCAATTAGAGCCACGCCGAGGCTGGCACTTGGCAGGGCCAAGTGCCAGCACGCGTCCGCTGCTGAGATAAAGCAGCGCCCCCAATATTCTCTGCTTGGAGAGCAATCCGATCATGAAGTTTCGTCCCCTGCACGACCGCGTCGTCGTAAAGCGCGTTGACAGCGAGACCAAGACGTCCGGCGGCATCATCATTCCCGATACCGCTGCAGAGAAGCCCCAGCAGGGCGAGGTGATCGCAGCCGGTCCCGGCACGCGCGACGAAAGCGGCAAGCTCGTCGCTCTCGACATCAAGAAGGGCGACAAGGTGCTGTTCGGCAAGTGGAGCGGCACCGAGGTCAAGATCGATGGCGAGGATCTCCTGATCATGAAGGAGAGCGACATCATGGGCGTGCTCGAGAAGTAAGCCCGCCGGGGTGCCGTGACACCCCGACTTCATCCCGCTCGACCCACCGTGTGCCGCCCAAAGGCGGCACCTCGTCATTCCATGGAGTAAGCCCAGATGGCTGCCAAAGATGTTCGCTTTGCCGCGGACGCCCGCGAAAAGATACTGCGCGGCGTCGACATTCTCGCCAACGCCGTGAAAGTCACCCTCGGCCCCAAGGGGCGCAACGTGGTGATCGAGAAGAGCTACGGCGCACCGCGCACAACCAAGGACGGCGTTACCGTCGCCAAAGAAATCGAGCTCGAAGACAAGCTCGAGAACATGGGCGCGCAGATGGTGCGTGAAGCCGCCCAGAAGACCAATGACCTCGCCGGCGACGGCACCACCACCGCGTGCGTCCTGACACAGGCCATCGTGCGCGAGGGCCTCAAGGCGGTCGCCGCAGGCATGAATCCGATGGACCTCAAGCGCGGCATCGAGAAGGCCGTCGCGGAGGTTGTCGAGGAGATCGCCAAGAAGTCGAAGAAGGTCAAGAACTCGTCCGAGATCGCCCAGGTCGGCACCATCTCGGCCAATGGCGAGACCGACATCGGCGAGATGATCGCCGAAGCCATGCAGAAGGTCGGCAATGAGGGCGTCATCACCGTCGAGGAAGCCAAAGGCCTCACCTCGGAGCTCGACGTCGTCGAAGGCATGCAGTTCGACCGCGGCTATCTCTCGCCCTACTTCATCACCAATGCCGAGAAGATGATCGCCGAGCTCGAGGACCCTTACATCCTCATCCACGAGAAGAAGCTTTCGAGCCTGCAGTCGCTGCTGCCAGTGCTCGAAGCCGTCGTTCAGACCGGCAAGCCGCTGCTCATCATTGCGGAAGAGGTCGAGGGCGAAGCGCTTGCAACGCTCGTTGTCAATAAACTGCGCGGCGGTCTCAAGATCGCGGCCGTCAAGGCTCCGGGCTTCGGCGATCGCCGCAAGGCGATGCTGGAAGACCTGGCGGTGCTCACGCGCGGACAGACGATCAGCGAAGATCTCGGCATCAAGCTCGAAAACGTCACACTCGACATGCTCGGGCGCGCCAAGCGCGTGACGATCACCAAGGAAAACACCGTGATCGTCGACGGCGCCGGCAAGAAGAAAGAGATCGAAGCCCGAGTCAGCCAGATCAAGGCGCAGATCGAGGAGACAACCTCGGACTACGACCGCGAGAAGCTGCAGGAGCGTTTGGCCAAGCTTGCTGGCGGCGTAGCCGTCATCAAGGTCGGCGGCGCCACCGAGATGGAAGTCAAGGAGCGCAAGGACCGCGTCGACGACGCGCTCAACGCGACCCGCGCTGCGGTCGAAGAAGGCGTGGTTCCCGGCGGCGGCGTGATGCTGCTCAAGGCCGCCAACGCCATCACGGTGAAGGGTGACAACGAGGACCAGAACGCCGGCATCGCCATCGTCAAGCGGGCGCTGCAGGCTCCGATCCGCCAGATCGCCGAGAACGCCGGCACCGAGGGCGCCATCGTCGTCGGCAAGGTGCTCGAGGCCAAGGGATCGAACTTCGGCTACGACGCTCAGAAGGACGAATACGGCGACATGATCGAGAAGGGGATCATCGATCCCGCCAAGGTCGTGCGCACGGCTCTTCAGGATGCGGCGTCGATCGCAGCCCTGCTCATCACCACTGAGGCCGCGATCTCTGAAGCTCCCAAGAAGGACGCGGGCAATTCGCATGGCCCCGCCGGAATGGGCGGCATGGGCGGAATGGACATGTAAGACGGCGTTACTGCCTGCATCAGAAAATGGAAACGCCCGCGGACATCATTCCGCGGGCGTTTTGTTTGGGGCGACCCAACGGCGAACCACGAGAACTCTCGGCGCGTCGCCAAGCGACGGCAAAGGCAACGAGAATGAGCGAGCCTGCAAGCACAGGGCTTAGGATCCAGGACGCGGATAGCTGATGTGTGGGAAAGAGGAACGCGTTGATGCCCGCGGGCGGGTGTACAGCGCGTGCAGCGACCATCAATAGCAGCGCCGCCCCTACGGCAATCGCGCTCGCCGTCTCCGTCGGCCCCAACAGGGACAATGCTGCGTATCCGGCTAGAGCCGAAAGTACATGCCCCACTACGACCGCATAGGGTTTGGCTGCTGGCTGCTCAGGCAGCGCCATGACGAGAACGATCGAGGTGACGAAGGGCACTTGCGCGAAAGGCTCGCCGACCGCATGGGCCAGCACCTCCATGAGCAGGATCGCAAGGCCTGCACCCAAAGCCCGATGCAGCCAGACCAGGTAAGCTTCCACAGCGAGAGCCCCTCCGCCGACAGCCATGAAGAGTACTGTTCGGCGTCCTTGTATGGCGAGGCACAAATGGCCACACCCTGCCTTCGGTGCTAGCGAGGTCCGGCGCAACGGTTAGAGCTTGCCTTTGAAGCTCGTGATCTGGCGGCCGAGCTCGGCAAAGTCGCGTTTCCGAGGTGAGCTTTTGCGCCAGACGAGGCCCAGCGATCGCTGCGGCGAGGGATCGTCGAGGCGCAGCAGCTGCACCTCGCCGCGCGCCACCTCGGTGCGGATGGCGATCTCTGGAATGAGGGTGATGCCGTGACCGTTGGCGACCATGCGCACCAGCGTGGAGAGCGTGGAGGCGCCGAAGGTGTTGACCGAGCCCACCTGCCGCAACTGGCAATAGGACAGGGCCTGATCGCGCAGGCAGTGGCCTTCCTCAAGCAGAAGAAGCTGCTCGGCGCTGAACAACTCGGGTCCGGCTTTCAACTTGCGGCCGATCTTGTAGCCCGGCGGCACGCCGAGCAGGAAGCGGTCGTCGAACAAGCGCAGCACGTCTATGTCACGGGCCGCGATCGGCAGGGCGACGAGGACGACGTCGAGCTTGCCGTCCGCAAGCTCGGTCATGAGCGTCGCCGTCTGCGTCTCGCGGACGTGCAGTTTCAAATCGGCGAACGTCTCCTGCAGGTGCGGCAGCAGCGGCGGCAAAAGATAGGGCGCGACAGTCGGAATGATGCCGAAGTGCAGCGTGCCGGACAGCAACCTGGCGCCATGGCGGGTTGCGTCCGCCAGATCCTTGACCTCCGCCAGGATACGCCTTGCGCGGCGGGCGACTTCCTCGCCTTCGGCCGTCAGCTTGATGCCGGCGCGCGAACGCTCGATCAGCGTCGCATTCAAGGCCTGCTCGAGATCCTGGATCTGCACCGACAACGACGGCTGCGACACAGCGCACTCGGAAGCTGCGCGGCCGTAATGCATATGCCGTGAGACCGCCTCGAAATAGCGGAGTTGGCGCAGCGTTACTCGGCCGGAGCCGTCTATCATAGGTTTTTCCTATCGTATGTGACAGAATTTAGTATTAGCGCCTATGGCCGTCCAGGGCTAGGTTTCCCTTCTCTCTGTATCGAAGCAGAGCCTGGAGGGCATTGAGAGACCATGGACGCAAAGACAGACGACAAAGGCCCGCTGAAGTGCCCGGTGGCGCATGGGACCGGCGGAACCCAGAACCGCGAGTGGTGGCCTAACCAGCTGCGCGTCGACCTGCTGAACCAGCACTCATCGAAATCCGATCCGCTGGGCCAGAGCTTCAACTACCGTGAGGAGTTCAAGAAGCTCGACTACGAGGCGCTCAAGGACGACCTGCGCAAGCTGATGACCAACTCGCAGGACTGGTGGCCGGCCGATTTCGGCCACTACGGCCCGCAGTTCATCCGCATGGCCTGGCACAGCGCCGGCACCTACCGCGTCGGCGATGGGCGCGGCGGCGGCGGACGCGGCCAGCAGCGCTTCGCGCCGCTCAACAGCTGGCCGGACAACGTCAGCCTCGACAAGTCGCGCCGCCTGCTGTGGCCGATCAAGCAGAAGTACGGGCAGCAGATTTCCTGGGCCGATCTTCTGATCCTCACCGGCAACGTCGCGCTTGAGACGATGGGCTTCCGCACCTTCGGCTTCGCCGCCGGCCGCGAAGATACCTGGGAGCCGGACCAGGACGTGTACTGGGGCCGTGAAACCACCTGGCTGGGCGGCGACTTGCGCTACGCCCACGGTTCCGAAGGCGTGGAAAAGCCGGCCGACGAAGCCGTGCTCGTGTCCGACGACAATTCCGGCAAGGTGCATTCGCGCAACCTCGAAAACCCACTCGCCGCGGTGCAGATGGGCCTGATCTACGTCAATCCAGAAGGTCCCGACGGCAACCCCGATCCGCTGCTCGCTGCCAAGGATATCCGCGACACCTTCGCCCGCATGGCGATGAACGACGAGGAGACCGTCGCGCTGATCGCCGGCGGCCATACCTTCGGCAAGACCCACGGCGCCGCTCCGTCCGACAACGTCGGTCCCGAACCGGAAGCCGTCGATTTGGAGTCGCAGGGCCTGGGCTGGCACAACCGCTTCGGCTCCGGCAAGGGCGGCGACACCATCACGCAGCGGCATCGAGGTCACATGGACGCAGACGCCGGCGCAGTGGAGCAACTTCTTCTTCGAGAACCTGTTCAACTACGAATGGGTGCTGGAGAAGTCGCCGGCCGGTGCGAACCAGTGGGTGGCCAAGGATGCCGCGGACGTCATCCCCTACGCGCATGATCCGTCGAAGAAGCGCAAGCCGACCATGCTGACGACCGACCTGTCGCTGCGCTTCGACCCGGCCTACGAGAAGATTTCGCGCCGGTTCCTCCAGAACCCTCAGGCCTTCGCCGAGGCCTTTGCCCGCGCCTGGTTCAAGCTGACCCATCGCGATCTCGGCCCGCGCTCGCGCTATCTCGGACCGGAAGTGCCGAAGGAAGAGCTGGTCTGGCAGGATCCGGTGCCCGCCGTCGATCATCCGCTGATCGACAACTCGGACGCCGCTGCGCTCAAGGCCAAGGTGCTGGCCTCCGGCCTGACCGTCTCCGAACTTGTCGGCACAGCCTGGGCCTCGGCCTCCACCTTCCGCGGCGGCGACAAGCGGGGCGGCGCCAATGGCGCGCGCATTCGCCTTGCGCCGCAAAAGGACTGGAATGCCAACCAGCCCGAGCAGCTCTCTAAGGTGCTCAAGGTTCTGGAGCGCATCCAGTTCGAGTTCAATCAAGGCCAGAGCGGCGGCAAGAAAGTCTCGCTCGCCGACCTGATCGTTCTCGCGGGCAATGCCGGTGTCGAGCAGGCGGCGAAGGCGGCCGGTCACAGCGTTACGGTGCCGTTCGCACCGGGCCGTACGGACGCCTCGCAGGCGCAAACCGATGTGGAGTCCTTCTCCCACCTGGAGCCGGTCGCGGACGGCTTCCGCAACTACCAGAAGGCCCGCTACGCTGTGCCGGCCGAGGCGCTGCTGATCGACAAGGCGCAGCTTCTGACCCTGACCGCGCCCGAACTGACGGTGCTGATCGGCGGCCTACGCGCGATCGACATCAACACGGGCGGATCCAAGCACGGCGTATTCACAGCCAAGCCGGGCGCGCTGACGAACGACTTCTTCGTCAACCTCCTGGACATGGGCACGGAGTGGAAGGCGGTTTCCCCGGCCAAGGACGTGTTCGAGGGTGTCGACCGCAAGAGCGGCGCCGCGAAATGGACCGGCACCCGTGTCGACCTCGTTTTCGGGTCGAACTCGGTGCTGCGCGCTCTGGCCGAGGTGTACGCCTGCTCGGATGCGAAGGAGAAGTTCGTCAATGACTTCGTCGCCGCCTGGACCAAGGTCATGAACCTCGGTCGCTTCGATCTAGCCGCGGCATAGCCTGGCTACGGCCCGTCTTTACGGACCTATGATTCACGCTTCGGGCTTCTTCTGCCGTCCGATTCACGCCGCACCTGATGGGCGGGCGCGACGATCGGAGGGACCAGGGCCCAAAGCGATCAGGTCCAGACAGTTGGCGCCGCGAGATGCGAACCCCTCCAAAGGCCAGCACCTCGCGGTCCAGCGCCCCGGCCCAGCGCCGAATGGGTCCGGGGCGTACTTTTATTTTATCCATGTTTCCTGCGGAGTTCGATAATCGAATGCGCTGCGCCCAATGGGCCTGCGCATCTCGATCATCCGCCTAGGCCAACGACACGCGGGAGACGCCTGAATTCAGGGCTTATTCCGCGGCGTCGGCCAGGAAGCCGCCGGACTGACGGGCCCAAAGCTCAGCGTAGAGCCCGCCGCGCGCCAGAAGCTCGCGATGCGTGCCTTCCTCGACGATGCGGCCCTTGTCCATGATCACCAGGCGATCCATGGCGGCGATGGTCGAAAGCCGATGCGCGATGGCGATCACCGTCTTGCCGGTCATCAGGTTCAGAAGCTGCTCCTGAATAGCCGCCTCGACCTCGCTGTCGAGAGCGCTGGTCGCTTCGTCGAGCACCAGGATCGGCGCGTTCTTCAGCAGCACACGCGCGATGGCGATGCGCTGACGCTGGCCGCCCGACAGCTTCACGCCGCGCTCGCCGACATGGGCATCGTAGCCCCTGCGGCCCTTTCCATCCTCGAGTCCCTGAATGAACTCGTGGGCGTGGGCCTTCCTGGCGGCGGCGATGACCTCGGTGTCGCTCGCGTCGGTGCGGCCATAGAGGATGTTGTCGCGCACCGAGCGGTGCAGCAGCGACGTGTCCTGCGTCACGACGCCGATCTGCGCCCGCAGGCTGTCCTGCTGGACATGCGAGATATCCTGGCCGTCGATCACGATGCGCCCGCCTTCGAGGTCGTAGAAGCGCAGCAGCACATTGACGAGCGTCGACTTGCCGGCGCCGGAGCGGCCGACGAGGCCGACCTTCTCGCCCGGCTTGATGGTGAGCGAGACGTTCTCGATGACGCTCTTGACCTTGCCGTAGTGGAAGCGCACGCCATCGAAGCGGATCTCGCCCTTCGGGACAGCGAGCGGCTTGGCATCCGGGAGATCCTTGATGTCGTAGTCGCGCGAAATCGTCTGCATGCCTTCCTGGACGACGCCGATGTTGTCGAAGATGCCGGCGACCGTGAACAGGATCCAACCCGACATGGCGATGATGCGGATGGCGAGCGTCATGGTGACGGTGATCGCGCCCATGGTGACGTCGTTGACGCTCCAGAGCCAAAGGGCGAGGCCCGCGACGGACACGAGCAGCGCGCCGTTCAGCGCATAGAGCACGAACTCCATGACGGTGAGATTGCGCAGCGACGCCTGATGGCGCTCGAGATGCGCTTCCATGGCTTCACGCGCATAGGCGTCCTCGCGCTCGGCGTGGGCGAACAGCTTCACGGTCAGGATGTTGGTGTAGCTGTCGACGACGCGGCCGGTGAGCCACGAGCGCGCCTCGGACGCTTCCGTCGAGAGCTTCTGGATGCGCGGGACGAAGGTGCGCAAGCACGACGAAATAGAGCCCGAGCCAAGCGAGCAACGGCAGCGTCAGGCGGAAATCCGCTTCCCAGAAGATCACCAGGGCGCCGGCGATGTGGACGGCCATGTACCAGATGGCGTCGACAGCCTGCACGACGGATTCACGCAGCGCGGGGCCCGTCTGCATGATGCGCGTGGAGATGCGGCCGGCAAAATCGTTCTGGAAGAAGCCCAGCGACTGGCGCAGCACGTAGGTATGCGTCTGCCAGCGGATGCCGGCGGTCATGTTGGCGGTGATCATCTGGTTCTTGACCAGATCGTGAAACGCCGAGACGCCCGGCCGGGCAATGAGGGCCACGAAGGCCATGCCGATGAGCGTCCACTTGTTGTCGGCGAAGAATGTGCGCGGTGTCGGGCGAGGCGCGCATCATGTCGACGAGGCCGCCGACGAAGGCCATCAGCATGACCTCGATGAGCGAGCCAAAGAAGCCCACGACGAGCAGCACGGCGAAGGGCCGCCAGGCGGGGCGGATATAATGCCAGTAGAAGGCGCCCAGCTTGTTTGGGGGCTGGCCCGGCGGAGCCGCGGCAAACGCGTCTATACGCGACTCAAACCATTGAAACATCGGGCTCTTTCTTGTTTTCTTTGAAACGCCGCGAGCCCGCGGCGACGCACCCGGCGCAAACGACTTCACGTTTATGTTGGATCAAGTTAAGCCCTAGCGCGCCATATGGCCAAAACGATGACGCTAGAGCACCCTGAACTCGACTGGAGATACTGCATGACGGCCGCGGCGGATCAACTCGACACTTGGAAAGCCCACGCCGAAGCCTGGTTCCAGTCTCTGCGTGACGATATATGTACTGCCTTCGAGAAATTGGAGAGCGACCTGCCGGCGGACGCCCCTCTGGGCGGCGAAGCGCCGGGCAAATTCGTGCGCACGCCGTGGACGCGCACGGACCATACCGGCGCGCCGGGCGGCGGCGGCGTCATGAGCATGATCGGCGGCCGGGTGTTCGAAAAGGCAGGCGTCCACACCTCGACCGTGCACGGCGAGTTCGCCCCCGAGTTCCGCAAGCAGATCCCGGGCGCGGAGGAAGATCCGCGCTTCTGGGCCTCGGGCATCTCGCTCATCGCGCATCCGAGAAATCCGAACGTGCCGGCCGTGCACATGAACACGCGCATGGTCGTGACCAGCAAGTGGTGGTTCGGCGGCGGGGCCGATCTCACGCCCGTGCTCGACCGTCGGCGCACGGAGCAGGACAACGACACCATGTATTTCCACGCGGCGATGTTCGGCGCCTGCGAGCCGCACAAGGTCGCCGACTATCCGCACTACCGCAAATGGTGCGAGGAGTATTTCTACCTGCCGCATCGCAAGGAGATGCGCGGCGTCGGCGGCATCTTCTACGATTACCTGACACCGTCAGAGGAAGACGGCGGCTGGGATGCGGCCTTCGCCTTCACGCAGGACGTGGGGCGCGCTTTCCAGCGCGTCTATCCGATGCTGGTGCGCGGCAACTACCAGATGAAATGGACGGACGCGGACCGCGAGGAGCAGCTCGTGCGCCGCGGGCGCTACGTGGAATTCAATCTGCTCTACGACCGCGGCACGGTGTTCGGCCTCAAGACCGGCGGCAACGTGGACAGCATCCTCTCCTCGCTGCCGCCCGTGGTGAAGTGGCCTTGAGCCGTCAGTTCTGGCCGACGCGCCGTTCGCCCGCCACCTGGTCGAAGACGCCCGCGAATTCGATGGCGCCAGGGTTGGAGATGTTCTGGTCCATGCGCTTGTCGAGCGCAGCCAGCAGCTCTGCCGACGTCTTGTCACGAACGATGGTGTTGCGCCCATAGGCCGCGCGCGCGAAGAAGTTTGGCGTCGGCGCATCGTGTGCCGCGGGGCGCATCATCTCGAGGCCAGTGCCGGGGCCGGCCAGGTTCATGAGCTCGATCTCGGCGCCGGTGAGCGCTGCGATGCCGGCTTTCTCCGCCATTTCCTTCAGGCCATAGAGCTTCACGACCTGAAGCCAGGGGCCGATGTCACCGTCGAGATTGATGGCGTGAATGCCGAGACCTTTCGGCGTGCGGGCGAAGGCGACGTGGCTGTCCCATTTGTGCGGGACAGCACGCGCCGCGGCGAGCATGGCCTTGAGCCGCTCGGCCTTGTCGGCCAGCGCCTGACGGCGCGCCGGATCGATATCCCGATCAGCAGCCATGCGACGCAGGCGCTCGACGAATTTCGGACCGTGCTTCACCAGTTCGTCGGTCGAATTTGCGGCCAGGAGCTGGGCATAGCCGAGCGCGCTCGAAATAGGGCTGCCGGTTTTCTTGATGGGATGGATGCCGGCGACCATGTCCGCGGTTCCGAGGCCGCTGGTCTCGAGCGCATAGACGCGCACCACCTGATCCTTGGTGAGACCCAGCGCCCTTGCTTCGCGGGCGTAGCGCAGCTTGAACTCCCGCTCAGGGATGAGCTCCGGCACAAAGCCGTACTGCGCCTTTGCCTGGGCCAGGAAATCGGCAAGGCCCGGCATGGGCTTGGGCGGCTCGACCTTCTTCTCTTCGCGCTGCTTGTCCTGATAGGCCTGCCAACGCTTGGCCAGCTCCGACGGCAGCGTGGGACCATCGTAGCGTGGCGGAAAGGTACGCACGTAATCCTTGGCTGTGACTGTCTCGCCGCGCCCCCTCTTGCCGCGCCGTGCGGCCCGCTTGTCGGAGACTTCGCGCCAATAGGCGTCACTCTTGAAATCGAATAGCGCCTGAGCTGCGAGATAGTCCTCGAACAGCTTACGCTGCGCCGCGGGAAGGGCCGCGGCGAATTCCGTCTCTCCGCGTGCCGCCGGAGCCGGCGCGGGATGGACGGCAATGCAAAGCGCGGCAAGGCCGACCGCCACCGTTGCCCGCATGCGCCTTGCCAAGTTCAGGTCTGTCATCACTTACCCGCTGTCCGGACGTGGAATCGCTCTTTGGCGGCGAGTTTAGCAAGCCGACGGGAGCGCAAACATGGCGAACATTTCTACCTCCTAAACTTGGCACGAAGCCCAGCTTCGCCGGCTTAGCAACAACGCCGGGACCTATGCTATCGTTCGCACCATGATTTGCACCTCGCTCAACGCTATCCCATTGACTGCGGACGGTTTTCGGGATCTCGCACGGCGTGTTCTCGATCCGGTCGCCAGCGACTTGGCTGGCAGGCGGGCGCCGAGCGATTTCGACCTCAATCCGGACTTCGAGCGCGATATCCAGGCGGAGGCCGGCATGCCGCCGACGGAAACTCCTGCCGCCGTGCTGATCGCGGCCGTCCCGCGCCAGGAAATCACCTTGCTGTTCACGCAGCGAACGGAGCACCTGCCAGCGCATCCGGGTCAGATTGCCTTTCCCGGAGGCAAGACCGAGAAGTCCGATTCCGATGCGCTCGCAACAGCGTTGCGCGAAGCCCAGGAAGAAATTGGGCTCGATCCAGCTCTGGTGGAGCCGCTGGGCGTCCTCGACAGCTATCGCACGGGAACCGGATTCCGCATCACGCCGGTGGTCGCTCTCGTCGATCCCCGCTTCGAGCTCAAGCTCAACCAGGACGAAGTTGCCGATGCCTTCGAGGTGCCTTTCAGGTTTCTCATGGACAAGGGCAATCATCAGGTCCATGTGCGGACCATTGCCGGGCGCGAGCGGCGCTTCTATGCCATGCCGTACGAGGAGCGCTTCATCTGGGGCGCGACAGCCGGAATTCTCCGCAATATGCACGAAAGGTTCCGCCTCTCATGATCCGCGTCGTCATCGAGAACCTTTTGCTGTTCCTGCTACCGACCATGATTTATGCGGCCTGGATGGTGTTCAAGCACTATCAGTCCGAGTCCGGCGGGCCGCCCGATCACCAGCAGATTATTTCGGACGCGCCACTCCTGTGGCTGTTCAGTGCGGGGGCACTCCTCGTTCTCTTGACGCTGGTCGCGTTCGAATCCTCCTCGGGCGGAAAGCCGGGGCAGCAATACCTGCCGCCGGTGCTCAAGGACGGACGCATCGAGCCCGGGCGCATCGAGCCCGGACACATCGAGTAGGCCGCCTTTCATGACTACGCCGAAAGCGGGCGCAGAGACGCCCAGTCTGAAACATGCTCCCTGGCTCGCGCAGCCAGAAACGCAAGCGGTGCTCGCGGCGCTGGAGGCCGGGGGCGAGCGCGCGCGCGTGGTCGGTGGCGCGGTTCGCAATGCCGTCATCGGCACGGCGGTGAAGGACCTCGACATTGCCACGACGGCGGTCCCGACCGAGATTGTCCGCCTCGCCGAGGCGGCCGGGCTCAAGGCCATACCGACCGGCATCGACCACGGCACAGTGACGCTCATCGCCCAGCACGTGCCCTTCGAGGTCACGACGCTCAGGCGCGACGTGGAGACCTTCGGCCGGCATGCCACCGTCGCCTTCACGGACGATTGGATCCTCGACGCGCGCCGGCGCGACTTCACCATCAATGCGCTCTACTGCGACCGCGAGGGGACCGTCTACGATCCGCTCGGCGGCCTTGAGGATCTCAAGGCCCAGCGCGTGCGTTTCATCGGCGATGCCCGCGAACGCATTCGCGAGGACTACCTGCGCATTCTGCGTTTCTTCCGCTTTACGGCGACCTATGCCAAAGGCGAACCGGATGCGGAAGGACTGTCGGCTTCGCTCGCGCTTCGCGCAGGCCTCGCGCAGCTCTCGGGGGAGCGGATCCGCGCAGAGATGTTGCGGCTCCTCGAAGCGCCGCGCGCTATCGAGATCATTGCCGTCATGGCACGTGCTGGGCTCATCGACGACGTGCTCGGTGCTCCGGGCGATGCGGATCTGTTCGCGCGTCTCGCCGCTATCGAAGCCGCGCTCGATCTCGAACCCGATGCGCTGCTTCGGCTCGCTGCATTGGCGGCGGCGCGTCCCGGTGCGGCGCTGGCTCTGCGCGACCGGCTGAAGCTCTCCAACGCCGAATTCGAGCGGCTTGCACGCGTGGCCATGCCGGACCGCGGCTTCGACCCCGCCCAGCCTGAAAGCGAAGCGAAGGCGTTCATCTACCGGCACGGTGCGCAGACGTTTCGGGACGGCGCCCTACTGGCCTGGGCGAAAAGCGCGGCTTCGCCTAACGATGCCGCCCGCCGCGAACGCTTCCTGCTGCCCACGCGCTGGCAGGCTCCAACAATTCCCGTCCGTGGCTCCGACGTTGTCGAGGCCGGCATCGCCGAAGGGCCTTCCGTGGGGCGCATCGTGCGGGCCTTCGAAGACTGGTGGATCGCGGAGGGCTTTCCGGCCGAGCCCGAAAAGCTGGCGCGTGCGCTGCACCGCTTCGTCAAAACGGGCGGCCACTGAGCAAGCGCATGAGCCGCACCATCAACCCCGGCTGCCGTCTTTCCGTGCTTCGGGCTCGTGACGGCCGCTCGGCCGTCATTTTCCGGCGCGGACCGAACCGTCACGTGCTGATGATCCGTTGGTGGCTCGCAAGCGACACGTTCGAGACCGGCCAATGGCTGAACGGCCGAGTTTATCCCGAGCGCTCGGATCTCTCGCACGACGGCGAGCTCATCGTCTATTTCGCCGGCAAATGGCGGGGGCCGCACGCGACGTGGACCGCCGTGAGCCGACCACCCTACTTCACGGCGCTCGCGCTCTGGCCCAAGGGAGATACGTGGGGCGGCGGGGGCCGCTTCATCACCGAACGGCTGATCGCACTTGATCACCCGCCGCGACAGATGGCGCTCGCGGACGGCTTCACGCTCGGCAAGCATTTCCGCATCGAAGCGCTCGATCCGGTGCGCCATGTGGGCGTGCACGACTGGATGTGCCGTCAGGGTTGGGAGACCGTTCAGGCCGGCAAGTGGGGTCGCGACAGCTTCTCCCCGGCCCTCATCTACGGCAAGGCCAGCCCGAAGAGGGGGAGCGGCTTGCGCCTTTCATCCTGGCGTACGCGCTTTCGCTTCACTGGTCCGCTGTCCCCCTCCTTCGGCAGCGATGTCATCGACGCCGCGGGAGCGATACTCAGATCGTTCGCCGAGCCGGACTGGATCGACTGGGACGCCAACGGCAACCTGCTTGCCGCCGTCGATGGACAGCTCTACCGGATCGCGGATCGCACACTCACGACTGAGACCGCCGCGCCACTGGACGGGGCTGAGGTCATTGCGGACTTCACTGATCTCAAGTTCGCCGCTGTGGAAGCTCCGCCATCGGCGCATCGGTGGCCGTGATGCGTCCCGCTGCTACTTTGCGCGGGGGCCGCTCATCTCGCGTAATGCCAATTCGATGCGACGCCACGTCGAGGCCTGCTCGTTCTGACCCTGATCCTCGAAAGAACGCGCCTTCTGGGCTGCCTCCGCGATTGCCTTCATGCCTTGCGCTTCCATCAGGCGGCGCGCGTAGTCCTGTATTTCGACTGCCAGCATAAGTGCCTCCGGTTGTTGTTGCCTTGTCTCCGGTCGGTCGCGTGAGTTGCATGTAGGCCCCGGCTGTAAGATCGCAAGGCCCGATCCGGCACGGCCTCTGCCTCGGGTTGAAAATCGGGCGGCTCGGGGCATGGCTAAATCAGCTCAGCGTCGGAATAAATCGCGTTACACACGCTAACGGAATGACCAACGTTTCGACGCTCGTTCGACACACGGCAGGCTAAATCCGCATCTAGACCCGAACTGATCCGCGCACGGCTCGTTGAAGAGCCCGGGTCCAACGTTTTCGCGAGCGCCTCGTTTCATTTCGAGGTGCCGTCCAAGGAGAACTTTATCTTGAAGCCTTTCCGCTCGATCGTTCCTATCGCGCTGCTCTGCGGACTGCTGTCGGCGAGCGGTGCCGGGGCCAATCCGCAAGATGTCCTTCGGCTTGCTCAAGGCGGCCCTCCCCAGACCGACGACAAGAACGGCGGTGGCGACAAAGATAAAAAGGACAACAAAGACAAGAAGGATCGCGGGAAAGGCCAGGACAAGAAGGACCAGGGCGGCAAGGGCCCTAATCGCCCTGACCGGGGGCCGAAAGAAGGGAAAGGCGATCAAGGTTCCAACGGCGGAAGCGGCGCTTCAAAAGGGAAAGAGCAGAAGCCTCAGCAGCCGAGCCGAGAGGAAAAAAAGAAGCCGGCGCCCTCCAGTTCATATGACAGGTTCCGCAAACAAGAAAATCAGGGGCCCAAGAAAGGGCCACCGCCGTCCAATGGCAGCAACAATGCGCCGAAGGTCGACAGCCAGCCTGCGCGCAAGTCACCTCCGTCCAGTTCGTACGACCGGTTCCGTGAGCCGAAAAATCAGGAGCCAAAGAGTGTGCAGCCGCCGGTCGTCGGCGGAGGCGCGAAGCAGAAGCCGAAGGATGCCGGCAGCAAGGACGATAATCGCAAGAATTGGGACCGCAAAGGCAACAATGCGGATCGCGGAAATTCGGGGCGGCCGGAGCGCGGGCGCTGGAGCGGCGGCAAGCCGGCCGCGCCTTCCGAAGCGCACGACATCAACGATCTCAAATCCAAGCGTCGGGAGCGTTCGGAAGACGGCGGCAGGCGCGTCATCATCGAGGAGCCGGACAAGCGACGCATTGTTCGCGAAGGCGGGCGTACGATCATTCGCCACGACGAGACCGAACGCTTCCGCCGCATTGCGCCGAATACGCGTAGGGAGAGGCGGAACGGCCTCGACATATCGGTGACGTTGCTGCCCGGCGGGATCCAAATTTTCACGGATCTCGACGACGAGGGCCGGCCGCTGCGGCGCTATCGCCGCGATCGCGACGGGCGCGATATCGTGCTGTTCGACAACCGCGACTACTACCGGCGCTCGCGCGGCGGCTCGTTCCTGGATGCCATCATCGACCTGCCGCCGCCACGGCTGCGCATCCCTCGCGAGCGCTACATCGTGGAGTACGAGGGTGCGAGCGACGACGATATCTACGACACTCTGGACGCGGGTCCCGTCGACGATCTCGATCGCGGCTACTCGCTCGAAGAAGTGCGCAGAAGCCCGATGCTGCGCGACCGCATGCGCCGCATCGATCTCGACACGGTCAACTTCGAGTTTGGCTCGTGGACGGTCGACTACAACCAGTACGGCGCTCTCGAACGCGTGGCGAGGGCGATGAACCGCATCATCGACCGCAATCCGGGCGAGATGTTCCTCATCGAAGGCCATACCGACGCGGTCGGCTCCGACGACGACAACCTCAGCCTCTCGGACCGGCGTGCGGAGTCCGTTGCCATCATCCTGACGGAGGAGTTCGGGGTGCCGCCTGAGAACCTGACGACACAGGGCTACGGCGAGCAGTATCTCAAGGTCCCGACGGATGGGCCGGAGCGGCTCAATCGCCGCGTCGCCGTGCGCAAAATCACGCCGCTGCTGGCGCGGTGATGTCCATTCCCTCTCACCGGTCCATGCGGAGCATGGCTCCACTATGACCGGGAGAAGGAGCAAACGAAAAAGGCCGCCGCGATTTCCCGCGGCGGCCTTTGTAATTTTGTGAAGCGCGAGGAGGCCGGACTTTTTCTCGACAGCGATTCACGCGTCAGCCCGATAGGGGCTGACGCGATCGCGGTCTTAGAAGTCCATGCCGCCCATGCCACCCATGCCACCGCCGCCCATCGGCATTGCGGGGCCGCCATCCTTCTTCGGACGGTCGGCAATCATGGCCTCGGTGGTGATCAGGAGGCCGGCAACAGAAGCCGCATCCTGAAGCGCGCAACGCACGACCTTGGTCGGGTCGATGACGCCTTCGGCGATCAGATCGCCGTAGATGCCGGTCTGGGCGTTGAAGCCGTAGGCGTACTTGTTGTTCTCGAGGATCTTGCCAGCGACGACCGAGCCATCTTCGCCCGCGTTCTGGAAGATCTGGCGGGCCGGCGACTGAAGCGCCTTGCGCACGATCGTGATGCCGACCTTCTGATCCTCGTTCTCGCTCTTGAGGTTCTCGAGAGCCTTGATGGCACGCAGCAGAGCTACGCCGCCGCCGGGGACGACGCCCTCTTCAACGGCTGCGCGAGTTGCGTGCAGCGCGTCGTCGACGCGATCCTTGCGCTCCTTCACCTCGACCTCGGTGGCGCCGCCGACCTTGATGACGGCTACGCCGCCAGCAAGCTTGGCAAGACGCTCCTGAAGCTTCTCACGGTCGTAGTCCGAGGTCGTGTCCTCGATCTGCGCCTTGATCTGCTTTACGCGAGCCTCGATGTCGGCCTTCTTGCCGGAGCCGTCGACAATGGTGGTGTTCTCCTTGTCGATCGAGATGCGCTTGGCGCGGCCGAGCATGTCGAGCGTGACGGTCTCGAGCTTGATGCCGACGTCCTCGGAGATCACGGTGCCGCCGGTGAGGACAGCGATGTCCTCGAGCATGGCCTTGCGGCGATCGCCGAAGCCCGGAGCCTTGACGGCAGCAACCTTGAGGCCGCCGCGCAGCTTGTTGACGACGAGCGTGGCGAGAGCCTCGCCCTCGACGTCTTCAGCGATGATGAGGAGCGGCTTGCCGGTCTGCACGACAGCTTCGAGCACCGGCAGCATGGCCTGGAGACCCGAAAGCTTCTTCTCGTGGATGAGGATGTACGGGCTCTCGAGCTCCGCGATCATCTTGTCGGCATTGGTGATGAAGTAGGGCGAGAGGTAGCCGCGATCGAACTGCATGCCCTCGACGACGTCGAGCTCGGTCTCGAGGCTCTTCAACTCTTCAACCGTGATGACGCCCTCGTTGCCGACCTTCTTCATGGCCTCGGCGATCTTGGCGCCGATCTCGACATCGCCGTTGGCGGAGATGGTGCCGACCTGGGCGATCTCGTCGTTGGACGTGACCTTCTTGGACTTGGCCTTGAGCTCTTCGACGACAGCTGCGACGGCGATATCGATGCCGCGCTTGAGGTCCATCGGGTTCGCGCCGGCGGCTACCGACTTGGCGCCTTCCTTGACGATGGCCTGGGCGAGGACGGTGGCAGTGGTGGTGCCGTCACCGGCGAGATCGGCGGTCTTGGAGGCGACCTCCTTGAGCATCTGCGCGCCCATGTTCTCGAACTTGTCCTCGAGCTCGATCTCCTTGGCGACGGTGACGCCGTCCTTGGTGATGCGGGGAGCGCCGAAGCTCTTCTCGATGACGACGTTGCGGCCCTTGGGACCCAGCGTCACCTTCACGGCGTTAGCGAGAATATCAACGCCGCGAAGCATGCGCTCGCGTGCGTCCTGAGAAAACTTGACGTCTTTGGCTGCCATTGGTGGCTACTCCGTTCCAGAAAGAATGCGATTTTCAGCGGCCATGCGCGGCAGTCGCGGCATGACGAAACGCGTTGTGCGAAGGCGCTGCTTAAGCGGCGGCTTTGACCGACGACTTGCCTTCGAGGACGCCGAGGATGTCGCTCTCCTTCATGATGAGGAGGTCCTCGCCATCGATCTTGACCTCGGTGCCCGACCACTTGCCGAACAGCACCTTGTCACCCGGCTTGACGTCGAGCGGAACGATTTTGCCTGCCTCATCGCGTGCGCCGGGGCCGACAGCGACGATCTCGCCCTGCTGCGGCTTCTCCTTTGCGGTATCGGGAATGATGATGCCGCCCTTCGTCTTGGTGTCTTCCTCGACGCGCTTCACCACGACACGATCATGCAATGGACGGAACTTCATGGGTCTACCCTCATGATTTAACGGACTAATTCATTGGTTTCATGCGTGCACCGCCGACGGACGACCCCTCTGAGGGTCCGCTGCAAGCAACGCGCCCCGTATATGAGCGCCGCTGCTAGCAGTGTCAAGGCATGAGTGCCAAACTTGGTTTTTCTGGGCCTGCGGAAACGACTGGACCAGCCGGGTCACATCGACGAGCGGCCGATAATGCCCAACCGCTCAGCCAGTTGCGTTGCATTCGCAATTCTATCGTGGAGAAACGCGAAGCAAGCGTGCGACATTTCAACACTGAAAGAATGGGGAGTTACGGCGTCAATCCGCGATGAGGGACCATGTTCTCAAAAGCGATCATCAAAGCCGAAACGAAAGAGCCGCCGCCCGGCGAAGTCTAATTCGAACGAGCGGCGGCTGAAATGTTTTGAAACAGAACTTCGGGTTTAAACAGCGAAATCCGACATTTTCGCACCCTTGCTGAGCTTGGCAACAAGCCAGTTCGGCTTGCGGCCGCGACCTGTCCAGGTCTCAGAACGGTTGTCAGGGTTCATGAACTTCACTGCAGCCGACTTGCCGCGACCGCGCGCGCCGAACAGCTCACCAACCGAAAATCCAGCATTCTCAGCGAGAGACGCAATCTTGTGCTTGAGGTCAGCGCGCTCGCGATCCTTCACGGCAGCAAGTGCCTTTTGTGCGCGCGCGATGTGATCCGTCAGTTCCTTAACCGACATCTTATCGTAGTTTACAGCTGCCATTTCCGCTCCGTTTCAACTTACTGTCGCGCATTGGATGGTGATTGGGGCAAGTTTATATAGCCTTGTGGCTTTCCCTGCATTCAATTTTTCAGATAATGATAATGAAGTCCACCGTTCACGCTACGTGCCGCCCCAACAACAACTTCCACGGGAATTCGATCCATCGCCTTTCTCACTGCTGATTGCAATGAGAGCGCTGGAGCATCCGTCTCTAATTGAAAGGCAAAGCGCCGGTCAAGCGGCAAGCGCCAGGGGGCAAACTTATTCGCTTCTCAGCGCGTCGATCGGGTTCAGGTGCGCGGCGCGGCGGGCGGGGAAATAGCCGAAGAAAATTCCGGTCGCGGCGGCGGCGGCCATGGCCAATCCCAGAACTCTAGGTGAAACTAGAACAGGCCAATTGGCCGCAAGTGCGATAACGGCGGACGACCCAAGCCCAATCGCCACGCCAATCAATCCGCCGAGAAGGCAGAGAGTTACGGCCTCGACGAGGAATTGCAAAAGAATGTCGCGCCGACGCGCGCCGACCGCCATACGCAGGCCGATCTCGCGCGTCCGCTCCGTCACCGAAACCAGCATGATGTTCATGATGCCGATACCGCCGACGACGAGCGAAATGACGGACGTCGCGGCCAGGAGATAGCTCAACGTCGTCAGAACCTCGCTGCGCGCTTTCATGGTTTCCGCGAGATTGCGCACGGAAAAACTGTCGTCGGCGCCTGGACGCGCCTTGCGGCGCTGACGCAGCAGCGTCTCGATTTCCTCCTGCGCCTCGGCCATATCGGAGCCTGAATCGACTTTGACGTGAATTTGGCCGACGCGGTCATTTTGGACCTGGCTTTTGCCCGAAACGCGCGCGCGTGCAGTGGTAATCGGAATAAGCACGACGTCGTCCTGATCGCGCCCCATCACAGACTGGCCTTTCGGCGCCAGAACGCCCACGATTTCGAACGGCACGTTCTTGATGCGAATGGAGGAGCCTACGGGGTCTTCGCCCGAGAAAAGTTCCTTCACAACAGTTTGCCCAACTAAGGCGACTTTGGCGCCAATTCGCACGTCGCCGGGCGTTAAGTCGCGCCCATTTTCTATGGGCCAATCGCGCACCATGGCGTATTCCGCGTGCACGCCGTTCAGCGTCGTTGTCCAGTTGGCATTGCCGCGCACGACGGGGCCAGAGTCGTTGACCTGGCCGGAGACCGCGACGATGCCGCTGACTTTATCGCGAATGGCCGCGACATCGATCTCGCTCAGCGGAATGTCGGTGCCGGCGCCGCCCGATCGTCCCATCACGCGGCTCGAGCCCGGGAAGACGACGAGCATGTTGGTGCCGAGAGCCTTGATCTGCTTGTCGACCTCGCTCGAGGCGCCGGTGCCGACGGCGACGAGAATGATGACCGACGCCACGCCGATGACGATGCCGAGCGTGGTCAGCACGGACCGCAAGAGATTGGTGCGGAGCGCCGCGACAGCGACGCCGATGCTGTCGAGCAGCGTCATTCCGCGGCCTCCTTGCGCAGCGGTGGCTCTTTGCGCAAGGAGTCTGGCGCACATCCTCGATGACGTGACCGTCGCGGAAGGTGATGCGCCGCTCCGCCCAGAGAGCCATGTCGGGCTCGTGCGTGACGAGCACGACCGTGATGCCTCGGCGATTGAGCCCGGCGAACAGCTCCATGATTTCTTCCGACGTTTTGCTGTCGAGGGCGCCGGTCGGCTCGTCTGCGAGCAGGATCTTCGGGATTGTTGATGAGCGCGCGCGCGATGGCGACGCGCTGCTGCTGGCCGCCGGAGAGCTGGCGCGGCGTGTGGTCGAGGCGGTCGGCCAAACCCACATCCGCGAGCCGTGCGCGCGCCATCTCCTCGGCGTTGTCGGGGCGGGGGTGGGTATACAGCAGCGGCAGCATGACCTGGCGCAGCGCCGTCGTGCGCGGCAGGAGATTGAACTGCTGGAAGACGAAACCGATGGACCGGTTCCTGAGCTCGGCCAGCTCGTCGACGCCGAGCGCGCCGATATCGCGGCCGTCGATGACCAGCTGACCCGCGGTCGGCACGTCGAGCGCGCCGATCAGGTTCATCATGGTCGACTTCCCGGAGCCCGAGGCGCCCATGATGGCCACGAACTCGCCCGGAGCGATCTCGAGCGAAACGTCGGCAAGCGCCGTCACGGACTGATCGCCGACGCGATAGGTTTTCGTCGAGGCCCACGGCGCGGATCAGCGGCTGGGGCGGCGCGACGGCATGCAGGTCACGTCGGGCACGGCGCATCGAGAACGGCGGCTGGCTTATCCGCGATCATGGACGGGCTTCGCGAGCGCGAATGATGACCGCGTCGCCCTCCTTCAGGTTCCCGCCCACGATCTCGGTGAACTGGTCGTCGGAAAGGCCGGTGCGGATCATGCGGCGCTCGGGATCGCCGTTCGCGCCCACGACCCACAACGCGGCGGGCTTGCACCTGCTCGCGGCCCTTCTTCCACTTCTCGTAGGCGCCGCGCTGCTTTTCGTTCAATAGCGGAGCGAGCGCCTGATCGATGCGTGCCGCCATGCGCTGGCGGATAGCGCTGCGATCCTGAGGCGCTTGCGTGAAGCCGCCTTGGGCGTTTTCCCGCATCTCCTGGCCGAGCTTGTCGAGCGTGTCCTTGACGATCTTTTCCTGCTCGGCGGTGAGATCGAGCTCGCTCTTGAGGCGCTCGAGCATGCGTCCCGATCCGTCGCCACGGCCGGCCTGCTGGGAATTGCCGTTACCGGCACCATCAGCCGCCGCCGCGCCTTTGGGCTTGAAGCGGAAGGCGTCATTCGAGACGCGCAGCGCGCCCTCACGCGTGTCCGAGACGATGGCGACATTGGCGGTCATGCCGGGGAAAAGCTTGCGACCTTCGTTGGCGGCTTCGATGATGACCGTATAGGTGACGACGCTGTTGAGCTCGGTTGCCGAAAGGCGGACCTGCGTCACCCGGCCCTCGAACTGCTGGTCGGGATGGGCGTCGACGGTGAACGTCGCCGCGTTGCCCTCGCTGACGGCGCCGACGTCGGCTTCGTTGACCTGGGCCTCGATGCGAATGCGCGAGAGATCCTGGGCGATCTTGAACAGCTCGGGCGCCTGCAGGCTCGCCGCCACGGTCTGGCCCGGATCGACGGTGCGGGAGATCACCGTGCCTTCGATGGGAGAGCGGATGGTCGGTGCGCTCGAGATCGATGAGCGCCTGATCGAGCGCCGCCTTGCGCTGCTGGATCGTTGCCTTGGCGCTGGCGATCTGCGCCTTGGCAACCGCGATATCGGCCTTGGCGACCTCGCGTGTCGCGGATCGCGGTATCGAGCGCCGACTGTGCCGAGAAGCCCTTCGCGGCGAGAGACCTGCTGGCGATCCTCGTTGAGGATCGAGAGCCTGCTCGACCGATCTCGGCCTTGTTCAGCGCCGCTTGCTGGTTTGCGAGGCCCGCTTCGGCTGCTGCCAGATCGGCCTTCGCCTGGGCGACCTTGGCGGCGAAGGTCTTGTCGTCGAGGACGGCCAGGACCTCGCCGGGCTTGACCTCGGTGTTGAAGTCGACCTTGACGGTCTCGACCTGGCCCGAAAGCTGGGAGCCGACGCTGACGGTCACCAGCGCGCGCACCGGGCCCGAGGTGGAGACGATCTTGCGGATCTGGCCCTTGGAAACGCGGCGTCGTGTCGTAGACCACGCGGCTTTTGCCGGCGCCGCCAAGATCCAGCATCCAGGCCAGCGGCCAAGCCTGCCGCTGCCACCGGGACCGCCAGCGTGAAGAGGTAGTTGAACGACCTGCGCATGATTACCGACCGGATGGGGAAACTGTCCACCGTATTGAACCCCATGACGGGCCTTTTTACGGCCTGTCATACTCGTAATGTGACGATCAGGCGTCGGACTTCCGTCGCCAGCGGCCGCCCGGCTTTGTAACAGATCGTTTCGTGCCACAGCCGATGAACGCCAAATGAACAGACCATTCAGAGCGCGGTTCAGTGGCGCCTCCTATCGTGTGCCCTACCCTGAAGATCCTATCTTCCCCGGCGTGATCCACGGGGGTGCACCGCTCAGGGTCGGTGTACCCCCACTCCCTCCTCCGCCCGACGCATTCACCGCGTCAGCTTCCGACAGAGCTTGAACGGAACCGCCCGAGCCGCTAGGCATTGGGCAGTTCATGATCCGCTCTGACCGGAGAACAGCCCCCGTGACCTTCAAGCTCCCCGAACTTCCCTATGCTTACGACGCGCTCGCGCCGTACATGTCGGCCGAGACGCTGCAGTTCCACCACGACAAGCACCATCAGGCCTACGTCGACAACGGCAACAAGCTGATCGCCGGCTCCGGCCTCGAGGGCAAGTCGCATCGAGGAGATCTGCAAGGAGGCCTACGCCGGCAAGAACCCGCCGGCTCGATCAACAACGTCGGCCAGCACTACAACCACATCCACTTCTGGCAGTGGATGAAGAAGGGCGGCGGCGGCAAGAAGCTGCCCGGCATCGCTCGAGAAGCTGGTCGACGGATTTCGGCGGCTTCGACAAGGTGCGCGCCGACTTCATCAACGCCGGCGTGACCCAGTTCGGCTCGGGCTGGGCCTGGCTCGCGGTCAAGGACGGCAAGCTCGAGGTCGCCAAGACGCCCAACGGCGAGAACCCGCTGATGCACGGCGCGCAGCCGATCCTCGGCGTCGACGTGTGGGAGCACAGCTACTACATCGACTACCGCAACGCGCGGCCGAAGTACCTCGAGGCCTGGTTCGACAACCTGGTGAACTGGGAGCTACGTCGAGGAAATGCTCGGCTAACGCCGCAGGCAAACGTTCAAAGGCGCGGGGCCAGTCAGGCTCGCCGCGCCTTTACGCGCTGTTCGCCATGCGGAGGCATGCCGACATGACCGTCGGAGCGCTAGTCCGAAGCTGATCAGGTGGCCTCATGCCAGAGGCGATGATTGACGTTCGGACCTGATAGGATCGGAGCGGCTGGTCTAGCGGCGCAGCCAGCCGGACAGCGAGGACATGACGCGTCCTCCTTCCCGCACGTCGACATCGACGCGGAAGCGCCGATCCGGCAACGCGACAGGCGCCGGGACGCCATGGCGGTCCAGCAACAGGGCCGATACCCTCACCACCAGATCCTGCGTGCCGGGCGTGCGCGGCGTGACCTGCCATGCCCAGCGGTCCAGGCCTTCGGGCACCACACTGTTTCCGCCCACGAACTGCGTTCGCTCGGACAGGCGTTCGATCTCGAAGGCGTCGCTGGTTCCGTAAAGACTGAGCGACAGCGTCTCGATCACCGATGCGCCGCTGGCGGGATCCGTCCTGCCGAAATACTCATCGAGGACATTGCGGTCGAGGCGCACCTCCACCATCCCCGGCTCGCCGAGCCACATCATCTCGGGAATGTAGTGCAACAGGAGTCCGTCCTCGACGGCGGCGGAGAGATCCTGGGCATTCGTAATAGCCGAGTATGGTGACGGCGGTTCAGGCTGGAAGGACGGAGGCTGGGGAGCGGGGCGCTCGGCATTTTCCATTTTCGGCGGCGATGCGGCGCGAAGCTGCTGCATCTGGCTCGTCGGCGCGGGGGCCGGGGCAGCCGGGGCGAACTGCGGCGGGATCTGCGGAGGGGACATCGCGACCGCCGCCGGTTGCGCCTGTTTGGCGAAACTTGCGGGTTGCGCCTGCGTCGTTGAAATTGCGGGCTGCGCCTGTCTGGAAATGGCGGGCTGTGCCCATTTTGCAAATTTGCCGGGCTGTCGCCGCGCGCGTCGGCGGAGCTTTGCGGGCTCCGCCCGCTTGTTGGGTTTGCGGGCTCCGCCCGCGTTGCGACAAATGCCGGCTGCGCGAGGGACTGGCGTATGCCGGCTGCGCCGTCTTGGTTGGATATGCCGGCTGCGCCCTGGCGGCTGCGCCCCGGGCAGCAATACGGGTTGCTCCTCAACCATGTCATCGGCATCCGATACATCGGGCAGATCGAAATGAACCGGCTTGCGCACTGTGTGCTGCGCATGGGCGGCGGAGATGATCGGCGGCGGAAGCGGAGCATACGCCGTCGCTGTCGCATGCACCGGAGCGAGCACGGGCTCCTCGGGCAGCGGAGGAGGCTCGAGCTTCCTCGCCGGCTTCGGAACAATGGGCGGAAGCTCCCGCCTCGGCTCCGGTTCGAACTTCGCCGCGTGCTCGGCCATCTCCTTCAATGACGTCGCGGCCGTGCTCAAACGTGCGATGAGCCGCGCCAGCCCATCGAAGTCGCGCGGGGCGAACATGTTGAGCTTGCGGTACGCAAGCGGCAGGCGCCCAATCTCGAGAGTTTCGGAGCGCACGGGAATCAGAAGATTGAGCGGCAGAGTCTCGCGGGCGATTTGAGTGAGGCCCGCACTTTGATAGGAAGCTTCCGTCCAGACCACGACAACGGCTTCGAACTGGCGCAGACGCGCGAAGCGATCGGCGCGCGGCGAGTCGGGCTCGCCGTCGAACGAGACGAAGTGACCGCGCCCCATGAGGGCGCCGCCCAGCTCACGCGCCGTGCTCCCATCTTTCGGCACATGACAGATCAGAATGCGTGCCATGTCTCCAATCCCACCGCGTCAGCCGCTCCCAATGCCCTTCTGGCTATGCCGGACACGCCTGCAATTGACGCGTCCGCCTCCGGGCAGCGGCTAGTGTCGGCCGTCAGCGACTGCGGCCAGTAATCGATTTCACGATTATGCTCTTGATCGTCGACGCTACCGTACGTGCAATGGACCTCTGCAATTCCTTGCCGATCATTTCGCCCATTCCCTGGCCCTGACGCCCTTTCGCCTTCGGGTCCGTGGAGCTGCCGCCGCCAAAAATGACGTCGCCCCAGCCGCCGCCGGTGTTGGCGTCCGTCGCCGCCTTCTCGGTGCGCTTGGTCAGGATCTCGTGCGCGCTCTCGCGATCGATCGTTTCCTCGTATTTGTTGAATACGGGGCTGTATTCGATGACGCTCAGGCGCTCTTCCTTCGACACCGGCCCGACGCGGCCCTCGGGGGGACGAATGAGCGTGCGCTGAACCATGGACGGCTCGCCCTTGTTCTCGAGCGTCGAGACCAGGGCCTCGCCGACCTTGAGCTCCATGATGGCGCGCTCGGTGTTGATCTCCGGGTTCTTGCGGAACGTCTCCGCTGCGGCCTTGATGGCCTTCTGCTCCTGAGGCGTGAAAGCGCGCAGCGCATGCTGCACGCGATTGCCGAGCTGGGCCGAGACCGAGTTCGGCACGTCGAGCGGGTTCTGCGTGATGAAGTAGACGCCGACGCCCTTGGAGCGGATCAGGCGGGCAATCTGCTCGATACGTTCGAGCAGTGCCTTGGGTGCGCCGTCGAACAGCAGATGCGCCTCGTCGAAGAAGAAGACGAGCTTCGGCTTCGGCAGATCGCCGACCTCGGGCAGGAGTCTGCCAGAGCTTGGTCAGCATCCAGAGCAGGAACGTGGAATAGAGACGCGGCTTCTCCATCAGCTTGTCGGCCGTGAGAATGCTGATGACGCCGCGGCCGTCCGGCGCGATGCGCATGAAATCCTTGATGTCGAGCGCGGGCTCGCCGAAGAACTGCCCGGCGCCCTGCTCCTCGAGCACGAGCAGGCGGCGCTGAATGGCGCCGACCGAGGTGGTGGCCACGTTGCCGTACTTCGCGATCAGCTCTTTCGAGCGCTCGGACACGTTGGCAAGGATGGCGCGGAGATCCTTGAGGTCGAGGACCGGGATCTTCTCGTCGGCGGCGACGCGGAAGGCGATGTTGAGGACGCCTTCCTGCACCTCCGACAGCTCGAGCATGCGCGAGAGCAGCAGCGGTCCCATGTCGAGGACGGTGGCACGGATGGGATGGCCGTCGGTGCCGAACACGTCCCAGAAAATGGTGGGATAGGCGCGCTGCTGCCAGTCGCTGCCGAGGCCGACTTCGGCCGCGCGCTTGACGAGGAAATCCTTGGGCTCGCCGACGGCGGCGATGCCGGACAGGTCACCTTTGATATCGGAGGCGAAGACCGGGACGCCGGCGGCGGAGAAGCCCTCGGCCAGGACCTGCAGCGTGACCGTCTTGCCGGTGCCGGTTGCGCCGGTGATCAGGCCATGCCGGTTGGCGAAGCGGAGTTCGAGGTATTCGGGCTTCGTGCTTTTGCCGATGAAGATCTTGCCGTCTTGAAGCACCGATCCACTCATTGCCTTCTCCAGGTTCGCCGGGGCTGCCAGGTCACGGGCCGGCGCTTCCTGCACATCAGGACCCCGGTTTGCTTGCAACTCGCAACCGGAAAAGCCCTTCTGGCCTCTTTGCATGCGCCGACTGACATTGCAAATTCAGTTGCATGACCCGCTTCGTCAAGGCTGGGGAAACTTTCGGACGGCTGCCGGCTGTCGCAAAGTTGTCATGCCACCGCGGCGCCGGAAGGCGGGTTTCGAGCGGCCGATACCGCGCCGAACGGTCGCGCCGTTGATGAGAATGCGGATTTGGGCGTGCGCGGGCCCAGTCTTTTCCCTATTACAGGAGCCAGGCTGGGGTGGCGCGTTTACCACTCTCCATCCGCCATTTTTGAACGAGGTATAAAAATACATGACGGCCGGCGCCCCCGTTGACAGCAAACCGGAAGTGAAGCTCGCCGCCGGGTTCGCCTCCGCGACCCGCGAGCAGTGGCTGAAGCTGGTCGACAAGGCGATCAAGGGCGCCGATTTCGAGAAGAAGCTGGTCTCCAAGACGGCGGACGGCATTCGCATCGAGCCGATCTATGTGCGCGACGGCAAGACCGAGGAGGTCTCCCTGCCCGGCTCGGCGCCGTTTACGCGCGGCACGCACGCGCAGGTCGCGGGCCTCGGCTGGGAAATCCGGCAGACGATCGCGGAAGCCGACCCGGCAACGGCCAACACGCAAATTCTGACCGAGCTCGAAGGCGGCGCCAACGGCATCACGCTCGAGATCGAGGCGCCTGGGCAGCTCGGCCTTCGCGTTTCGGGCGCGGGCGGCTTCGCCAAGGCGCTCAAGGGTGTCGACCTCGAGATGGCCCCGGTGGAGCTGAGGGCCGGCCTCGGAGGCCTGACCGCGGCACGGCAGCTGCTCGATGCGCTGCCGGCGCTCGGCGCCAAGCCGGCAACGGCGCGCGCTGTTCCTCGGCGTCGACCCGATCGGCTCGCTGGCACGGTGGGGGCTGCTGCCCGAGCCCATCGAGGCGTCGCTCGCTGGAGACCGCGAAGCTCGCCAAGGGGCTTGGGGCTTCCGCGCCCAGCATCCGCACGGTTCGCGCCGACGGCACCATTTATCATGAGGCCGGCGCGACCGAGGGCTATGAGCTCGCGGCGCTGGCGTCCACGTTCGTCGCCTATCTGCGCGCCTTCGAGGCTGCCGGCATTTCTCCTGCCGAGGCCATGGGGCACATTTCATTCGCGGTTTCTGCCGACACCGAGCAGTTTGCCACCATCGCCAAGCTGCGCGCCGCGCGCCAGCTGATCTGGCGCATCGCCGAGGCTTCGGGCGCGGGTGCCAAGGCTGCCGAGATGCACATCACGGCCGTCTCGTCGCGGCGCATGATGGCGAAGCGCGATCCGTGGACGAACATGCTGCGCACGACGCTTGCGTGCGCGGGCGCTGCTCTCGGCGGCGCCGACGCCATCACCGTGCTGCCGTTCACCGTGGCGCTCGGGCCAGCCGGATGCGTTCACGCGGCGCGCGGCGCGCAACATCCAGATCGTGCTGCAGGAGGAATCCAATCTCGGCCGCGTGCTCGATCCCATGGGCGGGTCCTGGTACATCGAGACGCTGACCGACGAGCTGGCAAAGACGGCCTGGAAGCTGTTCCAGGACATCGAGGCCCAGGGCGGCATCGTCGCGGCGCTCGACGTCGGGCGCGGTGCAGGACAAGATCGCAGCCGATACCGCGACGCGCGCCAAGGCCATCGCCACCGGCCGCCAGGAGCTGACGGGCGTTTCGGCATTCCCGCTTCTTGGCGACGACGGCGTGAAGGTTTCGCCCTACCCGGCGACGCCGAAGGTCGAAGGCAAGACCACCGTGCGTCCGCTCACGCCGCATCGGCTGGGCGAGGCCTTCGAAGACCTGCGTGATACCGCCGATGCCCACGCCGCCAAGACGGGCAAAGCCGACAAGGTGTTCCTCGCCAGCATCGGCGCGGTGATCGACCACACGCTGCGCACGACCTGGATCAAGAACTACCTCGCCGCGGGCGGCATCGGCTCGCTGGCGAGCGACGGCTACAAGAATGCCGACGAAGCCGCCGCCGCGTTCAAGGCCTCCGGCTGCAACACCGCCTGCATCTGCTCATCGGACGCGCTCTATGCCGAGCACGCCGAGGCGACGGCCAAGGCTCTCAAGGCGGCCGGCGCTGTGCTCGTGCTCATGGCCGGACGGCCGGGCGACAAGGAAGCCGCCTACAAGGCCGCCGGTGTCGACCAGTTCCTATTTGCCGGCGTCGATGCCGTGGCGGTTCTCAAAGGGCTGCATGAGAAGCTCGGAGTGGCGGCGTGATCGGCGCAAGCTTCCCCCAGACTTCCGAAGCCGGAGCAAAGCTCGGCCGGCTTCACATCTTTCTCGCTGCGCTCCTGGCGTCGCTCGTCGCAGGCGCGATCGGGCTCATAGCCGTTTTTGGACGGGGTTTGCTTGAGCCTCCGTCGAACACATTCATCTCGGCCGGGCTCGTCTACGCCGTCATTCCGGGAGTTCCGGCTCTTCTTGCGATCCGTCGCCTTCTGCGTAAGTCGCGAGCTGGGACGGCGCGCGACCTTGCGAACACGGTGTCCCTTTCCGCGTTGGCAGCCCTCTTGTGGTTCCTGCCATTCGTCGGCGTATTCGTTCCGTACGACCAAACGAACGCCGTAGCGGCAGTCGGAGGGATGGCCGGCACCCACGCGCTGTCCGGCGCCATCGGCGGTCTCGCGTTCTGGCTGCTGACGCGGCGGGGGCGTAACAGTTAACTGGTATGCCTGCGAACGTTCCGTTCGCGGCCTCCAGAACGAATTTCTCGGCAAGAGCGTGGACTTCCATCGCCGCCGAGCACAGAATTCAAGGCAGGCGGGCCTCTCGCCACATCGACCTACGGGAGCAGGATAGCGACGTGACCAGCATTCCGGACTTTACCAAGGTGAGCCTCGACGCGGCGGCTAAGGGCGGCAGCGCCAAGCCCGTTCCCGGCGAGGCCTGGGTCACGCCGGAGGGCATTCCGGTCAAGCCGGT
Organism: uncultured Alphaproteobacteria bacterium; assembly: GCA_963831345.1. Taxonomy (GTDB): domain Bacteria; phylum Pseudomonadota; class Alphaproteobacteria; order Rhizobiales; family Hyphomicrobiaceae; genus Hyphomicrobium_C. The sequence goes on from CAWHPZ010000039.1 coordinate 147,449, forward strand.
CTACACGGCGAGCGACACGAGCAGCCTCGACTTCATCGACACGTGGCCTGGCTTCGCGCCCTACGTGCGCGGACCCTATCCGGCCATGTACGTGACGCAGCCGTGGACGATCCGGCAATACGCCGGCTTCTCGACGGCGGAAGATTCCAACGCCTTCTATCGCCGCAACATCGCCGCCGGACAGAAGGGCCTTTCGGTCGCGTTCGATCTCGCGACGCACCGCGGCTACGACTCCGATCATCCGCGCGTTCGCGGCGACGTCGGCATGGCCGGCGTCGCCATCGACAGCATCTACGACATGCGCACGCTGTTCGACGGCATTCCGCTCGAGCAGATGACCGTGTCCATGACCATGAACGGCGCGGTGCTGCCGGTGCTGTCGCTGTTCATCGTCGCGGGCGAGGAGCAGGGCGTTCCGGCCTCGAAGCTCGCCGGCACCATTCAGAACGACATTCTGAAAGAGTTCATGGTGCGCAACACCTACATCTACCCGCCCGAGCCCTCGATGCGCATCGTGTCGGACATCTTCGCCTACACGTCGCAGCACATGCCGAAGTTCAACTCGATCTCGATCTCCGGCTACCACATGCAGGAAGCCGGCGCGACGGCGGACCTCGAGCTCGGCTACACCATCGCCGACGGCATCGAATATGCGCGCGCGGGCGTGGCCGCGGGCCTTCCCATCGACGTGTTCGCGCCGCGGCTGTCGTTCTTCTGGGCCATCGGCATGAACTACTTCATGGAGATCGCCAAGATGCGGGCGGGCCGCCTGCTCTGGGCGAAGCTCATCCGCGACGAGTTCAAACCCAAGGACGACCGCTCGCTGTCGCTGCGCACGCATTCGCAGACATCGGGCTGGAGCCTCACGGCGCAGGACATCTTCAACAACGCGACGCGCACGTGCATCGAAGCCATGGCGGCGACGCAGGGGCATACGCAGTCGCTGCACACCAACGGCATCGACGAAGCCATCGCGCTGCCGACGGACTTCTCGGCGCGCATCGCGCGCAACACGCAGCTCTTGCTGCAGCAGGAGAGCGGCACGACGCGCGTCATCGATCCGTGGGGCGGCAGCCACTTCATCGAGCGGCTCACCTATGAGCTGGCCCTGAAGGCGCTGAAGCACATCGAGGAAGTGGAGAAGCTCGGCGGCATGGCCAAGGCCATCGCGGCAGGCATTCCGAAGATCCGCATCGAGGAAGCCGCCGCCCGCACGCAGGCGCGCATCGACAGCGGCAGGCAGACCATCGTCGGCGTCAACAAGCTGCGCGCGCCGGACGACATGAAGGTCAATCTGCTCAAGATCGACAACAAGTCGGTGCGCGAGCAGCAGATCGCAAAGTTGCAAGCGCCTGCGCGGCGAGCGCAACGAGGCCGAGGTTCAGGCAGCTCTGCGCGCGCTGACGGAAGGCGCTGCCGGGAACGCCAACCTGCTCGATCTCGGCGTCAAGGCTGCGCGCGCGAAGGCGACCGTCGGCGAGATGTCGGACGCGATGGAGAAGGTGTTCACACGCCATCGCGCGGAAATTCGCACCATCTCGGGCGTATACAGATCGGAGGCCGGTGACATGAACGACGATGTCGGCAGCGTCATCAAGATGGCGGCGGCGTTCGAGAAGACGGACGGGCGGCGTCCGCGCATTCTGATCGCGAAAATGGGCCAGGACGGCCACGACCGCGGGCAGAAGGTGATCGCCTCGGCGTTCGCCGATCTCGGCTTCGATGTCGACATCGGGCCGTTGTTCGCGACTCCGGACGAAGCGGCGCGGCAGGCGGTCGAGAACGACGTGCATGTCATCGGCGTGTCGACCATGACGGCCGGGCATCTGACGCTGGTGCCGGATCTGAAGGCGGCGCTGGCCAAGGAAGGCCGCGACGACATCATGATCGTGGTCGGCGGCGTCATTCCTCCGCACGACTACGACGAGCTTTACGCGGCGGGCGCCAAGGCCATCTTCGGGCCGGGCACCAACATCGCCAAGGCGGCGGCGGACCTGATCCACAAGCTCAACGAGAAGTACGGGTACGCGAAGGCGGCGGCGGAGTAGGTCGGCGTTAGGTTTCAAATGATGTCTTGACCTGAGAAGCTCTGCCGAGTGCACGCGATCAATGACGCTTTCGATGTAGCGTCTCACCCGTAGCGCACCTCGTTGGGTGCGGTACTGTTCAGATCGTAGTCTCACGAGCAAGTGATCACCGCGTCCGAATTTCTCGCCGTCACTTACGCGCTTTAGAAACGCCTCATCCTCGATCCTTGCATCGAACGACGCGGCTCGCATCATGAAATCGCCATTGGGCCTGCCCCTCTAGAGCGGGCTTGAGTATACGTAGCACGACATCCGATCTGGAACTAGTGCTCGAGCGCCTCAACGGACGCCTCGCTGAATGACTTGGCGTCCTCCCGCGATGCACCTCCGATCGTTTCACCGTTGAACCGCAGATTTACGGACGTCGCCTCAGATGCAAATTGGTCTTCCAATGAAATCTTGCGTAAGCCCGCTGTTGCCCGGGGAAAGAATGAAATTCACGCTGTCGATTGTTGAATACTCTGAATTACGCCGCTGTTGTTCTTTACCGCTACGCTTCCGTGGTCCGCCGTAAACGTTTTCGTTGGCTTCGATCCCCCGAGGTGCTTGAGAATTGCCAAGCCATCTCGCAACAGCGCCGCAATCTTTTCTATGTCGGACGCCTGCCCCAGCGCGGGAAAGAGGCTCGCTGTGAGTGCGGCACCCTCCTTGAGGAGATCAAATGCAAGCGTAAAGTCGAACGAGGAGCGCTTCCTCTGCGAGCTCACATTTGCCGCTTGCCTATTTGCTCGATGCGCCACTTGCGCAATCCCCAAGCCGCAATTCCTACACCCAAGAAAACAGCCGAGGTGTTTACAAGCGCAATGATCTGCGCCCAACCGAACGACCATGGATCGCTCATACGGCCCCCTCATCTCGTTTACGCAGTTCTCGCATCATAATAACGCGCAAGCCTTCTGCCCCACCAACATTGCCCCGGCGCGCAAGAAATGCGCGCCGCTCTTTAGAGCGGCCCGGCGCGAAGCGCCGGCCGGGGCGATGTTGGTGGGGCAGGGCAAGCTTGGCGCGGACTGCACCCCTTACTCGTCGCGTTCGTGGAGGCTTGCGTGGCTGGCCGCCTCCGCGGCCATGATGGGATAAGAGAGCGTGGCTGCCCGTCGGCCCGGCCTTCGCCGGGGCAGGGCTAACCCTCTCGTAATGGAGGGGCCATGCTTTGGCGGAGCCGTTCGCGAAGAGGTGGTGCATCCCGCTTTGGTGCAACTAGCAACCGGCCGCGCGGGGCTCTACGTTAGGGGCTGAGAAATAAACAACTCAAGCCGAGCAGCCCCCATGAAAGCCATGAAACTCTCCCGGCCTCCGGGCCTGGACAGCCTCCACGTTGCCGAGATCGACGATCCGGGCGCACCCGGCGCCGGCCAGATCCGCGTCCGCCTCCACGCCAACTCGCTCAACTATCACGACTATGCGGTGGCGACCGGCGCGATCCCGACTGCGAAAGGCCGCATCCCGCTTTCAGACGGGGCCGGCGTGGTCGAGGCCGTCGGTGACGGCGTGACGGAATTCGCGGCGGGCGATCATGTCGTCTCGTGCTTCTTCCCCTACTGGCAGGACGGGGTCGAGCCGCACGGGAACTTCTCTCACGTGCCGGGCGACGGCCTCGACGGCTACGCCCGCGAGGCGGTGGTTACGCCCGCGCACTGGTTCACGCGCGCGCCCAAGGGCTGGAGCCACGCCGAAGCCGCGACGCTTCCGTGCGCGGCGCTGACCGCGTGGCGCGCGCTGGTGGTGGAAGGCGGGCTCAAGGCCGGCGACAGCGTGCTGATCCTTGGCACGGGCGGCGTCGCGATATTTGCCTTGCAGATGGCGAAGGCCATGGGCGCGACGGCGATCGTCACGTCGTCGTCGGATGCCAAGCTCGAGCGCGCACGATCGCATGGGCGCGGACTACACCGTGAACTACAAAACGGATGCCGACTGGGGCCGGACTGTGCGGCAGTGGACCGGCAAACGCGGCGTCGACCACGTGCTCGAGATCGGCGGGCCGGGATCGCTGGCGCAATCGATCGTGGCTGCGCGCATCGGCGGGCACATCTCGCATGATCGGCATCATGAGCGGGATCAAAGGCGAGGTGCCGACGCTCGCCATGATGGCAAAGCAGATCAAGCTGCAGGGCATCATCGTTGCGAGCCGCCAGCATCAGCTGGACATGGTCCGCGGGCTCGAGGTGACCGGCATCAAGCCGGTGATCGACAAGACGTTTCCGCTGGCAAGCCTCGCCGACGCGTTCCGCTACGAGGGCGAGGCCAGCCACTTCGGCAAGATCTGTTTGGAGACGTAGCAGACGATGAGATTTCAGACCCTGCCACTCAACGACGCGATCGCGCTCGCATGCTTTCTCTTCTGCTGGCTCGGATATGGCGCCATGGCGACATGGCTGAGCACGCGGCGGCCAAGCCTGATCTCATCCGTCAATGTCTTCCGGGCGCGCTGGATGCGGCGCATCTGCCAGCGCGAGTCTCACATCGCTGACGCTACACTCCTCGGAAATCTGCTGCGGGGCGCATTGTTTTTTGCGTCCACGACGGTGTTCATTCTCGGCGGCCTCATCGCGCTGCTGGGACCGGCAATGAGCGACGTCATTGCGCACCTGCCCTACTCGACGCCGGCCGAGCCGTGGCTGCTGGAGGTGAAGGCTCTCGTCCTGATCTCCGTGTTCGTCTACGCGTTCTTCAAATTCACGTGGTCGGCATGGCAGTACAATGTGCTGTCGATCATCGTCGGCGCGGCGCCAACCGCAGCCGAATCCGAGCCGACCGAGCTGGCGGACTATGTCGAGAACGCCGCGAACATCGCCGGGCTGGCAGGCGACAGCTACAACAAAGGCATTCGCGCCTACTATTTCGCCTTCGCGGTGCTGGCGTGGTTCGTCGACGCTCTGCTGTTCCTTTCCGTGACCCTGGTCGTGACCTTGGTGCTTTACCGGCGCGAGTTTTTCTCGCCCATGCTGGAGAGCCTGAGGCGCGTCGCTCCCGGGCGGAGTTGATAAAGAAACGCCGCGAAGCTGATGCTTCGCGGCGTTTTGTTTTCGGTTCGAAGACGGCTTTAATTGAAGACGACGGAAGTGTCAGTCGTCCTTCTTGCGCGGAACGTTGGGAACGGCGCCCGACGAACGGCCGGGCTTCTCCTTCTTTTCCTTCGGTCCCGGCAGCGCCTTCCTGGGCGGCGTCGCCTCGACGAGGGCGGCTTCGCTCTCCTCCTCGTCCTCTTCTTCCTCTTCCTTGGTCTTCGGCTTTTTGGTCGGATCGGCCGAGACCAGATCGAAGATAAGCTTGCTGTCCTCGCCCTTGCCCTGGACGAGCACCTTCACGGTGCCGCCGTTCTCGAGCTTGCCGAACAGAAGCTCATCGGCGAGCGGCTTCTTGACGTGCTCCTGGATGATGCGCGCCAGCGGCCTGGCGCCGAACTTCTCGTCGTAGCCCTTTTCGCCGATCCACTTCTGAGCCCCTTCCGAGAACTCGATGACGACGCCGCGATCCGCGAGCTGAGCCTCGAGCTGGAAGATGAACTTCTCGACCACCTTGGAGATGACCTCGGGCGGCAGTCCGGAGAACGGGATGATCGCATCGAGACGGTTGCGGAACTCGGGCGTGAACAGGCGGTTCACGGCCTCCGTATCCTCACCCTCGCGCCGCTCACGGTTGAAGCCCATGGGCGGACGGGCCTGCTCGCTGGCTCCCGCGTTCGTGGTCATGATCAGGATGACGTTGCGGAAGTCGACCGACTTGCCGTTGTGGTCGGTGAGCTTGCCGTGATCCATGACCTGCAACAGGATGTTGAACAGATCAGGGTGCGCCTTCTCGATCTCGTCGAGCAGCAGCACGCAATGCGGATGCTGGTCGATGCCATCGGTGAGCAACCCGCCCTGGTCGAAGCCGACATAGCCCGGAGGCGCGCCGATGAGCCGCGAGACGGTGTGCTTCTCCATGTATTCGGACATGTCGAAGCGCAACAGCTCGACGCCCATGAGGGCAGCAAGCTGCTTTGCGACCTCGGTCTTGCCGACGCCGGTCGGGCCAGAGAACAGGTAGCAACCGATCGGCTTCTCCGGCTCGCGCAGGCCTGCTCGGGCGAGCTTGATGGCGGCGGAGAGCGCGATGATGGCCTTGTCCTGGCCGAACACGAGCCGCTTCAGGTCCTTCTCGAGATTGGAAAGCACCTCGGCGTCGGACTTGGTCACGGTCTTCGGTGGGATGCGGGCCATCGTGGCGACGGTCGCCTCGACCTCCTTGATGGTGATCTTCTTCTTGCGCTTGCCTTCCGGCACGAGCATCTGCGACGCGCCGGTCTCGTCGATCACGTCGATGGCCTTGTCGGGCAGCTTGCGGTCGTGGATGTACTTCGCCGACAGCTCGACGGCCGCCTTGATGGCCTCGCCGGTGTACTTGAGCTTGTGGAACTCCTCGAAGTAGGGCTTGAGGCCCTTGAGGATGGCGATCAAGTCCTCGACCGTCGGCTCCTTGACGTCGATCTTCTGGAAGCGGCGAACGAGAGCGCGGTCCTTCTCGAAGTGCTGGCGATATTCCTTGTAGGTGGTCGAGCCGATGCAGCGCACCGTGCCGGACTGCAGCGCGGGCTTCAGAAGGTTCGAGGCGTCCATGGCTCCGCCCGACGTCGCGCCCGCACCGATGACGGTGTGGATCTCGTCGATGAACAGGATGGCGCCCGGATAGTTCTCGATCTCCTTCATGACGGCCTTGAGCCGCTCTTCGAAGTCGCCGCGATAACGCGTGCCGGCCAGCAGCGCACCCATGTCGAGCGAGAAGATGGTGGCGTTCCTCAATACCTCCGGCACCTCGCCGCGCAGGATCTTGCGCGCGAGACCTTCGGCGATGGCGGTCTTGCCGACGCCGGGATCGCCGACGAACAGCGGGTTGTTCTTCTGGCGGCGGCACAGCACCTGGATGGTGCGCAGCACCTCCTGCTCGCGGCCGATCAGCGGATCGATGCGGCCTTCACGCGCCTTCTTGTTGAGGTTGACGCAATAAGTGTTGAGCGCGTCCTGGCCTGGCTTTTTATCGTCACTTGCGTCGTTCGATTGCTCGTCGTCGATACCACGCACTCCCTTCGGCTCGGACATGCCCGCGCGCTTGGCGATGCCATGACTGATGTACTGAACCGCGTCGAAGCGCGTCATCTCCTGCTCCTGCAGGAAGAATGCCGCGTGGCTCTCGCGCTCGGCAAAAATGGCGACCAGCACGTTAGCACCGGTCACTTCCTCCCGTCCCGAAGACTGCACGTGCACGACGGCGCGGTGAATCACGCGCTGGAAGCCGGTCGTGGGCTGCGCTTCGGCCGTGCCCTTGTGGACGAGATTGCCGAGCTCGGTATCGAGATATTCGACGACGCGGGCGCGAAGCTGATCGAGATCCACATTGCAGGCGCGCATGACGGCCGCAGCATCGCGGTCATCGATCAGGGCGGCGAGCAGATGCTCGAGGGTCGCAAATTCATGGCTGCGCTCGTTGGCGTACTCGAGCGCGCGGTGCAGTGAGGATTCAAGGCTCTTCGAGAAGGATGGCACGTTCTACCTACTCTTTCTCCATGGTGCATTGTAAAGGATGGCCATGCTGGCGTGAGAAATCCATAACCTGCGTCACCTTTGTTTCGGCAACCTCGTAAGTATAGACCCCGCAGATTCCCACGCCTTTGTGGTGAACGTGGAGCATTATGCGGGTAGCTTCCTCACGGCCCTTGCTGAAGAATTTCTCCAGCACGAGCACAACAAACTCCATCGGCGTGTAGTCGTCGTTCAACAGCAGCACTTTGTAGAGCGACGGCTTTTTGGTTTTGGGGCGGGTCTTCGTGACGAGGCCGGTCTTGCCCTCCTCGTCCCCCCGGTCGCTGCCGCGATCGTTGCCCTGGCCGTTCTTGCCCGCCATTCCCACTGTCTCTGTCCGCGTCATCGAACTCGTCTTAATACAGGCCGGCGCATCGGCCAGCCAAGGATCGGACTTCATTGTCGCGCAACAAGCTTGCGTGGGCAATTCCTGTCGGTCAATCAGGCTCGTGCTCCTTTCCCGGCGTGTCCCACGAGTCTCCGCATCATTCCGGCGAAAAGACGAGATAGGTACCGAAAGACGCAAAAAAAGCCCGGGGCGACCGTGCGCCCCGAGCTTACGCTCGCAAACCACGCTGTGGCGACCCATTACCTGCCGTTCTGAAAGGCTTTCTCGACGGGCTTGTAGGCCTCCTTGGCGAGGCCGGTGTACATGCTGCCGATCTTGGTGAGCTGCTGAACATAGTCATCGTAGGCGCGCTTCGCAAAGCCGCTCTGGATCTCGAAGGCCTGCTCGAGCGACTTCGCGCCCAGGAGCTTCTCGAAAGTTGCCGTGCCATCCTCGAAGGTGCGCTTCGAATAGTCGCTCATCTCGGCAGCTATTGCCTGCCAACCCTTGTTCCAATCGCCCATGGCCTTCATGGCCGTGTCGACGTTCACTTGACCGAATTTCTGGAAATCCTGAAAATTGCTGATCATGCTGGGAGCCTCAATCTGCAACCTGTGCCGAGCGGGGGGAAGCACGGCACTTCATGGCATCCTTCAATCTAGTCGCGGCGCACAATACTTGCAACATCAATGGTGCGACGCACAACCGCTCCAACTTGTCGTTAACAACTTGGCAGCGCGCGTGCGATAGTCTCGCCGCGATTTGCCGCGAAATGGGGGGCCCAGGCGCGCGACCACTGAGCATAAGCGCCGTAAAGCCGCCCCAAAACGCAGGCAATCAAGATCGACGCCGAGCGTTGTGGCGCGACGTACTAAGTTTCTGAGTTCGCCCGATTTTGGGGTGAAATCCGACCGGCCTTTTGGGGAAGGCCTGCCGCAGAGTGCATGGGGAGCCGGTGCGCCGGCTACTGCAGAGGGAAACTGTTTGACCAGAGTTACCGCAAAGGCGCTGCTGCTCGTCGGCTCGATGCTTGGCCTTCTGGCCTCGGGGCCCATGGCGCATGCCGCGGTGCGCGGCGCCGCGATGGTCATCGACGGCAATTCCGGTGAGGTGCTCTATGAGCAGTTCGCCGACGCGCCGCGTCATCCGGCGTCGCTGACGAAGATCATGACGATCTTTCTCGCCTTCCGCGAAATCGAGAAAGGCCGACTCACGTTCTCGACACCCATCAAGATCAGCGAGCGGGCGGCCGGCGTCGCGCCATCGAAGCTCGATCTCGATCCCGGCGAGGAGATCACGCTCAGCGACGCCATCAAGGCCCTGGTCACCAAGTCCGCCAACGACGTGGCTACGGCTATCGCCGAGCATATCGGCGGCAGCGAAGCGGGCTTCGCGCGCATGATGAACGAGACCGCGGCCGAGATCGGCATGCGCTCGACGACGTTCTACAATGCGTCAGGCCTGCCCGATAACCGACAGATCACGACGGCGCGCGACATGCTCACGTTGGCGCTGAGACTGCAGGACGAGTTTCCGCAGCACTACCGGCTCTTCAGCATCAAGTCGTTCGACTATCGCGGCAAGACCTACCGCACGCACAATACGCTGATGCACGGCTTCCCGGGCATGGACGGCATCAAGACCGGCTACACGAAGGCTTCCGGATTCAACGTCGTGTCGTCGGTGCGCACCAACAACAAGCATCTGGTTGCGGTCGTATTCGGCGGCGCGACCGCCTCGGCGCGCAACGCCCATATGCGCATGATCCTCTATAGCAGCCTTCAGAAGGCCAAGACCGAGAAGACACGTCGGCCCAACGCCGTCCTTGTCGCGCGCCGCAAGGCACCGGCGCGCCAGCAAGTCGACACCGGTATCTCCGCGATGCCCGGCGAGCGCGAGCCGGAACCCGAGGTCCAGACCGTCACCGCTGCCGGGGCAGAGGATGAAGGCGAGGCCCCCAAGGCGAACTGGCAGACCGAAACCAAGGATGCGCCAAAGCCCGCGGCGGCACCGAAAGTCGCGGCCGCATCCGCGCCCAAGCTCAAGGCCAATCCGCAACCGGCGCGCACGCAGAAAGATCAGATCGCGGCGGTGATCGCCAAGGTCCAGGCCGTGCCGACGACGCGCGTGGTCAGCACCACCGTGATCAAGATCAATCCTGCCAACGACCAGGCCGCTCTGCCGCAGCAGCCGACAGCCGTGCCGCCGGTGCAGGCTGGGATGGCGCCACCCCGGCTCGATCTTCATGCGTTGCGCGCGGCAATGACGACACCGGGCGAGGCGCAGGCCCAACAGGGCGACGCGCCACCTGTGCAGACCTCCGGCATCGAACGGCTGCTCGCAAGCGCCGACGGACAGGCTCCCGCCTCCGGCAAATGGTGTCCCCGCTGAGGTTCAAAACAGTCCGTTCGCGTCGCCCTCCTACGCCGGTGGTACACCCGCGGCAAACGGAGGCCCGCGGTCGCCGTCCACGCTCAATTCACAGGCCGAGGCGCTCGGCGGGGGCAACGGCGCTGCTCCGCGCAAGACGGAAGTTGCCTTCGCACGTGCAGGCATGACCGACAGCGGCGCATCGCACTTGAAAGGGCCGCCTGCTCAACAGCGCTTCGCAGCGGTCCCGGCCGGTAAAGGCTTCGAGATCCAGATCGGGGCCTACGGCTCGGTCGATGAAGCGCAGGCGCGCATTTCATCCGCCCGCAAGAAGGCCACCGGGCTTCTCGATAATCATGAGCATGTGGCCATGGCCGTGCAGCGTGGCGACAAGCAGATCTACCGGGCGCGCTTCGTCAACTTCACCGAGGAATCGGCGTCCGGCGCCTGCCTCGAGCTCAGGCGCATGGCCATCGATTGCTTCGTGATGAAGTCGCAGTGAGCCGCGTGCGGCCGGGGGTTTGATGTTTCAGAACTGGATTACGGTCGCGGGCCTCGGGCTCGACTTGCTTGGCTTTGTGCTGCTGCTCAGGGAGTGGTGGCTCGCGTTCTTCCACGAGACGGCCGTGCTCGAGGCGGGCCGGCAGAAGGCCTGGCAGCAGTCGCTGAGGCACCACCAGAGCACGCATGCGTCCGATCAACTGCGCACGCATCTCGATGCGTCGAACCGCATCCACGACGAGATGGCGGAGCGAGCTGCGCAAAGCCGGCACGAGGCGACGCTGAAGTCCCGCAAGGCGATGTTCGTATTAGCGACGGTGCTGATCGTTGCCGGCTCGGTCCTGCAGATTCTCGGCGCGCTCCCGATCGCCCCCTTCTGAGGCTCGCTTTTTTGAGACTCGCCGTCACTGGCCGAGCAGTACGTCCTTGGCCTCGTTGACCTGGGCCGCGAGATAGGTCGAGCCGCCGCGGTCGGGATGCAGCTTCAGCATCAGCTCGCGATGGGCGCGGCGGATCTCCTCCTCGCTCGCACCTGCCTTCAGGCCAAGGATCTGATAGGCCTCGGCCGGCTGCATGCGGCCCTCGTGGTCGCGCATCTCGCGCTCGCCGCGCGCCACGTCATCGCGCCAAGTCGGGTGGACCCGGTCGAGATACGCCTCGAGCACCTGCGCCGATTGGGGATCGATGTAGCGGCAGTCGTGCCAGAGCAGCGCCACCTCGGCGGGGCGCAGGCTGGCGATGTCGCGGCCGGCGAACATGCCCTTGATGATGCGGCCGCCCATGGCGCCCGTGTCATGATCGAGCTCCATCTCGAGGTAGTCGGTGGCGATGCGCGAAGAGTTGCCGGAGCTGGGTGCGGATTTGCCGCCGGGGAAGCCCCATTTCGGATTGCCGCTCCAGCCCAGCAGCCACGCCCCGAGCAGGCTCAGGGGAGCTGCGATGCCGGCCATGCCGCGCACCATGAACACCGCAGCGGCCGCCAGCGACAGGGCGCCGCCGGCGAGGCGCATCTGCCGCGCCATGACCGCGGGATTGGCGCGCGTGAAGCCCTGCACGGCCAGCAGCGTCAGCACCAGTACAGCGAGACCCAAAAGAAAGAACTGCATTGCCTCTCTCGGTGACCTTCTCGGTTCGTGGCGCCGTTCACCCGCCGCGGCGGGGTCACGGCTTCAATTGGCTCAACAGACGGCGCGCACCCTCAGATCCCTGCCGGCCGATCATAGTCTGCAAAGCTTTCTGCCCGCCAGCGGCGTAGACCGCAACGGCCGTCAGCAGCTCGCGCAGCTCGACTGGCCGAGCCGGCGTCGAAGCGGCACGTGGCGCCTTTGGTCAAGCGGGCGATCTCCGCGAATGCGCGCGCCGTCAAGGCGTCATGGCCTTCCTGGAACAGGAAGACGGGAACGCCGTGAAGCGCCAGCTCACCGGCGCGCCCAGCCAGATCGTCGATATTCTCTTCCATGGCGTCGCCGACATAGACCAGCGCGTTGACCTTGGCCTTCGCAGCCTCAGCCTTGGCATGGCTCAGAACCTTGGCGATCTGCGTATAGCCGCCATGGCAGGCGACCTGGCTCATGAGTTTTGCTAACGCCGCCGCATCGGAGACCCAGCGCGAGGCGCGCGCTTCCCCTGCGCCGCGAAAATACATGAGCTGGACATCGAGGCCGCCCGACCTCCTTCACGGCGCGGAACATCTCGGTCTGCAGCGCCAGCGCCATGTCCCAGGTGGGCTCGCGGCTCATGGTGGCGTCCATGGCGAAGATCAGGCGCCCACGGGCCGTGCCTGTCGTAGGCGCCAGCGAGCGCATCTTGGCGACGAAGTCCGCGACCTCGCTTGACGTCGCCGCCGTCGCTGCAGGGACGCTATCCGGCTGGCGGGCGGGAGGCTTAGTCCCGGCGGGCTTATGGTTCGCAGGCGACTTTTGGTTCGGAGACATGGGTCGGCTGCTGTTGCCTCGAAGAGGAACGGATATCCTAACATGGAGCGTTGCCGACGGGCCCGCAATGGGCGCTTTGGGGGATGCGAGCAGGAGGCTAGCCTGCTCCTCAGCCGAGATCGGGCGTATCCCTGGTGAGCAGGCCGATATTACCGCCGGTGGCCGTAATGTCGGTCGTGCGGACGCGCTCGGTGGCAAAGCGGGCGACATAGTTCGGGCCGCCGGCCTTGGGCCCGGTGCCCGACAGGCCCTCGCCGCCGAACGGCTGTACGCCCGGGACGGCGCCGATCTGATTGCGGTTGACGTAAAGGTTGCCGACGCGGGCGTGCTCGGCGACGTAGTCCGCCACCGCGCTGATGCGGCTGTGCACCGCGATGGTGAGGCCGAAGCCCGATGCGTTGACGGCGTCCACGACCTTGTCGATGTGGCCGCGGCCGAAGCGCACGACGTGCAGGATGGGCCCGAAGACCTCGCTTATCAAGAATGCCCATGCGCTCGATCTCGTAGGCGGCGGGCGTGACGTAGGTGCCGGTGCGGCAGGTCTCGGGCAGGCGCAGATCGATCAGCTCGCGGCCCTCGGCCTGCATGCGGACCTTGTGGGCTTCGAGGCTGTCCTGCGCGGCTTCGTTGATCACGGGGCCGATGTCGGTCGCATAATCGAAGGGATCACCGATATCGAGGGCTTCGATGGCGCCGGTCAGCATGCGAATGGTGCGGTTGGCCACGTCCTCCTGCACGAACAGCACGCGAGCGGCGGAGCAGCGCTGTCCGGCGCTGTCGTAGGCCGAGCGCACGACGTCGCGCACGACCTGCTCGGTGAGCGCGCTGCTATCCGCGATCATGGCGTTGATGCCGCCGGTCTCGGCGATGAACGGGATGATTTCGCCGCGGCGTTCGGCGAGCGCCTTCTGTATGGCCCAGGCGGTGTCGTTGCCGCCGGTGAAGGCGACGCCTTTCACCCGTGGCGACTTGACCAGCGCCGCGCCGACGGAGCCGCCGCCCGGCAAAAGGTGCAGGACATTCTTCGGAACGCCGGCCTCATGGAACAGCTTCACGGCGAGATAGGCGGTAATGGGCGTTTCTTCGGCCGGCTTGGCGAGCACTGGGTTGCCCGCTGCCAGCGCGGCGGCGATCTGGCCCATGAAGATCGCGAGCGGGAAATTCCATGGCGCGATGCAGGCGAAGGGGCCGCGCGGGCGCAGCTCCAGCGTGTTGGTTTCGCCCGTCGTGCCCTTGAGAAGCAGCGGCCCGCTCATCATGCGGCGCGCTTCGGCAGCATAGTAGCGCAACAGATCAGCGGCCTCGCGCACTTCGGCCAGAGCGGCGGGCAAGGTCTTGCCGCCTTCGCGGACGAGAACAGCCATCAGACGGGCGCGATCACGTTCGACGGTATCGGCGGCATAGTCGAGCATCCGGGCGCGAGCCGGAGCGCCGAGCTTGTCCCAGGAGTGGGCGGCGGCGGTCGCGCTGGCGATGGCAGCTTCGACCTGGGCCGGCGTCGCGACGCGGACCGTGCCGATACGTTCACGCCAATCATGCGGACAGGCAACGTTGGTGGCATTGGGTCCACCCACGGTTTCCTGGCCGTCTACGATGGGTCCGACGTCGTAGCCGGGCGTCAGCGCCTGCTCCATCTGCTGCAGCAGGGCGGCGCGCGCCGTCGTTTCCATCAGAGGGACGCCCGAGGAATTCTTGCGCTCGGGCCAGAAGATGTCGCGCGGGCGCGCCAAGCAGCTTGGCGCCTGCCGGCTCCGTGCGCTCACGCTCGGCGGCTTCCACAGGATCGCGGATGATCTGGGCGACGGGCGCCTCGGCATCGGCAATGCGATTGACGAAGGAGGTATTGGCGCCGTTCTCGAGCAGGCGGCGCACGAGATAGGACAACAGATCCTCGTGCTCGCCGACCGGCGCATAGATGCGGCAGGGCTGGCCAAAGGCGCCGAGCCCCCTCACCTCCTCGTACAGGGCCTCGCCCATGCCGTGCAGACGCTGGAACTCGAAGCCGGTCTGGCCGGCCGCGACAAGCGCGGACGCGACGGTGTGCGCGTTGTGCGTGGCGAACTGCGGCATAGAACGAGCCAGGGTCGGACAGCAGCAGGCGCATGCAGGCGAGATAGGAGACGTCGGTGTGCAGCTTGCGCGTCAGCACCGGATAGTCGGCGAGGCCGCGCTCCTGCGCGAGCTTGATCTCGCTGTCCCAGTAGGCGCCCTTGACGAGGCGGACGGGAACGCGCTTGCCGGTGCGCTCCGACAGACGCCGCAGCCAGCGGATGAGGGGAATGGCGCGCTTTCCGTAAGCCTGCACGGCCATGCCCAATCCGGGCCAGCGCTGCAACGACGGGTGCATGAAGGCCTGTGCGAACAGGCCGAGCATGGGCTCGAGCCGGTCCTGCTCCTCTGCGTCGACGGTGATGGCGAGACCGCGGGCTTCGGCGGCGCGCAACAGCGTGATGAAACGCGGAGCCAGCTCCGCCGCGAGGCGCTTTTCCTTGCCGGGCTCGAAGCGCGGATGCAGCGCGGACAGCTTCACCGACAGGCCGGGCCGGGCCATCAGAGAGTCGACGTGCATCGTCGGCGGCGGGCCGGCTGCTGCACCGACCGCATCGATGGCGGCCATGTAGCGCTCGAAATAGCGCTCGGCGTCTTTCTCGGTTTTCGCCGCCTCGCCCAGCATGTCGTAGGAGAAGCGATAGCCGCGGCTTTCATATGATGCGGCGCGGGCGATGGCTTCCTTGATGGAGCGGCCGAGCACGAACTGATCGCCGAGCAGGCGCACGGCCTGGCGCACAGCCTGGCGGATGACGGGCTCGCCCGAGCGCGCGACGAGACGTTTCAGGGCATCCCACGGGTTCTGGCCGCGGTTGTCCTTGAGCTTGACGATGCGGCCCGTGAGCATCAGCCCCCAGGTGGAGGCGTTGACGAACATGCTCTCCGAGTGGCCGATGTGGCGCTCCCAGTGCCCGCCCGCGATCTTCTCGGAGATGAACTTGTCGGCGGTCTCGGCATCGGGAATGCGCAGCAGGGCCTCGGCGAGGCACATCAGGATGACGCCCTCGTCGCTCGACAGGCCGTACTCGTGCATGAAGGCATCGACGCCCGTTTGGTTAGCGTCGCTGGCGCGCACGGAATGCACCAGGCGGCGGGCGATGTCGGCGGTGCGGCGGCGCTCCTCCTCGGTATAGACGGCGCGCTCGATGAGGCCGCCAACAAGGCGCGTTTCATCGATGAGGTGATGCGAGGCGATCTCGTCGCGCGGGGGCTCGAAGCCCGTTTCAGCGATTTCCTGCTTTCTCAGCGCAACCATTGCGTCCCCATGCGTCCAGCCGCGGAAGAACATATGATTCTTCAGACCTGTGCACTGTATCAGATGACTACGGCCCCCGAGTTCCACAACGGCACTTGACGCACAGGCGTTTGCGGCTCCACTTCCCCCTCACCCCATGAAGAATGGGGAGAGGGGAATTCGGATGGCAATGCTCAAGATCGTTCGGACAATCAGCGAGTTGCGCGCGGCGGTGGCCGACTGGCGGCAGTCGGGACACGGTGTTGCGCTCGTGCCGACCATGGGGGCGCTGCACGAGGGGCACCTGACGCTGGTGCGCACGGGGCTGACGCGCGCCGCGCGCGTCGTGGTGTCGATTTTCGTCAATCCGACCCAGTTCGCGCCGCACGAGGACCTGGACCGCTACCCGCGCGACGAAGCCGGCGACGTGGCCAAGCTTGCCGGCGCCGGCGCCAGCCTCGTGTGGGCGCCGACCGTCGACGAAATGTACCCGGAGGGTGCGGCGACGCGCATCGAGGTTCAGGGCGCGGCGCTGCCGCTCGAAGGCGAGTTCCGGCCGCATCATTTCGGCGGCGTCGCCACCGTGTGCTGCAAGCTGTTCTCGGCCGCGACGCCGGACGTGGCTCTGTTCGGCGAGAAGGATTTCCAGCAGCTTGCGGTCATTCGCCAGATGGTGCGGGATCTCAACCTGCCGCTCGAGATCATGGGCGTGCCGACGGTGCGCGAGGCCGACGGTCTGGCGCTGTCGTCGCGCAACGCCTACCTGAGCGCCGACGAGAGACGCTATCGCGCCGCTGCTGTATAAGGCGATCTACGGATGTGGCGCGCGGCACGGACCCCGCGGAGGCGAGCCAGCGCCTGCTGTCGGTCGGTTTTACCAAAATTGACTATATCACGGTGCGCGACGCGGCGACGCTCGCGCCGTTCGACGCGAGGTCGGGGCGTCCGGGCCGCGTTCTCGCCGCCGTCTGGCTCGGCAAGACGCGGCTGATCGATAACGTGGCGGTCGGGCCTGACCGCGCCGGCGCAACGGCTGCCGCTTTCCCCGACTGGACGATCGGATCCAGCACAAGCTGCCGCGGTTCGATGCGAGAAGCTTGCTCGTCCAGCTTGGAGGACTTGGCGCTTTAACATGACGTGTCTGGATCACGACAGTCGCGGGATGACGTTAGTGGGTGGGCTACGGCGCGTGATCGACTGGTCTACGATGGCTTTGCGGGTGGCGAGCCAGATGCCGATGCCGATGAGGCCGATGCCGACGGCGTGATAGGGATGCGGGGACTCGCCCAGCAGCAGCACCGCCAGGATGGTCCCGAACACGGGCACGAGATGCACGGTGAGCGCCCCGGTATTGGGACCGAGCAGCTCGATGGTGCGGTTGAAAGCCAGGTAAGCCAGGATCGATGCGAAGATCGTGACGTAGCCGATCGCAAGCACGGAATGCAGTGTCAGCGGCATTGGATGGCCGGACGCCGTCTCCCAAATATAGACCGGCAGCAACAGCGCGGCGCCGACGGCGAAGGTCGCGAACACGAAGCTCAGCCCATGTACGGCGGGGCGGTGGCGCAGCAGCGCCGTATAGATCGAATAGCTCACGACCGCGGCCAGCATCCAGAGGTCGCCCTTGTTGAAATCGAGGCTGGTCAGCATCTCGGGATTTCCGTGCGCGATCAGCGTCAATGCGCCCGCGAGCGACACGGCGATGCCTGCGGCCTGGCGCTTGGTGACGGTCTCGCGAAACAGCACGAAGGTTGCCGCCACGACCAACACGGGCATGGCCGACTGCAGCATGACGAGATTGATCGCCAGCGTGGTCTGGGCCGCCGTGTACAGAAGCGTATTGAAGAGGCTGATCCCCAGCGCGGACAGAACCAGCATGATGGGCCAGTGCCGCCAGAGGATGGCAGCGTCGCGGCGCAGATGCGGCCAGGCGAACGGCAAGACAATGATCGCGCCCAAGGTCCAGCGCCAGAACGCGAGCGCGATGGGAGGGACCTCGCCCACCGTGCTGCGGGCGACGATGGCGTTGCCGGCCCAGAACAGGCCGGGCAGCAGCATCAGCAGGCGCGGCTCGTTGGCGAGCCCCCGTAACATCCCCGGCAACGTCTTGGCCACAGGGACGCGCTCGCTCTCAACTTGCGTCATAAGTTGCGTTCCCTTCTTCGATTTTTCGCGCGGGCGTGGGGATTAGACGCGTCCCCAGGGGATTTGTTCAAATCGTTACAGAAAACGGGAAGTGGGCCGCAAGGTCTGATAAAACAAGGCGGACAATCCGTCTCGGGCCGTCGCCTCGGCCTGCCGACGGGGCCGTCGGAAAAGCCCGCTCCTGTGGCGTCTGGGCACCCCCACCTTGCCAATCCACAGCCCGGCGTGCGACCTCTCCGGCCTCAAACGAGATGAGATTCGGCTCCGCGCCGCCCTTTGTCCTGCGTCATAAGCCGGACCGATCGCCCTGATAGGGAAGGGTTAGCGCATGGCCGCCTCGCTCCGTGACCTTTTCTCAAACCTGACGCAAGGCATGACAGAAAAGACTTCCCGCGCCGCCAAGACGATAGATGCCTCCGAGGCCTATACCGCCGCCGACATCGAGGTGCTCGAAGGCCTAGAGCCCGTGCGCCGCCGTCCCGGCATGTATATCGGCGGTACCGACGAGAAGGCGCTGCACCATCTGTTCGCCGAGGTCATCGACAATTCGATGGACGAAGCGGTGGCGGGCCACGCGTCGTGGATCGATGTCCGCGCTCGATGCCGACGGCTTCGTGTCCGTCGACCGACAACGGCCGCGGCATTCCCGTCGATCCGCACCCAAGTTCAAGAACAAGAGCGCGCTCGAAGTCATCATGTGCACGCTGCACTCGGGCGGCAAGTTCGACGGCAAGGCCTACAATACGTCGGGCGGTCTGCACGGCGTCGGCGTATCGGTCGTCAACGCGCTGTCGGAGTTGTGCGAGGTCGAGGTCGCGCGCGGGCAGCAGCTCTATCGCATGGTGTTCTCGCGCGGGACGCCGCAGACCAAGCTCGAAAAGCTCGGCCCGGTCATGAACCGGCGCGGCACGAAAGTGCGCTTCAAGCCGGACGAGACGATCTTCGGCAAGGGCGCCGCGTTCAAGCCGGCGCGGCTGCTCAAGATGGCGCGCTCGAAGGCGTACCTGTTCGGCGGCGTCGAAATCCGCTGGAGCTGCGATCCGTCTCTCATCAAGGACGACACGCCGCCGGAAGCCGTTTTCCATTTCCCGGGCGGCCTCAAGGATTATCTCGGCTCCGAGATCACGGGGCAGACGCTGGTCACCAAGGATCTTTTCGCCGGCAACGTCGAGCGCGAGGGCAAGCACGGCTCGGTCGAATGGGCCGTGGCCTGGGTTGCGGATGCCGACGGCTTCTGCCGCTCGTACTGCAATACCATTCCGACCGGCGAGGGCGGCACGCACGAGAACGGCTTCCGCTCGGCGCTTTCGAAGAGCCTGCGCGAGTTCGGCGAGCGCGTCGGCAACCGCAAGGCGGCGCAGATCACGGCCGAGGACGTGATGGGCACGGCGGCCGCGATGCTGTCGGTGTTCATTCGCGAGCCGGAGTTCCAGGGCCAGACCAAGGACAAGCTCGCGACGCAGGAAGCCAGTCCGCATCGTCGAGTCGACCGTCAAGGACGCCTTCGATCACTGGCTGACGGACAGCCCGCAGCAGGCGACGCGCCTGCTCGAATGGACGGTCGACCAGGCCGAGGACCGCCTCAAGCGGCGGCGCGAGAAGGAAGTCGGCCGCCAGTCGGCGACGCGCAAGCTGCGCCTGCCCGGCAAGCTCGCCGACTGCTCGATCCAGCAGGCGGCCGGCACCGAGATCTTCATCGTCGAAGGCGACAGCGCCGGCGGCTCGGCCAAGAGCGCGCGCAATCGCGAGACGCAGGCCATTCTGCCGCTGCGCGGCAAGATCCTGAACGTCGCCAACGCATCGTCGGCGAAGCTGTCGCAGAACCAGCTGCTCTCCGATCTGATCCTGGCGCTCGGCGTCGGCACGGGCACGCAAGTATCGCGACGAGGACCTGCGCTACGAGCGCGTGATCATCATGACGGACGCCGACGTCGACGGCGCGCACATCGCCTCGCTGCTGATCACGTTCTTCTACCAGGAGATGCCGGAGCTGATCGAGAACGGGCATCTGTTCCTGGCCGTGCCGCCGCTTTACAGGCTGACGCACGGAGCGAAGTCGGTCTATGCGCGCGACGAGAAGCAGCGCGACGAGCTCATGAAGCGCGAGTTCGCCGCCAACGCGAAGGTCGAGGTCAGCCGCTTCAAAGGCCTCGGCGAGATGAATGCGCCAGCAGCTCAAAGAGACGACGATGGATCCGAAGAAGCGCACTGCTGCTGCGGGTCGAGATCGGCGACGGCGACAAGGGCGGGCTCTCCGACGCCGTCAATGCGCTGATGGGCTCGAAGCCGGAAGCGCGCTTCCGCTTCATCCAGGATCGCGCCGCGTTCGCGAAGGATCTGGATATCTAAGGCTGGGCGATGACCCACATCATTGCGATCGACCAGGGCACGACATCGACCCGGGCGATCGTTTTCGATGCGGGGCTTCGGCCAGTTGCAGTCGCGCAGCAGGAGCTGCGGCAGATCTATCCGCAGCCGGGATGGGTCGAGCATGACCCGGAGGAGATCTGGTCCGCTGTCGTCGCGACGGTGCGCGACGCGATGGCGAAGGCCGGTCTCGGGGCCGCAGGACATTGCCGCCATCGGCATCACCAACCAGCGCGAAACTACGCTGGTCTGGGACCGGGCGACCGGCAAACCGATTCACAATGCGATCGTCTGGCAGGATCGCCGCACCGCGGACGCCTGTGCCGCGCTTGCGCGCGGCTGGTCATGAGGCCGCAATCACTCGAAACGACCGGCCTGCGTGCTCGATCCCTATTTCTCGGCGAGCAAGATCGCGTGGCTGCTCGACAACGTGGACGGAGCGCGGGCGGCGGCCGACGCGGGGCAGCTCGCGTTCGGCACGGTCGACACGTTCCTGCTCTGGCGCCTGACCGGCGGCCGGGTCCACGCCACAGATGCGACGAACGCGTCGCGCACGCTGCTGTTCGACATCGTTCGCGGAGCGTGGGACGAGGACCTGGCGCGGCTGTTCCGGATTCCCGTGTCGTTGTTGCCGGAGGTGCGAGACTGCGCCGCAGACTTCGGCGAAACGCTGCCCGATCTCTTCGGCGGTTCGATTCGCATTCTCGGCATCGCGGGCGATCAGCAGGCGGCGACCATCGGGCAAGGCTGCTTCACGCCCGGCATGATGAAATCCACCTACGGCACGGGCTGCTTCGCGCTGCTCAATACCGGCGCCACGCCGGTGCGATCGCGCCATCGCCTGCTGACGACGATCGCCTATCAGCTCGGAGGCAAGCGCACCTATGCGCTCGAGGGCGCGATCTTCGTTGCCGGCGCGGCGGTGCAGTGGCTGCGTGACGGTCTGCATCTCGTCGCCCAGGCCTCAGAGGTCGACGCGCTGGCGCGGAAAGCCGATCCTGCCGAGCAGGTCTACTTCGTGCCGGCGTTCGTCGGACTCGGCGCGCCGCATTGGGATGCTGAGGCGCGCGGCGCCATCCTCGGCCTGACGCGCAACACCGGCCCCGGCGATATCGCGCAGCGCCGCGCTGGAGGCGGTCGGCTATCAGACCCGCGACATGCTGGAGGCGATGCACGCCGACTGGCCCGGCGCAGCCGACACCGTGCTTCGCGTCGACGGCGGCATGACCGCCAGCGAGGTCACGATGCAGTTTCTGGCGGATATCCTGGGGGCGCCGGTTGATCGCCCGGTGGTGATGGAGACCACGGCGCTCGGGGCCGCCTTTCTCGCGGGATACCGCGCGGGCGTCTGCCCGGACCCGGAGGGGTTCGCGGCGACCTGGCAGCTCGATCGCCGCTTCATGCCGGCGATGGACGACGCGACGCGCGCCCGTAAGTGGGCCGGGTGGCAGGCTGCCATCGCGCGCGTCCGCACACCGCTCGGGTCCTAGTCGGCAACGGGTTGTCCGGTGGACTTTTGCTGATAGGATTGCCGGGCGAAGCGCTATCCAGATCAAAGAAAGAGACAATTCATGGCCGACCCAGCGGAACTCGTTGAGATCGACACGCGTATTGCCTTGATCCGAGATAACATCAGGCAACTCGTCGAGCAGGCGGCTGCCCTCTCGGGTGCCGCCGACGAAAGCCTCATCGCCGATCGGATCAGCAGCCAGGAAGCGCAACTGGCCGAACTCCTGAAGCAGCGGGAGGCGCTCGCCGGATAAGCGCCCCCTAGTCGAGGACGCCTTCCAGGGCGTAGTGCTGGATCTTGTCGCGGTTCGCGATCAACTCCTCGACGGTGGGCTCGTTCTTCAGCGCGCGGCCGATGGCGATTTTCGTCGCCTCGTAGTTGGTGCGGTAAAGGTCCTTCTTATCCAGGTTGGGATCGTCGGCGCACCTCGGGTCGAGCCACACCGTGATGATCATGCAGACGTCGTTTGCGATCTCGGCCGGGATGATTTTCTCCTTGAGGCAGTCAACGATCGCATCGCCGATCGCCGCCTGCACGACGCCGCCGAAAAGCTCGACATAAGCTGCGCTCGAGATCGTGACCTTCGAGGTCATCATCGTCGCCGGCCGCACCATCTGATTGAGGTCGCGGATGACGAAGAAGCGCGTGTGGCCGACCGACTGGCCCATCATGGAGGCAAAGGCCGTTCCGACCGGGCCCTTGACGGAACCGATGACGATCTCAGGCATGGCGTCGGTGGCCTGCCCCTCGCTCGCCAAGACCGTGGCTTCGCCGGCGCGGAACCAAATTTCCATAGTGAGACCCTCTCAGTTTGCTGATGCTTCGGAGGCATACAAAGCGCCCGCCTCGTCAGGCGCAAGAGGGCATCGTTGCGTAATCACCTTCGATGGCGATGCACGTCACAACTGAGCGGCGCAGGCGCGCTCGATCAGATCGTCAATGCGCTGACGGCACCGTCATCAAGCATCTCGACATCTGAGCCGGTGGCCCAGCAACCTGAGCGGGTAGTCTCCCGCGGACCTCAAACACGCGTCACTCTGCTTTCTTCTTGATGCGCGCATGTTTCGAGGCGGGCATCAAAGCAAACGCCGTTCAAATACTTAAAATTACATACATAATTTACTGCCAATGATTAGAAAATGCACATCGGCAAAACCAATATTGCCAGCACTACAGCGGCTTATTCTCAGCCAGGTACGCCCTCGAATTTTGTCGGACCTGTTTTTCTCGGGCTTATTCGATGCGCGTCATTTCGTGCCTTGTATATCAGCATAATCTTTGGCTCGTCGGCCTGGCCGCGATTGTTTGCGTCTCGGGAGGATGGGTTACCTTCGGCCTCTACAGGCGCGCCAGAGAACGCACTGGTCCCCAGATGCTTGGATGGGCCTTCCTGACGGCAGTGGCTGCCGGCTCATCTGTCTGGTGCACGCACTTCATCGCGATGCTCGCCTACGAAGTCGCTGCTCCCGTTGTTTTCGACCCGCTTCTCACCTTGGGGTCGCTCCTGGTCGCCATAGTTGGATGCGGCATCGGTTTCAGCCTCAGCGCAATCGACCCCAAAAAGTTCTCTCCCCTTCTCTGCGGCGCGATCGTGGGTCTCAGCATTGCCCTCATGCACTACTCGGGCATGGCGGCCTATCACGTGGCGGGGCTGATCGAGTGGAACAAGGCCTACGTCGCAGCCTCGGTCTTCATCTCTACAGTCGTATCCGCATTCGCTCTTAATGAAGCGGTCTCGCGTTCCCGCAAGCATTCGCACCTCATCTCCATCGGGCTGTTCGTGGCCGCGGTGGTCAGCTTGCATTTTACCGGCATGGCGGCCGCCCACGTCATCCCGCTCGGCGGGCTCGACGCAACTGGCCATCGCGATTCATTCGCAGCCCTCGCCGTTGCGGTGGCAGGCGTCGGTTTGATGATCGCTGGAACCGGAATAGCGACTTACTTGATCGACGAGCGAGTCTCAAAGGACGCGCACGCACGCCTGCAGGCCTTCATCAAGCACGCGCCTGCTGCCGTGGCGATGTTCGACCGGGATATGAGATACGTTGCTCACACGGACCGCTGGCTGGAGGACTATAAGCTTCCCCATGCCTCTCTCGTCGGTCTGTCGCATTACGACGTATTCCCCGAAGCACCGGAGCACTGGCGTCGAAAGCACCGCCGTATCATGGCTGGAGCCGTGGAGACATCCGAGGAGGAGCGGTTCATTCGAGCCGACGGCAGCGAGCACGTGATCCGCTGGGAAGTCCGCCCATGGCTGTTCGCTGATGGCTCTATCGGCGGCATCATGATGCTGACCGAAGAAATTTCAGAGCGGAAGCGTATTCAGGACGAGCTTTGGAGCCTGGCCAAGCTCGACACGCTCACGTCACTCCCGAACCGGCTGAACTTCAATCATATCCTGCGTGACTCCCTGATCCAGGCGTTGGCAAACGGCACGACGCTCGCCGTGGCCATTATCGATCTGGATCACTTCAAGGAGATCAACGATACGCTGGGACACGACGGCGGTGACGAGGTTCTCAAACAGGTCGCGTCTCGCCTGCGAACCCTCACAGACCAGGGAATCGTGGTCGCGCGGCTCGGGGGCGATGAGTTCGCTGCAATTCTCGTCCCGCACGAGGGCTGCGAGGACTTGGATCAAGCTGTCGACGACATGAGATCCTTGATGAACCAGCCGATGCAGATTGCAGATGTCAAACGCTCCTGCAGCATCAGCGTCGGCTACGCCAGATTCCCGGAAGACGCGCAGAACCCGGCTGATCTGATGAAGTATGCCGACCTCGCGCTCTATCGGGCCAAGCAGCTCGGAAGAGACCGCGCGATCAGCTTCTCGGAAGACATGCGCGCGTCGATGGATCGGCGTGTCGAGATCAACGCGAGCGCGGAAATCGCCTTGGGGCGAAACGAGTTCGAGCTCTACTATCAGCCCGTTGTTCCCGCTGCGGCCGGTCCGATCTCATTCGAGGCGCTGCTGCGCTGGAACCACCCGGTCTATGGGCTGTTGGCACCCGGCCGTTTCGAAGAAGCATTCGACGAACAGAAACTTGCATTCTCCATCGGCGAACGGGTCACGGATTTGGCGATAGCGCAGATCGCCGAGTGGGAGAACGCTGGACTCGCGTTTGAGCGCGTGGCGATCAACGTGACGTCCGCCGACTTCGCTCTAGGCTGCTTTGCCGAACGGCTGAAAATGAAGCTGGACCGGTGGAATGTATCTCCTAAGAAGATCTGTATCGAGGTCACGGAGAAGGTGTTTCTCGGAACCACCGCTACGCACGTCTCCGAGGCCCTCGAGCAGCTTCACGACCTGGGCGTGGAGATAGCGCTCGATGATTTCGGCACCGGTTTCGCCTCGCTATCCCACATCAAGGCGTTTCCCATCGACCGACTGAAGATCGACAGGTCATTCGTCGACGACATGGACCGGAACAAAGACAGCCTGTCGATCGTGCAGGCGATCATCCAACTCAGCCACAGCATGGGCCTGGCGGTCACTGCAGAGGGTGTGGAAACTCAGGCTCAGCTTATCCTGCTCAAGAGCATGGGCTGCGGCAGCATCCAGGGCTATCTGATGTCGAAGCCGCTCAATGCGGAAGCCGCAACGGGCATCCTTTCGTCGCGTCCGATGAGCATGTGGGCGGCGTAGCGCCAGAGTGACGTAGCCCGGTTTTCAGGCTGCGTCAGCAGCCAGGCCATCGCAGGTGACGGCATCCAGGGCTGGCACGTCGAGAAGACGCAGTCCGTGATCCAGCGCCGGCTGAACCAAGCCTCTGGATTCGAGCTCCATCAGCGCCCAGGCCAGAACGTCGAGGCGCATGCCGAGGTAGTCAGCGATAACCGCGCAGTTCAGCGTGTCGTCGACGAGGTTCGGATCGCGACCTTCGAGAGCGTTATGCCGGGACACGGCAACGAGAAACGCAGCGAGCCGCACAAGCGGCTTGCCGACCCCAGCTTCGATGTGCTTCTGGCGCAGAGACGCAAATTCACGCTCGATCTCGTCATCAAGCCGACGCGCAGCATGTTTATCATCGGAGACAATCCGACGGACATTGCTCGGTAGGGTGGGCTCAATTACGCACAACATCGCCAAACTCCAGCACACAAAACATATGACAGATACGCCCGAGAGGCGGATCCGTTTCATTTTTTCTTTGTAATAAGAAAAATTTGCGCGGACGAATACAGACGTTCCGCAGTCCGCGCAACGTTAACGCGTTGGCACATTTCGCCACACGCGACCAATATTTAGTCACGCCTTTTCAAAGCCTTATTTCATGGCACTCCGATCTCACCTGAATATCCTCGGGCTTTACATGGGCTTACGCGCGCGCGGCAGGAATACCCGCCGTTGGCCTCCGCGAAATCGGCATCAAATGCTCACATGTCGCATCTGACGAGTTACGGGCTATTAGCCTGAGCCTAAAGACTCTGTAAGCGTGAGAAATACGCGGACTGCGGTTTCTATCCAGCAATCAGTTCAGCTCTGCTTTGCCCCGGTTTGGTCACATTCTCCGACGCGGCCCCGGCTTAAAAGACGAAGCGGCGCCCCTTAATTTCCGCGGCTACGGCCCCGATTAGGATGTGGGCAGCAATGGACTTCCCAGCCTTCCGCAACGGCCTTGCCGCCTACGAGGCGCACGACGTCGTCAGCCACGACGAGGCATTTCTGGCAGCCGTCGGCATTTCGCGCCGCTTGCAGATGATGCCGACGCAATACCTCTGGACATCTAACTCAAACTTCTCCTGAGCCGTTGCCTCCTTGCTGCCGACACCGCGAATATTGCAACTCGGAACAGAAGCGCCGCCGCGTCGGCCGGCAAGGGAGAGCTCTCGGGCTCTCGAAGGGGATGGATTTATGGCGACAGGGTTTCGGGCACTCCCACATGGAGGCCACAACCTTCCGTTCGCGATCGTCGCTTGTGTGTTCGTCGTCGCCGCGGTCTTTGCGATCAGCGCCAGCGCTGCCTGGGCCTATGAAGATGTCCCGCATGCCAGCCTCGTGAGCGCAAAGCCGGGGACGGTGTTCCAGATGTCTCCGGTCGCAGAGGGCGTGCCTGCCGGTTACAAGGGCTACCGCATCGTCTACCGCTCCACGGGCCTGGAGGACAAACCGATTGCCGTTACGGGAGCCGTGTTCTTTCCCGCAGCGAGCGAAGCTGGCGCAGCGCGCCCGATCGTCGCCTGGGCCCACGGGACCACCGGGGTCATGACACCGTGCGCGCCGACACTCAAGCCCGGGCTCGTGCAGACGATCCAGGGCATCGATCTCTTTGCGAGCAAGGGGTACGTGGTCGTCGCTTCCGACTATCCCGGACTCGGCTCACCCGGCGATCACCCCTATCTGATCGGAGACAGCGCGGCGCATGCAGTGCTCGATTCCGTTAGAGCAGTGCGGAACATCGAGGAGGCCCGCGCCGGCGATCGCTTCATCGTTTGGGGGCACTCGCAGGGCGGGCATGCCGCGCTCTTCACCGGAATGAAGGCTCACGCCTATGCGCCGGAGCTCAAGCTCGCGGGCGTTGCGGCGGCCGCGCCGGTTTCGAGGCCGTTCGACGTTCTCTCCTTGGACACGGACCCGTTCAGCGGCCGGCTGTTCTCGGCGCTGCTCTATTCCGCGTGGTCGCGCCTGTTCGACTTCCCGCTTTCCAAATATGTGAACGAGGACAAGGTGGCGACGTTCGCGGCGCTCGGCGCGAACTGCCTGCAATCGGCCGAGGATCTCGCAAAGATCGAGGCCGACGAGAAGGCCCTCGAAACGGACTTCTTCAAATCTGATCCGCTCAAGGACCCGTTCATCGTGGGCGTCATGGCTGAGAACACGGCAGGCGCCCTGCCAAAGGGGATGCCCGTGTTCCTGGCCCAGGGCACGACGGACGATACCGTGCACCCCAGCATCACGCAGGCTTATGCCAAAGAGGTGTGTGCCGGAGGATCCAAGCTCAAGCTCCACATCATGGACGGCGTCGGACACATCATGGCGGCGCACGACAGCGCAGCTTTGGCGGCCGAGTGGATGGATGCGCTTTTCAACGGGCGCGAGCCGCCGAACGAGTGCTGAAGCCGCTCCAGGCTCACTCCCCGCGGCGCTGTTTGCGCGACCAGTAGATGGCGAAGATGGCGATCCAGAACAGCAGAGCGGCTACATCGACGAGAGTCGACAGCTCCTGCAACGCACGATGCCACGGCTGATCTGGCGGGCCTACGTAGGCCACGATGCTGGCGATCAAGCCCACCAGCAGGCAAAGCCCGATCAAAGCCCATGCAATTCTGACGGTTCGCCGTGTCATGCTTCGCCGCCCCCGGCTCAAAGCCCGTGCATTTCCAATTTAATATTATAGCACAGAACGGCCGTCACCGTTACGCAGAACAGCAACAATAGATATCGGGCGGCAACCGGAGCCAACCCGGCCTGCCGCATCTTGCCGGAAGTCTCTGCGTCCTCGCCTTGTTCCGCCACGAGAAAGCCGTTCGTATGCCGACGATGGCTGGCATCGGCACAGGCTCAAGGACGCGGCAAACCATGACGGAAATCGGCACATCGGTGGGGCGCGTGGCCCGAAGCCCCGGCTTCAAGTTCTTCCTGATTTGCTTTCTCATTCTGCTGCTGCTCATTCCGCTTTTGATGGTGATTGCGCTGGTGTCCGAGCGCGAGGGCCGCGCCAGCTCCGTCCAGTCCGACGTGGCGCGCACCTGGGGCGGGGCACAGCAGATTTCGGGGCCGTTCATCGCCGTGCCCTACGTGGTGCGGGTCGTAACTCAAGACGGCGAGAAACGCATCGAGCAGATGCAGGAGCGGCGCGCGATCTTCCTGCCCGAAGACCTGTCGATCAACGGCAAGGCCGCCTCAAGCGTGCTGCACCGCTCGATTTTCGACGTCAACGTGTTCACGGCCAATCTTGACGCTCGAGGGCCGTTTCCAGGCACCCGACATGGCTGACGTCGATCCGAACGCCGTGTCGGTACGCTGGCGCGACGCCGTGCTCATTTTGGCCATCAGCGACGTGTCCGGCCTGAAGGAGGCCGCGACCGTGCAGTTGAACGGCTCGGAGACATTGTCGTTCGCTCCAAGCGTCGGCGTGCCAAGCGCCTTTACCAACGGCATTCACGCCAAGCTGGGCGGCGCGGCGTCGGTGTCAGCCGGTGATGCGCCGCTGAAACCGTTCACCTTCCGGGCCGATCTCGTGTTCACCGGTTCACAGGTGCTGACCTTCGCGCCTGCCGCGCGCGAAACGAAGGTCGCGCTCAGCTCCGACTGGCGTCACCCGAGCTTCTCGGGCTCATTCCTACCGGCTGAGCGCAGCGTTTCTGATCGGGGGTTCACAGCTTCCTGGCGCGTGCCGCATCTCGCCCGCAGCGTGCCGCACGCCTGGATGCTCGGCAGCGACGCCGGGCTCGATCGCTTCAACAATTATCAGTTCGGCGTCACGTTCTACCAGCCGGTCGATTTCTACGATTACGTCTCGCGCGCGGTGAAATACGGCATCCTGTTCCTGGCCGTCGGCTTCATGGGCGTGTTCGTGCTGGAGCTGCTTTCGACGAAGCGCGTGCATGCCGTGCAGTATCTGTTCGTCGGGCTGGCGATGGTGTTCTTCTACGTGTTGCTGCTGTCCCTATCGGAGCACACGGGCTTCACGATCGCCTATCTCGTGGCCTCGGCGGCCACAGGCGGAATGCTGTCGCTCTATACGGGCAAGGTGCTGGAGAGCCGCACCAGCGGGCTCCTCATGCTCGTGCTGTTTGCGGTGCTTTACGGGCTGCTCTACCTCATCCTGACGCTCGAGGACTATGCCTTGCTCGCCGGTGCACTTCTGGGCTTTGTCGCCCTCACGGCGGTCATGTTCGCGACGCTGCGCGTGGATTGGTCCGGGCTCGGGGCCCGCGCCGTAGAGGTCGAGGCGCCGAAGGCCTCATGACGCGAGGACGCCCGGAGAGGAAAATGAGTGGCCGCACGGCACCAGGCGGCCCTCTTTACCGCCTTGTATGGGCGATGCGACTATTCATCCGCAGCGAAATCCCTGCATTTCCTTGATTTTTATGCTGCGCTGTGCCAGCTAAGCCTTGGCTTGAGCGCAGGGGTTCACGATCTGATTGATCCCTTTTCAAGCCCCGATCGATTTTTTTACACCCTTCGGTACCGACATTCCCCCTGCGCTCTGTCGTTCTGCGCTGCCCCGGAGGCCTAGTGAGGCCTTTCCCCGGCATGAGCGCGTGGAACTGTGGGATCGCAGATGGAGAATTCGTTTTTTGGACACGAAGACCTTTGCTGAGCTTGGGCTCAGCCCGAAAGTGCAGGCGGCGATTACAGCTGCAGGCTACTCGACACCTACGCCCATCCAGGCCGCCGCCATTCCGGTCGCCGTCACAGGGCGAGATATTCTCGGAATAGCGCAGACCGGCACAGGCAAGACCGCCTCGTTCGTTCTGCCCATGATCACCCGGCTCGAAACCGGCCGAGCCAGAGCGCGGATGCCGCGCTCGCTCATCCTGGCGCCGACGCGCGAGCTTGCCGCCCAGGTGGCCCAGAGCTTCGAGAAGTACGGCGTCAATCACAAGCTCAACGTGGCGCTGCTCATCGGCGGCGTCTCGATGGACGAACAGGTCAAGAAGCTCGACCGCGGCGTCGATGTTCTGATCGCCACGCCGGGGCGCATGCTGGACCATTTCCAGCGCGGACGCCTGATGCTGATGGGCGTCGAAATTCTCGTCATCGACGAAGCCGACCGCATGCTCGACATGGGCTTCATCCCCGACATCGAGAAGATCTGCAAGCTGCTGCCGCCGCGGCGTCAGACGCTGTTCTTCTCGGCCACCATGCCGACCGAGATCACGCGTCTCGTCGATCAGTTCCTGCGCGATCCGGAGCGCATCGAGGTTGCCCGTCCGGCGACCACCGCAAAGACGATCACACAGCGCTTCCGCTACTGCCCCGACGGCGAAGACTGGGTGAAGCGCGAAATGCTGCGCGAGATGATCCGCAGCGAGGACGTCAAGAACGCGATCGTGTTCTGCAATCGCAAGCGCGATGTCGCCATCCTGCTCAAGTCGCTGTTGAAGCATGGCTTCAATGCCGGCGCGCTGCATGGCGACATGGACCAGAATAGCCGCACGGATACGCTGGACAAGTTCCGCTCGGGCGAGATCTCGCTTCTTGCGGCCAGCGACGTCGCGGCGCGCGGCCTCGACATTCCCGAAGTCTCGCACGTCTTCAATTTCGACCTGCCCTGGCAGGCCGACGACTACGTCCATCGCATCGGCCGTACCGGCCGTGCCGGACGTGAAGGCACGGCGCATTCGATCGTGACGCCGGACGATCTCAAGTCCTTCAAGGACATCGAGAAGATGCTCGGCGTGACCGCGGAGTGGATCGGCGACGGCCCAACGCAAGATGAGATGGCAGATGCCGGCAAGCGTCGTCGCGGACGCGGCGGTGCTCGTGGCGGACGTGCTGCTCCGTCTCGCGACAGCGGACGCCGCGAGGGACGACCCAGCCGCGGTGGCGACCGCCCCGCAGCTGCATCGGCAGAAGGCGCGCGTCAGAAAGACCGTCCTCAGGCTCCTCGTCCAGAACGCAGCAAGCCCGTAGAGGTGGAAGAGGCTATCGCTACGGCTTCGGCGCCTCGCAGCGAGCGTCCGCCGCAGGAGGCCCGCCCCCCACGGGACCGTGAGCGGTCCGAGCGGAGGCCTAGCCGTCGCCATGAACCTCGCGGGGACCAGCCTCGCGGTGATCGGGGACAGGGTGATCGGGCACAGGCCGACGCGCCGAATGGCAACGGGCATCGCAGCAGCGAGCAACCCCGTGAAGAGACCCGCGCGCAGGCCGCACCCCAGCGCGAGCCGGAACGTGCACCGGAGAGAGCAACGAAGCGGCGCGCCGAAAGCGCAACTTCAGCGCCGGCCGGGGGTTTCGCCGACAACGTGCCGGCTTTCCTCAGGCGACCGACGCGGACCGTAAAGGCTCTCAACGAGTAGCTTTTTCAGCCTTGCGATTGTCATTGTGCAGTGCGGCCGAGCGCGCGATTCAGCGCTCGCCGCAACGGCACCGCACAAACTTAAGTCAAGCATTTATCGCAGCGCACCATCGTTATCCTGTGGACAAATCCCGCTACTGCCCAATTTTTCATCGGGGGTAAGACTACGGTCGCCGTTGTCAGGAGGCACCCACGATGCAGCACCATCAACTCCCGCTCGCTCCCCCGCAGCCGCGCGATCTCGGCCCTGATGACGATTTCGATCCGCCTTTGGCTCAGATCGACCAGATCCAGCTTCGGCGCCTTGCGACTACTGTCCTGAGCAAGTCGCCGGACGATCTCGCGGCGCTTGCCGAGACGAATCCCATGCTCGTGTGGGAGTGGATCGAACTCTTTCCGCAAACTTCGGCTCGAAGCCGAAGCCGAGGCGCGCTATTGGTCGGCGGCCATGGCAGCCTTGTCCACCGCCTCGCCGGACTTCCGGCGCAGCGCCGCGGAGTAACCACAGACACGTGTCCGACAAGACAACGATAGACATCGTCCGGTGGGACCAACTCACCGGACGAGCAGACCTTCTCCCCGCCATCGACGGTATTTTCTTCGAAGCGAGCGCGACCAAGACCTTCGCCAGCGACGAAGCCCGGCTTGCATTCCGGGAGCGGTGGCTCGGGCGCTATCTCACGCACTTTCCCCAGCATGCATACCTGGCCCTCTCGCCTGCCCGGGCTGTGCGCGGCTATGTCGTGGGCAGCGTCGAGGATCCGGCGCGGCTCGAGCTTTTTCGAGACATCCCCCATTTTGGCTCTTTCCGGGCGCTGACGAGCCAGTACCCGGCGCAACTTCACATCAACATCGCGTCCGACTGGCGCAGCCAGGGGCTGGGCGCGCGTCTCGTGGAGACGTTCTGTCAGGGGGCTCGCGAGGCCGGCGCACCGGGCGTGCACGTCGTGACGGCGCGCGGCATGCGCAATGTGCGCTTTTACGAGGCAATCGGCTTTACGGAAGCCGGACAGACGAGCATCGACGGCCGCGAGTTGCTGTTCCTCGCCCGCACGCTCTGAAAAGATTGAGAGAACCCTCCCGCATCAGGCATACTAAGGATGAGAGAATCCGAGGAACGCGCCCCTGATGCTGACGTCCCCTCCGCCCCAAGGCGAGACCGGCGAGATCGCGATCTCGATGCAAGGCGTCGACAAGTGGTACGGCGATTTCCACGTTCTCAAGGGCATCAATCTCGACGTGCGGCCGCGCGAGAAGATCGTCATCTGCGGCCCGTCGGGATCGGGCAAATCCACACTCATCCGCTGCATCAACGGCCTCGAGCCGCATGAGAAGGGCCGCATCGTCGTCGACGGCACAGAGCTGACGCGCGACCTGCGCAATCTGCAGAAGATCCGCTCGGAAGCCGGCATGGTGTTCCAGAGCTTCAACTTGTTCCCGCATCTGACCGTGCTCGAAAACCTTTGCCTCGCGCCCGTGTGGGTGAGGCGGACGCCGAAAGCGGAAGCCGAGGCGCTGGCGCTCAAGCTGCTCGAGCGCGTGCGCATCAAGGAACAGGCGCACAAGTTTCCGGGGCAGCTTTCCGGCGGCCAGCAGCAGCGCGTCGCCATCGCGCGGGCGCTGTCGATGAACCCGCGCATCATGCTGTTCGACGAGCCGACCTCCGCGCTCGATCCTGAAATGGTGAAAGAGGTGCTCGACGTGATGATGGAGCTGGCGCGCGGCGGCATGACCATGCTCGTGGTCACGCACGAGATGGGATTTGCCAAGGCGGTCGCCGATCGCGTCATCTTCATGGACCGCGGCGAGATCGTCGAGGATGCGCCGCCGAAGCAATTCTTCGAGGCGCCTCGCCACGAGCGCACGCGCGCGTTCCTGTCCCAGATCCTCGAGCGGTAGGGCCGATGACATTCAAGCCATTGCTGCTGCGCTTCCTGCTCGCGGGTTTCATCGCTGCTCTCGGAGCAAACGCAGCGAACGCGCAGACATCGCCGACGCTCGAGACCGTGAAACGGCGCGGCGTTCTCGCCTGCGGCGTAAACACCGGCCTCGCAGGCTTCAGCGCACCCGACGACAAAGGCAACTGGACCGGCATCGATGCCGACTTCTGCCGCGCCGTCGCCGCCGCGATCTTCAAGGATCCGGGCAAAGTGCGCTACGCCCCGCTCAATGCCAAGGAGCGCTTCACGGCGCTGCAATCGGGCGAAGTCGATCTCCTGTCGCGCAACACGACGTGGACCATGAGCCGCGATACCTCGCTCGGGCTCTTCTTCACCGGCGTCATGTACTACGACGGCCAGGCATTCATGGTGCCGAAGTCGAAGGGCCTGAAGTCGGTGCGCGATTTGAACGGCGCCAGCATCTGCGTGCAGACCGGAACCACCAACGAGCTCAACGTCGCCGACTACTTCTCGACACACGGCATGACCTATCGGCCGGTGGTGTTCGAGCGGCTGGTTGAAGTCATGGCAGCTTACAATTCCGGCCGCTGCGATGCATTCACGACGGATTCATCGCAGGTGATCTCGGAGCGGCTGCGACTCCCGGATCCGGATGCGCACGACATCCTGCCGGAGCTGATCTCGAAGGAGCCGCTCGGGCCTGCCGTGCGTCAGGGCGACGCCTCGTGGGCCAGCATCGTACGCTGGACCCTCTTTGCGATGCTGAATGCCGAAGAGCTTGGTGTGACGCAAGCCAACGTCGACGAGATGATCAACTCCCCAAATCCCGAAGTGCGCCGACTGCTCGGCGTCGACGGCGAGTTCGGCAAAGGCATCGGCCTCGGTGGCGACTGGGCGGTCTCGATCATCAAGGCCGTCGGCAACTACGGCGAAGCGTTCGAGCGCAATCTCGGTATGGGCTCGCGGCTCAAGATCCCGCGCGGTCGCAATGCGCTATGGAAAGACGGCGGCCTCATGTACGCGCCGCCGATCCGGTAGAGGGCTTGCCATGCGATTGAAGCTGCCAACTCTGCCGGCCGATCTCAGCACGTGGACGGCCTACCTCTACGATCCCAAGGTGCGAGCGGGGATCTTTCAGGGCCTGCTGCTCATCGCGCTTCTCGTTCTCGGCTATGAGATCGTGACCAACACGGCGGAGAACCTGCGCAAGCAGAACATCGCGTCCGGTTTCGGATTCCTCGGCCGCACGTCCGGCTTCGACGTCTCGCAGACGCTGATCGACTACTCGAGCAAAAGCACATACGCGCGCGCGTTCTGGGTCGGCTTGATCAACACGCTGATCGTGGCCTCTCTCGGCATCGTCATCGCGACGGTGCTCGGCTTTGTCATCGGGCTCGCGCGTCTGTCGTCGAACTGGCTGGTGTCGCGGCTCGCACTCACCTACGTCGAGACCGTCCGCAACATCCCGCTGCTGCTGCAATTGCTGGTCTGGTACGTTGGCGTGCTGCGGGCACTGCCAATGCCGCAGAACAGCTGGGCGCTTGGGTTTGGCAGCACTTTCGACGTGCGCGGCCTGCATATGCCGAGCGTTCGTGTTCGGGGACGGCGCGGGCGTGGGCCGGCTTCGTGTTTATCGTTGGCGTTGTGGCGGCGGTTGCGCTCGAACGCTGGGCACGTAAGCGGCGCGAGGCCACCGGCCAGCCATTCCCTGTCGTCGCCTCGTGCGCCGGGCTGGTCATCGGGCTTGCCGCTGCTGGTATTTGCGCTGGCTGGATTCCCGCTCACGTTCGACTATCCGACGCTCGGGCGTTTCAATTTCGAGGGCGGGTTCACCATCGAGCCCGAGTTCATGGCGCTGCTCGCTGGGCCTTTCCACCTACACCGCCGCCTTCATCGCCGAGATCGTGCGCAGCGGCGTCGCCGCGGTTCCGCGCGGGCAAACGGAAGCGGCCATGGCGCTCGGGCTCAACCGGCGCGACATGCTCCGGCTCGTGATCGTGCCGCAGGCGATGCGCATCATCATTCCGCCGCTCACCAACCAGTACCTGAACCTCACCAAGAACTCGTCGCTGGCGACGGCGATCGGCTATCCGGATCTCGTTTCGGTGTTCGCGGGCACCGTGCTCAATCTCACCGGCCAGGCGGTGGAAGTGATCCTCATCACCATGGGCGTCTATCTCACGCTCAGCCTGCTCACGGCCCTGGCGATGAACTGGTTCAACGCGCGCATGGCGCTGGTGGAGAGATAGCCGATGCGCGCTGCTCTCGACGAGATCAAGAGGTTCGCTGACGCGCCAGCGACGCGGCGCGCCGTGCTGTGGTCGAAGGCGAACTTGTTCTCGTCGACGTTCAACACGGTGCTGACGCTGATTGCGGTTTATATCGCGGTGCGTCTCACCGTCTCGTTCATCGACTGGGCGATCGTCAGTGCTGTTTACACGGGTTCGGACGGAAGTGCGTGCCGTGCGCCGGATGCCGGCGCGTGCTGGCCCTTCATCACGCACAAGATGGGCCTGTTCATGTATGGGCGCTATCCGGAGCCGCAGCGCTGGCGCGTCGATCTCACCTATGTGCTCGCGATCGCAGGCCTCGTGCCGCTGATGATGCCGCGCGTACCGGGGAAGCTCTGGCTGTCGATTTACATGCTTGTCGTGTTCCCCGTCGTTGCAGTGGTGCTGCTGCGCGGCGGCGTGCTGTGGCTGCCGTTCGTCGGCACGGAATTGTGGGGCGGGCTGCTGCTGACGCTCGTGGTGGCGAGCGCCGGCATCGCGGGCTCGTTTCCGCTCGGCATTCTGCTCGCGCTCGGGCGGCGCTCGGATCTTCCTATCGTGCGCTGGTTCTCGGTCGGCTACATCGAGCTCGTACGCGGCGTGCCGCTTGTCACAGTCCTGTTCATGTCGTCGGTCATGCTGCCGTTGTTCCTGCCGCCGGACGTGACAGTCGACAAACTTCTGCGCGCGCTCATCGGCGTGGCTCTGTTCTCGGCGGCCTATCTCGCCGAGGTCATTCGCGGAGGCCTGCAGGCCATTCCGCGCGGGCAGTATGAGGCCGCCGACGCACTCGGACTCGGCTACTGGCAGAAGACGGGCTTGGTGATTCTACCCCAGGCGCTTCGAATCGTTATTCCTGGGTTGGTCAATTCGTTCATCTCTCTGTTCAAGGACACGAGCCTTGTTCTCATAATTGGTCTATTCGACCTCGTGGGCATCGTTGAGCAATCCGTCCAATCGGACGCGAAATGGTTCTCACCACAAACGGCGATGACGGGTTATTTTTTCGCAGGAGCTGTGTTCTGGGTCTTTTGCTTTGCAATGTCGCGCTATTCGAGCGCGCTCGAGCGGTGGCTCTCTCCGGCAGGTAAACGTTAGAGCCGAAATCACGCTTCGCATCATGATGTTAGATGGCGAATCGCGCCGGAACTGCAGCGAATCCGAGTTCATCACGGCTCGGATCTGTTCCGGTGCACGACGGCGAAACCGTCATGACAAAGCAAGAGGGCTGGTATAAATCTGCGATGCCATCACAAAAAACCGATGGCGGAGACTAGGGGGACTACAAATGCTGCTGCCCACTGAATATCAGTACTTCGAGCCGACGCTCATCGCCACCGGTGTGGTGCTTGTTGTCGGGCTTATCGGCAATGCGCTCTCTTTTTCGAACCGCTTTGTGAATGCGCTCGTCACCGCCGTCGTCTTTGCTGCGATTTTCGGTGGTCTCGCGTTTCTTTCGAAGGGCGACGTGCCCACGACGACTGCGCACTTCCTGCCGCCCGAATTCGCTTGGCTCGAGCTCGTGCTCATCGCCGCCGGCGTGGTGTTCTTCGTCGATCTCATCGGCAATATGCTTTCGTTCTCGAGCCGCATCGTGAATGCGCTCGTCACGGCAATCGTCTTCGCTGTGATCTTCGGGTCGCTGACCTACCTTGCGTATAAGGACGGCGCACCTATGCCGACCATCTCCGTTCCAGCACCGGAACCGGCACCGGCTCCCGCTCCATAGTAGGCGGAAAACTCGGAGCTTTTTATCTAAAGGACGGCCATTGCGGCCGTCCTTTTTTGTGCCCGGCACTCAGGTGAAGAGCGCAGAAACGTAGTCGCCAATGGCAAGGCTCGACGTAAGACCCGGGCTCTCGATACCGTAGAGCGCGGCTAGGCGCGGAATGCCATGCTGCGCTTCGCCATGAATGGCGAAGTCAGCCGGCGGCTCGCCCTGTCGATTGATCTTGGGGCGAATGCCCGTGTAAGCGGGCGCCAGCGCGTTCCGCGGCAGGCCCGGCCAGTAGCGGCGGATCTCATGCTCGAAGGATGCGAGGCGCGCGCCGCTCGCATCGTCGAAGGCGTAGCTCAGCTCGCTGCCTTCCACGCACCAATCGATATCAGGTCCGAACTTCGCCTGCCCGGCGACATCGAGCGTCAGATGCACACCGAGCCCACCGCCGTGCGGCATCGGATAGATGAGATGCTTGAAGGGCGCGCGGCCCGACAGCGCGAAATAGTGGCCCTTGGCGAGATAAGTCGTGGGCACAGCGTAACCTGACGACACTTTCAGCATGCGGCCGAGCATCGTACCGCCGTGGCCAGCTGCAAGGACCAGATTTCGCGCGACCAGCGACGAGGCTCCGTCCTCGCTCTCGATGGTGACGACAAAGTCTTCGGTGGCGTTGCGCGAGACTTCGACTACAGACGTATTGAGCACCACGTCGCCGCCGTTGGTACGGATGTGCCCCTCGAGCGCCAGCATCAGCGCGCTGCTGTCGATGACCCCGGTCGACGGAGAAAAGTACGCGGCGACGCAAGAAAGCTCCGGCTCCATGGCCCTGGCCGCCGCCTCGTCGAGCAGCTCGAGGTCCGTCACGCCGTTCTCGACCGCTCTCCTTGCGATGGCTTCCAGGGCCGGGGTCTCGTCCTCACGCGTGGCAACGAGAAGCTTGCCGTAGCGCTGAACCGGGACGCCGTTCTCGCGCGCGAATTCGTACAGCATGCCGCGGCCACGGACGCAAAGCTCCGCCTTCAGACTACCCGGCGGGTAATAGAGGCCCGCGTGGACGACCTCGCTCGACCTTGAGCTGGTCTCACTGCCGATCCGGTCGTGACGTTCCAGGACAAGAACCTCATGGCCGCTGCGGGCCAACGCCCGCGCGATTGCAAGGCCCACAACTCCTGCGCCGATCACAACCGTTTGGACGTCTACTGACATATGCGGGCCCACGGAGAAATTCACAGCTGCCTAATTTTTAATCTCACTCAATTTCTGCTTTGTATTCATCTGCCTACTGGCTTTTGCTCACAGGTTATCCACAGGTGTTCATGTTTTATTTCGTGATCGAACAAAAATGGAACACGCGCGCCCAAATCATCATTAAACTTATCCGGTTCCGAGGCATCTACGGAGTTTGCATCATGGCCGTCACTCAAGCCCACGCCCTTCATCTCGCAGGGTCCGAGCCCCACGCCGGCCACGAAAGCTGCCCTTGGTGCGATCAACCCATCCCGCACGAGAAATTCTCGGAAATCCGTAGCCGGATCGCGGCCAAGGAGCGCGAGCAGCATGCAGAGATGCTCGCACGCCTCAAGAGCGATTTTGCGCGCGAGAAGGCAGAAGCCGAGGCCAAGGCCCGCGACGAAGGGCGAAAGGCCGTGGAAGCGATCGTAGAGGCCCGGATCAAGGCCGCCGAGGAGGCCCGCGCCTCAGCCGATGCGGCGCGGGCGGCCGCTGATGCGGCTCGAGCTACGGCGGACGCTGCCCTGCAGCAGCAGCGCGAGGCACTCGAACGTGAACGGACGGTCGCGGTGCAGGCCGAGCAAGTGAAGGCCTTCGAGGAGAAGCAGAAGCTTCAGGAGAAGTTGCAGCTCCTGCAGAAGCAGCTCGAGAACAAGACGGCCCAGGACATCGGCGAAGGCCCGGAGGCGGATCTCTTCGAGCAACTCAGAAGCGCGTTCGACGGCGACCGCATCCGGCGCGTGCTCAAGGGCACGCAGGGCGCCGACGTCATCCACGAGGTGGTGCGCAACGGGCAGGTGTGCGGCAAGATCATCTACAACTCCAAGGTCCGCAACGCCTGGAAGAACGACTTCGTCATCAAGCTCAAGGCCGATCAGCTCCAGGAGCGTGCCGAGCATGCGGTGCTGTCGATCAACAAGCTTCCGGCCGGCGCGCAACAGCTTCACGTGCAGGACGGCATCATCATCGCTCATCCGCAGCGCATCATCGCGCTGGCCGAGATCCTGCGCCGGCACATCATCGAGACGCACGAGCTTCGCGCGAGCAATGACCGGCGCGAAGAGAAGACGGCGCAGCTCTATGCTTTCATCACATCGGACCGGTGCAAGCAGCTTCTCGAGCAGATCGAGACCAACGCTCAGCGCATGATCGAGCTCGAGACCGCGGAAGAGAAGGCTCATCGACTGACGTGGGACCGGCGCAGCAAGCTCATCCGCGCCGTGCAAAAGGTGCATGGCGATCTCTGCTTCGAGATCGAACGCGTCATCGGAACGGGCGACAATGGCTCTGCGGGCGACGGGCTCGACTTCGACGAGCCGGCTGCGTGAGGCCTAGCGCTTAATGCTTGCCTGAAAAACGAAAACCGCCGGACGCAATGCCGGCGGTTTTCAAAAACTCTTTATTGAGATCCGTCAGCCTGTCGAAGACGCCAAGCTCGACGGCATCGGCAGCGGCGGTGTCTCTATCTCGACTGACGACGACATCGGCGGCGGCACCGAGGCCGTCATAGGCTCGGGACGGCGGTCGGGACGCGAAATCCCGGCAATGGGATCGTCCGTGCGGCGCGACTTGCCCTCGAAGAAAGCGCCCTGCTCGATGGCGACGGTCTGATGGTAGATATCGCCTTCGACATGGCTCGTGGTCTGCAGCAGCACGCGGCGGCCGCGAACGGTGCCGAGCACATGGCCGCGGATGATGCACTCCTCGGCAATAATGCCGCCGGTGATGCGGGCCTTCTCGCCGACCACGATGTGCGTGCCGTGGATATCGCCCTGGACCTCGCCCTCGATCTGAACCTCGCCTTTCGACATGAGGTTGCCGTGGATGATGAGATCGGGACCGATGACCGAGGTGGAGGCAGGACCACTCGACCTGAAAGGTTGTGCCGTCTGGCGTACGCCTAGCGGGGAGGCGTTCAATGACGGCTGCGTCTGAGCTCCGCCAGTCTGTGGTTTCGTACCGTCGCCTTCCGGCTTCCGGAATTGGGGCAGCATCCCTCGACCTCCGCTGTTACGCATTCTGCATGCGCGAATGGATCGTCGCGTCTTGCGTTTATTTTATGAAATTAACCCACGCATAGCCGGATTTGTGTCCAACCAATGTGCGTCCCTCCGGATATTTTAATGCGTAGCATATTCTCCGGAGAGCGTCATCCAAGTTTGCACGCCAGACGGGCAGCATTCCATGCATTCTGTGGATTATTCCACAGGCAACCGCCCGATTGGTGCGCAGTGCCGCCCTGACGGGCAGGCGCGTGTCACAGAAGTGTTGTTAATCGGCCGACGCCTTCACTGCCGCGAGGACCTCGCCGGCATGGCCGGTCACGCTGACCTTGCGCCAGCTCTGGACGATGCGACCGGAGCGGCCGATCAGGAAGGTCGAGCGCTCGACACCCATGTACTTTTTCCCGAACATGGACTTCTCACCCCAGACGCCATAGGCGTTGGCCGCAAGCTTGTCCTCGTCGGCCACGAGCCGGAGGGCCAGCCCATACTTGCATTTGAACTTGTCGTGGCTCTTGACGCTGTCGGGCGAAATTCCGATGACCTCGGCGCCCGCCGCCGTGAAGGCCGCCTTGAGCTCCGAGAAATCCTGCGCCTCGAGCGTGCATCCCGGGGTGTCGTCCTTGGGATAAAAATAGAGCACTACAGGGCGGCCCTTGAGGGCTGAAAGCCGCAGCGTGCTGCCGTCGTCCGCGGGGAGTTCAAAGTCGGGGGCGGGATCGCCGTTTTCCAGCATGTCTCATGCCTTTCTTTTGTCGCTTTTGGTACGCCTGATCGCGCGCTAGGGGCGGGGGCGAAGCG
Source organism: uncultured Alphaproteobacteria bacterium (assembly GCA_963831345.1). Classification (GTDB taxonomy): domain Bacteria; phylum Pseudomonadota; class Alphaproteobacteria; order Rhizobiales; family Hyphomicrobiaceae; genus Hyphomicrobium_C. The sequence goes on from CAWHPZ010000039.1 coordinate 189,428, forward strand.
TCAGATCGATCGTACTCAAATTATGGAAGAAACTGGCCTTTTTTATCCCGGTCGGTTGCGATAACGGCTACGTCCGAGGTCGGATTGATAAAAGCGGTAGGCGCCGGGTTCAAGTGAGCTAACACGCTCATGCTTGAGCCCACGGCGGCGTTGCGCGTCTTCGCGCCACGGACTGCCGTGGCGGTGACCTTGCCGACGAGAGCGTTGCGAGCGTGGCCAATACCGCGTTCCGGCGCGGCCGGGCGGTCGAGTGCGGGCGGCTGAGGGGTGGTTTCCGGGACAACCGGTCGGCGAAAGATGCGGACGGAGATGACGACACACAAAACCGGCAGGCCGCGGACCTCCAAGACAGCACCACCGGCGGCAGGCTATCGCGCTCCGATGTACCGCGTCGAGCCGGAGGCCGAGCCCTCCGGGCCGCTGGCGCGCACGTGCGGCTACGCCCTCATCGTGCTGGCTCCTCTGGTGCTGCTGTCGGTCCTTGCGGCTATCATCTGCTATGTCCGCCTGCTGCACGGGCCTGTCTCGCTGCAGGCCTTCAACGAGCGTATCGAACAAGGGATCAGCGCCGAGCTCGGCGGCTTCAAGGCCCACATCGACGACGCCATCCTCACGCTCGGTGACAACTGGCGCGTCGAGCTGCGCCTCACCAATCTGCGCATTACCGAGCCTGACGGTGATCTTGTCGCGTCAGCGCCGCTTGCGGCCGTCGATCTCGATCCGGGCTCATTGCTCTGGATGAATGCCTCGCCCCAGCGCGTGTTCTTCATCGAGCCCAAACTGTCGCTGTTCTATTCGGCGGAGTCCGGCCTCGCCATGAGCTTCTCGCAGATGTCGCCGGCGTTGGACGCCGTCGCGCCCGCGAATGCCCCGCCGCCTCCGTCGGACGCACCCTCCGCGCCGCACACGACCGCCATTGCCAAGACCAGTGATCCGAGCCTGCCACCGTCGTTCCATCGCGTCGACCTCGGACGCGCCATCGCCGAGATGTCCTCGTTCGCGCGTCGCGGCGGTCTTGCGACATCGCATCTCAAGGAGATCGGCGTCCGCAATGCGACGGTCGTTCTCGACTACGGTGGAACACGGAGCGAGCTCAGCGTCGCCGAGGGAGCCATCGGCCTCGAGGCGGGCGTCATCTCCGGTGCAGCGTCGATCAACTCCGCCCGCGGCCTATGGATGGTGTCCTTCCGCACGGACGAACCAGAGCCCGACACTCTGAAGGTTTCCGCCACCGTGCGCGATCTTATTCCAAGCACGCTCGCACAGGCATTGCCGCACATGTCGCTGCTCGAGATGCTCGACATGCCCGTTGCCGGCGACCTGACGCTCGACCTCTCCGCCAGCGGCGATTTCAAAAGTGCCGATCTCAGCATCGATGCCGGACATGGCAAGATCAACCTGCCGTCGCTCGACGGCGCACCTGTCGTGATCGACAACGCACGCCTCAAGCTCGGATACGATGCCGGCACACACAGGCTCGAGCTGGCGTCCTCGACCGTCACCTGGGGCAACAGCCACGTGACGCTCGAAGGCGCCATGACACGCGAGCCGCAAGAAGGCGGGGCCGAGGCCTGGCACTTCGGGCTCAACGGCCTCGACGGCGTGCTTGCCGCGGAGGAATTCGGTGTCGCCGGCATCAAGCTGGAGGGCCTTACGGCGACTGGGCGGGCGGTTCCCGACGACGGCTTCGTTGAGCTTACGCGGTTCAGCCTCAAAGCCGGGGGCTCAGAATTCTCGGCGAATGGAGAGATCACGAGCGCCGGGGGAACTCCGAGCACACGGATCGACGCCACAACGAGCCCGATGGCACTCGCGACACTCAAGGCGCTATGGCCCCGCGCGGTTGCGTCGGCAGCACGGACCTGGGTCGGCAATCACTTCACGCGCGGCACCGTGCGCTCGGCATCGCTCAAGATTCTGTCTGGAAACTTCCTGGAGCAGAAACCAGGCGCCGCTGCGTCGGCCAACGCTGGCGGCCACATCTCGCTCGCGGCCGAGATCGGCGATGCGCAGATGGTGCCGCTGCCGGAGAGGCCTGCCCATCGAGGCTCCGCGTGCGACGATCCGGCTCGAAGACTCGACGCTGGAAGTCACCGTGCCGGATGCCGTCCTTGTTCCCTCGCCGACGCGGCAGGTGCCGCTCAAGGGCGTGCGCTTCACGGTCATCTCACAGCAGTTCAACGATCCCATCGGCGAGCTTGCGTTCCGGTCCCAGACGACGCTCGCGGCGCTCGCCGACGTGCTCAACCAGTCCAAGCTCAATCTGCTCGGCTCGGAGCCGCTGCCGATCGAGGATGGCGTCGACGGGAAGGTCGATGGCCAGGTAAAAATTACGATGCCGCTCGTCGACGGCGGCAGCGCCACGGCGAGGACCGATGCCAAGGCGCGCATCACGGATATCCGCGGCAAGCCGCCGGGCGGACGGGTCGAACTCAGCGGCGGATCGATCGACCTCGACGTCTCGCCTATCGGCGTCAACGCCAGCGGCCAGCTGATCATCAACGGCGTGACAGCCAAGATAGCGCTGCAGCGCATTTTCGATGCGCCGCCGAACATGCAGCCGCCGGTGCGGCTCACGGCCGTTCTCGACAATGCTGACCGGACGCAGCTCAAGCTCGACGTCAATCACCTCATCCAAGGCGAAATGCCGATCGAAATCACGGTCGGTCCCGGTCCGACCGGGGAACAGCTCGTCCATGCGCGCGCCGATCTGACCAATGCGGAGCTCGTTTTCAAGGAGCTTGCCTGGAGAAAGCCGGCCGGGCGCGCCGCATCACTCGAGTTCGACGTCTCGGCTCCCGTACCCGAAAAAGTCGAACTCACGAATTTCAAGCTCGTTGGCGACAACGTGGCGATCGAAGGCGGGATGACGCTCGATGCCGAAAACGAGGTGCGGGAGTTCACATTCCCGAGCTTCTCGCTCAACGTGGTCTCGCGCCTCGACGTCACGGGCAAACTCAGCAACGACAGGATCTGGACCATCGCGGCCAAGGGCTCGACCTTCGATGCCAAGGATCAGCTCCGCACACTGTTAGCGCTCGGGCGGACCTCGGATGTGGATGTGAAGCCGCTGCACCCGGCCAACGGCGTCGACCTCACTGCGAGCATCGATACCGTGCTTGGGCATTCGGACGTGTCGATGCGCAATTACAAGCTCAAGTATTCGGAGCGCCAGGATCAGCTGATTGCGCTCGAGGTGCAAGGCACACTGGACGGCGGCAAGCCGCTTTCGGTCGTGCTCAAGAAGGACAAGGACAGCCGCAAGATCGTGGCGGAATCCGGGGACGCCGGCCAAGCCTTCAAGTTCAGCGGCTTCTATCCCAACCTGCAGGGCGGGAAGGCGCGCCTCGAGGTCAATCTCGAAGGCAGAGGTGCGGCGGAAAAGAGCGGCGTCCTGTGGGTCGATGATTTCCGTGTGCTCGGCGACCCGATCGTGGCGGAGGTTTATTCGAGCGCCGAGGTTTCCGGTCCCGCTATCGACAGCACGCCTTCGGGCCAGCGGCGCGTACAGCGGGAGGTGTTCGATTTCGAGCGCATGAAGGTGCCGTTCTCCGTCGGCCATGGCCAGTTCGTTCTCGAGGACTCCTACGTGCGTGGCCAGGCTCTCGGAGCGTCGATCCGCGGCAAGGTCGACTATACGTCGCAGCGGATCAATCTCGGCGGCACCTATGTGCCGCTTCAGGGCCTCAACAGCGCGCTCTGCAATATCCCGCTCGTGGGACCCATCGTATCGGGGCTCGACTGTCAGGGTGTGTTCGGCATCACCTATGCCATCCAGGGGCCGATGTCGCGGCCGCAGGTGATCGTCAATCCGCTGTCGATGCTCACGCCCGGCATCCTGCGCGGCATCATGGAAATGACCAATCCGAATCCCGAGGTACTGCCGCGCGCCGAGCGGCCCAAGGCGCCTGTAGAGCAACGGGTGCGTGCGTCGAGCTCGGATATCAGCGGGGGGGACGCGCCGCAGCAGAAGGGCAAGGCAAAAGCCGGCGCCGCGACCGTGGACGGCTGGTCATCTCAGACGGACCCGGCGCCCAAGCCCGCCAAGACGAAAGACGCGAAGAAAAAGCAGCCGGCCGCCGAAGCCAAGTCGCCGGCACAGCAGGCGCAATAGCGCTGTAGGCTAAGAGGCTGCCTAAATCGCCACTTGGGTTCCGACCTCGACCACGCGGTCGGTTGGAATTTTGAAGTAGGTGGTTGCGTCCTCGGCCGTTCTCGCGAGCCAGATGAATAGCTGCTCCTGCCATCGCGGCATTTCGGATTTCGTCGTCGGCCTCAAAGAACGACGCGACAGGAAGAACGACGTCGCGGCGATATCGACGTTGAGGTCCTTTCTTCGACAGCTCTCGAGGATTTTCGGCACACTCGGCGTTTCCATGAAGCCGTACGAGGCAACGACCTTGATGAAGGTCTCGTTCGAGCGATCGATCTCGACGCGCTCGAACCTCGGCACGCGGGGTGTTTCCTCGGTCCGGATGGACAGCACGATATTGCGCTCGTGCAGCACGCGGTTGTGCTTCAGGTTGTGCATCAAGGACGTGGGCGCGGCATTGACGTCGGAGGTCAGGAACACCGCCGTTCCCGGCACCCGGACGGGCGGCTTGGCCTCGAGCTTGCGCACGAGCCAATCGAGATCCGCTTCGCTGCGGCGCGTGATCTTGGCGAGGATGCTGTAACCCCGCACCCAGGTGAACATGATCAGGCTCAGGACTGCGGCGATGACGAGCGGCACCCAGGCACCCTCGAAAAGCTTCAGGATGTTGGCTGCAAAGAAGGTCTGCTCGATAAGCAGAAGAGGCACCGTGACCACCGCGGCCTTCCAGACCGGCCAGCGCCAGTATTTCCAGATGACGAAGAAGGCCATGATGGTGTCGATGACCATGGCGGCAGTGACGGAGATGCCGTACGCGGCCGCGAGATTCGTGGAGCTGCGGAACATCAGCACGGCGATGACGACGCCGCCGTAAAGCAGTAAGTTGACGCGGGGCAGATAAATCTGACCGGCCATGCTCTCCGAGGTGTGCTTGATGGAGAAGCGGGGCAGCAGTCCGAGCTGAATGGCCTGCCGGGCCAGCGAGAATGCGCCCGTGATCACGGCCTGGCTCGCGATAACGGTGGCCGCCGTCGCAAGGATCACCATCGGCACGAGCGCCCAATCGGGATAGAGCCGGTAGAAGGGGTTTTCCAGCGCCTCGGGGTCGCGCAGAACAAGCGCGCCCTGGCCGAGATAATTCAGCATCAACGCCGGCAAAACGAAGCCGATCCAAGCGGCTTGGATCGGCTTGCGGCCGAAATGGCCGAGATCGGCATAGAGCGCCTCGGCGCCCGTCACTGCCAGAAAGACGAGCCCCAGGACCGTCAAGCCGAGAAGCCCATGGCTCAACAGGAAGCTCACCCCGTACCAGGGATTGAAGGCCAAAAGAACAACTGGGCTATCGGCGATGTGCAGCAGGCCACCCGCCGCCAGGGCCAAAAACCAGATGACCGTGATTGGGCCGAAGAACGTCGCTACTTTTGCGGTGCCGTGTGACTGGACCGCGAACAGCACGGTCAGCACGACGAGCGACAACGGCACGACGAGGGAGCCGAAGGCTGGCGAGACCAGCTTCAAGCCCTCCACGGCCGACAGCACCGAGATGGCAGGCGTGATGACCGCGTCACCGTAGAAAAATGACGCGCCGGCGACGCCGAGGGCAAGGATCAAGGGCGAGCTTCGTTTTGCCACCGACTGGCCGAGGGCCATCAGGGCGAACATGCCGCCTTCGCCCTTGTTGTCCGCGCGCAGCAGCAGCAGGACGTACTTCAGCGTCACGATGAGCATCAGGGCCCAAAAGATCAGCGACAGGACGCCCAGAATGGCTCCGCGGCCGACCGCGCCGCCGCCGCTCGCGGCGTGGACGGCCTCGCGAAATGCATAGAGGGGGCTCGTGCCGATGTCGCCGTAGACGACGCCGATCGATCCAATGACGAGGGTCCAGAAATGACGGCTTGAGTGCGGATCGATAAGGCCTTGGTCGGCCGCGGGCTCGGCGCCCTTTGCTCGTGCCACGGTCAACGCCTCTCCGACTTCGCTAATGTTTACAGCAATTCGGGGGCTTATACGCTGGTTCGGAAGCCCTAGAAAGATAGGTAATTGATACAGTCAGAAGCGGTTTGGGCTTGACAGATGACACGCCTCCGTCCCCGCATACAAGGCCGCTACTGCCTCCAGGCTCGCGTGCCGCAGGCCGGCGCGTTATAGTCCGAGGGCTGTTAACTGCCTTCCGCACCTCGGCGTTCCCCCAAGACAGGTAAGAGATCGCGATGACCAGCCTGCCCTTCGATTTCGGATTTCTGGAGCGGTTCTCGATCCCCCTCAAACGCTATGGCGCGGGTGAGAAAATCTTTCTCGAGGGCGACAGCGGCGAGCAGATGTTCCTCGTCATCGAGGGCAAGGTGAATATCGTGACCTACGGCACCGTGCTCGAGAATGTCGGAATGCACGGCATTTTCGGCGAGATGGCACTGATCGAAAGCGCTCCACGCAGCGCGGCTGCCATCGCGGCCGAACCTACGGAAGTGGCCGTGATCGACAGGCCGACCTTCATCGAGCTCGTGCGTGACAATCCCCTATTCTCGCTCTACGTGATGCGCCAGCTGGCCACTCGCATTCGGCGCATGAACGAGAGCCTCTAGGGCAAGCTCGCCGGTTGTTCATGGCGGGATGGAGCTTTGCTCAGGCAGCCCGGAACCGCGCCAGCACGCTCTCAGGCACGTCGCTCGCGCGTGCGATCCTGTTGCGGCCGCTGACCTTGGCCCTGTACAGCGCGGCATCCGCCCGCACGAACGTGGGCTCGATGTCGGTTTCGGGCGACATCCAGCTTCCGACGCCGCCGCTCAGCGTCACATGCAGCGTGCAATTGGCGTATCGCATTTCGCAAGCGCAGACGGCCGCGCGTATGCGCTCCGCCAGTACGAACGCGCCCGTCTCGTCCGTTTCCGGCAGCATGAGGACAAACTCCTCGCCTCCGAAGCGACAGAGCGTATCGTGGGAACGCATTTCCTTGCGGCACACGGCGGCGATCGTGCGAAGGACGTGATCGCCGGCCGCGTGACCGTAGGTGTCGTTGACGCTTTTGAAGTGGTCCACATCCAGCACAATGCAGGAGATTGCATGGTCGGCACGCTGGGCCCGCCCGAGCTCGGCGGCGGTAGCTGCAGCAAATGCCAGCCGCGTCAGACATCCGGTGAGGCTATCGCACGCTGCGACCTTGCGAAGCTCGAGCGCGTCGATCGTGATACTCGCCAAGTCCTGAAGAGCGGAGACCTGGCTCGGCGAAAGCTGCCGCGGCACGGTATCGATGACGCACAGCGCGCCAATGTTGTAACCCGCCGCGGTCGACAGCGGGAAACCGGCGTAATATCGAATGAACGGCTCGTTCACGACATAACCGTTATCGCGCAGAGTTTCGTCCAACGTCGTATCCTCGACGATGAACGGCGCGCTACCTTCGATGGTATGAAGACAAAACGAGCCGTCAATCGGCGTCTGCTTCAACTTCAGTCCTTCTCGGGCCTTGAACCACTGCCGGTCGCCGGCCACCAGAGAAATCGCGGCGATGGGTGTTTCGGCGATCGTTCGCGCGAGACGGACAACGCGGTCAAAGGCTTCTTCGTCCGCAGTATCCAGCACTTCGTAGGCTCGCAGAGCCTCCAAGCGTCGTTCGTCATCTGCCAGAACGCATGCACTCATCTTGTCACCTCTGGCCTGGACGCAGGCTCACCAATGAACCCGCGTCCATTCCGATCTCGTGCGCTAAACACGCGATCGCTCCCCCGCCGAATGGTGACGGTAGTTCTGCAGAGTTGACCGGGCGTAAAACTTCGAAGTTAACCCGCGTTTACGCTACGCGCGTGCGCAACGCGTCTCGCCTCTGCGGCGCTCCTTCATACGGTCCGTTCCATGGCCTCAAGCTCGTCGATCATGCCCTCGATGACCTTGAGCCCCTTGCTCCAGAAGGCGGGGTCTGCGGCATTTAGCCCGAACGGGGCCAACAGCTCCGAGTGATGCTTCGAGCCGCCAGCTTTGAGCAGATCGAAGTATTTGCCGACGAAGCCCGGATGCGCCTCCTGGTAGAGGCCGTACAGCGAGTTCACGAGGCAATCGCCGAAGGCATAGGCGTAGACGTAGAACGGCGAATTGATGAAGTGGGGGATGTAGGTCCAGTACACTTCATAGCCGGGCTTCAGGTCGATTGCCGGACCCAGGCTCTCCTTCTGAACGTCGAGCCAGAAGGCGTTGAGCTGGTCGCTCGTCAGCTCGCCATGACGGCGTGCCTCGTGCACCTTGCGCTCGAACTGGTAGAACGCGATCTGGCGCACCACCGTGTTCAGCATGTCCTCGACCTTGCCGGCGATCATGGCCTTCTTTTCCTTGACGCTCTTGGTGCCAGCAAGGAGCGCGCGGAACGTCAGCATCTCGCCGAACACGGAGGCGGTCTCGGCGAGCGTCAACGGCGTCGGGGCCAGCAGCGGGCCTTGCTCGCGCGCCAGCATCTGATGCACGCCATGGCCGAGCTCATGGGCCAGCGTCATCACATCGCGCGGCTTGCCCTGGTAGTTCATCAGCACATAGGGATGCACCGACGGCACGGTAGCTGCCGAGAATGCGCCCTGGGCCTTGCCTTCGCGCAGCGGCGCGTCGATCCAGCGCTTGTCGAAGAACTCCTTGGCCAATGACGCCATATCAGGCGCGAAGGCGCCGTAAGCCGACAGGACCACGTCCTCGGCTTCCTTCCAGGTGAAGATGCGCTCGGGCTTGTCGGGCAACGGCGCGTTGCGGTCCCAGTGCGAGAGCTTATCCATGCCGAGCCACTTGGCCTTCATGGCGTAATAGCGGTGCGAGAGACGCGGATAGGCATCGCGCACGCTCGAAACCAGCGCCTCGACCACCGGAGCCTCGACGCGGTTGGCGAGATGGCGGCTGTCGGCGACATCCTTGAAGCCGCGCCAGCGATCGGAGATCTCCTTATCCTTCGCCAGCGTGTTGGTGATGAGCGTGAAGAGGCGAACGTTGGCGCCGAACACCTTGGACAATGCCTCGGCGGCGGCCTTGCGGCGCGGCTCGGCGGGATCGGACAGCAGATTGAGCGTCGCCTCGAGCGATTGAGAGGGCGGTTCGCCTTCGACGTCGAAGCGCAGTCCGGACATGGTCTCGCTGAAGAGGCGCGTGAATGCACCGCGACCGGTCTGGCCCTTCTCGGTGAACAGCCGCTCGATCTTCTCCTCGAGCTGGAAGGGCTTTTCCTTGCGCAGGTCGTCGAGCCAAGGGACGAAGCGTTTCAATGCCGGCGCCGAGGCTGCTTTCTCAAGCACGCGCTCGTCGATCTGGTTCAGCTCCAGCTCGACGAAAATGAGATCGGTGGCGATGGCCGTCAGCTTCTCCGACGTATCGCCGTAGAACTTGGCGCGCGCGGGATCGGTCTGATTGGCCGCATAGAGCAGGCCCGCATAGGAGCCGAGCTTGCCCATGAGATCGGAAAGACGCTCGTAGGCGGCGATAGCCTCGGCGAGCTTTGCCCCGTCGGACGCGATGCCGACGAGCTTGCCCTGGTAAGTCTCCTTAATGCGCTTGGCCTCGGTGGCTGCGGCCTCGAGATCGCGGAGCACCTCCGGTGCGTCGGGGCTCTTATAGAGATCGGACAGATCCCACTCCGGCACAGGACCGAGGTTTGCTGCGGACGATCCTGCCTGCGCCTCGGCGACGGCGTGGGTGGCGACCTCGACCCGGTCAAAGCAACTGCGCGCGAGAGAAGCGTCATCATCAACTCCAGGGATGCCTTGGGAATAGGCGCCAGTTTGCGGGCAGACGCGTTCGAGTGCAAGCACCCGGAAACCATAGGCCGGAGATACCTGGAGACAACCGCCAAGCCCTTGTAACACGGTCGTATTCAAGCTTGGCGAAGGCTTGTCGCCATGGTCGCACCATGACAATCGGGCAGCATCTCGGACCTCGCACTCCGCAGAAAAAGGCTCAAGGTGAGCGCAAGCGCAACGCCTTGTTTACTGTTGTCGGGCAATCTCGCGACTGTTGAGTAGCCGGTTGCGACGTGTCCAGTAACGGCACATCGCATCGCAGTTCGAGCGCCGGCTTTTGTCAGTTGTGTTGAGTTCGAGTGTTTCATGGCAAAGCGTATCCTTATCGTCGACGACGATCCTGCCCAGCGCCGCATTCTCGAAGAGACCGTCAAGCGCTTCGGCTTTGAGACGCGTTCGACGAATTCCGGCGAGCAAGCCCTCGAGCTGTTGGAAGGGCCGGACCGGACCTCCATCTCCCTCGTGCTGCTCGATCTCGTCATGCCCGGCCTCGACGGCATGGGTGTTCTCGATCGTCTCAAGGGCAAATCGGGCCCGCCGGTCATCGTGCTCACCGCCAACGGCTCGATCGACGCCGCCATCGGCGCCATGCGCCTGGGCGCCGTCGACTTCGTCATCAAGCCGGCTTCGCCGGAGCGTCTCGAAGTGTCGATAAGCAGCGCCATGAAGATCGAAGCGCTGTCCGGCGAGCTGACGCGCATCAAGAAGAAGGCCGAGGGCACGCTCACCTTCGACGACCTCATCAGCCGCGCCGAAGGCATGCAGCGCGTGATCGCGCTCGGCAAGCGCGCGGCGGCCTCAAACATTCCGGTTCTGATCGAAGGCGAGAGCGGCGTCGGCAAGGAGCTGATCGCACGCGCCATTCAGGGCGAGAGCGAGCGCGTCGGAAAGCCGTTCGTCACGGTCAACTGCGGCGCCATTCCGGAGAACCTGGTCGAAAGCATCCTGTTCGGCCACGAGAAGGGCGCCTTCACGGGCGCCGTCGACCGCCGGATCGGCAAGTTCCAGGAGGCAGACGGCGGCACGCTGTTCCTCGACGAGATCGGCGAGCTGCCGCTCGAAGCGCAGGTCAAGCTTCTGCGCGCGCTGCAGGAAGGCGAGATCGATCCGGTCGGCAGCAAGAAGCCGATCAAGGTCAACTTCCGGCTCATCTCGGCGACCAATCGCGACATGATCCAGCTCGTCAAGGACGGCAAGTTCCGCGAGGATCTCTACTACCGCCTCAACGTGTTTCCGATCTGGGTGCCGCCGCTGCGCGAGCGCATTGGCGACGTGCCGGAGCTGGCGCGTCACTTCCAGACGCGTTTCGCGGCCGAGGAAGGCAAACGCATCAGCGGCATGAGCGACGACGCGCAGCGCCTGCTGCAGTCCTACGCATGGCCCGGCAACGTGCGCCAGCTCGAGAACGCCATCTTCCGCGCCGTCGTGCTTGCCGACAGTCCGGAGCTGACGGTGGCGGAATTCCCGCAGATCGCCAGCCAGGTTCAGGGCTTCGAAGCCGAAATTCCGGCGGCTCCGACGATGCTGCAGAAGCCGGCGGCCTATACGGGCCCGGCGCTTCTCGGCGCAGAGGACACCATCCCTCAGACCATGGAAGTGCGCGCTGCGGGCGGCTCGTCGCTCGGTATCGCAGCCGTGACCGAGAGCGGGGACATCCGCGCGCTCGAAGACATCGAAGCCGACATGATCCGCCTCGCCCTCGGGCGTTATCGCGGGCACATGACGGAAGTGGCCAAGCGGCTCAAGATCGGCCGCTCGACACTCTACCGCAAGATGCAGGAATACGAACTCGAGCCGCGAGTGAACTGACGTCTCTGGTTCACGCGTCAGACCTCTGGTCTGACGGTCTGGCCACGCGGATCGCGGCAATACGAGGGGCCCGGCTCACCAGCTGGGCCCCGTTTTTGCGGGCCCGCGTCAGCTCACCTCATTGTCGAGCCTTAGGCTGATTGTTCACAAATCGACAACAGTGCTCGCCCATTCTGGTTGCTCGGGGAACTTTCGACGCGGGCTCGCCTTCTCATCCCAGGCCGCCTCGGCTAGCTTTTGGCCTCGCGTCCGTGGGGAATGTCTCAATGCGATATAGACTTTCTGCTGTTGCGTGCGCCTTGGTGGCGCCTGCCTTGATGATCTGCGCGCCGGCGATGGCCGAGCCCACCCCGGCCGATCAGCCGACCGCGCCGCAAGCTGTCGACGCGCCCGCTGCCGCAACGGCTCCTGCCCCCGCAGACCCCGCCGCATCCAGCCCGGCCGTCGCGCCCAACACCGATACAGCTGCTCCCCCCGCGGCGGCGACGCCCGAGGCGCCTGCTCCGGCGGCAGCGGTCGAAACGCCGCCGCAGCCCGAGCTTCTTGGCGCCGTCGTGCGCAAGCAGCTCGACACCCTTTCCTCCGAGGCCACCGACGCTGATCGTGAAGATGCGGCGGCGCTCAAGGCCTACTACGAAGCCCGCAAGGACGAGCCGCTGTGGATCGGCGGGGACGCGCTGACGGCCAAGGCCGCCGCCGCCATCGCCGAAATCAAAAAGGCCGATGATTGGGGCCTCGACGCCAAGGCGTTCGAGTTGCCTCTCGTAGCCGAAGGCACGACGCTGACGCGCGATCAGGCTGCGGACGCGGAAATGAAGCTGTCGCTGGCGGTGCTCAAATACGCACGCCATGCGCGCGGCGGCCGCATCACCGATCCGTCGAAGCAGCTTTCGTCCTATCTGGACCGCATGCCGCAGCTTCTCGATCCCAAAGTTGTGCTCGAGCAGATCGCGGCCTCGACCGAGCCCGACGCGACGCTGCGCCGTTTCCATCCGCAGCATCCGCAGTTCGAGAAGCTGCGGCAGCGCTATCTCGAGCTCAAGACCTCAGCCGACGTGGCTCAGGCCATCGTCAAGCTGCCCAAGGGGCCACAGCTCGTCCCCGGCCAGAAGCATGCGAACGTCGCGCTCCTGCGCCAGCGCCTCGGCACGCCTCTGCCGGCGGCGATGGGCGACGCTCCCGTCGACGAGACTTTTTACGACGACGCGCTCGCGGCGGCCGTCAAAGCCTATCAGACCGAGAAGGGCTTGCGGCCCGACGGCGTCGTCGGCGCGGGAACTCGCAGTGCGCTCAACGACGTCGAGCTGCCGAGCCCGGCGAAGATCCAGGCCAACATGGAAGAGTGGCGCTGGATGCCGGAAGATCTCGGCAGCTACTACGTTACGGTCAACATCCCGGAGTTCATGATCCGGGTCGTCAAGGACGGCCAGATCATCCACGAGGAGCGCGTCGTCACGGGAACGACCGACAAGCAGACGCCGGTGTTCTCGGCAGCCATGGAGCTCGTCACTGTCCATCCGCGCTGGATCGTTCCCGAGTCCATCAAGGTGCGCGAGCTCTATCCGAGCCTCGCCGGCGGTGGCAGCTATTTCGAGCGACAAGGCCTGCGCATCACCAAGAACGGCCGGCCGGTCGACCCCTACTCCATCGATTGGAGCTCAACCGACATCCGCAAATTCGATATCTATCAGCCCTCGGGCCCGCGCAATGCGCTCGGCATCGTCAAGCTGTCGTTCCCCAACAAGCATATCGTCTATTTCCACGACACGCCGAGCAAGGGCCTGTTCAACGAGACGAGCCGCGCCTTCAGCCACGGCTGCATCCGCGTACGCAATCCCGGTGAAGCTAGCCCAGGTGGTCCTCAACCAGGACAAGGGCTGGGACGAGGCGACGTGCAGTCGATGGTCGATGCCGATGCGGACGAGAACCCCATCACGCTCGACCGCAAGGTTCCCGTTCACATCACCTACTTCACGTCCTGGATCGACGACCAGGGCACGGAGCAGACCGCCAAGGACGTCTACGGGCACGAGAAGCGCATCATGCAGGCGCTACAGGGCCGCTTCGACGAGATCGTGCGCGGGCCGGATCATCTGGCGCCGGTCAGCGCCAACGAAATCCGCCTCGTCCAGCAGAAGAACCAGAAGGGCCTCGGCGGTTTCTTCAACGATCTGTTCGGCGGGTTCTAGGCTTGTATCTCTCCTCTTCCCGCTCAGCGGGGAGAGTGAGAAGTCCTTCTTCGCTCGCTGAAAGATCAAATCCGCAATACTCGGCGGATTGCGAAGTCTTGCGCAAATATCGAGGCCCGGAGGGGCCCCGCGAGCATTTACCGTCCCCCAGAATAACGTTCAGAAATTGCTCCGTATTCGGCCGCTGCCCCTTTTTTGCCCAGGGCGGGCCCTTGAATGCGCTCATTCAAAGGTTACCAAGCATTAACTGTTCGGGGGTTAAGGATAGGTGGCGTCCAACCGGCAAATTGCCGGAGCGGCGTTCACCCGCTATTAGGGATACGGGGGAGTATTGCGTTTGATATCTCGCGCACGCCGCATCTCGTGCTCACTCGCGGCCCTGACCGGGTCCGTGGCTCTCAGCATTGCCTGGGCGGGCCACGGCGTCGCTTCCGGCGACGACCGCACGATCTCGTTTTATCACATCCACACCAAGGAAACGCTGACCGTCCAGTACAAGAAGGATGGCGCGTACCTTCCGGATGCGCTCAAGAAGATCAACTGGCTGATGCGCGACTGGCGCAAGAATCAGGTGATCGACATCGATCCCAAGACCGTCGACATCATCTGGGAAATGCACGAGGAACTGGGCTCCAAAGAGCCTGTCCACGTCATCTGCGGCTATCGCTCGCGCGATACCAACAACATGCTGCGCAAGACTCGAGGCGGCCAGGCGAGCCAGAGCCAGCACATCACCGGCAAAGCCATCGACATCGCGTTCCCGGACGTGCCGGCCAGACAGATGCGCTACTCGGCCATGATCCGCGAGCGCGGCGGCGTCGGCTACTATCCGACCTCCGGCATTCCCTTCGTGCACGTGGATACGTCGCGCGTGCGCCACTGGCCGCGCATGCCGCGCGACGAGCTTGCCCTCCTCTTCCCGTCCGGTCATTCGAAGCATGAGCCTGCCGACGGCCGGCCGATCACGCCTGCCGACGTGAAGGCCGCGCGCCAGCGCAGCAAGGACGTCGCTGTCGAAGTGGCGCAATTCTATGCCCTGCGCGACAGTCCCAAGACGGCAACTCGAGTTGCGACTATGACGGCTCCGGCGCCCAAGCCTGCTCCGCGGCCGCAGAAAGCCTTCGACAGCAAGATGGCGGTCGGCGCGCCGACGGCTGAGGTTATGGCCTCGGTCGCCCCCGAAACGCTGCCGCCGATCATCGCGCCGAAGCTCATTGCCGAACCCAAACCCATCGACAGGCCGTCGCGCTTCGCCAAGGCCGTGCCTGCCGCCGACCGCTCGCGCCTCGACGAGCTGGTTTCGCTGGCCTCGCTCGGCGAGCCGCCTGCCGCAAAGCCGTCGCGTCCCAACTTCGTTGGTGCTTCCGCCAGTGCAGCGCCAATCAAGCTGGCCGCGCTCGACCCTATGATCCCGACGCAGCAGGCGGTTCCAGCTGTGACGGACGCCGAGCCGGACTCCACGTGGATCTCGGCTCCGGAGTTCGACGAAGACCATCCGGAAGAGCTTTCGTATCGGCCCTTCCCGCTGGCCCCGCTGCTGACGGACACCGCCTCGTACAATGATCCGGCGCTGACCACGCTCGTTCATCCCGATGCCGCCAAGGCCATTGATGCCATCGACGACGAAGGCGGCGTGCCTCCGCTGCGCTTAAGGCCCGGCCAGCAGACGACCGCGATGATGTGGGCTCAGGAATTCCGCGGTGAGGCCGTGAGCTTCGCCGAACTCGATCGCCGCGACTTGCCGACAGAGACCGGCTCGCTCGGCGCACGCGCGGTCAAGACGTCGTCGTCGCGCTGACAGCCTTCTTCGATTTGCTGCTCGAGCGCGCAGCAGACAGCGCGCCCTCGGTTGCAGCCTTTTTCACGAGGCGGCCCAGCTCCTCGAAATCGTCGCGCCGCGGCGTCGTCGAGCGCCACACGAGGCCTATGGTCCGCGCCGGCTCGGGATCGACGAAGCGCACCAGCGTCAGGTTGCGGCCGCGCTCCTCGATCGGGATGCACATCTCGGGAAGCAGCGTGATGCCGTAGCCGGCGGCGACCATCTCGACGATGGTGGACAGGCTCGAAGCGCCAAACGTGTTGAAGGCATCGGCCTGCTGCAGACTGCAATAGGTGAGAGCCTGATCGCGCAGGCAGTGACCTTCCTCGAGCAGCAGCAAGTGCTCGTTCTCGATCAGCTCCTTCGTGGCGCGCACTCGGCCCGAAAGCTTGCGCTCCTTCGGCATGGCGAGCAGGAACCGATCCTCGAACAGCGGCATGTTGGTGAGATCGGGATGCTTCACCGGCAGCGCGAGCAGCAGGACGTCGATCTTGCCTTCGAGCAGCTCCTCGGTCAGCGGTTGCGTTTGCGTCTCGCGCACGTGCAGCTCGAGCTCCGGATAGGCGTCGCGAAGCAGCGGCAGCAGCGGCGGCAGCAGATAGGGCGCGACCGACGGGATCACGCCAAGGCGCAGCGTACCCGACAGCACGCGGTTGGCATGCTGCGCGTAGGCGACGAGATCGCGGGTGTCTCCGAGAATGCGGGCGCAGCGGCGGGCAATTTCCTGGCCTTTGGGCGTGAGCTGCACGCCGGCACGCGTGCGCTCGACGAGCACCAGGCCCAGGTTCTGTTCCAGCTCGTGGATCTGCATGGATAGGGCCGGCTGCGTCACGGCGCAGGCATCGGCGGCGCGGCCGAAATGCAGCTCGCGGGCCAGCGCATCGAAGTACCGGAGCTGTTTGAGAGTAACGTGCGTCATTAGCCAACCTGATCATCACGCCAACAAATAACGATTAGCGGTGATCGAGCGGCGGGTCTACGTTTCGGCCGAACAAACGATCGTGATGAGCCCTGCTGGGCTTCGCGTTGGCTTTGCAACGGCTCCGCAAATTGCGGATTTCACGATCTCAGGTACGGCAAGCACGAGGCCTCGGCCTCAGCCTGTCGTTAGTGTCCCGGGCTGCGCGCCGAACGGTCCGGGACACTTTTTCAGCCGAAAGATCAGCGTTGTTCGACTTTTTAGCTGCATTACGCCGGCCTGATAGGGCCGAGCGATCGGAGCTACTCAGCGGCGATCATGCGATCGGCTGCCGCCATTGCATCGGCGCTGACACCGCCGTCCAGCATTCCGAGCGCGTGCAGATAGACCTCGAGGACGCTGTCCTCTTCCTGACGCTCAGCCTGGCTCTTCTTCCTGAGGCGAACGACCTGGCGGATGATCTTGACGTCGAATCCCAGGCCCTTGGCCTCGAGATACTTGTCGCGGATGTCGCCGGAAAGCGCCTTCTTCTCCTCCTCGAGGCGCTCGATACCCTCGACAAGCTGACGAAGCTGGTTTTGCGCTGAAGCCTGAAGCGTGGTCATGCGTGCACCCCTGAAAAGCCGTACTCAATAGCCGTACGGGCCGCCGGCAATCCCTCATGCCGGCTTGTCATTGCCAAAAAGGCTAGACGGGTGAACGGGGCGCATCAAGGCGGCTGTCACAGCCATCCCCAATGCTATTTTCGTTGTGGATGCGTGTCTTGCGCGTGACTATGAATGCTTCGCTGCCTTTTCGAATGCAGCCTGCGCCTGCGGTGACGCCTCGGTCTGGAAGCGCTCCTGCCACTCTGCGTAGGGCATGCCGTAGACGATCTCGCGCGCGGCGTCCTTGCTGAGCGACACGCCTTTTTCGGTTGCCGCGTCCTTGTACCAGTTGGCCAGGCAGTTGCGGCAGAAGCCGGCGAGATTCATGAGATCGATGTTCTGCACCTCGGGGTGATCGCGCAGGTGCTGCACGAGGCGCCGGAACGCCGCGGCCTCGAACTCGATGTTGTCCGTATCGTTGCTGCCGCTCATGTTAGGGCTCCTAGTTCGTTTCCGGCGCAGGCGTCCGTGCCCTCAGGCGGCATCGGAGCCGTAATATTGCTGCGACCTTAGATCGTGACCCGGCTCCGCGCCCGCAAGGATACTGGCCATTATTCGCGCCAGCCTCGCGGACCACTCACGCTGCCCGGTTTCGTCCGCGATCAGATCCTGCCGGATCTCGACAAGAGCATGCGCAAGCCCACGCTCCGTGCCGTGGCGCCACATGCAATCTCCCAGCAAGCCGCCGTGGTAGGGCTCGTTATCGCCGATCACAAATCCGGGCTCGGCGCGCAAATGCGACAGCAGCGGTTCTGCGAGCCTCGGGTCCCTGTCCCACAGCACGGCCCCATGCCACGGCCGCGGGGTGCCCTTCCAAACCGGCGTATAGCTGTGCATCGACAGCAGGACCGGAGCAATGCCCTGCGCCAGGGCCCGATCGATCATGGTGGCGATGGCAGCGTGATAGGGCGCGTAATAGAGAGCGATGCGCTTGTCGCGCTCGGCTTGCGTCAGATGCCGGTTTCCCTCGATACCGGCCTCATTCTCGTCTGCGACCATGCCGGCAACGCATTTCCCGACGGGTTATGGCACGCTCGGGGTATCCGAGGGCGATCTCAATCGTCACATCGCCTACGACATCGGTGCGGCTGCCCTCACACGCCATATCGCCGCCGAGCTAGGCGCCCCTGCAGCTCTGACTCGATTTTCGCGTCTGCTCATCGACTGCAACCGTGGCGCCGACGACCCGACCTTGATCATGCGCCTCGCCGACGGCACGCCCATCGAGGGAAACCGGCATCTGACGCAAGCCGAGCGCGACAAGCGCATCGCTCTCTATTACGCGCCCTATCACGCTGCCATCGCCGCCATGATCGATCGGGCCCTGGCGCAGGGCATTGCTCCGGTCCTGCTGTCGATGCACAGCTATACGCCGGTTTGGAAGGGCACCCCACGGCCGTGGCATGGGGCCGTGCTGTGGGACAGGGACCCGAGGCTCGCAGTGCCGCTGCTGTCGCATTTGCGCGCCGAGCCCGGATTTGTGATCGGCGATAACGAGCCCTACCACGGGCGGCTTGCTGGGAGATTGCATGTGGCGCCACGGCACGGAGCGTGGGCTTGCGCATGCTCTCGTCGAGATCCGGCAGGATCTGATCATGGACGAAACCGGGCAGCGTGAGTGGTCCGCGAGGCTGGCGCGAATAATGGCCAGTATCCTTGCGGGCGCGGAGCCGGGTCACGATCTAAGGTCGCAGCAATATTACGGCTCCGATGCCGCCTGAGGGCACGGACGCCTGCGCCGGAAAAGAACTAGGAGCCCTAACATGAGCGGCAGCAACGATACGGACAACATCGAGTTCGAGGCCGCGGCGTTCCGGCGCCTCGTGCAGCATCTGCGCGATCACCCCGAGGTGCAGAACATCGATCTCATGAATCTCGCCGGCTTCTGCCGCAACTGCCTGGCCAACTGGTACAAGGACGCGGCAGCCGAAAAAGGCGTGGCGCTCAGCAAGGACGCCGCGCGCGAGATCGTCTACGGCATGCCCTACGCAGAGTGGCAGGAGCGCTTCCAGACCGAGGCGTCACCGCAGGCGCAGGCTGCATTCGAAAAGGCAGCCAAGCATTCATAGTCACGCGCAAGACACGCATCCACAACGAAAATAGCATTGGGGATGGCTATGACAGCCGCCTTGATGCGCCCCGTTCACCCGTCTAGCCTTTTTGGCAATGACAAGCCGGCATGAGGGATTGCCGGCGGCCCGTACGGCTATTGAGTACGGCTTTTCAGGGGTGCACGCATGACCACGCTTCAGGCTTCAGCGCAAAACCAGCTTCGCCAGCTTGTCGAGGGTATCGAGCGCCTCGAGGAGGAGAAGAAGGCACTTTCCGGCGACATCCGCGACAAGTATCTCGAGGCCAAGGGTCTGGGCATTCGACGTCAAGATCATCCGCCAGGTCGTGCGCCTCCGGAAGAAGAGCCAGGCTGAGCGCCAGGAAGAGGACAGCGTCCTCGAGGTCTATCTGCACGCGCTCGGAATGCTGGACGGCGGTGTCAGCGCCGATGCAATGGCGGCAGCCGATCGCATGATCGCCGCTGAGTAGCTGCGACGTCGGACCCTTCAGCCGAGCGTGAATCGCGGCTGATCGGCGAAACTCGCTATGCGGAATCAAAAGTGTCCCGGACCGTTCGGCGCGCAGCCCGGGACACTAACGACAGGCTGAGGCCGAGGCCTCGTGCTTGCCGTACCTGAGATCGTGAAATCCGCTATTTCCGGAGCCGTTGCAAAGCCAACGCGAAGCCCAGCAGGGCTCATCACGATCGTTTGTTCGCTCCATACATAGACCCGCCACTCGATCACCGCTAATCGTTATTTGTTGGCGTGATGATCAGGTTGGCTAATGACGCACGTTACTCTCAAACAGCTCCGCTACTTCGATGCGCTGGCCCGCGAGCTGCATTTCGGCCGCGCTGCCGATGCCTGTGCCGTGACGCAGCCGGCCCTTTCCATGCAGATCCACGAGCTGGAGCAGAACCTGGGCCTGGTGCTCGTCGAGCGCACGCGTGCCGGCGTGCAGCTCACGCCCAAAGGCCAGGAAATTGCCCGCCGCTGCGCTCGCATTCTCGGAGACACCCGCGATCTCGTCGCCTACGCGCAGCATGCCAACCGCGTGCTGTCGGGTACGCTGCGTCTTGGCGTGATCCCGTCGGTCGCGCCCTATCTGCTGCCGCCGCTGCTGCCGCTGCTTCGCGACGCCTATCCGGAGCTCGAGCTGCACGTGCGCGAGACGCAAACACAACCGCTGACCGAGGAGCTGCTCGAAGGCAAGATCGACGTCCTGCTGCTGGCGCTGCCGGTGAAGCATCCCGATCTCACCAACATGCCGCTGTTCGAGGATCGGTTCCTGCTTGCCATGCCGAAGGAGCGCAAGCTGTCGGGCCGAGTGCGCGCCACGAAGGAGCTGATCGAGAACGAGCACTTGCTGCTGCTCGAGGAAGGTCACTGCCTGCGCGATCAGGCTCTCACCTACTGCAGTCTGCAGCAGGCCGATGCCTTCAACACATTTGGCGCTTCGAGCCTGTCCACCATCGTCGAGATGGTCGCCGCGGGCTATGGCATCACGCTGCTTCCCGAGATGTGCATCCCGATCGAGGAGCGCGGCCGCAACCTGACGCTGGTGCGCTTCGTCGATCCCGAGCCGGCGCGGACCATAGGTCTCGTGTGGCGCTCGACCACGCCGCGGCGCGACGATTTCGAGGAGTTGGGCCGCCTCGTGAAAAAGGCTGCAACC
Source organism: uncultured Alphaproteobacteria bacterium (assembly GCA_963831345.1). GTDB lineage: Bacteria > Pseudomonadota > Alphaproteobacteria > Rhizobiales > Hyphomicrobiaceae > Hyphomicrobium_C. Next base: position 210,395 of record CAWHPZ010000039.1, read on the forward strand.
GAGGGCGCGCTGTCTGCTGCGCGCTCGAGCAGCAAATCGAAGAAGGCTGTCAGCGCGACGACGACGTCTTGACCGCGCGTGCGCCGAGCGAGCCGGTCTCTGTCGGCAAGTCGCGGCGATCGAGCTCGGCGAAGCTCACGGCCTCGCCGCGGAATTCCTGAGCCCACATCATCGCCGTCGTCTGCTGGCCGGGCCTTAAGCGCAGCGGAGGCACGCCGCCTTCGTCGTCGATGGCGTCAATGGCCTTGGCGGCATCGGGATGAACGAGCGTCGTCAGCGCCGGATCATTGTACGAGGCGGTGTCCGTCAGCAGCGGGGCCAGCGGGAAGGGCCGATACGAAAGCTCTTCCGGATGGTCTTCGTCGAACTCCGGAGCCGAGATCCACGTGGAGTCCGGCTCGGCGTCCGTCACAGCGGGGACCGCCTGCTGCGTCGGGATCATAGGGTCAAGCGCGGCCAGCTTGATCGGCGCTGCACTGGCGGAAGCACCAACGAAGTTGGGACGCGACGGCTTTGCGGCAGGCGGCTCGCCGAGCGAGGCGAGTGAGACCAGCTCGTCGAGGCGCGAGCGGTCGGCGGCAGGCACGGCCTTGGCGAAGCGCGACGGCCTGTCGATGGGTTTGGGTTCGGCGATGAGCTTCGGCGCGATGATCGGCGGCAGCGATTTCGGGGGCGACCGAGGCCATAACCTCAGCCGTCGGCGCGCCGACCGCCATTTTGTTGTCGAAGGCTTTCTGCGGCCGCGGGGCAGGCTTGGGCTCCGGAGCGGTCAAAGACGCAACGCGAGTTGCCGTCTTGGGGCTGTCGCGCAGGGCATAGAATTGCGCCACTTCGACAGCGACGTCCTTGCTGCGCTGGCGCGCGGCCTTCACGTCGGCAGGCGTGATCGGCCGGCCGTCGGCAGGCTCATGCTTCGAATGACCGGACGGGAAGAGGAGGGCAAGCTCGTCGCGAGGCATGCGTGGCCAGTGGCGCACGCGCGACGTATCCACGTGCACGAAGGGAATGCCGGAGGTCGGATAGTAGCCGACGCCGCCGCGCTCGCGGATCATGGCCGAGTAGCGCATCTGTCTGGCCGGCACGTCCGGGAACGCGATGTCGATGGCTTTGCCGGTGATGTGCTGGCTCTGGCTCGCCTGGCCGCCTCGAGTCTTGCGAAGCATGTTGTTGGTATCGCGCGAGCGATAGCCGCAGATGACGTGGACAGGCTCTTTGGAGCCCAGTTCCTCGTGCATTTCCCAGATGATGTCGACGGTCTTGGGATCGATGTCGATCACCTGATTCTTGCGCCAGTCGCGCATCAGCCAGTTGATCTTCTTGAGAGCGTCCGGAAGGTACGCGCCATCCTTCTTGTACTGGACGGTCAGCGTTTCCTTGGTGTGGATGTGATAAAATGAGATCGTGCGGTCGTCGCCGGAAGCGACCCCGTGGCCCGCCCAGGCAATGCTGAGAGCCACGGACCCGGTCAGGGCCGCGAGTGAGCACGAGATGCGGCGTGCGCGAGATATCAAACGCAATACTCCCCCGTATCCCTAATAGCGGGTGAACGCCGCCCCGGCAATTTTCCGGTTGGACGCCACCTATCCTTAACCCCCGAACAGTTAATGCTTGGTAACCTTTGAATGAGCGCATTCAAGGGCCCGCCCTGGGCAAAAAAGGGGCAGCGACCGAATACGGAGCAATTTCTGAACGTTATTCTGGGCGAAGGTAAATGCTCGCGGGCCCCCTCTGGGCCTCGTTATTTGCGCAAGACTTCGCAATCCGCTTGGTTTGCGGATTTGATCTTTCAGCGAGCGAAGAAGGTCTTCCCACTCTCCCCGCTGAGCGGGAAGATGGAGTGTACAAGCCTAGAACCCGCCAAACAGGTCGTTGAAGAAGCCGCCGAGGCCCTTCTGGTTCTTCTGCTGGACGAGGCGGATTTCGTTGGCGCTGACCGGCGCCAGATGATCCGGCCCGCGCACGATGTCGTCGAAGGGCCCTGTGAGCGCCTGCGTGATGCGCTTCTCGTGCCCGTAGACGTCCTTGGCGGTCTGCTCCTTGCCCTGGTCGTCGATCCAGGCCGTGAAGTAGGTGATGTGAACGGGAACTTTGCGGTCGAGCGTGATGGGGTTCTCGTCCGCATCGGCATCGACCATCGACTGCACGGTCGCCTCGTCCCAGCCCTTGTCCTGGTTGAGGACCACCTGGGCTAGCTTCACCGGGTTGCGTACGCGGATGCAGCCGTGACTGAAGGCGCGGCTCGCCTCGTTGAACAGGCCCTTGCTCGGCGTGTCGTGGAAATAGACGATATGCTTGTTGGGGAACGAAAACTTGACGATGCCGAGCGCGTTGCGCGGGCCCGAGGGCTGATAGATGTCGAACTTGCGGATGTCGGTTGAGCTCCAATCGATGGAGTAGGGATCGACCGGCTGGCCGTTCTTGGTGATGCGCAGGCCTTGTCGCTCGAAATAGCTGCCGCCGCCGGCGAGGCTCGGATAGAGCTCGCGCACCTTGATGGACTCGGGCACGATCCAGCGCGGATGGACAGTGACGAGCTCCATGGCTGCCGAGAACACCGGCGTCTGTTTGTCGGTCGTTCCCGTGACGACGCGCTCCTCGTGGATGATCTGGCCGTCCTTGACGACGCGGATCATGAACTCCGGGATGTTGACCGTGACGTAGTAGCTGCCGAGATCTTCCGGCATCCAGCGCCACTCTTCCATGTTGGCCTGGATCTTCGCCGGGCTCGGCAGCTCGACGTCGTTGAGCGCACTGCGAGTTCCCGCGCCGACGACGCCGTCGGGCCGCAAGCCCTTCTCGGTCTGATAGGCTTTGACGGCCGCCGCGAGCGCGTCGTCGTAAAAAGTCTCGTCGACGGGAGCGTCGCCCATCGCCGCCGGCAGAGGCGTGCCGAGGCGCTGGCGCAGCAGCGCGACGTTCGCATGCTTCTGGCCGGGGATGAGCTGTGGCCCCTTGGGCAGCTTGACGATGGCTTGAGCCACGTCGGCTGAGGTCTTGAGCTCGAGATAGCGCTGGCGCAGCTTCTCGAACTGCGGATGCTGCGGATGGAAATGGCGCAGCGTCGCGTCGGGCTCGGCCGAGGCCGCGAGTTGCTCGAGCACGACTTTGGGATCGAGGAGCTGCGGCATGCGGTCCAGATAGGACGAAAGCTGCTTCGACGGATCGGTGATGCGGCCGCCGCGCGCATGGCGTGCGTATTTGAGCACCGCCAGCGACAGCTTCATTTCCGCGTCCGCGGCCTGCTCGCGCGTCAGCGTCGTGCCTCGGCGACGAGAGGCAACTCGAACGCCTTGGCGTCGAGACCCCAGTCGTCGGCCTTTTTGATTTCGGCGATGGCGGCGGCGGCTTTGGCCGTCAGCGCGTCCCCGCCGATCCACAGCGGCTCGTCCTTGCGGGCTTCGTAGAAGGCCTTGAGCGCCGTCGCATCTTCACGATCGGCGTCGGTGGCCTTGGAGGAAAGGGTGTCGAGCTGCTTGCGCACGAGGGCGCCAAGCAGCTCGGGCTGCGGCGGCGTCTCGACCGCGGCCGCCGGAGCAGGGGCCTCGGGCGTCGCCGCCGCGGGGGGGGCAGCTGTGTCGGTGTTGGGCGCGCGGCCGGGCTGGATGCGGCGGGTTCTGCGGGGGCAGGAGCCGATGCGGCAGCGGGCGTGTCGACAGCTTGCGGCGCGGTCGGCTGATCGGCCGGGGTGGGCTCGGCCATCGCCGGCGCGCAGATCATCAAGGCAGGCGCCACCAAGGCGCACGCAACAGTAGAAAACCGATATCGCATTGAGACATTCCCCACGGACGCGAGGCCGAAAGCTAGCCGAGGCGGCCGGGATGAGAAGGCGAGCCAGCGTCGAAAGTTGCCCGAGCAACCAGAATGGGCGAGGACTGTTGTCGATTTGTGAACAATCAACCTAAGGCTCGACAATGAGGTGAGCGGACGCGGGCTGCAAAAACGGGGCCCAGCTGGTGAGCCGGGCCCCTCGTATTGCCGCGATCCGCGTGGCCAGACCGTCAGACCAGAGGGCGCGTGAACCAGAAACGTCAGTTCACGCGCGGCTCGAGGCCGAATTCCTGCATCTTGCGGTAGAGCGTGGAGCGGCCGATCCCGAGCCGCTTGGCGACTTCGGTCATGTGCCCGCGGTAGCGCCCGAGCGCCAGGCGGATCATGTCGGCTTCCATGGCTTCCAGCGAGCGGATCTCGCCTTTGTCGGTGACGGCGGCGATGCCGAGCGCGCCGCCGCGCAGCGCACATCGACGGTCTGCGGCACGGTGTCTTCGGCGCCGAGCATCGCCGGGCCCGGTATAGGCCGCCGGCTCTGCAGCGGCGCCGGTGCAGCCGGGATCTCGGCGCTGAAGCCTTCGACATGGGCGCGATCTGCGGAAACTCGGCGACCGTGAGCTCGCGGCCGTCGCAAGCACGACGGCGCGGAACATGGCGTTCTCGAGCTGGCGCACGTTGCCGGGCCAGGCGTAGGCTGTCAGCAGCTCGCAGCGCCTCGGCGCTGATGCCGGTGACGCGACGGCCTTCCTCGGCGGCGAAGCGCGCCAGGAAGTGAAGCGCCAGCTCCGGCACGTCCTCCAGGCGCTCGCGCAGCGGCGGCACCCAGATCGGGAACACGTTGAGGCGGTAGTAGAGGTCCTCGCGGAACTTGCCGTCCTTGACCAGCTGGATCATGTCGCGGTTGGTCGCCGAGATCAGGCGGAAGTTGACCTTGACCGGCTTCTTGGCGCCGACCGGATCGATCTCGCCGTCCTGCAGCGCGCGCAGCAGCTTGACCTGCGCGTCGAGCGGCAGCTCGCCGACCTCGTCGAGGAACAGCGTGCCGCCGTCGGCCTCCTGGAACTTGCCGATGCGCCTGTCGACGGCGCCGGTGAACGCGCCCTTCTCGTGGCCGAACAGGATGCTCTCGACCAGGTTCTCGGGGATGGCGCCGCAGTTGACGGTGACGAACGGCTTGCCGGCTTGCGCTCGCTCTCGCCCTGGATGGCGCGCGCGATCAGCTCCTTGCCGACGCCGCTCTCGCCTTCGATCAGGACCGGGATGTTGGAGGCGGCGGCGCGGCGGCCGAGCGCGATGACGCGCTGCATGGCCTTCGCCGCGGAGAGAGATCGGCGAAGGTGAGCGTGCCTTCGGCCTTCTTCTTGATGCGGGCGATCTCGCCCTGCAGCGCCTCGATCTTGAGCGCGCTGCTTGATGGAGACTTCGAGCCGCTCGGGCGAGGTCGGCTTGACGACGAAATCGACGGCGCCGGCGCGCATGGCGGTGATGGCGGCATCGATCGAGCCGTGCGCGGTCTGCACGATGACCGGCGGGCTGCCGGCTTGGCGGCGAGGCGCCGAGCACCTCCATGCCGTCCATGCCTGGCATGACAAGGTCGAGCAGCACGAGGGCGATGGCGGCCCTTGTCCGGCGCCCTCCAGGATCTGCAGGGCCTGCTCGCCGCCCTGGGCGGTCTTGGTGTCGTAGCCGAGGCGCTTGATGGTCTCTTCGAGGATGCGGCGCTGGGCGGGATCGTCGTCGACGATCAGGACAAGCTTGGCCATGCGGGGCTACTCGAACTCAACTGCAACTGACCCAAGCCGGCGGCTCGACCCACGATCGAGGACCGAGACGGACACGTCGCAATGGCTTACTCGACAGGGCGAGAGTGCCCCAATGGGTAAATGCATCGTTTCGCTTCGGCTTGAGTTGATGCTTTTTTGCGCGTGCGAGGTCGGGATGCTGCCACGGGCGTCATAGTCCGGCCATGGCGCAAGCCTTCGCCGAGCTTGAATGCGGCCGCGGTACAAGGACTTGGCGGGCGTCTGAAGGTACCTCCGGCATGGCTTCCGGCGCCTGCACTCGAACACGTCTGCGCGCAAACTGGCGCGTATCCAAGGCAGCTGGAGTCGATGATGAAGCACAGCGCGCAGCAAGTGCTGGGACCGCCGGAGGCCGCCAGCGACGCCGTCGCCGAGGCGCAGGCAGGATCGGCCGCAGCGACCTCGGGCCGATGCCGGTGTGGGACCTCGGCGACCTCTATCCGGGCCCCGACGCACCCGAGGTCGTCCAAGCGGACCTCGAGGCCGCGCCGCCGAGGCCAAGCGCATTAAGGAGCGCTATCAGGGCAAGCTCGTCGGCCTCGCGGCCGACGGGGCGCGCTCGGCCGAGGCGATCGCCGCCTACGAGCGCCTGAGCGACTCTGGGCAAGCTCGGCTCCTACGCGGGCCTGCTCTATGCCGCCGACACGGCCAATCCCGAGCACGCGAAGTTCTACGGCGACATCCAGGAGAAGCTCACGGCCATCACCACCGACCTGATCTTCTTCGAGCTGGAGATCAACAGGATCGACGATGCGGTGCTGGCGCGCGCGCTCGAGGTGCCGGCGCTGGCCCGCTACAAGCCGTGGCTCGACGACCTGCGCAAGGAGAAGCCCTATCAGCTCGAGGAGCAGCTGGAGCGGCTGTTCCACGAGAAGGCGATCACCTCGCGCGGCGCCTGGAGCCGGCTGTTCAACGAGACCATGACGGCGCTGCGCTTCGAGGTGGAGGGCGAGAAGGAGCCGCTGGCGCTCGAGCCGACGCTCAACTTCCTGATGCACCCCGACGAGGCAAGCGCCGCAGGCCGCGGCCGAGGCGCTGGCGAAGGTGTTCAGGGACAACATCCGCCTGTTCACGCTGATCACCAACACGCTCGCCAAGGACAAGGAGATCTCCGACCGCTGGCGCGGCTTCAAGGACGTGGCCGACAGCCGCCATCTCGCCAACCGCGTCGAGCCCGAGGTGGTGGAGGCGCTGGTCGAGGCGGTGCGCGCCGCCTATCCGCGCACCGCGCACCGCTACTACGCCATGAAGGCCAAGTGGCTCGGCAAGGCGAAGCTCGCCTACTGGGACCGCAACGCGCCGCTGCCCGACAGGCCCGAGCGCATCGTTCCCTGGGCGGAAGCGCAGGCCATGGTGCTGAAGGCCTACGGCGCCTTCGCGCCCGAGATGGCGACCATCGCCAAGCGCTTCTTCGACGAGCGCCTGGATCGACGCGCCGGTGCGCGAGGGCAAGTCGCCCGGCGCCTTCTCGCACCCGACGGTGCCGTCCGTGCACCCCTACATCCTGATGAACTACCAGGGCAAGCCGCGCGACGTGATGACGCTGGCGCACGAGCTGGGCCACGGCGTGCACCAGGTGCTGGCGGCGCCGCTGGGCCCGCTGCTGGCGCCGACGCCGCTGACGCTGGCCGAGACGGCATCCGTGTTCGGCGAGATGCTGACCTTCAAGGCGCTGCTCGCCGCAGCCAAGGACGCCAAGGAGCGCAAGGCGCTGCTGGCGCAGAAGGTCGAGGACATGATCAACACGGTCGTGCGCCAGATCGCCTTCTACCCTTCGAGCGCCGCGTGCACGAGGAGCGCCGGCGGGCGAGCTGACCGCCGAGCGGCTCGGCCAGATCTGGCTCGAGGTGCAGGGCGAGAGCCTGGGCCCGGCCATCGAGCTCAAGGAGGGCTACGAGACTACTGGTCCTACATCCCCCACTTCATCA
>CAWHPZ010000040.1:0-29561 GCA_963831345.1 uncultured Alphaproteobacteria bacterium
CAGCCTGAAACCGTTACAACCCACGATCCGCGGAGCGGAGATTCACATGCTCGCGGCAAAAATGGTCGCCAAAAGCTCAAGTTTCTTGGCGTTACGCTGCGGCCACAGCGTAACCATTACCGTTGCAGCTACGCCAGACGAGGCCAACCGGACGCTCCGGTTGTGACATCGGCGCTCATTTGATGGCACAAAGATCACCCGGGTCGGCCGGCCGCATAGCGACTGTATAGTCGATCGGCTGCGCCGCACCCTGCGCGACGAGAAGCCGCGCGCCCAAGGCTGGCACGAAACGGTAACGGATATGCAAGACGCGCTCGGTGGCTGATTCTCGCGCTACGACCGCGAGCGGCAGCATCAAGGACGTGGCATGAGCCGCACCCTCTACTGCTTCTTATTCGGGAAGCTGATCCACGTCGTCTTGGCTCTCAACCTCCATCGCCGCGGCCGACCAGCGCCAATGATGGCCTCGAACCGCCACGGTTCTCGCGGCATCGGTTCAAATCTATGCTTGTCCATATTTCTAAATGGGAAGCTATGATGCAAGTCAGGTGAGCCAGACGCAAGACATACCGCGCTATCGCACTTTAGGGTTACTATCCAATCATGCTTTACGAACAGCCAGCATTGATTAACCATGCCGGGTTGCCAGCAATAAAGCAATTCACCCAACTAAGAGGATTCCATTCGCAATCTCTTGTTATTAAATCATGTACTCCACATTTGGCGTTAAAGCAGCAGTCACCGCAAATCCACTCCCCAGCATTCGCATCCGTCACCACACCGCCCGAAACAGCCGTTATCCTTGTTATCGGCCGGCCTGCGGTCGCCCGTGCATTAAACTGCTGCTGGGGGGCATGGAGGATAACCATCAACGTTAGCCCCTTCTTCGGGGTCCAACAAATACCAAAATCGGCGGGCGGCGCAGAGGAGGTCACCTATTGGTCCAGAGTAGAGTAGGTGGAAGCTTCTTGCGATCGAGGACTCTTTGCTCTGTTGATAAAACGGCTCTTTGATCTGTTGATGCATTACTCTCCAGCATTGTTGCTGCCACCAGTGCGGAGCACATGCAACGCAAACGAAGGCGGATACTTGTACCCGGCCATCCCCAGTCGTGCCAGTTCGTCCGAGAAAGCGGGAAGTAAGGCATATTCAGGTAACGCGATGAGCCACTGCACAGCAGATGCATCGCCGCGGAGCCGTGTCACAGCCTGCAGCTTCTCGCCGGCGCTCTGAGCCTGTCTCGCAGCCTGTTGAGGCTCGGACGCATTCACTACCTCGTTTTCGCCGCGAAGAAAACTATAGGTCGGACTTTGCGGATGGTGGCCGTAGCTCTGTCACCAATCGTTGAAATAACATTTTCTCCCTCACCACGTCCAGACAAGAGCTGACGGTTGTCCAGAGTGGTTATTGTATAATCAAAACGCGGTTGGTGTTTTATGAGAATCAAAACGAAGACCGATACCACCCTTTTTTAATATTCCTTGGAGACGAGTTGGTGTAGCTTTGAGGAGATGTCGAGTTCGATATCCCGGTGGTCACGCACCTTATCTGCGGGAGGTCGGGGCTGCGGCTGTCCCTCTCGAGGGTACATTCTCTGTGGGCCGCCGGTGATCACGACGCTCCACCTCTGCTGCGGCTTCTCGGTTGTTCTGCGCGCGAACCTCAGTTTCTATGCTGGTGAAGAGCAGCACCAAGGCAAACAGAGCGATAGCACGACCAGCGCGGTGCCAGTAAGTTTACCCAAACATGTCGCCCTTATCGTTCCGAATTCCTTAGCCGGGTGCTGAATCCGGGCGAAGTCGGCCACTGATCCAAATTGCCAGATAGGTCCCGTCCCTGACATCGACGATGCTCCTTCGACAGAGGTTGGTCAACATGACGGGCACCTGGGCCGCAATCTTGAGCATCGGGAGCGACCGGAGACGCTTCCGGTGTTGTCGCATTCCAGGCGCATCCGGTGTCGCACAGAGTACGGCAGGATGAACGCCAGACCGGCCACGACCAGCTCGCGGGTGCCGGCGACGCGACCGGGTCGACCGCTTTCCGGTTAGCGGGCTAGGCGATCGGTAGCCGTCTGCAGGCGGTCCACCACGCGGTCGGCTGCGTCGGGGTTGTCCCGCGCGATGAAGGCGGCAAGCTCGTCGAGGTTGCGCAGCGCCGTCCGCAGCCACGCCACCTTCATCGCGATCGGGCATCGCTCCAGCGGGCGAACACCGCAGCCACTTCCGCGTCGGTCGCGAAGTCTCCGGCATCGGCCTCGCGCAGGGCGGCTTCGATCTCCGCAATGTCGGCGCAAACTGCGGCGCCACGAAGTCGGCAACGGCGGCGGCAGCCAGCTCGGCCGGCGCTTTCCCGTCCCGGTCGGCCAGGGCCTCGAGTCGGGTGTTGACCGCTGGATCGAGCTTGATGGTGAGGCGCGTGACAGCGGGTATGGCGTCCAGGGCATCGTAAAGCGACCTGCCGATGACCCTACCGTCAGAGATCACGCGGTACCAACCTGCCGAAATTGCCCGACGGGTCTTTGCCGTACCGAGGTGGCCCGGGCCGTGCCGCGCCGACCCTATCAGCCCGTTGACGAAGTCGGGTTTGGCTCATTCGCTGTGGCCGCGACGTTGCGGGGGCGAACATGGCGCTGGGGCGACAGGGCGAGCGGCAGACGGACTTGATGGTTGGCTGGGGTGGCTTGCGCGCGAGCTTGCTTTCTTTGCCGTTTTCCTGCCCCTCGTCGGCTTCCCGGCGTTTCTTTGGAGCATTTGCCTGGGCCTCTGGAACGTAATGACCATGCCGCTGCGTTTCTTTTCATGGCTTCGCAGCCGCTTCGCCGCCGCCAGCTGACGATGGCCCTAGCCAAGCTCGCGCCCCCGGCTATCATGGCGGCAACGAGAAAATTCCGGGAAACGTCCAGGCGAACCGCTTCATGGCAACTTTGCTGCTCACGCACCCGTCCTTTGTGAACCACGACACCGGCCCCGGCCACCCGGAGCGGCCCGACCGCATGCGCGCCATCGACAAGGTGCTGGCGCACGAGGTCTTCAACCCGCTCGTGAGGGCTGAAGCTCCGCTCAGGGACGATGTCGAGGAGCAGATCCTGCTCGTCCATCCGAGAGATCATCTGGATCGCATGAAGGGCGCCGCCGAGGTCGTGAGACAGCGCGGACAGTCGATCCATATCGACGGCGATACCGTCGTCTCGCCGGGTAGCTGGGAAGCCGTGATGCGCGCCGTGGGCGCCGGGCTCGAAGCCGTCGATCAGGTCATGACCGGCAAGCAGGCGAATGCCTTCTGTCAGGTGCGGCCGCCGGGACATCATGCCGAGACCGACCGCGCCATGGGCTTCTGCCTGTTCTCCAACGCCGCCATCGCCGGGTTCTACGCGCGCAAGAAGCATGGGGCCGAGCGCGTTGCCGTCGTCGACTTCGACGTCCACCACGGCAACGGCACGCAGGACGTCTTCTGGAGCGACCAGGACATGTTCTACGGCTCCACGCACCAGATGCCGCTGTTCCCCGGCACCGGCGCCTTGGCCGAGACCGGCGTCGGCAACATCTGGAACGCGCCGCTGCGCGAGGGCGATGACGGCGAGAGGTTCCGCGAGGCGTTCTCGACGCGCATCCTGCAGCCATTGCACAACTTCGGCCCCGATCTGGTTATCATTTCGGCTGGCTTCGATGCCCATAAGCGCGACCCGCTCGGCGGCCTGAGGCTGGTCGAGGCCGACTATCTTTGGGCCACGGAGGCTGTGGCCAAGGTTGCCCAATCGCATTGCCACGGCCGCATCGTCTCCATGCTCGAAGGCGGCTATGACCTGGAAGCGCTGGCGAAATCCGTCGGCGTCCATGTCCGCACGCTGATGGACGTCGGTGCCTGACCAACTCAAGACCACGATCGCCGCGCCTCCTATCGGGCGCGGCGTAAATCGTCGGTCGCACTAAAACGACCACGATCGCCGCGCCTCCTATCGGGCGCGGCGTAAATCGTCGGTCGCACTAAAACGACCACGATCGCCGCGCATCCTATCGGCCGAAGCGTAGAATCGTCGGTCCGATCAAAGAGGCGCGACGATGACCTATCTCATCATCAAGGCCGCCTTGTCCGGCATCCTCGTCATGATCATCTCCGAGGTGGCGCGCCGCAGCCCGGGTATGGGTGGGCTGATCGCATCTTTGCCGCTGATCTCGGTCCTTGGGTTCATTTGGCTTTGGCAGGATACCGCCGATCTCGAGCGCATCGCCGCTCAGTCGGAATCGACCTTCTGGTTCGTGCTGCCTAGCCTGCCGATGTTCCTCGTCTTTCCGGCCCTGCTGCGGCACGGCACGCCGTTCTGGATGGCCCTCGCGGCCTCGTGCGCGCTGACGATGGTGCTGTACGCCCTGACCATGTGGCTGTTGCCACGACTGGGCATCCAGGTTTAAGGGCTCTCAGCCGCCCGGACCTTAGGGTGGAGACCTTGGCATTTCGCCACGTGCGCTTTGCCCCACAAAACTCTAACGTCCCGCCTAAAATCAACGGAACGACGCAAACATGAGCAAACCGCCGGTGAAGAATACCGACATCAAGGAGATGACCTTCGAGCGCGCTCTGAAGGAGCTTGAAACCATCGTCAGCCGGCTGGAGCGCGGCGACGTGGAGCTCGAGGAAAGCATCACCATTTATGAGCGCGGCGAGGCGCTGCGCGAGCATTGCGACCGCCTGCTGAAGCAGGCCGAAGCCCGCGTCGAGAAGCTGACGATCGCCTCCGACGGCACGCCCAAAGGCGTCGAGCCGCTGGATGGGAATCATCGGCCCCTCGATCGCGGAATAAGCGGCATTAGCCGCGACACTAGGCGGCACAGATCCGAGTAGCTGCAGGGAAAATCCGGGGCTTGGTCTCTGTGAATACAACGGCTAATCTTGCCGCTAGGGGCAGGCTGCCGGGATTAGCGGGACATCCGCCCTAAATCCGCCGCGACGTTGCGGCGCTAGATGACCGAGAAAATGCCGTGGCTGACGCGGCTTTGGAGCCTGCAGAAGGCACCGGACAGCGTGTATCGAATGAAGGAATAAGCCCGATCGTGAGTAAGACCCCGCTCCTCGACACGATCGCACGCCCGAGGATCTGCGCCGGCATCCCGAGATCCGAGCTCCGCCAGCTCGCCGACGAGCTGCGCCCCGAGACCATCGACGCGGTTTCGGTCACCGGCGGCCACCTCGGCGCGGGCCTCGGCGTCGTCGAGCTGACGGTGGCGCTGCACTGGGTGTTCGACACGCCGCGCGACCGTCTGATCTGGGACGTCGGCCACCAGTCCTATCCGCACAAGATCCTGACCGGCCGCCGCGACCGCATCCGCACCCTGCGCCAGGGCGGCGGCCTCTCCGGCTTCACCAAGCGCGCCGAGAGCGAATACGACCCCTTCGGCGCCGCGCACTCCTCGACCTCGATCTCCGCCGGCCTCGGCATGGCCGTCGCCCGCGATCTCGAGGGCGCGCACGAACAACGTCATCTGCCGTGATCGGCGACGGCGCCATGAGCGCCGGCATGGCCTACGAGGCGATGAACAACGCCGGCGCCCGCGACGAGCGCCTCATCGTCATCCTGAACGACAACGACATGTCGATCGCGCCGCCGACCGGCGCCTTCTCGTCCTATCTCGCGCGCGTCACGTCGAGCGGCACCTACCTGCACCTGCGCGACTTCGCCAAGCAGCTCGCCAAGCGCCTGCCCGAAAAGCTGGGAGCGCCGCGCCGCCCGCATGGAGGAATACACGCGCCACCTCTGGCAGGGCGGCATGTTGTTCGAGGAGCTGGGCTTCTATTACGTCGGCCCGATCGACGGCCACGACCTCGAACCAGCTGCTGCCCGTGCTGAAGAACGTGCGCGACACCAAGCAGGGCCCGATCCTGGTCCACGTCGTCACCAAGAAGGGCAAGGGCTACGCGCCCGCCGAAGACGTCCGACGACAAGTATCACGGCGTCGCCAAGTTCAACGTCGTCACCGGCGCGCAGGTGAAGCCCAAGCCGAACGCGCCGACGCTACACGCGCGTGTTCGCCGACAGCCTCATCGCGGAAGCGCAGCAAGGACGAGCAGCATCGTCGCCATCACCGCCGCCATGCCGGACGGCACCGGCCTCGACCTGTTCGGCAAGGAATTCCCGGACCGCACCTTCGATGTCGGCATCGCCGAGCAGCACGCCGTCACGTTCGCCGCCGGCCTCGCCGCCGAAGGCATGAAGCCGTTCTGCGCGCCATCTATTCCACGTTCCTGCAGCGCGCCTACGACCAGGTCGTGCACGACGTCGCCATCCAGAAGCTGCCGGTGCGCTTCGCCATCGACCGCGCCGGCCTCGTCGGCGCCGACGGCCCGACGCACGCCGGCTCGTTCGATCTCGCCTATCTCGGCTGCCTGCCCGACTTCGTCATCATGGCCGCCGCCGACGAAGCCGAGCTCGTGCACATGGTCGCGACCGCCGCGCAGATCGACGACCGCCCCTGCGCCTTCCGCTATCCGCGCGGCGAGGGCGTCGGCGTCGAGCTTCCGGCCGAAGGCATCCCGCTCGAGATCGGCAAGGGCCGCATCGTGCGCGAGGGCACCACCGTCGCCATCCTGTCGTTCGGCACGCGCCTGGCCGAGGCGGTGAAGGCCGCCGACCAGCTTGCCGCCATGGGGCTCTCGGCCACCGTCGCCGACGCGCGCTTCATGAAGCCGCTCGACCACGAGCTGATCACGCGCCTCGCGCGCGAGCACGAGGTGCTGGTCACCATCGAGGAAGGCTCCGTCGGCGGCTTCGGCAGCCACGTGCTGCATTACCTGGCCGAGACGGGCCTGCTCGACCGCGGCCTCAAGGTCCGCACGCATGGTGCTGCCCGACGTCTTCATCGATCACGACGCGCCCGGGCGCATGTACGAGCAGGCGGGCCTCGCCGCCTCCGGCATCACCGCCACCGTCCTCACCGCCCTTGGCCGCGATGCTCTCGTGGCCGGGGCCAGCCGCGCATAGTCGCTCCGATCGTCAGTCGACTCGTCTTATCGGGCGCGGCGTGAATTGGCAGCGCAAGAAAAGACGAAGCGTAAACCATAGGTCTCATCAAAAATCCAACACCGGCCGATCCCATGAGAACGCTGAAAGCTTTTGTGCGCATCGGCATGCTGGCGCTCGCCTGCGCAACCACAGGCGCGGGCGCCGCTCACGCCACCGGCAACTTCATTTGCGAGGTCGACGACAAGTCGCTCAAGCTCTCCGCCGAGGCCACGTTCAGCCATGGTCTGGGCGAGCAGTTCACGGGCTTCAAAGGCACCATGAGCGTGCTGATGAAGGATGCGCCGGCTGATCTCGCGGCCATCGAGCTTGGGCACCGACAACCTCCCGCATCATTGGTTCCGCGGCGATGTCCTGAAGCTGCACATCTATCGCGAGCGGGAGGGCGCCGGCAAAGAGGGATATGTCGAGCTGTTCGTCGAGACCAAGCGAGAACCCCAAAGACGAAACCGACTTCAGCGGCACCTACGAGCTGATCGTTTTCCGCTTCCTGGGCGAGCAGGACCCAGATGGGCAAACCATCAAGGCCAAGGGCAAAGTTTCATGCTCGGTAGGCTAGGGCGCTCCGCGTCCATCATCGCGCCATGAAACCTGAACCCGCGCAAAAATTCACCATCGGCATGTGGATCGCGCTGATCCTCGTGTACGCCATGTTCGTCGGCATGGCGCTCATGGGGCTGCTGGTGTTCTGGGCCGGCTTGCGTCAGCTCGTCGTCCAGGAAATCCCGATCATCGCCGCGATCCTCGTTACGCTCATGGGCGCGGTGATCGGCACCATCGGCTTCGGCTTTTTCTATCTGCGCTACGTCAAGCAGCCGTTCTGGGAGGCGCAAAAGAAGAAGCTCGAAGCGCGGTATCCCGGCCAGCCCTGGATGTTGCGCCGCGACTGGGCCGCCCGCCGCGTCATCTACACCGAGTTGGGCCTCGTCATTTTCTTCTGGGTCTGGAGCATCGGCTGGTGCGGCGGCGTCTCGTTCATTGCCCGCGTCAACCACGACAAGATCGCCAAGGCCCTCGCCGAGTCCTACTGGAACTATCTCTTCGTTCTCCTCTTCGTCGGCGGAGGCATCATCGGCCTCTGGCTCGCAGTCGGTGCCACGCTGAGGTTCTGGCGCTACGGCCGCTCCGTGCTCAGGATTGAAACGCTCCCGGCCTTCCTCGGCGATCGCTTCCGCGGCACGGTCATGACGCATCTTCCCGGGCGCATGCAAAAGCCGCTCAAGGCGGAGCTCGTGTGCGAGAAGCTGCGCTGGGTGACGAAAGGCAGCGGCAAGAACCGCAGCACGTCATTGGAAACGAACGAGCTTCGCCGCGTCGAGGCCGAGGTCGCGCCCACGAGCATGCTCGCGACGCGCACCGGCGTTTCCTTCCCCGTCGAGATCGATGTTCCCTCGGGTGCGCCGCAAGTCTCGCTCGACGACCAAGGCAACGGCATCCGCTGGACGCTGCACATCAGCACCACGGGCGAAGCCGACCCGGTCTTCTCCTGCAATTTCGAAGTGCCCGTCTACGCCCGCCGCTAGTCCGCCTGCCGCCACCGCGCCGTCCGGCACCACGCCCAGCATCGGAGCGATGCGCGCGATCACCCGCCCGGCGGTCGGCGCGGCGTTGAGGCCGGCGAGAATTTCGCCCTTGGTCTCGTCCGTGCCCTTGGGCTCGAACAGCGAAATCATGACCAGGTATTTCGGCGCGTCCATGGGGAACGCGGCCAGGAACGACGAGATGACGGCCTTCTCGCTGTAGCCGCCGCCGCGTCCCGGCATCTCGGCCGTGCCGGTCTTGCCGCCGACGCGATAGCCCGGCACGTCGGCGCGTTTTCCCGTGCCGTGCGCGTCCGTCACGTTGCGGCGGAACAGTTCGCACAAGTTCTTGCTCGTCGCTTCGCTGACGACGCGCGTGCGCGCTGACGATGCGCCGTCCGACCCGCCTGAGGAACGTCGGCGAAACGCGCTCGCCGCCGTTGATCAGGCTCGCGGCAGCCGCCGCGACCTGTATCGGCGCCACCGCTATGCCATGCCCATAGGAGATGGTGATCTGCTCCGCGCGGCCGATGTGCTGCGGGATCTGCGGCGGCGCCACGGGGCCTGCTTCGGTGCGCAGCGTCGTCCAGAAGCCCGAGCTTCTCGAGGAACTCCCGCTGCCGCTCCTGCGCCGGCCATCAGCGCCAGCATGCCGGCGCCGACGTTGGACGAGCGAATGAAAACGTCCGCAACCGACAGCGGCTTGCCCGAGGGATGCGTGTCCGTGATCGTGAAGCGTCCGGCGGTCAGCGGCTGCGTCACGTCCACCATGGTATCGATGGTCTTCCCGCCCTCGAGCGCCATGGCGACTGTGAACGCCTTGAAGATCGAGCCGAGCTCGTAGGTTCCGCCCTGGAGGCGGTCGGCGCGGTCCGGATCGCGCGCTTCGAGGGGGAACGACGGATCGAGACCCGGCAACGACGACGCCGCCAGAAGCTCCCCCGTCTCGACGTCCATCACCAGCCCGGCCGCGCCCTTGGCCTCGTAACGGCTCATGGCCTGCCGAAGCTCGTCCTCGAGGCTGTGCTGCGCGCCGAGATCGAGCGAGAGCCGCGTCGCCACGCCCGACGACAGCGTCGCGCCATGCACCGCCTCGACGCCGATGGTGTCGTCGATGTAGCGCTCGATGCCGCCGACGCCGCGGTTGTCGACATTGACCTGTCCGAGAGTGTGCCCGGCGAGCCGTTCCAGCGGATAGGCGCGCCTCAGCTCATCGCGGAAGGAGAGGCCGGGAAGCCCGAGGTCGTGCACGGCCTGCGCCGTCTTGGGCGAGATCCCGCGCCTGATCCACACGAAGCGCTTCGAGCGGTCTTCGAGCTGCCGCCTGAGGTCGGCTTCGTCGAGCCCCGGCAGCACGGTGGCGAGCTTCTCCGTCGCTTCGTCGGGGCTGCCGATCAGCGACGGGTCCGCGAACAGCGACGGCATCTCGACGTCCGTCGCCAGCAACCGCCCGCCGCGGTCCACGATGTCCGGACGCGCGAAGCTCTTGGCGATGGGCTCGTTGAGCGTCAGCACGATGTCGCTGCCGCCGGTCGCGGCGAGCATCGCGAGCTGGCCGGCCACGGTCGCAAACGCAATGCCCACGCCGACCACGACGGCGCTGGCCCGCAAGCGCTGAGACCGCGCGACCTCGCTCGACAGCAACACGCGGTGCGGTCGCGCCGGCTGAAGCCTGTGTCGCGTGGGATTTGAGCGGGAGACGCATCGTCGGCCGCACCTCAGCGAGGGGTTGAGCCGGTGGTCAGGCTGTCCATGTTCCGGTCGCGGGCCATCTGGCCCTCGCGAAGAGGGCCGAGACCGTGCGCGCGGGCCAGCGGCTCGATGCGGTCGGGACGTGCCAGATGCGCTCGCTCGGCCTTGAGAATGGCGATGTCCGAGCGCGCCTCCGCCGCGACGCGCTCCTGCGCGTTGACACGGGCTTCGAGCTGCCGGGTCTCGTAGTTGATGCCGTACAGGAAAAAGGCGCTGGCCAGCGCCAGCACGGCGGCCACGAGCGAGAGCATTTGCATGTTCGTGCTCCTCCCGTTCACCCGCGTTGCGCTGCCGAACAGGCGGAAAACCTAGTCCGTCTCGCGGCCAGGCTGGCGCGTCGGTCCTGACGGCGGATCTGAGCCGTGCCGATCGCGCGCGCGGGTTTACGTCTAATTCACCTTTAGAAGGTGTAAATCCGCGAGGGTTAACAAATCGGAAACTTGGCGGGACGCGCGGCCGTCGGCCGCTGCGGCAGGTAGCGGGACGTGCCCTCCTCCTTGCCGGATCGCGCGCTCAGGAACTGCTTCACGATCCGGTCCTCGAGCGAGTGGAAGGTGACGACCGCGAGCCGCCCGCCGGGCTTCAGGATGCGCTCGGCCGCCATGAGGCCGCGCTTGAGCTCGCCGAGCTCGTCGTTGACGTAGATGCGCAGCGCCTGGAACGTGCGCGTCGCCGAATGCTTCTCGTCACCGCGCGCGCGGCCCAGAACGCGCTCGACGACGTCCGACAAGCGCCTTCGTGGTCGTGATGGGTGCGTCTCCGCGCGCTTTGACGATCGTCCGCGCGATGGCGCGCGAGCGCCGCTCCTCGCCGAGCTCATAGAGAACGTTGGCGAGATCTTCCTCGTCCATGGTGTTGACGACGTCGGCGGCTGAGGGGCCGTTCTGCGACATGCGCATGTCGAGCGGCCCGTCGCGCATGAATGAGAACCCGCGCTCGGGATTGTCGAGCTGCATGGACGAGACGCCGATGTCGAGCACGACGCCGTCGATGCTGGTGAGGCCGGCGGCCTCGGCCGCTTCCGCCATGTTGCCGAATTCGTTCGCGACCAGAATCAGCCGGTCGCCGAACTCCGCTTCAAGCGCTGCGCCGCCGGCGCGAGCAGTCGGGATCGCGCTCGATGGCGAGCACGCGGCAGTCTGCGGCTTCGAGAATGGCGCGCGTATATCCGCCGGCGCCGAACGTGCCGTCAATGAAAGTTGCGCCGTCCGTTGGCTGCAGCTCTTCCAGCACTTCGGCAAGCAGCACCGGAATGTGCGGACGTATACTTGGTGGGGAATTCGATGTCACAGAGGAATCCGATCGGCGGCGGCACGACGAACGGGATCTTACGGAGCCAGTTCCGGCTGAGACCTTTAGAGTCTTTCCGACTGGGATTGAAGAAGCCGTAGCGCCATATGCGGGCTGCAAATTCTCCGTCACTCCGCCGTCATGCCTTGCAGCCTTCGCGTGGATCGCAGGGAGAGGTCAGGAAGGCCCCTGCATCCTCACCGTCTCCCCGGTGGCGAGAGGTCGCAGCGGCCGGCGCCAAGCCGGGACCGACGCGGGTTGTAGCGGATAGAGCCGCTTCTCTGGTCTCATTGGCGCAGCTAATTAAGCCGCGATCCGGAAGGTGCACGGGAATGAGTCCGCCCCGCACTGTCGAGGCGTCCGGTCCCCGGCCGGCCGCCCGACGAGGCGTTGTCATTCCCGTGCTCCTCCGTCGCCATCGCCCCCGCGATGGCCGCTCCCCGCGGTAAAGAGTTTGCGGTGTTCCTGAGCCTTTTCGCGAGCGCGCTGACGCCGCTCTTCGAAGGCTTGAGGGGCCCACATTTGAAACTTGTCGCCAAGGCCGACAAAAGTGACCTGATCTCCAAGACCGGCGTGGCGGCGAAGGCCTTCAGGAACGACGATGCGGCCGTCCCCATCGATGCCGAGAACCTGGACGTCGCCGTAGAGCGCGACAGAGAGTTCATCCCGCTCGTCCGAATAGTCCGGCAAGCCCGCGAGAAGCCCGTCGATCTTTTTTGCAAGTCGCTCGCCGCCTGCATCGAGCGCAGGAGCATCGAGCGAGGGGTAGCAATAGATGCCGCCGGAGCTTCCCTGGCTGTAGCCGTCGCGTTCGAGCACGGCTCGGAAGGGCGCTGGGATTGAGACCCGGCCTTTGGCGTCGATTTTGTTTGTGAAGGTCGAGACAAAGCGATCCATCCCTGTTTGAGCCTCGCTCTGAACGCCGACTGGAACGCTTCGTGTCTTAGCGAGACCAAACTCGCCTTAAATCGCTGCCCTGAGACGCCGCTCCGGGGCGGGGCCGTGGCGGTCGCTCCGACTTCGGCCCTCTCTCGAAGCAGGCGCCACACCACGAGCCCTTGCCCGGTGCGGACGGGCATTTATGGGATGCCATGGTTTGTCATGGGCGTCAATGGATGGTTAACGATTTCATATGGGCCGTAAAGGTAATCCACACCTGACCCACGTCATAAAACCCAGGCTGCGGTGTTCGATCTTGTAGGTGCGCTGCAGCAACCTAAATTGTCGGCATAGCCGGGAAGCCCAGAAAGGCGGTTCGCATGTCTCTGAAACCCCCAAATTCCGATCTCTTCAAAGTCGAAGTCGGTGGCATCGCGTTTTCGATGATCGATGCGGATCTCGACGACGAGCAGGTCGTGAAATGCTTCGTGACCACCGAAGCGCTCGAGCATCGCGGCAGCGACGACGGCACCACCGACTACGATCTCGAGAACCTGTTCCAGGCCTACCAGCCGCAGCTCTATCGGATTGCGGCCGACCAATACGCGCACGGAAACAAGTCCCCGCGCATCACCACGGCCGATCTCGGCTAGCCCCGAACTTCGCCGCTCCTTGCTCGCTAGCCTCTTGACGAGGGGTTAAGCTTGTCCCACATATGTAAATGTAATGAACATTCACATGAGGTTTTGGGTGCGATGAACGACATGGTTGCAAAGCTCGATGACTTCGGCCGGCCCGCATGGATCGCGCTGATGGTCGCAAGCTTTATCGTGTGGTGGCCCGCAGGCCTCGCGGTGTTGGGCTTCCTTCTATGGAGTGGACGTATGGGACACGGATGGGGTTGCCGCTCGGTCGACAGCCGCTGGCAGCAGCGTATGGCGGACAAGTGGGATCGCTTCGGCGACCGGCGCGAGCGCTGGGGCCGCGGCGGCGGTCATTCTTCGAGCGGAAATCGCGCTTTCGATGAATACCGCGAAGAGACGCTGAAGCGCCTCGAGGAGGAGCAGCGCGAGTTTCGCGAGTTCCTGGAGCGCCTGCGTCTCGCCAAGGACCGCTCTGAGTTCGATCAGTTCATGACCGACCGCAAGAGCAGGCCGGCAGCTGGCCCGAACGACCAGAACCCGTCCCCGCAGGTCTAGTCGATCCGATCGTCGCGCCTCTATCAGGCGGGCGTGAATCGGCAGCGCAGGAAAAGTCCAAGAACCCTAGTCGAAAACAGTTAGCTGAAAACGACTAGCTGAAAACAATGAGGGCCGGCCCAAGCTTTGGGCCGGCCCTTTTTCGTTGCTCCGGCGCCGTGGCCGCGTCAGGCCACTTTCGCTTCCGTATCGAGCGCGCTGAAGTCCGCATCCGAGAGCTCGATGTCGGCGCCGGCCACGTTCTCGTCGAGATGCGCCACCTTGCCGGTGCCCGGGATCGGCAGCATCACCGGGCTGCGCTTCAGAAGCCATGCGAGCGCGATCTGGCCCGGAGAGGCATTGAGCCGCTTCGTCAAGGCATCGAGGGTCGAGCCCGGTCGCGCCAGCTTGCCGGCGGCGAGCGGGTACCACGGAATGAAGCCGATGTTCTGCGCCTCGCAATAGTCGAGCACGTCCTCGCTCGATCGGTCGCCGAGGTTGTACAAATTCTGCACCGTCGCGACCTTGAACACCTTCTGCGCCGCCTTGATCTCGGCGACGGAAACCTGGCTCAGGCCGATGTGCCGGATGAGACCCTTCTGCTGCATGTCGCGCAGCACCTCGAACTGCTCCGCCTGCGGAACCTTGGAGTCGATGCGGTGCAGCTGCCAGAGATCGATGCGCTCCACGCCGAGCCGCGACAGGCTGCCTTCGACGCATTTGCGCAGATACTCGGGCCGCCCGTTCTGCGTCCACACATCCGGACCGGGACGCTCGAGCCCACCCTTGGTCGCGATCAGAAGTCCCTTGTAAGGATGAAGGACTTCGCGGATCAGCCGCTCGCTCACCTCGGGACCATAGGAATCCGCCGTGTCGATGAAATTGATGCCGACCTCGGGCACGCGCTTCAACACGCGGACGGCTTCGGCATGATCGGCAGGCTCGCCCCAGATGCCTTTGCCCGTGATGCGCATGGCGCCGAAGCCAAGCCTGTTGACGACGATGTCACCTCCGACCGCGAACTGGCCGGAGGCGGCTGCATTTGGGGTCCTGCCGGAGGCGGGCGCTAGCATTTGGATTGCTCATGGGGGATGGTCCTGAGAATTGGTGGCGCCTGCGCCTCGGCCAAGCGCCTGGATTGATCTGAGATGCCGTCGGCATATAGGGTCAGGATCATAATCCAATGCTGTTCTTCATAATCAAATGCTGCGATGCAAGATGGTCGTTAGAGTCCCATAAATATTACGTCCCGCCAGGGCGTTCCGGCCCCGCTGAACAATTTATAATGCGATGCTCGATTGTTTCGGCCGTCGCGCTATCCCATATCGAGGGTCCGGCGCCGACACTGGCATGCGCCGACGCTGAAGCGCATCCGGTCCTCGGCGAGGAAGCGCGAAGGGAGCTGGCTTTTGGCTCCGGCGGCAACGAACGCAGTATTCGCGAAGCCGACCTGCCGCTGACGATATTGGCCTCGAAGCCTCTGCTGCCTGACGCAGCTTCCTATGATCTCGATACGAGCATAGGAGACCGCATAAATGGCAAAAGTAGTTTGCGTCCTGTACGACGATCCCGTCGACGGGTACCCGAAATCATACGCACGCGACGAGCATTCCCAAGCTCGATCACTATCCCGGCGGCCAGACGCTGCCGACGCCCAAGGCGATCGACTTCAAGCCCGGCAGCCTGTTGGGCAGCGTCACCGGCGAGCTGGGCCTGAGGAAATATCTCGAAGCCAACGGCCACAAGCTCGTCGTCACGTCCGACAAGGACGGGCCGAACAGCCGCTTCGAGAAGGAGCTCGCCGACGCCGAGATCGTAATCTCGCAGCCGTTCTGGCCGGCCTACCTGACCGCCGAACGCATCGCCAAGGCGCCGAAGCTGAAAATGGCCATCACCGCGGGCATCGGCTCGGATCACGTCGATCTCGATGCCGCCATGAAGAACAAGCATCACGGTTGCGGAGGTCACCTTCTGCAATTCCATCAGCGTCGCCGAGCACGTGGTGATGATGATCCTGAGCCTCGTGCGCAACTACCTTCCGTCCCACGAATGGGTCCTGAAGGACGGCTGGAACATCGCCGATTGCGTCGAGCGCTCGTATGACCTCGAAGGCATGAACGTCGGCACCGTTGCAGCGGGCCGCATCGGCCTTGCCGTGCTGCGGCGCCTGAAACCGTTCGACGTCAAGCTCCACTACACCGATCGCCATCGCCTGCCGGCCGAGGTCGAGAAGGAGCTGGGTCTCACGTTCCATCCCGACGTCGAATCCCTCGTCAAGGTCTGCGACGTGGTGACGATCAATGCTCCGCTGCACAAGGAGACGGAGCACATGTTCGACGACAAGCTCATCTCCAAGATGAAACGCGGCGCCTATATCATCAATACGGCCCGCGGCAAGATCTGCGATCGCGACGCGATCGTGCGTGCGCTCGAAAGCGGCCAGCTTGCGGGCTACGCCGGCGACGTCTGGTTCCCGCAGCCCGCGCCGCAGGACCATCCCTGGAGGCACATGCCCCACCACGGCATGACGCCCCACATCTCGGGCTCGTCGCTATCGGCCCAGGCTCGCTACGCGGCCGGCGTGCGCGAGATCCTCGAATGCTATTTCGAGGGCCGTCCCATCCGCGAGGAGTATCTGATCGTGCACGACGGCAAGCTGGCTGGTGCGGGCGCGCATTCCTACAGCGGCGGCAACGCCACCACCGGCTCCGACGAGGCCGCTCGCTACAAGAAGGCTGGCCCCAAGCATACGAAGAAGAGCGCCGCATAGCGCGGCATGACAGCTGATCCGCCTCGTTGAGGGCGGATCAGCCGCTCTTAGCGGAAGGCCTTGTCGAGGTTGATGGCCTTGTCGAGGCCTTTCGCCGTATCCAGCCCCAGGGCCGACGCAAGATTGGCGCCGTCGAGATCAGCGCCGGTGAAGTCCGCGCCCGAAAGCGTCGCGCCGGAAAAATCCACCTTCGACAGATCTGCTTCGAGGAAGCTCACGCCGGTGAGATCGGCGCCGACCATGCGCGAGAACATCAGCACGGCGCGCGTGAAGTTCGCGTTCCTGAGTGTCGCGCCCGAGAAGTCGCAGGCCTTGAGCACATTGCGCGTCAATGTCGTGAGCGTGCCTTGTCCCGGCCGCGCCTCGAGCGGACTGAAGTTGGCCGAAGTCAGATTGGCGCCGCGGAAGTCAGAGCCCGATAGCTCTGCCTGCACGCGGACGTCCGTAAGGTCGGCGCCCGAGAAATGCGGCGCGTCGGCAAGGTTCACCTGCAGGTCCGAATAGATCGTGGGCCGGTAGATCGTGGTCCCGCGTAAATTCGCGCCGGAAAGGTCGGCCCGGATGAGCACCGCACGGTCGAGGCGGGTATGGGAAAGATCCGCGCCCTTCAAATTCGCTCCGGTGAAATCGACACCGTAGAGATCTGCCCGGCTCAGCATCGCCTGCTTGAAGTCGAGCCCCGACAAGTCGAGGTAGGTGAGATCATGGCCGGAGTAGTTGATGCGCTCGCCGGGCTTCGCCTTGAACAGTGCCAGCGTGATCTCGCGCACGGTGAAGTCGGCTTCAGGAGATACGTTTTCTTCAGCGTATGCGCCGCCCACGGCTGCCAAAGACAGTCCAAGGGCACACAGCAGTTGATGCGTCGATCTCATGCGGCACCGAGCGTCGAATCTCCGTCCGCATAAAGATCGGGAATTTTTCCCGTGAATGCAAGATCAGGTGGGCAACACTCGGAGCATCCCTCTCCCCGTCCTTGCGGGGAGAGGGTTAGGGGTGAGGGGCAGCCGCCCGTGCTGGCGTCGCATATGTTGTTGCCCCTCACCCCAGCCCTCTCCCATCGCAAGAGCGATAGGGAGAGGGGGAAGTTCCGCTTCAACCCGCAGGCCGCGCTCAACCGCACGGGTGCATGTCAGCGCACTCCAAAGCCGCCGCCTGTCGGTGTTCGGACGATGATGGCGTCGCCGGGCTCGACTTTAGTCTGAGCCGATCCTCCGAGGTCTTCTGTTCGGCCATCTCCGCGCCGGACGAGGTTTTCTCCTGCCGCGCCGGGCTCCCCGCCCAAAAGTCCGAAAGGCCGAATGCGCCTGTAACCTGAAAGGATTGCGCACTGCATCGGCTCGAGAAAGCGGATGACACGCTCCGTGCCGTCGCCGCTGCTCCAGCGACCTTTTCCGCCTGAGCCGCGCCGGATGGAGAAGCTTTCCACGACGACCGGATACCGCAACTCCAGCACCTCGGGGTCCGTGAGGCGCGTGTTGGTCATGTGCACCTGCACGCCCGCCGTGCCGTCGAAGCCCTGGCCGTTGGCGTCGATGCCGGCCGGCGAGCCCGAGCAGATGGTCTCGTAATACTGCACGCGCGCGTTGCCGAAGGTGAGATTGTTCATCGTCCCTTGCGACGATCCCAGCACGCCGAGCGCCGCGAACAGCGCGTTCGTCACGATCTGGCTCGTTTCCACGTTGCCGGCAACGACCGGCGCCGGATGCCGCGGCTTCAACAGCGAGCCTTCGGGAATGACGATTTCGAGCGGCCGCAGGCAGCCCGCGTTCATCGGGATCGGCTCGTCGACGAGCACGCGGAACACATACGAGCACCGCCGCGCGCGTCACCGGCTCCGGCGCGTTGAAGTTGGAGGCGAGTTGCGCCGACGTGCCGGTGAAATCGATCTTGGCGGAGCGTCTCTCGCGATCGACCGAAATGCGCACCTCCACACCCCAGCCGTCGTCGGTCTCGACACGGAAGTGCCCGTCGCTCAAGCGTGAAATGAGACGGCGCACGGCTTCCTCGGCCATATCCTGCACGTGGCCCATGTAGCCCTGAACAGCCTCGAGTCCGAACTCGCGCACCATCTTGCGCAGCTCGGCTTCGCCGCGGGCGTTGGCGGCAACTTGCGCTTTGAGGTCGGCGATGTTCTGCGCCGGATTGCGGGCCGGATATGCGGCGCCGGTGAGCAATGCCAGCGTCTCTGGTTCACGGAAGCGTCCCGCTTCCACGAGCCGGAAGCAGTCGATGTAGACGCCTTCCTCGTCGATCGAGCGCGCCAGCGGGCTCATGGAGCCGGGCGCGATGCCGCCGATATCCGCATGATGGCCGCGGCTCGCGACATAGAACAGCACACTGGCGCCATCCTCGGCGAACACGGGGCTGACGACAGTGATGTCGGGCAGGTGCGTGCCGCCGTCATAAGGCGCGTTGAGCATGAACACGTCGCCGGGGCGCATGGACGCCCCTTGCGCGCGGATCACGGTCTCGACGGACGCTGTCCATGCTGCCGAGATGCACGGGCACATGCGGCGCGTTGGCGACGAGCTGGCCTTGCCGTCGAACAGGGCGCACGAGAAATCGAGCCGCTCCTTGATGTTCACCGATTGCGCCGTGTTGCGCAGCGCTTCGCCCATCTGCTCGGCCAGCCCCATGAAGCGGTTGCTGAACACTTCGAGCAGCACGGGATCCGCGCGCCCGCTCACAGTCTGGCGCGCGCGAGGCGAGATCCGCTTCAGGATGAGATCGCCGCGCCGCGTAATTTCCGCCGACCAGCCCGGCTTCGACCACGACGGTCTGGTGCGGCTCGATGATGAGCGCGGGACCGGTGATCCGATCTTCCACCGCGATTGCTTCGCGGCGATAGACACTGGCGTCATGCCAGCTGCCTCCGGAATAGATGCGAACGCGCTCCAATGGCGTACTGACGCCGCCGTGTTGAGCTGCGAACGCCTGGCACTCCGCCCCGCCGCCCACGGCCTCCACTTCGATGTGGGCCACGAACAGCCGCTTCTCAGGCGAGATGAATCCGAAGCGCGAGCGATGCTCGGCTTCGAAGTCGCGCCGCATCATGTCGGGCTCGGACAATTGCACCGGCAGCGCCGTGTCGGTGCCCTCGTAGCGCACATGCAGCCAGGTCGTGAGCGCGATGTCGTCGTGCTCGACGTCTTGATCCAGAAGCTCCTCGGTCACGGCGTTGCCGAGAAGCCAGGCCGTGTTCTCGATGTCATGCATGGAGCGGTCGTCGAGCGGCACTTCGAGCGACTGCTCGCGGCTGGCGCGCAGCCCCGAGAGGCCGATGCCGTAGGCCGACAGCAGACCCGAAAGCGGATGCACGAGCACCGTCTCCATGCCGAGCGTATCGGCGATGAGGCACGCATGCTGGCCGCCGGCGGCGCCGAAGCAGTTGAGCGCATAGCGCGTCGACGTCGTAGCCGCGCTCGATCGAGATCCTCTTGATCGCCTGCGCCATGTTCTCGACGGCGATACGGATGAAGCCGTCAGCAACATCCTCTGGTGTGCGCCCATCGCCCACGTCGCGCGCGAGCTTGCCCGAAGGCTTCGCCAACAGCCACGCTCATCGATGGGCTCGTTGCCTTGGGGTCCGAACACCGACGGGAAATACGATGGCCGGAGCTTGCCCACCATGACGTTGGCGTCGGTGATGGTCAGCGGCCCGCCGCGCCGGTAGCACATGGGCCCCGGATCGGCGCCCGCGCTTTCGGGCCCGGCCGTGAAATGCGTGCCGTCGAATTTCAGGATCGAGCCGCCGCCCGCCGCCACCGTGTGAATGCTGAGCATGGGGACGCGCAGCCGCACGCCCGCGACCTGCGTCTCGAACGAGCGTTCGTAGGTGCCGGCGAAATGCGACACGTCCGTCGAGGTGCCGCCCATGTCGAAGCCGATGACGCGCTCGAAGCCCGCGGCCCGCGCCGTCTCCGCCATGCCGACGACGCCGCCTGCCGGTCCCGAAAGGATCGCGTCGCGCCCGTGAAAATGCTGCGCCGATTTGAGCCCGCCGGACGAAGCCATGAACAGGAGCCGCGGAGAGCGGGCGAGATCGAGCGCCGTCGCGACCCGGTCCACATACTCGCGCAGGATCGGAGAAAGGTAAGCGTCGGCGACGGTCGTATCGCCGCGCGGCACGAGCCGGATCAGCGGCGACACCTCGTGGCTCACTGAGACCTGCGTGAAGCCCATCGAGCGCGCGATCTCCGCCGCCTGCATCTCATGCGCGGGGTGCGCATAGCCATGCATGAACGCGATGGCGACGCTGCGCAGGCCGTCCGCATAAGCTGTCTTGAGAGCTGCGTTGAGCGCGGCTCGTATCGAGCGGCCTCTCGATGGTCCCATCCGCCCGCACGCGCTCCTTCGCGCCGATCACGCGGGCATAGAGCGCATCGGGCTTGACGATGCGGCGCGCAAAGATGTCGGGCCGCGCCTGCGTGCCGATCTCGAGCTGATCCTCGAAGCCTGCGGTGATCACCAGCACGGTCGGCTCGCCCTTGCGCTCGAGAAGCGCATTGGTGGCGACGGTGGTGCCCATCTTCACGCTGGAGACCAAACCTTCGGGCAGAGGCTCGCCGTCGGCACATCCGAGCAGGCTCCGGATACCGGCGACGGCCGCGTCCGGATAAAGATGGGGCGCGTGCGAGAGAAGCTTGCGCGCGGAAATGCGGCCCGAGGGATCGCGCGCCACGATGTCCGTGAACGTACCGCCGCGATCAACCCAGAATTGCCAGCCGCCTCCGGTCTCCCCCATGCGTGTCGGCGTCCTTTCAGCCTGCGCAGCAATGACTCGCCAGACCGTGAGCTATCGGCGCCGGGCGTTGGCGTCAATTCTCATGACGGAAATTTCATGATTTCCGCAGGGGCATGCGGGCTTCATCTGGCCCGCCAAAGCGGCTATGGGTGTCGGCATGCTCTGGGAACGGTTTGCGGCGCAGGATGCAGTCAAGCAGGATGGACGCCGCGGCTCCGTGTTTGCACGCTTTGTGAACAAATTGGGGCTTGGCCGTCTCTTCCGGTCGAGACGTGCAAGTGAAAGCGCGGCCTTTACGACCGCGTTCGTGTCGCTTGTCGCCAAAATGGCCAAGTCGGATGGCGTCGCCGTTTTCGCCGAGCAGCAGGCCTTCGAGCGCTTTCTCGAATTGAAGCCCGAGGACGCAAGCAACGTCCGCCGGCTCTATGCCCTCGCGAAAACCAATACGGCCGGCTTCGAGCTCTATGCCGCGAGGATCGGCCGCCTGCTGGCCAACGAGCCCAGCCTCAAGATCAACGTCCTCGAATGTTTGCTGTACGTAGCCTGCTCGGACGGCGTGCTGCATCCCGCGGAGGACGCCTTCCTGCGCACGGTGGCCGAGAAGTTCGGCGTCGCCGAGCGCGACTTCATGCGTCTGCGCGCCCTGTTCGTGCACGATCCTCACTGTCCTTACGATCTGCTCGGTATCTCACCCGATGCGACGTTGGCGGAGGTCAAGGCCCGCTACCGCTACCTGGTCAAGCATTGCCATCCCGATCGGCTCATGGCATCCGGTGCCAAAGCCGCCATCGTCAAGGCGGCGACAGCCAAGATGGGGGCCATCAATGTGGCCTACGGAACAATCATGAAAGAGCGCGCGCCAGAAAGGCAGAGAGAAGGCCGAGGCTGATGTTGGCTCCGATCACGAAAGCCGACAGTCCGCTCGTCGCGGATCTGTTTCCCTCGCCCAATATCGAGCCGCGGCTGAACGGGCTCAAGCCCTCCATTCTCGTGCTGCACTACACCGGGCTCCCCACAGTCGAGCGCGCGCTCGATGTGCTGTCGCGGGTCGACTGCAAGGTCTCGTGCCACTATGTGATCGATGTCGACGGCCGCATCATTCAGATGGTTTCCGAGGACCTGCGCGCCTGGCATGCCGGCGTTTCCTACTGGCGTGGCGAGACCGACATCAACTCCGCCTCCATCGGCATCGAGATCCAGAACCCCGGCCATCAATATGGCTATCCCGAATTCCCCGACATCCAGATGCAGGCGGTTGCCGCGCTGTCGCGGGACATCATCGGCCGTCACGGCATCGAGGCGCGCCACGTCCTGGCCCATTCCGACATCGCGCCCGGCCGCAAGATCGACCCCGGCGAGAAATTCGACTGGAAGGGCTTGGCCGCTTCCGGCGTAGGGCAGTGGGTGCCGCCGGCCGATCTCGACGCCGACGACGGCCTGACCCTTGAAAACCGCGAGGACGCCATCGCCGAGGCCCAACGCCTTCTGGCGCTCTATGGCTACAAGGTCGAGACCCATGGCGTGCTCGACGAGGCGACGCAGATCGTGCTCAAGGCCTTCCAGCTTCATTTCCGTCAGGCTAGGCCCGACGGCCGCCTTGATCGCTCAACTCTCGACACGCTGTCGCGCCTCGCGCCGATGACCCAAAAAAGCCCGGAAGCTATTGGTTAATAAATACAATTTTCCGCGCCGCGGTAACCATGCACTGGTGCTTCCCGGCTAGTGTGGGGAAGGCCCGCTACGCCCTTGTGTCGCGGCAGCTCACTATGGTTCGAACGGTGCTCCGTGTAGCATTGTGCGCGAGGAACGTGCGCCAAGGCTAAAACTGTGCGCCAAGAACAAGACGGCGTGAGCGGTGTCGCCCGCGCTCAGAGGAAACGGCCCTATGAAGATCGTCATCGCCCCCAACTCCTTTAAGGAGAACCTCACGTCGCTCGAGGTGGCGAATGAGCTTGAGGCCGGCTTCAAGCGCGTGTGGCCGGACGCGACCTACGTCAAGGTTCCGATGGCCGATGGCGGCGAGGGCACGGTTAATTCACTCGTGGCGGCGACGGGCGGCAGCCTCGTCACGCGCGAAGTTACGGGCCCCATGGGCGAAAAGGTCCAGGCCACATACGGCCTGCTGGGTGACGGCAAGACGGCCGTCATCGAGATGGCGGCGGCCTCGGGTCTGCCGCTGGTGCCGCGCGGCGAGCGCAATCCTCTGCTGACCACCACCTACGGCACGGGTGAGCTGATCGCGGATGCCATCGCCCGCGGTGTGAATGAGATCATCGTCGGCCTCGGCGGCTCGGCGACGAATGACGGCGGCGCCGGCATGGCGCAGGCCTTGGGCGTGCGCTTCCTCGGCCCCGATCGACTGCCGATTTCCGGCTACCTTTCTGGCGGCCGGTTGCACGAGATCATCGCCATCGACATGAGCGCCGTGAACCCCGGTCTCGCGGGCGTGAAGGTGAATGTCGCCTCCGACGTCACCAATCCCCTGTGCGGCGAGAACGGCGCCTCCGCCGTTTACGGACCGCAGAAAGGCGCAACGCCCGAGATGGTGGCCGCGCTCGACATCAACCTCTCCTACCTCGCAAGCCTCATCCAGCGCGATGTCGGGGTCGATATCCTCAATGTACCGGGTGCAGGCGCCGGCGGCGGTATCGGTGCGGGCGTCATCGCTTTTGCCAACGCCGAGCTGAAGCGCGGCGTCGAGCTGCTCGTGGCCGCGACCAAGCTCGACGATCAGATGAAGGGCGCCGATCTCGCCGTCACCGGCGAAGGCCGTGTCGATTTCCAGACTGCCTTTGGCAAGACGCCCGCAGGCGTCGCGGCATCGGCTCGCCGTCACGGCGTTCCGGTCGTAGCCATCGGCGGCGGCTTGTCCGACGATGCCCGCGGCGTATTTGAACATGGCATCGACGGCCTCGAGGCCGCGACGTCCAATCCCATGCCGCTCGAAACGGCACTCAAGAATGCGCGCCAGAATTTGCAGAACGCGGCTGAGCGTGTCGCGCGCATGATCGTCATCGGCCAGTCGATGGCGGCTGTTCATGCTGAGGCACCGCCAGTCAAGAAAAGCCCGGCAAACGGCGCAACTTCTGATAGCCGCGAAAAGCCACAGGCACCGAAGAAGAATGCCCCCGTGAAACAGGCCGGACGCGCCAAGCGCAAATCCAAACCTACACCCGCGGCCCGGGCCCTCAGCGAGCGCCGCCGCGCCCGCAAGAAGCCGGCGTAAGCCTAGAAAATTCGTCAGTAGCCATCCAAATAATGTGTCGCCTCGAACCGAAAGGTGACGAGCACGTTATTGCGGCATGACCATCCATATCGACTGGCCCCGCAATCGCCTGCTCCGTGCCCTCCCGGATCGGGTCCTCGCGAGCATTCTGCCTGATCTCAGCTTCGTCAAGTGCGAGCGCGAGCAGGTGCTCATCGATGCCGATAGCGCGCTCGACTACGTCTACTTCCCCGACAGCGGCGTGATCTCCATCGTGGGGGTCTACCCCGACGGCAGCATCATCGAGATGGCCACCATCGGCCGCGAAGGCAGCACGGGCTTCCAGGCCGTTTTCGGAGCGAAAAGCTCATCGGCGCGGCTCTACGTGCAGCTGCCCGGAACCGCCGCGAAAATGTCGAGGCGGGCGTTCGTGAGAGCGGTCGAGACGATGCCCGCATTCCGCACCCTCATGCAGGCACACGTGCACGCATTTCTCGAGCAGGTCATGATCTCGGCCGCCTGCAACGGCGCTCACGGGTTGCGGCAGAGGCTGTCGCGCTGGCTGCTTATGATGCGTGACCGCCATGACAGCGACGAGATGCCCCTGACGCAGGATCTTCTTGCCGAAATGCTGGGAGTTCATCGTCCATCCATCACCAACGTAGTCGGTGACCTTCAACGGCAGGGCCTGATCGATTGCGGTCGCGGCCGGGTGACTCTGCTCGACCGTGATGGGCTGATGAAGGCCTCCTGCGAATGCTACGGGCTGGTCAGGACCCGCGTCGCCCAGCATTTACCCAAGACATATTCCGCATAGTCCCCGCGTTGCGTCATGTAGATGACCGACAGCCACCGCCACAGCCGCCACACTTCGGCGAACGGGACCATGGCGCGGGGGCGCCAGCCCGCGCTTGGGGACTGGAATGAAAGCACGTGAACTTGTCGCGTCGGCGACTTTCGAGCCGGAAGCGCTCTCGGTCGTAGGTCAAGCCTTCGACCTGGCTTGGAAGGAAATCGCTCCGAACTTCGGCGACAATCCTGCGGTCGTGGAAGCGGCGCGGGTGCGGCTGGCACATGCGATTTTGTCAGTTGCAAAAGAGACTGTCCGCGATGCCGCAGAGCTGAAAACGGCGGCGTTGCAAGTCTTCGCGCTCGCCTACCGGCTGGGTGGCTCAGAATAATATCTCTGCGCGGTTAAGCCTCAGAACGGCCAGCGGCCTTGACGCCGCGCCCGATCCATCCCTTATGTGCACTTGTCAGCCGGCTGGACGGTCGCTGCTGGGCTCTCGGGCGTTATGGCCCATCGAAAGAGAGCTGGTGGAGGAAAGTCCGGGCTCCAGGAGACAGGGTGCCGGCTAACGGCCGCCGGGGGTGACCCGAGGGAAAGTGCCACAGAAAACAGACCGCCCGCCGGATTTAGGTCCGGTGCGGTAAGGGTGAAACGGTGCGGTAAGAGCGCACCGCGCGACTGGTAACAGAAGCGGCATGGCAAACCCCACTCGGAGCAAGACCAAATAGGGGTGGCCGCGTGCAGGGAAACCTGGCACGAGGCTCGTCTTCAAGCCCGCCACCCGGGTTGGTTGCTTGAGGCGTCCGGTAACGGGCGTCCCAGATGAATGGCCGTCGCGGAGGCAACTCCAGACAGAACCCGGCTTACAGGCCGGCTGGCATTTCCCTTTTCACTCGCCTTGGCTTACTATTGTTTTTCCTGGCCTTTCGCGGAGCGCCCGTGCGCCCGCCCGCGTCGCAACAACTTTTCCGCTGCGACTGCGTTAGGCCAGTCTGTTCAAACAGTAGCGAGGATGTCTCCCATGAAAATCATTCTTCCTTTGACCGCAGCTCTCGTGCTCGGCGCGACACCTCTGCTCGCCGGGGACAGCTACAGCGAGCGTCCGGAATATGTGGCCCATGAAGGCGCACCGCCTCCTGGTCCGGGCCCGGGTCTTTATGGCCGCATCGTCGCCCGTTACGGCCATCTCGATCGGAATGTGAAGGAGGAGTTCCGCGACGGCCCCTGCAGAATCGAGCGCCGCTGGGAGCGCGACGGAGATTTTGAAGAGCGCATCAAGTGCCGGGGTCCTCGCGACTAGGCGCGCAGAATTCGCCGGGTGGGCC
Source organism: uncultured Alphaproteobacteria bacterium (assembly GCA_963831345.1). GTDB lineage: Bacteria > Pseudomonadota > Alphaproteobacteria > Rhizobiales > Hyphomicrobiaceae > Hyphomicrobium_C. The sequence goes on from CAWHPZ010000040.1 coordinate 26,469, forward strand.
TGAGGCCCGCCCGGCACCTCTTGTCATTTGATAGTGGCGTGGAGGAGTACCCCCAATGAAGGAGTTGGCTCTTGGTTTGACTGCGATATTGCTGACAACGGCCCCTGCATACGCCGGCGGCGATGACTACTACGACAGTTACGGTGACTATGGTGATCACCGAGGTTGCTGCGTCGACACCTACGCCTACGACGTCGGCACGGTCTATGCGCCGCGCGATTACGCCCCGCGGATTTATGTCCCCTACGGCTATGTCTATTCAGCCGAGCCCGATATCTACGGCGCCGATTGCGCCGTCACGCGCAAATACCGCCACGGCTATGTCAGGGAAAAGATCGAGTGCGATGACGACGATTGACGTCGCGTCATGCTTGCTGCCGCATCGACACCGGCGCGATTAGCCCCGCGTTGTTGCCGTGGCGTGTCCCATGGACAGCCATTTCGGATCGAACCAGCGATCCGCTGGCCCATCATAGGGCAGCCGAGTGATATCCCAGTGCAGGATATAGGGCGCGTAGACGTCCCACACGGGCGGTCCGCCGCCAACAAAAACCACGCGGCCTTCGAACTGTGCCAGCACTTCTTCCGGGTTCATGTGCGACCGGATCGCCATGATGGTGCGATCCTTGTAGGCGAACTCCGGCACCGCAGCGATCGTGCGCGGTCCTGCAATCAGCACGTGTCCGCGCGTCATGTCGAAAAAGCGCGCAACGTCCGCGACGAACTCCGGCCGCCGGTCCCCTTCCCACGGAAGTAGTCCGTTGAGACCGAGCTGCCCGCGCGAGCCGATTGCACACATGGATCGCACGTCCATTTTCCAGTCTCCGTTTCTACCGTTCAGTAAGAGGCCTGCTCATAGCCGTCCATGTGGTGTTCGGCAATGACATTGCTCAGGGCGCCGGGTGGCGGCATCTTACTTCGTGTCCAAGACGGGAACCCTGCCTCGCCGCGTGCGTTTCATGACTCCCCCACATGGAGGATTACATCATGTCGAAAGAAAACCGGACCCCCGGCCAGCAAGGTGGCCAGGACGACAAGCGTGGCCAGCAGCAGCAGGGTGGCCAGGGCAGCGGCGGACATCAGCAGGGCGGCGGCCAGGGCGGCTCGCGTGAGCAGCAGAGCCAGCAGGATCGTGATAACGAGCGCCGGCAGCAGCAGGGCGGTCAGAAGCCGGATCAGCGCCAGTCTGAACAGCGCAATAAAGATCGCTCATAAGGCGACGTTATAAACTGGAAGCGTCTGGGAGGGTGGCGAAAGCTGCCCTCTTTTTTATGCCGAGCCTGACTTTATGCCGAGCCGGGCGACTGTTGGCGCAGCCAGCGCTCGATGACGGTGATCACGTGAGCGCGTTGGTTCGCATCTAGGACGCGTCCCGGTGGAATATGGTGGATCTTCTCGAGGCATCCTCGGCAGCAGGTGGCCGTCGCATGCTGCGCGATGAATACGGGATGGCCGCGCATGGGTGTTTGTTTGCCGTCGTTGACGGGCAGGGCAGGGGCCAGCCGCTTGTCGATGAAGTCGCGTCCATGATCGAGCACGGTCGCGAGACCTTTGGTCGCCAGATAGTCGCGCTCTTTCGGCCCGAGCTTGAACTTCTGCCGGAAGGGCGATTTCGCCAGCGCTGAGAAGATGTCGTCGAGGGATCTCATGCGCCGAGCTTATATCACCGGCGTGCGAGTTGCGCGGGCGCGCTCGCCACGTGACGTCCGTGAAAACTGGGCCGCGTCGGTGGAACGCGACCAGCAATAGATCGCAAAGAATAAAGGTCAGCCCGAAAGTCTGCCCACATATATTATGTAGACTATTCGCGTCCCGCCCGGTCGAATTGTGGTTGCGTAAAGCCTCTGATTTTCAGAGGGCGCCATGAGTTCGAGCAAGTATTAGGTTGGCGGCGCTGGTGCTGGGCATCTCCGCGGCTTTCCCCGGCGCACCGGTAGCAGCCGCAGACGCGCTCAAGACTGCTTCCGCAGCCGGCGGCGATCTCCTCCAAGGTGATGTCGACTATTTTGGCAATGCCCCATTCGGGGTTGCGGGGCACGTCATGAAAATCGGGTCAGTTGCTCGCGGCGCATCGCGGGCGCTTGTACGCAAGCTTGTCGTACTCTGTCTCGGTGTCGGCGTGCTTTGCTCAGGCAGCACGGGCGCAGACTGTCTACCAGACGCTGGATTTCGGCACCCACGGCACGTTTCTCACCGGCATTCGCGGCGACAACATCGTCGGCAACTACATCATCCCCGGCACGACCGAACCGGCGGCATCTACTACAATCTGGCGACCCAGACCTGGTCGGCGCTGCCCGAAGCGACGTCCAACGGCGCAAATTATCCCCGGCGCCATCGGCTCTTCGCCCTACGGGCCGAGCTTCGGCAACGCCGAACGGCATCCTGCGCGTGGTCGGCAGCTACCAGACCGAGGCGTCGCCCTACGATCTCAGCTATCTCTATGACGGCGCCGCCGCGCCGGGCGCAGCAGCTCACCAATCTGGTCTATCCGAGCAGGCGGCAGACCCTGTTCACCATCGCCCACAGCACCTTCGGCAATCAGGTGGTCGGCGACTACGACACCGATCTCGCGACCGGCAACGCCTTCATCTACAACATCAGTACCGGCACCTACACGACCAACAACATTCCCGGCGCCATCAGCACCACCGCCTACGGCATCTATGGCGACAAGATCGCCGGCGGCTATGCGAGGCCGAGATCGGCGGCGGCCTCGGCCCGCGAGCACGGCTACATCTACGACCAGACCACCGGCACCTATCGAGACCTATGACCATCCGCGGTGCGATCGCCACCCATTTCGAGGGCATCACCGGCGCCGGCCGGGCCGACGAGTACAATCTCGTCGCCAACTGGATTTCCGCCGACGGCGAGGTGCATCCGGCGGTCATGCATATCGACGCGCTCGGGCATCGTGACCTGGTACGAAATCGACATACCCGGCATGGCGGTGGTGTCGTCCAACTCCGCCTATGGCGACAAGGTCGTCGGCATCTATATCGACGGCAGCGGCATACCATGGCTATCTCGCCACCATCGCGGGAATCTACAATCCGATCGAGAACACCGCGCCGCTGACGTTCGGCACCG
>CAWHPZ010000041.1:0-237569 GCA_963831345.1 uncultured Alphaproteobacteria bacterium
TATAGGTGAGATTTTCGATCTCTGTGCCAGCGTACAGGCGGCGGCCGTCGTCTTAGGATCGGTACCGCCCGAGGCCAACTCAGTGATGGCGTCGCTGGCGTCATCGATGATGTAGGTGTCGTTGCCAGCGCCGCCGATCAGAGTGTCGGTTCCCGCGCCACCATTGAGGAATCGTTGCCATTGCCGCCAGTGATGGTGTTGTTGGCAGCGTTGCCGGTGCCGGTGAATGCGGCAGCGCCGGTAAACGTTAGGTTCTCGATTTCGGCGCCGAGCGTAAAGACGGCGGCGGTCGTTTTGACGGTGTCGGTGCCACCCGAGGCAGCTTCGATAGTGAGATCGCCGGCATTGTCGACAATGTAGGTATCGTTGCCTGCGCCTCCGATCAGCTTGTCCGCGCCTGCGCCTCCGTCGAGCGTGTCGTTGCCTGCGCCCGCGGTAATGATGTTTGCGACCGCGCTGCCCGTCGACGAAATCGCCTGAGCCGGTGAACGTCAGGTTCTCGACATTGGCTGTGAGCGTATAGGCATTGATGGCGGTCTTTACGGCGTCATTGCCCGAATTCGCCGCTTCGGTGATGACGTCGCCTGCGTTGTCTACCAAATAGGTATCGTCACCGGCGCCGCCGATGAGCGTCGGCGCCCACGCCGCCGTCCAGGTATCGTTGCCGCCGCCGCCGCTGAGCTTGTCGTTGCCTGCGCCGCCGGTGATGATGTTGGCGACCGCGCTGCCCGTGCCGGTAAAGTCGCCCGAGCCGATGAAGGTGAGATTCTCGACCTCGGCGCCGAGGGTATAGATATTGGCCGTGGTCTTGACGGTATCGATGCCGCCGTTGACCGCTTCCGTGATGACGTCGCCGGTGTTGTCGATGAGGTAGGTGTCGTGGCCCGCGCCGCCGATAAGCGTGTCGGCGCCTGTTCCGCCGTCGAGCGTATCGTCGCCGCTGCCGCCGGTGATGATGTTTGCGACCGCGCTGCCGGTGCCGGTGAAGGCGCCTGTACCCGTGAACGTCAAGTTCTCGACGTTGGCGCCAAGCGTGTAGCTTGAGGGCGGTTTTGACGGTATCGGTGCCAGCCGAGGCTGCCTCGGTGATGACGTCGCCGGCATCATCGACTGTGTAGGTATCGTTGCCCGCGCCGCCGACGAGCGTATCGGCTCCCGCGCCGCCATCCAGCATGTCGTTGCCTGTGCCGCCAGTGAGCGTGTTGTTCGCGGCGTTGCCTGCGCCTGTGAAAGCTGCGGCGCCGGTGTAGGTGAAGTTTTCGACGTTGGCAGCGAGCGTGTAGGCCGTGAGCATCGTCTTCACGGTGTCGGTGCCGCCGCTCGCGCCTTCCGAGGTGATGTCGCCGGCGTTGTCGACGATAGTAGGTATCGTCACCGGTGCCGCCGATAAGCGTGTCGGCGCCCGCGCCGCCGTCGAGCGTATCGTTGCCAGCGCCGCCGCTGAGCTTGACGTTGCCGCGCCGCCGATGATGGTGTTGGCGACGGCGCTGCCCGTGCCGGTGAAAGCACGCCGGTACCGATGAAGGTGAGATTTCTCGACCTCGGCGCCGAGCGCATAGATGTTGGCCGTCGTCTTGACGGTGTCGATGCCGGCGTTGACCGCTTCGGTTATGACATCGCCGGTGTTGTCGACGAGGTAGATGTCGTTGCCCGCGCCGCCGATGAAGCGTATCGGCGCCCGCTCCGCCGTCGAGGGTGTCGTCGCTCGCGCCGCCGGTGATAATGTTGCTTGCGGTGTTTCCCGTGCCTGTGAATGCGCCGGTGCCGGTGAAACGTGAGGTTCTCGAGATTGGCTGCCGAGCGTGTAGCGAAGTGAGGGTGGTTTTCACGGTGTCGGTGCCGGCGTTGGCGGCCTCGGTGATCGCGTCGCCGGCGTCGTCGACGATGTAGGTGTCGTTGCCCGCGCCGCCGATCAGCGTATCGGCCCGGCCCCGCCGTCGAGCGTGTCGTTGCCCGTTCCGCCGGTGAGGGTGTTGGCCGCCGCGTTGCCCGTGCCGGTAAACGCCGCGTGCCGGTGTAGGTCAGGTTCTCGAGGTTTGCGGCGAGCGTATAGGTGGCGAGGTCGTCTTCACCGTATCGGTGCCGGCGCTCGCGCCTTCGGTGATGACGTCGCCGGCGTTGTCGATGATGTAGGTGTCGTTGCCCGTGCCGCCGATCAGCGTGTCGGCGCCGGCGCCGCCGTCGAGCGTGTCGTTGCCGCGTTCCGCCGGTAATGGTATTGGCGACGGCGCTGCCGGTGCCCGTGAAGTCGCCGGTGCCGGTGAAGGTCAGGTTCTCGACGTTGGCGCCGAGCGTATAGGCGTTGAGCGGCGCGTCTTGACGGTGTCGGTGCCGGCGTTGGCCGCTTCGGTGATGACGTCGCCGGCATTGTCGACGAGTAGGTATCGTTGCCGGCGCCGCCGATCAGCGTGTCCGCGCCGGCTTTGCCGTCGAGCGTGTCGTCGCCGGCTCCGCCGGTGATGATGTTGCCGCTGCGTTGCCGGTGCCCTTGAATGCGCCGGTGCCGGTGAACGTCAGGTTCTCGAGGTTGGTGCCGAGAGTGTAGGAGGCCAGCGTCGTCTTGACCGTATCGGTGCCGGCGTTGGCGGCTTCCGTCACGACGTCGCCGGCGTTGTCGACGATGTAGGTGTCGTTGCCGTCGCCGCCGATCAGCGTATCCGCGCCAGCGCCACCGTTGAGCGTGTCGTTGCCGTTGCCGCCATCCAGCGTGCTGTTCGTTGCTCCGCTGGTGATGATGTTGTCGAGTGCGTTGCCCGTGCCGGTGAACGTGCCGGACGCCTGTGATAGATGAGGGTCTCGACATTGGCGGTGAGCGTGTACGTGGCCAGGCTCGTCTTGCACCGTGTCGGTGCCGGCGCTGGCATCCTCGGTGACGACGTCGCCGGCGTTGTCGACGATGTAGGTGTCGTCGCCGGTTCCGCCCTTCATCGTGTCGGCGCCCGTGCCGCCGTCGAGCGTGTCGTTGCCGCCGCCGCCGTTGAGCGTGTCGTTGCCCGCCATTCCGGACAGCACGTTGTCGAGCGAGTTGCCGGTGATCGTGTCGGCCTTCGTGCCGCCGATGGCGTTCTCGATCCACGTGCCGAACGCGATCGAGATGTTGCGACGTCATCATGTCGGTGTTGGAGAACGATCCCGGCGTCAGGTCGAGCGTGCAGGAATAGTTCGAATCCCGACAGGTCGAGCGTGTCGACGCCGCCGGCGTCGTAGATGCAGATGATCGGATGCAGGTTTTGCGAGAAGTCGTAGACGTATTCGCCGGCGGTCGAATTGTAGCCGTAGGTCGTGTTTCCGGCGCGTGTCGTCGGTGTCTGCGCCGTACATCTGCTGGATGGCCATGCACGTCGTACAGCATGGGCGTCTGAGCGTCGTACTCGTGGCCGTCGCTCGCGACCCAGTCGGCGCCGGTGTCCTCGCCCTTGAAATAGGACATGATCGTGTATTGGACGGAGTCCTGCTGGAACAGGGCGTCATTCGCATACGTGGGATCGCCGCCGTTGTATTCGCCGGGGTGGTCCAGCCCGAGCGCGTGGCCGATCTCGTGAATGTACGTCGCGTAGCCCCAATCGCCGACCGTCGGGGTGACGAGATCGTTCCAGCCCGAGCTTTCATCGTACTCGGGATTGAACCAAACCGAGCCGCCGGTGACGTAGTAGTCGCTCGGATAATAGGCGTAGGCGTAACCAGCCTCCGGAGAGTTTCCGAACTTGAGGTTTGCGGTCGCGGCATCGGTCGTGAGCGAGAAGTTCGGCGCAATAAGGCTGTCCCAGGCCGCAAGAGCGGATGTCGCGGCGGCGCGCTGTTCGGCCGTCAACGCCGTGAAGCTTGCCTTCTCTGGCGACGAGGATGGCAGCCAGCTTGCGTTCGTTGGGAACGCGTAGGTGAGATTGGTTCCGGACCAGTGATTGCCCGTGTCGAGCTGATCGATGATCTGGGCATCGGTCCAAATCGGCTTCGCCATGCCGCACATCCTCGCAAAGAGCGAATTAGATGTGGGATGTATACGGAGAGGGCATTTCAACAAACGGCCAAGATGCGCGTTCAGTTTTATGCAACCTAAAAATGCGGTTAAGTTTTCATTGCGGTGATTTTCCTTTTAGGCCGCGAGTTGTCGATGCTCCAGAGGCCGTAGCCGGATGCGAGGCTCCTGCGTTTCATCCTGGTTGATTTGCTGTTGCTCATCTGATGTGGCAGCTTGTTCGTAACGAAAGAGATCGGCCCGCCGTCCACGAAAGGCGGAAAAGTGGCCGTTCCTGGGGAGGACGCTTATCCGTGGGGCTTCAGCAAGCCGCCACTGCATCATGTGGAATTGCGGTCGCCGAAAGTGTTGCGGCGTCGGCGCGGCAAGCCGTGTCCGAACTCAAGGCCAAGCTCAGCGGCGACTTTCAGCACGTCATGGTTTTCTTCTCGCGCAACTACAACGCGAGCGAGCTTGCCGCTGCTTTCGAGTCTGAATTTGCGGGAATCCCCTCAGCGCCTGCTCGACCGCGGGAGGCATCGGCCCTTCGGGGATGATCGAGAAGGGTATCGTGGCCATCGCCTTTCCGCGCGAAGGCTTTCGTATTCATACCGGCCTCATCGAGGACGTTGGCTCGTTCGGCGTGGAACGGGCTAGCTCTATCGTGCACCGCCTCAAGACGCAGCTCTCGGAACGGGCGGGGCAGAAACTTCGGGACCGCGTCTTCGGGCTGATGCTCGTCGACGGCCTGTCGGAAGCCGAGGAGCCGCTCGTCGCGGCGGTGCACTGGGCCTTCGACGACATGCAGCTTATCGGCGGATCGTCAGGCGACGGGCTCATGTTCGAGAAAACGGCGCTCATCCATGAGGGCCGCGTTCTGAGCCGCGCCGCGATCCTGATGATGATCGAGAGCGAGTATCCGTTCCGCATTTTCAAGACCGACAACTTCGAAGCGACGCCGGTCAAATTCGTCGTGACGGCGGCGAACGCGGAGCATCGCGTCGTGCACGAGCTCAACGCCGAGGTTGCGGCGCGCGAGTACGCTTCGTCCATCGGCCTGATGCTCGACGATCTCAGTCCGCTGAGCTTCGCGTCCTATCCGTTGGTGGTAAAGGTCGGCGGTGACTACTATTGCCGCTCGATCCGCAATGTGAACGCCGACGGCAGCCTCTCGTTCTATTGTGCAATCGACGAAGGGCTCGTGTTCACGCTAGCACGGCTGAAGGACATGCTGCGCTCGACGCAGCAGAAGCTAGAGGAAGTCGACATGTCGCTCGACGGCATCGACATCGTGCTCGGCTTCGAATGCGTGCTGCGGCGGCTCGACGCCGAGAACCGGCAGGTGATGCGGCAGATGGAAGATCTCTACAAGCGCTACGGCGTGGTCGGATTTCATACCTACGGTGAGCAGCTCAACGCGATGCATTTGAACCAGACTTTGACGGGCATAGCCTTCGGAGCGCGGCGAGATACAACCTGATGCCGGAAGAGAGCCAGCCCCTGACTTCATTGCAGGACGTCATCGCCGATCTCGTGCGGCGTAACGAAAAGCTGGCAAAGATCAACGCTGCCCTGATGCAGCGTGTCGAGCGGTCGACTGATCAGGCCGCCAACGCCTATTCGATGTTCCAGACCGCAATCGGCCTCGAGGCGCAGGTTCGCGTGCGCACCGACGAGCTCAACAGCGCGCTCAATCGCCTCGAGCGAGTCAACAATCAGCTCATCACGGCGCGCGACGGCGCAGAGCTTGCCAATCGTTTCAAGACGCGCTTCTTCACGGCTGTCGGGCATGATCTGCTGCAGCCGCTGCACGCGGCGCGGCTTTCGCTTTCGGCGCTTTCGGAATCAAGTCAGGCGCCACAGCAGCAGCGGCTCATCGCGCAGGTCGACCATGCGTTGTCGACGATCGAGGAGCTCCTCGGCACGATCCTCGATCTGTCGAAGCTCGAGGCCGGCGCCGTGCGTCCTTCCGTGCAGGTCCTGCAACTCGCAGACCTGTTTCGCGCGAGTGGCGGTCGATCTCGAGCCGATCGCACGCAGCAAGAATATTGCCCTCAAGATGCGGCCGACGAGCGCGCTCGTCATGTCGGATGCGCTGATGCTGAAACGCATCCTGCAAAACCTGCTCGCCAATGCCGTGCAATACACCGAGCAGGGAGGCGTCTTGCTTGCGGCGCGGCGGCGCGGCGACACCATCCGGATCGAGGTCTGGGATACAGGCCCCGGTATTGCAGCCTCCGAGCAGAAGAAGATCTTCGAGGAGTTTCATCGCGGCGCGGCGGCGGAGCGTTCGCATGCGCGGCGGGTTCGGCATCGGTCTTGCCATCATTCTGCGCATGGCGGACGCGCTTGGTCACAAGATCGACCTCTGCTCACGGCCAGGCCGGGGTACGCGATTTTCGATCGTCGTGCCGCGTGCCGAGGACGGCCGGCTCGTCGCGCCTCTATCGCGGGAAAAGAGCAAGGCGGCGCTGCAAGCTTATGGCCTTACCGGCATTCGCGCGATGGTCGTGGATAACGATCCCTCCGTGCTCGAAGGCATGCGATCCCTGCTTGGCAGGTGGGGGTGCGAGGCCCGTTTCGCCGCCGATGCTAGCGGGTGTCGAGGAACTGCTCGCCGCGGAGCCGTCGTTTCGGCCGGACATCGTGCTGGCCGATTATCATCTCGCGAACGGAGACAGTGGCCTGCGCGTCGTGGAATTTATTCGTGCCACGCACGGCAAGGACATCGCCGCCATCATCATCACGGCGGATCGCTCCTCGGATACGGCCGACAAGGCGATGAAGGTGGGCTGCGAAGTGCTGCGCAAGCCGATAAAGCCCGCCGAGCTTCGGGCGCTGGTGCTGCATCTGCTCGCCTGACCTGTTCCGCCGGGCAAGGCTGCGCCGCTTCAGCGGGTCGCGTCCTTGTCCGTTTCCTTGACGTTGGCGTTGGACAGGATGGCGTCGTAGTCGAGGCGCGCGACCTCAATGACGGCCTGGGTGCGCGAAACCACGTTGAGCTTGCGCATGATCTCGGAGACATGAGCCTTGACGGTGGTCTCGCCGACGCCGAGTTCATGGGCGATCTGCTTGTTGAGCATGCCCTGGCGAACCATCTGAAGCACGCGCAGCTGCTGGCGTGTCAGCGATGCCACGCGGGTGGCAAGATCCGCCTCGCGGGTCGGTCCGCTGTCGGATGGCGGTTCATAGCCCTTGGGAAGCGTGACGAGGCCGGCCATGACGTCCTGGATCGCTTCGGCGAGTTCCGGTTTCTTCACGGCCTTCGAGATGTAGCCGGCGGCCCCACACGTCATGGCCTCGTGGATGATGCGCGGATCATCGAGGGCCGAGACGATGACGATGGGCTGCTTCGGCCGCGTGGCCCTGAGTTCGATCAAGCCGTCGAAGCCGCGCGTGCCGGGCATCGTCAGGTCGAGAAGCAGCAGGTCGAAGTGCTGGTCGCAGCTTAGGGCTTCCTTGGCGGCGGCGAGGGAGGAGGCTTCGACGATTTCAGCTTCGGGGTAGGCGGACTGGATTGCGAGCTGAAGCGCCTCCCGAAAGAGAGGATGATCGTCAACGATCAAAAACCTCACCGCCATCAGTGTCGTTCCATGCCTGGAGGAAATGCTCATTCTCGGCGCCCGAGGTCAGCCACCGAAGCGTCCTGCAACGGTGTGAGGTTGGCAAGGTGGATTTAAGACCAATAGGCCTCGCACATCCGTCTTTCGCGACCTGGGGCTAGTGTGCTTTCTCGGGCGCGGCCGTTCACCTTGTTTTCAGCGGAGGCCTGAGCAATTTGAGTAGTTTAGGTGGAGTTCGGTGCCACGCGCGAACTTGGAAAGGTTTTCACGCTTGGCTATACTGCGGCGCAACGGGGAACGGGGACAGGTCCGGATCGCGGTCCAGGGCGGGCAATTGCTTGCGCGGAAACGCTGCCGGGTGGTCGTGGGAAGGAGTGTGGGGTCGGAATGAGATGTAATCCGTCGCGCTGGTTGTGGGGTCTCATTCCGCTCGTCATGCTGGCGTGGGCGACGAACCAACGCGAGCATTCGACGATCGAAGCCGATCTCACGAGCTCGGGCTGAGGTGGCGCTGGCTGCCGCAGGCCAGAAATGGGCGGCTGTGCATTTCACCGGTCGCGATGCGGTCATCACCGGCCGCGCCCGCAAGGACGGCGAGCCGAAGGCGGCACTCGAGGCCGTTCGCTCTGTGTGGGGCGTCAGGACCGTCGAGCTTCGCACCGATATCGCAAAATCAGATGCTCCAGACGGAAATCCCCTTGCCGGGATTTCTGAACTCGCGGCCAAAGCCGAGGTCGGCGCTGCAGAGCAGACGGCTAAATCCAATGCGGATGCCGAGGCTGCGGAGCAGGCTGCCAAGGCCAAGGCGGATGCGGAAGCTGCGGAGCAGGCTGCCAAGGCCAAGGCGGATGCCGAAGCTGCGGAGCAGGCTGCCAAGGCCAAGGCGGATGCCGAAGCTGCGGAGCAGGCTGCCAAGGCCAAGGCGGATGCCGAAGCTGCGGAGCAGGCTGCCAAGGCCAAGGCGGATGCTGAAGCTGCGGAGCAGGCTGCCAAGGCCAAGGCGGATGCCGAAGCTGCGGAGCAGGCTGCCAAGGCCAAGGCCGATGCTGAGGCCGCGGAGCAGGCTGCGAAGGCCAAGGCCGATGCCGAGGCTGCGGAACAGGCTGCGAAGGCCAAGGCTGATGCCGAGGCTGCGGAGCAGGCTGCCAAGGCCAAGGCTGATGCCGAGAGCCGCGGAGCAGGCTGCGAAAGCGAAGTAAGAAACAGAAGCCGCCGCCGACCAAGAGACACGTGCCAAGGCCGAAGCCGACGCATTAGATCAGGCGGCGAAGGCCAAGGAATGGGCGGAAGAGCAGAAGCAGGCGAAAGCCAAGGCTGATGCCGACGCTGCCAAGGCTAAGGCCGAAGCCGAGGCCGCGGAACAGGCCGCCAAGCAAAAAGAAGAGGCCGAGACCGCTCAGCGGCTGGCGAAACTGAAAGAAGAGGCAGAGGCCGCCGGGCGGGCCGCCAAGGCGGAACGTGAGGCCGAGGCGAAGCAGGAAATCGCCAATGCCAAAAAAGAGGCTGCTGCGGCCAAGAAAATGGCGAAGCTCGGCACGGCTGCGCCCGGCAAGACCTCTCAGGAATCCGTTCTGTGCGAGAAGCGTCTCGAAGAGGTTGCGAGCGCGGAGGTCATTCTCTTTGCGCGCGCCAGCGCTGACATAGCCCCCACGAGCGCCAAGACAATTGCGCGGCTGTCGGAGATCGTCAAAGCCTGTCCGGGTACGCGCGTTCAGGTGAGCGGGTTCACGGATGCGGAGGGTGAGCCCGATCGCAACCAGAATTTGTCGGAGCGCCGGGCACGCGCGGTGGTAAAAAGCCTAGTCAGGGCCGGTGTAGATCCTTCACGCCTTACGGCGGTGGGCTATGGTGCCGATGACTTCGTGGCTCCCAACGACACGCCGGAGAATATGGCGCGCAACAGACGCATCGAGTTCAAAGTGTTTTCCAACTAGCGTGTTTGGCTGGGGGGCAGGGGGAGTATGCGATGGAATATCTCTTCATAAATCTGCTTGGATATGTGGCGGCCGCGTTTGCGGTGGGCCTCGTCGTGGGCTGGATTTCGTGCGGACGGGGCTGAAGACCATGCCGTTTCTGGGGATGCGGTGGCGGTATTGGTGTAGGAGTTGGGGCAAATGACTATCTTGCTCGTGCAGATTTTCGTGCTTCTGCTGGGTGCGTTCCTGATGGGGGCAACCACGGCTTGTCTGTTCCGGCGAGCGTTTACTGGAGACAGCGACGAAGCCGTTGCGGCAGCGTCCGCCGCATCGGCCGTCGCCCGACCGCAGCCAGCTGCTGCTCCCGCCGGAGATGCAGCGCGCTTCGAGCGCGCTCTCGCCGGAGATCCAAGCGCCGCGGTTCCGACGCCGTTCCACTCGGTCAAGGCGCCGGTGGTCGAGGTTCAGCCTCTGCGGTCACCGGCCGAGCCCGCAGCAGCGCCTGCTCAACCGGCTCCACGGGCCGAGCTGCCAAGTCCGATAGAGCCTGTGACGTTGCCGCCTCCTGCGCCAATCGAGCTGCCATCTTTTCCGCCGGTTGCATTCGAGCCCGAGCCGTTGCCTCCGCCTGCGCAGGTGGAGATGCCCTCGCCTCTGCTGGCTACATTTGAGCCCGTGCCGTTGTCGTCTCCTGAGCCGGCGGAGTTACCCACTCCCCCACAGGCAACATTCGAACCCGCTCCGCTGCCGCCTTCTGAGCAGACGGAGCTGCCCTCTCCTTTACAGCCTACGTTCGAGCCGGGGCGTGAACCCAGCTACACCGAAGTCGCGCTGGCAGCGGCTGCGGCCGCAGCCGCTGCCCAGGCCGCCGCGGCGCCAGCCGAGGAATGAGCCGCCGACGCTCCTGCTGACGATCTGACGCGCATCAAGCTCATCGACTACTTCATCCAGCAGCGGCTCAAGCATCTTGGCGTGCGTACGTTCGAGGATATTGCCGGCTGGACCGCGTCGGACGTGGCGCGCGTAAGCCAGACGCTGGGCTTCTACGGCCGCATCGAGCAAGAAAACTGGATCGAGCAGGCTCAGATCCTGGTCAAAGGCGGCTCGGTTGAATTTCCGCCCGAGCGCGCGCCGGAGACTATCGCCGCCGCGGTTGCGGTCCCGCTGGCTGCGGACAGGCTGCATCGCATAATCGGTATCGATCCTGCCACCGAGGAGCTTCTCTTAGCCGAGGGCGTCAGGGGGATTGCAGATATTGCCGCCTGGACGTGGGAAGACGTGGAGAAGGCCGAGGCACTCATCGGCAAACCGGGCCGGGTTGGCCTCGAAAACTGGATCGAGCAAGCGCGCTTTCTCACCCGCGGAGGCACGCCGCCGGCCTCCGAGCAGTACGAGCACGCTCCGATCGCCTTCGCTCCTCCGGAGCCAGAGCCGGTTGCTCCGGAGCCGGAACCCATTCCGGAACCTGAAGCTGAAGTCGTCGAGGCGATCGAGCCCGAGCCTGTGTCTGAGCCCGAGTTGGAGGAGCTGGCCGGGGAAGCGGAGGTCACGGCTCTCGAGCCGGTTTATGAGCCTGAACCCGAGCCTGCCTCGGAGCTGGTCCAGCCAGATGAAGAGACGGCGTCTGATTTCCGTAGCGACAATCTCGCAGGTCTGAGGTCTGTGCGCTCGGAGGCGCTTCGTGGCGACGCCGGCTATTACGCTCCGGGCGAGATCGACGACCTGAAGCGCATTCGTGGCATCGGCGTGTTGATCGAGAAGAAGCTCAATTCGCTCGGCATCACGTCCTACGAGCAGGTGGCGAACTGGACGAGCGCGGACATCGCCCGCATCAGCCAGATGCTGGATTTCGTTGGACGTATCGAGCGTGAGAACTGGGTCGAGCAGGCGCGCATTCTCGCCTCCGGCGGGCAGACGGAATTTTCGCGGCGCGCCGATCGCGGCGAGGTCTGAGACACTTCGAACTGAATTGAGCTTACGGCGCCGGATCACCAGATCCGGCGCCGCTTCTTTTAGATCTTTGGCGAGACCGATGATTTACGCTTCGGACTTTTCCTGCGCTGCCGATTACGCCCCGCCGGATAAGCGGCGCGGCGATCGGAGCGGCAGGGTCCGAAGCGATCATGGTCTAGAGCTTCCAGCCGGAGTGGATGGCTGCGATGCCGCCGGTGAGGTTGCGCACCGAGACGCGCTCGAAGCCGGCATCGCGGATCATGCCGGCGAACGTCTCGCTGATCCGGAAAGCGGCGGATGCTTTCGACCAGATAGCGGTAGGGCTCGGCCGAGCCAGCCGTGAGGGCGCCGAGGCGCGGAATGACCTCGAAGGAATGGAAGTCGTACAGCCGGTCCAGCAGCGGCACCTCGCAACGCGAAAATTCGAGGCAGAGCAGGCGGCCGCCGATCTTCAAGACGCGAAACGCTTCGGCGAGCGCGCGATCGATGTGGGTCACGTTGCGGATGCCGAAGGCGATCGTATAGGCATCGAACGACTTGTCCGGGAACGGCAGCGCTTCCGCGTTGCCTTCGACGAGCGTGATGCGTTCGATAAGCCCTGCGGCTTCGACCTTGCGCTTGCCCTCCGCCAGCATCTCGGGACTGATGTCGGCGAGCACGGCGGTGGTTCCCGGGCCGTATTTTCTCGCATAGCGGATGGCGATGTCGCCCGTGCCGCCGGCGACGTCGAGCAGCCGGAATGGCGCGTCGCCCTTGGGGGCGGGGATCATGCCGACGAACTCGTCCTTCCACAGCCGGTGCAGGCCGCCGGACATGAGGTCGTTCATGAGATCGTATTTGGAGGCGACGTTGGAGAAGACCTGATTGACCAGGCCCTGGCGCTCGCCTTCAGGCACGGACCGGAAGCCGAAGCTCGCCGTGCTGCCCGTTTCCGGGCCGTTGTTCGTGGATGTGCTCATGAGGCGATCATAGCCCAAGGTCATTGGCGCAAGCTACTCCGTCAGCTCTTCATAAGCAGCGGGTGGCCGGCTCCGGTGGTCAGATAGTCCGCCACGGCCTTAGCAAGGACGGGCGCCAACAGGAAGCCGTGCCGGTAGGCACCGTTAACCGAGATGCGTCTGGCCCCATGAATGATGGCGCGAGGGACATTGTCGGCGAAGGCCGGCCTCAAGCCGGCGCCGGTCTCCAGCACCTGCGCTTCCGCAAAGGCGGGATGGAGGGCGTAGGCGGCTCCCAGCAGCTCGAGCATCGAGCGGACGGTGACCGGTCCTGCGTCGCTGCTTTCGATCTCGGTGGCGCCGAGGAGGAAGCGTCCGCCCTCCCACGGGACGATGTAGATCGATTGCCGTGGATGCAGCAGCCGCACCGGGCGAGAGAGCTTTATGTCGTGGGTGCGGATCAGCAGGCGCTCTCCGCGCACGCTGCGAAGGTTGGGCAGATCGTCTTCGGCAGCAATACCGCGGCAGTCTATGACCAGGTCCTCGGTGGCGCTGGGCTGCCATTTCTCGCCGAAGCGAACTGACGCGCCAGCGGCGACGCAGGCGTGGCGCAGGAAGCTCAATGCCGCCGGGGCTGCCATATGAGCTTCGTTCGGAAAGTAGAGTGCCTGCGAGAAGCGGCCAGCCAGATCGGGTTCGAGGTTCGCCCAAACGGCCGGCATCGATGCGCTCGAAATTTGTCGTCAGTCGCTCGAATCGCGCCAGCTCCGGCTGATCGCGCGGGAGCGTGAGCACGAGGCTGCCGGCGTTGATCAACTCAGGATACGTGGCACGCCACAGCGTCAAGCCTTCATGGCCTGCGTTGCGCACGACATCGGGCGCCTTCTCGCCCTCGCAGTCCGGGGCCAGCATAACTCCGGCGTGCCTCGAGGCCGTATTGGCGAAAGGCTCCTCGCTTTCCTCAAGCAGGGTGACGCCGTGGCCGGCCCGGGCCAGCGTCAGCGCCTGCCAGAGGCCGATGATGCCGGCTCCCGCAACGGTGATGGTTCGCTTGGCGGTCACGAGCGTTGTCTCCGGTCAATCCCCGAGCGCGGCGCCTTCGCGGCGCGGATCAGCTCCGCCCTCGAGGTGCGCGCCGCGCCGGACGACGGCATGAAGACCCGAATTCATCAGGTCGGGATTGATGCGGTGTCCATAGCTCTTCAGCAGCAGGGCGTGCCAGAGCGCCGGCCAGCCGTACTCCAGCTCTGCCGCGCCGCCCATGCTGCCGAAATTCGGCAAGGCGACGGCGGCCTGAGCGTCGAGTTGCCAGTCGAGAAGTCCGACGAGGGCTTTGACGACGAAGAGGATGATGCGGCCGCCTCCGGGCGAGCCGATGACAGCCAGGACCTCGCCTTTTTCGTCGAAGACGATGGTCGGGGCCATGGAGCTGCGCGGGCGCTTGCCGGCTTCGACGCGGTTGGCGATGGGCTGGCCCTTGTCGTCCACGTCGCGGAAAGAGAAATCGGTGAGCTGGTTGTTCAGCAGGAAGCCCGCGGCCCAGACGCCCGAGCCGAATGCGCCTTCGATGGTGGTCGTGAGGGAGACGGCGTTGCCGTCGGCGTCGATGACGGAGAGATGGCTGGTGCCGGCGCGTTCGACCGTGGCGTCGATGCCGAAAGCCTGCTTGTCGAGGCCGGCCGGATCGCCGGCAGGCGGCGGAGCCATGACCTTCTGCGTATCGATCAGGGCGCGGCGACGGGCGAGGTAGGGATCCTCAAGAAGCCCTGACGGCACGGGCACGAAATCCGGGTCGGCAAGAAAGCGATTGCGGTCGGCATAAGCCAGCTTCTCCGCCTCGATGACGAGATGCATGGCGCGCGTATTCATGGCGGCTGCCGGACCGTCGCCGAGTTCGAAAGGCTCGAGGAGCTTCATGATCTGAGCAACGGCAGTGCCGCCCGACGACGGTGGCCCCATGCCGCAAATTCGTACGCTGTGGTAGCCCGTGCAGACCGGAGGGCGCTCTTTCACGGTATAGGCCGCAAGATCCGCGAGCGTGAGATCGCCAGCGAAATTCGGCGCCGATTTCACGGCTTCGACGACGGCTTCTGCGATGGGCCCGGAATAGAACGCTTCGGCGCCCCGGGTGGCGATGGCCTCGAGCGTGGTGGCATACTGCGGGTTCTTGAGCTGATAGCCCATCGGCCAGGCGCTGCTCGTGCTGTCGAAGAAATAAGCGCGCGCGGCGGGCGAGAAATGCTCGGGGCCATTCCAGCGCAGCAGGAAGTAAAGCCTCTGCGAAATCGGAAAGCCCTCGCGGGCAAGCTTTATCGCAGGCTGGAACAAATCGGCCCACGGCAGCTTGCCGTGACGGCGGTGGGCGGCCTCCATGAGGCGCACCACGCCGGGTGTGCCGATACTCAGGCCCGACTTAACGGCGCTGTCGAACGGCATCGGTTTGCCGTCGCGCAGGAACCTGTCAGGCTTCGCTGACATCGGCGCAGTTTCGCGGCCGTCGAAGGATTCCAGCGACTTGGCTTTATTGTCCCAATGCATCAGGAAGGCGCCGCCGCCCAAGCCAGAGGATTGCGGCTCGACCAGGCCCAGCACAAGCTGAGCGGCAATTGCGGCATCGGTCGCCGAGCCGCCACGGCGGAGCATGTCGCGGCCCGCTTCCGAGGCCAACGTATTGGCCGTCGAGATCATGTAGCTCGAAGCAGTCGCGAGCGGCTTGTCGGCGTAGGAGGCCGAGGCCTCGGGCTCGATGAGCTGGCGCTGGGCCGAG
Organism: uncultured Alphaproteobacteria bacterium; assembly: GCA_963831345.1. Taxonomy (GTDB): domain Bacteria; phylum Pseudomonadota; class Alphaproteobacteria; order Rhizobiales; family Hyphomicrobiaceae; genus Hyphomicrobium_C. The sequence continues at coordinate 15,093 of CAWHPZ010000041.1, forward strand.
GCGGCCGAAGTCAGCGCGGCGCACGCCACGAGCGCGATCATGAGGCGGCGGACTGCGCACGAGACTGCAGTGCCGATCGGATACCTGAACTTCATGATCATGCGGAAAGCCGGCGGCGAAGGGTGGTCGCGGTCGAACGCGGCGAAGAGTTCATCCCTGATTATAGGAGATCACGTATGCTTGGATACCTTGGTGTTAAGCGCCTGCGTTGGATAGCGGCCGCAGCGGCCGCGGGGGCTGCCCTCGGTGCCGGTGTTTTCGTGCACGCCGAAACGATGCAACCGGCCGAGACCGTACAGTCCGTCAGTACGCTGCTGGCATCGGGCAAGACGATCGTCGGCGAGCAGATCGTCTATCCCGAGGGCGCGCCGGCCAAGATCACGAGCGTGATTGTTACGATGGGGCAGGGCGAGCAGACGGGCTGGCATACGCATGGCGTGCCGGTGTTCGGCTACATCCTGGAAGGCGAGCTGACGGTCGACTACGGCGACAAGGGCAAGCACGTCTACCGGGCGGGCGACGCGCTGCTCGAGGCCATCAATGTGCGGCACAATGGGCAGAATACCGGAACCGGTCCGGTGCGGCTCCTGGCCGTGTTCATGGGAGCGGATGGCCTCAAGATGACGGTCCCGAGCGCCAACTGAGATCAAAAACTGACGGCGTCCGGAACGGCGGGGCACCATTCCGGACGCCTGAGTGGCGGCGCAGTGGGACGCAAAACAGATCCACCTAGCCGCTAAACCTGATGCTGGCGCCGGGGAGCGCGAGCTTACGCACGGGGAACGCGGGGGCTGAAACTTACGCGACACAACTCGAACTCGGACGCACGACACAAACGCAACACACTGACGCAAACTCGGCACACGCAACGCACACACAACTCGGGCACTTTTTTCAAACACGCATAAACATGACGCCTGCCGTTTCACCGGACCTTACGACTTTGTACGCAAACTCCACTTCGCACCGGGTGGCGTGAGCAGCTGCAACATGCTCCCGACGAGAACAGTTATGACGGGTGAAAATGTTCTTTTTTTGTTCTCTTCCAAAAGAGAGCATAAATCTCCGTTCTGTGGGAGTTCGGCGCGCAGCAACTCTTGATTCTGCCTAGCAAATCGGCATTCGTTGCAATAGTGCATCGCGCTGCGAAGAAGGTTGGTCAGGACGGGGAACACGACGGAACTGTGACCGTGTTGCTCTGCCTTCTGAAATGGGACTGAGGTATACGAAGGGCGTTCATTCAAACTGGCGCAACATGCCGCGCAGGTCCGAGGCACCGACGGTTAAGAGGGAACCGGCCAAGGACCCTGCGGCTTATGAGAGCGGGAGTTTTCACGGATGTGGGTGTTTAAGGGCATGTTGAACAGACAGAGCAGAGTAGTGTTTGCGGCTGCCGCAGCGGCTGTTTCATTGATGGGCGCGACACAAGCGGCCCAGGCCCAGGACCTCATCGACTTCCTCTGGGGTGGCGAGGAAGAGTTCGGCGGCAAGCGCCAGACCGTGAGCATTCAGCTCGGAATATAAGCCCGGTCAGTTGATCGTCAGCTTCGGCGATCGCCGCCTGTACCTCATCACGAAGGCAGGCCAGGCGATCAGCTATCCGATCGCGATTCCGCGCGAGCAGAGCCGCTGGCCGGGCAACACGACCGTTTCCTCGAAGCGCGAGAATCCGTCGTGGCGCCGACGCCGACCATGCTCAAAGAGAATCCCCAGTCTGCCGAGCTGGGTGCCCGGCGGCCATCCGATGAATCCGCTCGGCGTGCGTGCTCTCTACCTCGGCTCGAGCACCTATCGTATCCATGGCACGGACGCGCCCTGGACCATCGGTCAGGCGGTGTCGAAGGGCTGCATCCGCATGTTCAACGAGGACGTGCTCGATCTCTATCCGCGCGTTCCGGTCGGCACGAAGGTCGTCGTGACCTGGGACAAGTTCAAGACGGGTGCTGCTCGGGCTGAGACGGCTGCTAGCTCGGCGTCCAACTCCAAGTCTTCGTCCGGCTCGGGTTCGTTCAGCCTGTTCGGATATTCGGACGATGAAGCTTCGCCTCCGTCTCAGACGCAGGACAAGGCCTCGACCACGAAGTTCGGCCGCAAGGTTGGCGGTGGTCAGGTGTCGAAGGCTTCTCAGAAGACGGCTCAGAACAACTGAGCCAATCTTCGATTTTCGAAGGTTTCGCAGGGGCGGTCCGCAAGGTCCGCCCTTTTGCTTTGCGTGGAGGCCGAATTGCGAGTTGGCGGACTTAGCTTCCCTCTCCGAGGCATGATCTGAGGCCGGCTGCGAGGTTCTTGATCAACGTCGCGTAGGCCTCGGGACCGGGGTCGATCATCGTGCCTTCGGGATCGAGCGTGCCCGAGTGCGCCTGGGTGCCTTCGATGACGGCATTGACGAGGTTCGGCTGGAAGCGGGGCTCGGCAAATACGCATCTGGCGTCAAGCGCCGCGATCTTGCGGCGGATCTCGGTGAGCCGCTTGGCGGAGGGCTGTACCTCGGGACTTACGGTGATCGAGCCCACGGCCGTCAGCCCGAAGCGGTGCTCGAAATACTGGTAGGCGTCGTGGAAGACCACGAACGGCCTGCCCTTTATCGGCGCCAGCTCCGCGGTAATGCTTTTTTCGAGCTCCGCGATCCCGGCGGAGGTGCGGGCCGCGTTCTCCTTGAAGCGCTGCGCGTTTTGCGGCGAAACCTCGGAGAGGACGCGGGCGATCTCCGCCACCATGTGGCGGGCGTTGGCGGGGTCCAGCCAGACGTGGCCATCGTGGGCGGCGTGCTCGTCGTGATGATGCTCTCTCTGACGCCTCGTGATGGCTGCCTCGGCTTCGGCGCCGTGATCGTGATGATCGTCGTGCGCATCTTGGCCATGCGCATGGGCTTCGAAGGTGTCGCCCGAGCGCACGTCCAGCTGCTCGACGCCGGGCGCCTCCGAGAGCGTGACGACGCGGACATTCTCGGGCAGCGCCTTGACTATCCTGCCCGTGAAGGGCTCGACGGCCTCGGAAACGCGGAAGACGACGTCGGATGCATACAGCGCCTTAGCGTCGGACGGCTTCAAGGCATAGGTGTGCGGCGAGGATGCCCCCGTTATGAGCAGCGCAGGGGTGCCCACACCCTCCATGACCTGCGCAACCAGAGCATGTATCGGCTTGATCGTGACCGTGACGTTGAGATCGGCGGCTACCGCGCTCTCATTGGCGGTGATGGCCACCGCGAGGGCGAAGATACTGAAAAGCAGGGCTCGGGCTCGGTCGGGCTGGGGGATCACTCATGGGCTCCTGATGACGGGAGCGCAATGGATACTATAACATCCGCCCAACTACAAACATGATCCGGTTGCCATGCTTATGCTCCATTCACCGCGCTGGTTTCCTCGCCGCACGAGGAAAATCGCGGTGAACACGCAAAACGTTGACGGGGCGGGGCCGTGCTATGTATGCCCCGTGCCGACGAGCCGCAGGGAGAAGCCGGTGACTTACTTTTCACGTCTGATGCTGGGTATATTCGCCTTAGCCGGTGTGTTTGCCGCCACGACGCGGCCCGCTATCCGCGCATCCGCATGTGTGGGTGACGGTGGAGACCACGGTGCTTTACGAAGGCGGCAAGGTCACGGGTCTTCGGCACAAGTGGACCTTCGACGACATGTACACCGCCATGGCCATCGAGGGGCTCGACACGAACAAGGACGGCGACTATTCGCGCGAAGAGCTGGCCGAGCTTGCGAAGGTCAATATCGATGGTCTCAAGGAGTTCGAGTATTTCACCCACGTGAAGCTCGGCGACAAGGACGTCAAGGGCAAGGAACCGATCGACTACTATCTCGAGTACAAGGACAAGCTCCTGTCGCTCTATTTCACCCTGCCGCTGGAGGAGCCCGTGCTCGCCGATGCGCAGGGGCTCAATTTCTCAGTCTACGACGAGAGCTTCTTCATTGCCTTCGACTTCGTGAAAAGCGACCCCGTCAAGCTCAGCGCTGCGCCGCAAGGCTGCTCGGTCACGGTCGGTGTACCGGAAAACGAGCTCAAGGATCTCCAGGCGCTCAACCAGGCGTTCGGAGGCCAGGCGACGGCGGGTGATGCCAACGCGGGGCAGGGCACCGGCTACTCGCAGACTGTCACGCTCGGCTGCAAGAAGTCATGATCGAGGTTGGACCCGCCGTTTCCAGCCGATTTGCGGCTTCCGGTTGCGGGCGTCCGAGACCATGAAGCTTTACCGCTCGTTCGTGACCGTCGGTGGACTGACGCTGGTCAGCCGCGTGCTCGGCTTCGTGCGCGATATTCTTTTTGCCTGGGCGTTTGGCTCGGGCTGGGTGGCTGACGCCTTCAACGTCGCGTTTCGCTTTCCCAATCTGTTTCGGCGCCTGTTCGGCGAGGGTGCGTTCAACTCAGCCTTCCTGCCGCTGTTCGCGAAAGAGCTCGAGCTCAATGGCCGCGAAGCGGCGCGCAAGTTCGCCGAGGAGGCCCTTGCAGGTCTTGTTTTCGTACTCGTGATCTTGACGGTCGTCTGCATCGTGGCCATGCCGTGGCTGATGTACGGGTTGGCGCCGGGCTTCAAAGGTGATCCCAACGCGCCGGGGAAGTTCGACCTCGCGGTGCTGCTGTCGCAGATCACGTTCCCCTACCTTCTCTGCATGTCGCTGGTCGCGTTGTTCTCGGGCGTGCTCAACGCGTTCGGCAAGTTCGTCGAAAGCTCGTCCGTCTCCATCGTTCTGAACCTGGTCCTGGCGCTCGCCATCTTCGTCGGATTCGGCCTCGGCTATCACAACGATCCCGCTGGCGGCATTGTGCAGGCGATCGGCGTGTTCGTTGCCGGCCTGCTGCAGCTCTGGCTTCTGATCGATGGTTTGAGACGCAACAATTTCACGCTCAAGCTGCGCCGTCCGCGCATGACGGAAGGCGTGCGGCGCCTGATCACGCTTGGAATTCCGGGCGTGATCGCGGGCGGCGTGACGCAGATCAACATCATGATCGGGACGTTGATTGCTTCGCTGCAGCCCGGGGCGGTGTCGCAGCTCTATTATGCCGACCGGCTCTACGAGCTCCCGCTCGCCATCGTGGGCATCGCCATCGGCGTTGTGCTTCTGCCCGACGTGTCACGCAAGCTCAGGCAGGGCGATCATGCGGCCGTCATGGATAGCCAGAACCGCAGTCTCGAGTTCGCCATGCTGCTTACGGTGCCGGCGGCCGTGGCGCTTGCGGTGATCCCTGTGCCGATCGTCAAAGTGCTGTTCGAGCGCGGAGCTTTCACGGCGCTCGACACGCAGCAGACGGCAAGCGCTCTCTGGATCTTCGCGCTGGGTCTGCCCTCGTTCGTGATGATCAAGGTGTTCTCGCCCGCCTATTTCGCCCGCGAAGATACCAAGACACCGATGCGGTACGCGGCCCTGAGCCTGTGCGCGAACACGGCCGGGTCGATCGGGCTCTTCTTCCTGTTCCGCCACCTCGGTTACCTGCCGCAGCTCGGCATCGCGCTGGCGACGACGCTCGGCGGCTGGCTCAATGCGGGCCTGTTGTGGTCGACGCTGGTGCGTCGGGGGCACTTCCAGGCAGATCGGCGATTCATGCGTTCGATGATCATGATCGTGATCTCGAGTGCCGTCATGGCGGGCGTGCTTTGGTATTGCGCCGATGTGCTTTCGCCCTGGTTCGCGCCGGGCCCATCGCACGTCATGCATTTCGGAGCGCTGGGTGCGCTGGTCGCGGCGGGGGGCCTCGCTTATGGCATCATGGTCCTCATCACCGGGACGCTGCGCCTAGGCCAGCTCAGCCGCCTTGCAGGGCGCGTCTGAGCCTTAGCTTTTGATGAGACCGATGATTCACGCTTCGGACTGGTAGGGTCCGAAGCGATCATGGTCCTGCCTTGCCTTCCGGCGCTCGGCACGCCATAACCCGCCCCTATTCCGGAGCGTGGGGACCACGCTCTGGCTCCTTGTTTGAGACCAATGATTCACGGGTCGGACTGACTGGGTCCGAAGCGATCATGGTCTAGGGAAAAAGAGACCATGAAGCTCACTCAGCGCGTCTTCTCGGGCATGCAGCCCACCGGCAGCCTCCATCTCGGCAACTATCTCGGCGCCATGCTGCAGTGGATCGAGATGCAAAAGACGCACGAGTGCATCTATTGCGTGGTCGATCTGCACGCCATCACCGTGTGGCAGGACCCTGCCGAGCTAAGCAGGCGATCCGCCAGGTGACGGCTGCCTACATCGCGTCCGGCCTCGACCCGAAAAAGAGCATCCTGTTCAACCAGAGCCAGGTGGCCGCGCATGCCGAGCTCGCGTGGATCTTCAACTGCGTCGCTCGTCTCGGTTGGCTCAACCGCATGACGCAGTTCAAGGAGAAGGCCGGCAAGGACCGCGAGAATGCGTCCGTCGGTCTTTATGCCTACCCGAACCTGATGGCGGCCGACATTCTCGCTTACCGCGCGACGCATGTTCCCGTCGGCGAGGATCAGAAGCAGCATCTCGAGCTGGCGCGCGACATCGCGCAGAAGTTCAACAGCGACTTCAAAGATCAGATCGTGGCGATGGGATTCGAGGACGGCGCGTTCTTCCCGCTGCCTGAGCCCGTGATCACCGGTCCGGCTACGCGCGTCATGAGCTTCCGCGACGGCACCAAGAAGATGTCGAAGTCAGACCCTTCGGATCTGTCGCGCATCAATCTCACCGATGATGCCGAAACCATCGCGCGCAAGATTCAGAAGGCCAAGACCGATCCCGATGCTCTGCCGTCGGAGGAAGCGGGCCTTGCCGGCCGTCCGGAGGCTGACAATCTGATCGGCATCTACGCGGCGCTGTCGGGCCAGGCGAAAAGCGCGGTTTTGACCGAGTTCGGCGGACAGCAGTTCTCGGGCTTCAAGAAGGCGCTCGCGGACGTTGCGGTGGCCAAGCTGGCACCCATCGGCGACGAGATCCGGCGCATGACCGCCGATCCGGTCGAGATCGACCGCGTGCTGGCCGACGGCTCGGCGCGGGCAAGGGCAATCGCTCAGCCGATCATGGACAAGGTCAAGGATATCGTCGGCTTCATCCGGTCATAATCCGACGAGTGCGCCGCACGAGGCGTCTGTTGTGGTTGTCACGTTTGCGTGGCAGCATGAGCGGCAATGTCGACATTCAAAAAACGCCGCTCCTTCGAAGCCGGACATACCCGCAAGTTCCTGCTCATCGTCGATGAGAGCCAGGAAGTGGAGACCGCGCTCTATTACGCGGCGAGCCGCATCGTGCATTCGGCGGGCGCGCTGCTCATGCTCTACGTGATCGAGCCGCAGCAGTTCCAGCACTGGGCCGGCGTCAAGCAGATGCAGATCGAGGAAGAGACAACCAAGGCGCGGGCGCTCTTCCGCCTGTTTCGCCGCAAGCTGCATCTTGCAGGCTTCGAGAATATTCCGATCGAGGAAATCGTGCGCGAGGGTCTCAAGTCCGAGGAGATCATGAGGACGATCGACGAGGACGAGGACGTGTCCATCCTCGTGCTCGGAGCGGCCGTCCATCCGCATGGTCCCGGGCCCCTGGTGTCATCGCTCGCTGCAGGCACCGGGTACGTTTCCGATCCCGGTCACCGTAGTTCCGGGCAGTCTGACGTTCGATGAAATCATAGCGTTGGCATGAGGTTAGGCTTGGGTTGCCACCCAATTGGCCGACTGGACTTTGCAGGCGATAGTGACTATATTCTAGAACAATTCTAATAAGAGAAATGTGCTGGCGCAGAATTGCCGGTGCATTTTTGCCCGCGGATGCCATATAGCTTTCCACCCAAGCGGCATGGCGAAAACGCGAAAAGCAACGGAAGGCGGAACCCCATGTTCATTCAGACCGAGGCCACTCCCAATCCTCAGACGCTGAAGTTCATTCCTGGCAAGCCCGTGCTTGCCGACGGCACAGCGGATTTCCGCGGCAAGGGCGAGGCAACGGCTTCTCCGCTGGCGAGCCGTCTCTTCGATATCGACGGCGTGACGGGCGTGTTCCTCGGCTCGGATTTCATCTCCGTGACCAAGGGCGGCGGCGAGTGGCAGCATCTGAAGCCGATGATCCTCGGCGCCATCATGGAGCATTTCATGTCCGGCGCGTCGGTGGTCGACGACGCCAGCGCCAATGACAGCGAGGCCGGCGCCTTCGATCCGAAAGACGCCGACGTGGTTGCCACGATCAAGGAGCTGCTCGAGACGCGGGTGCGTCCGGCCGTGGCCCAGGATGGCGGCGACATCACGTTCGCAGGCTTCCGCGAGGGTGTCGTCTATCTTCACATGCGCGGCGCCTGCTCGGGCTGCCCAAGCTCGACGGCAACGCTCCGTCACGGCATCGAGAACCTGCTCCGGCACTTCTGCCCGGAAGTCGAAGAGGTTCAGGCGGCCTGAGCTGATGATTGTTTCACGGAAAACCCCGCCTGAAAGGGCGGGGTTTTTGTTTGCGCAAAGCGACGGTCAGAACAGACGCTTCACGGCCTAGCTATTCAACCGTCACCGTCTGCTGAACAGGGCCGGCGCCGGCCTTGACGGGCGCATCCTCGGCACCAAACTTCGTGTCGCCGTTCTTTTCCTCGTGCAGCATCACAATCAGATTGGCTCCCGGCTTCATTTTTTTGCCGAGCGGAATGGAAATGCCCGAGTTCTCACCCTGGTGGATACGGGCAAGACCGATGACCTCACCCGCCGCGCCGTTCTGATCGGCCTCATGCACGACAACGTACCCATCCTTGTCGGCTGTTACGGCGTCAACTTTCACGGAGTTTGGCGAGGCCTTGAGACCGTCGGGGTCTATGACGTTTTCGGCGTGTGCTGACAGTAAGGGCGAGCATGAGGACGGCTGCCGCCATAAGTCCGCATTTTTGCATCACTTCTCTCCCTGGCTAACGCGCGGAGGGCTTTGGGTGCGCAATTGCCCAAGAGGAGGAAACGCTCCGGGAGTGATGCAGTTCCGACTGCATCAACTCCCGATCCGCGTTCGATTTTCAGCGAGTTTTCGCCGCGGGAGGTAGGGAGCTGGCCTGACGGCGGGTAAATGCCCTCTACCCGCTTGCAATCTCCCCGCAAGACCGGACCTGCCAGCTCCCATCCAGGATTACGTTCGTACACCGACGACGATTTGGGTGCCTGTCATGATTTGTAATGAGTGTTGTTCCTGGCTTTTGAATTGACTTTTGGTGTCTCAAGCGCCGTCACAACTAAGCGTTGTGGGTTTCGTCGCGATATGAGGCAGCCTCTCTAGCGAACTGATGCATCAAGGTCTTGCGCCTCGGCATCCTCGAAGGCGGCGGTTGCGGTGAGCCAGGCTTCCTCCACCTCCGCGAGCCGTTTTGCAGCCTGTCCACGCTCCATGGAGATGCGCTGGGCCTTCGCCGCATCGGCGTAGAGGTCGGGAGACGCAAGCAGAGCATCGAGCTTGGCGATCTCCGCTGTCAGGCGTTCCACGCCCTTTTCGGCTGCCTGCATGGCTTTTTTGAGCGGAGCGAGTTCTGCACGCTTGTCAGCCGCGGCCTTGCGGGTTGCGGCGCGGATATTGCGGCTCTCGCCTGTCCCGCCGTTGGCATCGGCCATGGCGCGGCGGGCCCGATCCTTGGCGCCGCGGTCGCTCAGGAGATCCTGGCGATAGCTTTCGATATCGCCGTCATAGGATTTCACCGTTCCATTGGCGACGATCCAGAGCCGGTCGACCGTCGCCTCCACGAGGTGGCGGTCATGGCTGATGAGAATGACCGCGCCTTCGAATTCGGCGAGCGCGTGCACGAGGGCTTCGCGGCTATCGACGTCGAGATGGTTGGTCGGCTCGTCGAGGATGAGCAGGTGGGGGGCGTGGAAGGCCGTGATCGCGAGCAGCAGGCGGGCCTTCTCGCCGCCCGAAAGTTTCTCGCATTTGGTATCGGCCTTGTCGAAGCTGAAGCCGAAGGCGCCGAGGCGGGCGCGGCGTTGGGCTTCCGTGGCGTCCGGCATCAGGCGCACGAAGGTTTCATACGGCGTCGCCAGCGGGTTCAGCTCATCGAGTTGGTGCTGGGCGAAGTAGCCGACATCGACGCGGCCGGTGCCATAGACGTTGCCCGACAGCGGAGCGAGCTTGCCGGCAAGCAGCTTGGCGAAGGTCGATTTGCCGTTGCCGTTGGCGCCGAGCAGCGCGATGCGGTCGTCCTGATCGATGCGCAGATTGATGTCGCGCAGGATGGGCTTTGCCGGATCGTAGCCTGCTGTGGCGCTCTCGATGCGCAACAGTGGGCTCGCCAGCATCTTCTCCGGGCTCGGCAGGATGAAGGGCGCGACGCGCTCCTCCACCTGAGAGGCGATGGGCTGCATCTTGGCCAGCGCCTTGACGCGGCTTTGCGCCTGCTTGGCCTTGGTGGCCTTGGCCTTGAAGCGATCGATGAACGCCTGGATGCGGCGGCGCTCGTCGTCCTGCTTGCGCTTGAGCTTGAGATCGAGCGTCTGGCGAGCGCGGCGCGTTTCCTCGAAGTCGTCGTAGCCGCCCGTGTAAAGCGTGAGCTTGCCGCGCTCGAGATGCAGGATGGCGTTGGCACAGCTGTTCAGGAGATCGCGGTCGTGGCTGACGATCAGGATCGTGTGCGGATAGGATTTCAAATAGTTCTCGAGCCACACGTGCCTTCGAGGTCGAGGTAGTTGGTCGGTTCGTCGAGCAGCAGCACGTCCGGCTCGAGGAACAGGATCGAGGCCAGTGCTACGCGCATGCGCCAGCCGCCCGAGAACTCTGCGCAGGCGCGCTGCTGCGCTTCCTCGTCGAAGCCGAGGCCGGCCAGGATGCTGGCGGCGCGGGCGGGCGCCGAATGGGCGTCGATGTCGGTGAGGCGCACCTGGATCTCGGCGATGCGGTTCGGGTCGGTCGCCGTCTCGGCTTCGGCCAAGAGGCTGGCGCGCTCGAGGTCGGTGGAGAGTACCCAGTCGAGGAGGCTGTCCGGCCCGCCGGGTGCTTCCTGGGCGATGCGGCCGATGCGGGCTCCGCGCGGCAGCGTCATGTCGCCAGAGTCGGGATGCAGGTCGCCGGCGATGAGCTTCAGCAGCGTCGATTTGCCCGCGCCGTTCCGCCCGACGAGGCCCACCCGATGGCCTTCGGGGATGGCCGCGGTCGCGCCTTCGAGGATCGGCTTGCCTTCGATGTGGAACGTCAGATCGTTGATGTGCAGCATGGTCCACGCCGAATAGCGTCTCGGCGGGCGATTGTCACGCGGGCGGGCGCTATCAGCCTGACACGACCGGTTTCAGGGTTTCGAACAGCAGCCGTTCCTGAACAGCGGGGTCAGAAATGGCGAGGTGAGCGCTGAACCAGTCCTGCAGCATCTTGCAAACCCGGTCACGAGGGGCGCGGGCGAGGGCCTTGGGGTCGGCAAAGAGCTGCATGTCCGCTTGCGTCCAGCCGAGACGGGTCAGCTCGCTCGCGAGCATGTCATAGTCGGCCTTGACGGGGGCCGTGTGTGTGGCAGGCGTCTTCTTGCCCTCGGATATGGCGGAGATGATGGTCATGACCTGATGCTCGATGCTGGCGCTTTTGCCGGCATCCTGCATGCGGCCCAGGATGAATGGGCTCGTTTCACCCTTGGAGATGAAATCATAGCAGCCGTCGCCGCTCTCCTGTGCGAGCTGCTTCAGGTTATTGAGAAAGGCCTCTGCGAGCTCCTTGTGCTTCGCCGTGCTCGCTGAAAGTGCGGCCTGCGAGTTCTCGCGTCTCAGCGCGACGAGCGCCTCGATGAGATGGCGTACGATCTCGTCATCCGGCTTTCCTTCGGCGCTCAGGTGGGTCACCTCGGTGACGCGGGCATCATACCATTCGGGAAAGGCCTCTTTGACCGTCGCCCAAACCGGTCGCTTCAGAAACTCGGCGCCAAACCCGGATGTGGCGGCAGGAGACACGGCCGCCGCCGCAACAGCAGCCGATTGGCTTTCAGAGCCGGCCGCTGGCGTCTTGGCGGCTCCGTCCGGTGCAGCTACGACCGGAACGGGATCATTTCCCGAGCCGGTCTTGGCGCGGATAAGGGCCTGAAGTTCTTCCTTGTGCTTGAAGCCGAAGTAGCCGCCACCGCCGACGATCGCCAGGAGCAACATCGCGACGAGAAACCTCTTCGCGCCGCTGCGCCGTTTGGGTTCCGGCTCCTGCTGGGTGACCACGGGCGCCGACGGCTGCAGGCGGCGAGCTCCGCCTGCCGAGCCGGCGGGCCCTTGCTCTGAGGCATCCTGCGTGGCGCGATAGGGGGTGCCCAGGCGGGAGGCGTTTGGATCAAGGCGCGTCTCTTGCGGCGCCGCATAAGGCGCGGGCTGCGGATAGGTCGGAGAGCTGAAAGTCGCCGGGCTCACCGTGGGCCGGGCGCTGTTGTCTTCAGGGCGGGCGGCAGGGGGCTGAGCCGTTACGGGCTCGGGTGCAGCCATCGGGAACACCGAAAGGGCCGGGCGCCAATCGGGAAAGCCCTGGCGCCATAACAGGTCGTTGGTGCGCAGATGGCTAAGCTCGACGAGCTTGCGCATTTCCGCGTCGGAAAGCGGACCGTGCTGCTTTCCGTCTCGGGCGATGAACCATTGGATGTCTGATTCGACTACGCTCATACCGTATTCTTACCATGAACAGATAAAGGCCGCGCAATGCCGCTTATGGGCTGGTTCGCGTCGAAATCCAGTTTCGCCTCCAGCCCTTCGGGGCTGGGTCCGATCCGCGAATGCCGCGATGGGAGGGCTCTGTCGCCGATGCCTTTTCCCCCTCGTTGTCATCGATCTCTCGCAGAGAGCGCGCAAGCTATGCTCCAAAGTCCGACAACGGGCACGGAATTGGGGCATTTGCAGGGCACAATTGGGAAAACGGGGCTCTGTGCGCCGCCTGAGCCTGCGATAAGGCGACGCGTTCTTGACGTGGGCATCCGAGCCGTATAAGCGCCGCGCTATACCCAGATTGACATCTAAACGGAAAAACAGAGGCAACGATGGCCATTGAGCGTACCTTTTCAATTCTTAAGCCGGATGCGACCAAGCGCAACCTGACCGGCGAGATCAATGCCGTCATCGAGAAGGCGGGCCTCCGGATCATCGCGCAAAAGCGCGTCAAATGGTCGAAGGCCCAGGCCGAGGAGTTCTACGGCGAGCACAAAGAGCGCGGGTTCTTCGGTGAGCTCGTCGCGTTCATGACCTCGGAGCCCATCGTTCTGCAGGTGCTCGAGGGCGAGAACGGCATCGCCAAGTACCGCGAGATCATGGGCGCGACGAACCCGGACGAGGCGGCAGCCGGCACCATTCGCAAGCTGTTCGCGCTCAACAAGGGTGAGAACTCGGTGCATGGCTCCGACAGCGCGGCTTCGGCCACGCGCGAGATCGCCATGAACTTCAAGCCGGACGAGATCGTCGGCTAAGCTTCTCTGCGCTGCCGATTCACGCCGCGCCTGATAGGCGGCGCGACGATCGGAGCGACACGGCTGGAAGCGATCCGGCATTACTTGGCATTCCAAACGGCAACGGGCCCCTAGCGGGCCCGTTTTCGTTTTGGCGGGACGAGAGAGGATGCTAGCTCGCGAACAGCCCGAACTCGTGCGCAGTGAGAAGCGCGAGGCTCAATGCGCCGATCCAGAGCGCGACGCGGCCCCACCTTTCGCGGCGGGCACGCTCGCGGGCGATGGCTGCGACGGTCGCGTCGTCGAGCTTGACGCCGTTGCGGGCCATCTCGGCCAGCCCCGAGGCGGCACGTTCCGTTTCGATCAGCACATCCGGCAGATCGCTCAAAATGCGCGCGAGGCTGGATGCACCTTCCCCGGCTTTGCGCAGGTAGCCGCGGGCGCCGAGGTTTTCCTCGATCCAGGTCTTGGCGACGGGCTCGGCGGCGGTCCAGAGGTTCAGCGCCGGATCAAGCCCGCGGGCGACGCCTTCGACGATCACCATGCTCTTCTGCAGCAGGATCAGCTCGGGCCGGGTCTCCATGTCGAAGACCTCGGTGTAGGCGAAAAGCTGGCCGAGCAGATCGGCCATGGAAATTTCCTCGGCCGTGCGGCCGTGGATCGGCTCGCCGATGGCGCGCAGCGCCTGGGCGAAGACCTCGACCGGGTGATGCGGCGGCACGTAGCCGGCCCAGAAGTGGACCTCGGCGGCGCGCTTGTAGTCGCGGGAAATGAGACCGTAGAGGATCTCGGCGAGGAAGCGGCGCTCCTTGGTGCCGAGGCGGCCCATGATGCCGAAATCGACGGCGACGACGTTGCCGGCGCTGTCGACGAACAGGTTGCCCTGATGCATGTCGGCGTGGAAGAAGCCGTCGCGCATGGCATGCGTCAGGAACGAGCGCAGCACGATGAGGCCGAGCTCCTTGAGGTCGTGGCCCTGGGTCGCGCAGGCGCTCGTGGTCGGAGATCGGGATGCCGTCGATCCATTCCGTGGTCAGCACCCGCTTGGCGGTGCGCTTCCAGTCGACGCTTGGAATGCGGAATTTGTCGCCGGGGCCGATGTTCTCGGCCATTTCCGACATGGCCGCCGCCTCGAGACGCAGATCCATCTCGAGCTCGGTGGTGCGGGCGAGGTTCTCGACGATGGCGAGCGGCTTCAGGCGGCGCGAGGGGGCGTGCACGCGCTCGACCAGGCCAGCCGCGAACCTGTAGCTGTCGAGGTCGCGCTTGAAGCGCTTCTCGACGTTGGGACGGAGGATCTTGACCGCGACGACGCGGCGCTCGCCCTTCTCGATCACGACGGCCTTGTGGACCTGCGCGATCGAGGCCGCCGCGACGGGCGGGCCGAATTCGACGAAATGGTCCTCGAGCTTGCCGCCAAGGGCCGCCTCTACGGCGCGGCGCGCTTCCGCCATGCTGAAGGGCGGCATGCGGTCCTGCAGGTTGCGCAGGTCGCTGGCCAGCTCGGGGCCGATGACGTCGGCGCGCGTGGCCAGGAACTGGCCGAGCTTGATGTAGCTCGGACCCGAGGGCGGCCAGCGCGTCCGAGATGCGCCTCTCCTTGGGCTTGCCGGCGTTGAAGGGCCAGGCGAGGACCTGGACGGGCAGGGTGAGCAGGCGGGCAGCCTTGAGCGCCAGCGGCGTCGGCTGGCCCTTGGGGACGAACCTGACCCCGTGCTGGGCCAGTACGAAGCCCGCCCGCGAAAGGCGCCAGAGGTTGGTGATAGCGTTTGCCATGCCGGCCAAGCGGTACTTGCCGGGCGGCGTCCTGGCAAGCCGCGTTCACTTTCTTCGTTGATCTAGGGTTGGTCATGAGTGTGGATTATGGGGGAACTACAACCCGTGAGCAGGAAGTGGCTGATCTTTCTGTCCCGACTCGACGTAAAAGTTGGGCATGACCAATTCCTCCCCTGCTCCGAAGTACATCCACCTCAAGGTGCATTCCGCCTATTCGCTGCTCGAGGGCGCGCTGCCGATCGGCAAGATCGCCAAGCTCGCCGATGCGTACGGGATGCCGGCCATCGGGCTCAGCGACACGAACAATCTGTTCGGCATTCTCGAGTTCTCGGAGAAGCTTTCAGGCGCGGGCATCCAGCCCATCGCCGGCATGACGCTCGACATCGACTTTCGGCGATGGTGCGGCGCCGACCTCCGCTCTGCAGCGGCCGGGGCAGAACGACGCCCCCGTGCGCCCCGCGGGTCCGGTGGCGCTCTACGCCTCGAACGCGGACGGCTACGCCAACCTCATCAAGCTCGCCAGCCGTGCTTTCCTTGCGACCGAGCCCGACCGAGCCGACGCATGTGGGCATCGACACGCTCGAAGCCCTGAGCGGAGGACTGATCGCGCTGACGGGCGGGCCGCTCGGGCCTATCGGCAACGCGCTCTGAGCGACGGGCAGATGGATCTTGCCCGCGATCGCCTCAAGCGGCTGCAGCGCATTTTCGGCGACCGGCTTTACGTCGAGCTGCAGCGCCATGGCCTCAAGGCCGAGCAGGACATCGAGCCCGAGCTCATCAAGCTCGCCTACGACCTCGAGCTTCCGCTCGTCGCGACGAACGAGGTCTATTTCGCCACGCCCGACGACTACGAGGCGCATGATGCGCTGCTCTGCATCGCCGAAGGCCGCATGGTGGCCGAGGACAACCGCCGCCGCGTGACGAAGCGAGCACTATTTCAAATCGGCCGACGAGATGGCGGCGGTATTTGCCGATCTGCCGGAAGCGCTCGAAAACACCATCGAGATCGCCAGCGCTGCGCCTACCGCCCGCTGGGCCGCAAGCCGATCCTGCCGCGCTTCGTGCAAAGCAGCGCCGATAGCGCCGATCGAGGAGCAGCTCGCCGCCGAGGCTGCGAGCTCAAGCGCCAGGCGGAGGCGGGGCTGCAGCGCGCGCCTCGACGAGCAGCGCCCCGCAGACGGGTTTACGGAAGAGGACTACTGGAAGCGGCTCGCCTTCGAGGTCGAGCATCATCTCGAAGATGAAGTTCCCGGGCTACTTCCTCATCGTGGCGGACTTCATCAAGTGGTCGAAGGCCAACGGCATTCCGGTGGGACCGGGCCGCGGCTCGGGCGCCGGCTCGGTCGTCGCCTGGGCGCTCACCATCACCGACCTCGATCCGCTGCGGTTCGGGCTTCTGTTCGAGCGCTTCCTCAATCCAGAGCGCGTGTCGATGCCGGACTTCGACATCGACTTCTGCCAGGACCGCCGCGACGAGGTGATCCGCTACGTGCAGGGCAAGTACGGCCAGGACCGCGTGGCGCAGATCATCACGCACGGCAAGCTGCAGGCGCGCGCCGTGCTGCGCGACGTGGGCCGCGTGCTGCAGATGCCGTATGGCCAGGTCGACAAGCTGTGCAAGCTCGTGCCGAACAATCCGGCCAATCCGGTCACGCTGCCGGAAGCGATCGAGGGCGAGCCGAAGCTTCAGGAAGCGCGCGACGAAGATCCGCTGGTGGCGCGCCTGCTCGAAATGTCGATGAAGCTCGAAGGTCTTTATCGCCACGCGTCGACGCATGCGGCCGGCATGGTGATCGGCGACCGGCCGCTCGACGAGCTGGTGCCGCTCTACCGCGATCCGAAGTCGAACATGCCGGTGACGCAGTTCAACTGGAAGATGGTCGAGGCGGCGGGCCTCGTGAAGTTCGACTTCCTCGGCCTCAAGACGCTGACCGTGCTCGTCAAGGCCATCGAGCTCATCAAGCGCGGCCGCGGCATCGAAGTCGATCTTCTCAAGCTCCCGCTCGACGACAAGAAGTCCTACGAGCTTCTGGCCAAGGCCGACACGGCGGGCGTGTTCCAGCTCGAAAGCACGGGCATGCGCGAGAGCTTGAAGCGGCTCCGGCCCGACCGCTTCGAGGACATCATCGCCATGGTGGCGCTCTATCGCCCCGGCCCCATGGACAACATCCCGACCTACATCAACCGCAAGCACGGCGAGGAGCCCGTCGACTGCCTGCATGCCATGCTCAAGCCGATCCTGCAGGAGACCTACGGCGTCATCATCTACCAGGAGCAGGTCATGCAGATCGCTCAGGTGATGGCGGGCTACTCGCTCGGACAAGCCGACAACCTTCGCCGCGCCATGGGCAAGAAGGACAAGGCGGAGATGGCGAAGCAGCAGGCCGGCTTCGTCGAGGGCGCGGTGAAGAACGGCGTCAAAAAGGACGAAGCGAGCTACATCTTCGAGCTGGTCGACAAGTTCGCGGGCTACGGCTTCAACAAGAGCCACGCGGCGGCCTATGCGCTGGTCAGCTATCACACGGCCTATCTCAAGGCGAACTTCCGCGAGGAGTTCCTGGCGGCGTCGATGACGCTCGACATGGGCAATACCGACAAGCTCGCCATGTTCGCGGCCGAGGCGAAGAAGAGCGGCATCCGCGTGCTGCTGCCGAGCGTGAATGCGTCGGACGTGGACTTCCTGGCCGAGCCTCCGAAGACAGAGGGAGGCACAGGCGCCATCCGCTATTCGCTCGCGGCGTTGAAGAACATCGGCGCCGGGGCCGTCGAGACCATCGTTGCCGCGCGGACGGAAGGCGGGCCGTTCAAGTCGCTCGGCGGACTTCGCATCGCGCATCAATCCCAAGGCGCTCAACAAGCGCGCGCTGGAAACGCTGGCGGCTGCCGGCGCCTTCGATGTGTTCGAGCCGAACCGCGCGCTCGTCTACGCCAACGTCGAAGGCATGATGGCGATGGCAAACCGCCTCGCCGAGAACGCGTCGCTCGGCACCAGCGACTTGTTCGGCGGCATGGAGGCAATGCCGCGCCGGCTTCTGGATCTCAAGCCGGCGAAGCCTGGACGCCGATGGAGAAGCTGCAGGCGGAGTTCGACGCCGTCGGCTTCTTCCTGTCGGGCCATCCGCTCGATCAGTACGAGAAGGCGCTGGCAAAGCTCGGTGTACGACGCTTCGTGGACTTCGAAGCGGCGGCCGAGCGCGGGGCGTCCGGCGGGCGGCTCGCCGGCATTGTCATCTCGGCGCGCGAGCGCCGCTCGCAGAAGGGCAACAAGTTCGCGTTCGCGATGTTCTCCGACACCAGCGGGCAGTTCGAGGCGGTCATATTCTCCGACACGCTCAATCAATGCCGCGACCTGCTGGAGGCGGGAACCGCTGTTCTGCTCAGCGTGGAAGGCGAGCGTGACGGAGACGCTCTAAAAATGCGCGTTCAATCGCTTGAATCTCTCGATAGCGCCGTCGGAAGTCTGGATCAGGGGCTGAGGGTTGTCCTCGATGCTGCCGCCGTCAGCGGCAAAAAAGCGCGGCTTTCGGATATCAAGGCGCATCTGAAGCCTGGTCAGAACGGCCGCAAGGGCGGGGAAGTGCGCCTCGTTCTGCCGCTCGGCGATCAGGCCCGCGAAATCGAGATTGTGCTGCCGGGCCGGTACGATGTGTCCCCAAATGCGGCGGGCCGGGTCTCGACCGTTCCCGGTGTCGTGGAAGTCGTCGAGATTTAACAGGCTATTAGCTAGGACGGAACGACATCGCCTGTTCGCGCGTTGCTCGCGCATGCTCAATGGACTGGGACACGTGTTGTTGCGCGGGGAACTCGTCGGCGATGATATGTCGACGGAGTATCGACGCGTGGACGGAAATCCGCGATCGCGGATCATCTGTTTTCTGCCGTGGTGCATGCCGTACCGGCTGGCAAAAACGGTCGGTTTGGTGCCGTGTGACTATCTTGCCTGCTATGAAATGCCAGGCGCCATCGTCAGCTCCGAGCCCGAGCTTTGTATCCGCGCGCTTCGAGCCGTGGCCGACGACGCACTTCTGGTGCTGCATCGGGCGCGGCTGTCGCCTGACGAGGTGCTGGTCGTGGGGCTCAGCATCGGCAATGCAGTGGCGACATATTTCGCCAATTCCATCGGGGCGCAACTGTGCTCGATCGCTTCGGCGGATCGCGGCGATCTAACGCTTTGGGAAAGCCCGGCTTCTCGCCACATCAAGCTGCGGGCGGAATCCAAGGGCTACAGGCTCGAAGATTTCACCGAGGCCATCCGTGGCTACCATTCGATCGACAATCTTTCCAATCTGGCGGCCGGCAGCCGGTTCATCATCGGAACACGCGATGAGTTCGTGCCTGAACCCCGACGCAACGGGCTGATCGCCGCGGTGCGCCGCGAGCTTCCGCAATCCAAGATCACGTTTCTCGAGGAGACCCATATCGGCACCATGGCCGCGGCGCTCAAGCAGGGCATCGCCTCACTCGAGGCGGACAAGCTCAGGGCCTAGGCCTGTTTTGAAGCGTATATTTCCTGGGCGCGATCCAAGTATTCCGTTCGCGTGCTACTCTCCGCCCGCGAAACAGCAGCGGGGAGATGGGCATGTTTCCAATCGGCGACGACGACAGCACGCGCAGGTCCTGGCCGGTCGTAACGGTGGTCCTGATCGCGATAAACGTAGCCGTTTTCTTGCTCGAGCTGCAGTTGGGCGACGCCTTCATCCAGAAGTGGGCGTTCATCCCGTCGCGTTTCGCGGCCGATCCCGCAGGCCAATGGCCAACCCTCTTCACGGCCATGTTCATGCACGGCGGCTGGCTGCATCTCGGCGGCAACATGCTCTACTTGTGGATCTTCGGCGACAATGTCGAAGATCGCTTCGGTCCCGTGCGCTATCTCATCTTCTATTTTGTGGCGGGACTTGCGGCGACGTTCGCGCAGTATGCCGTCACTCCTGGCTCGTCCATTCCGAACGTCGGCGCATCCGGCGCCATCGCCGGCGTTCTGGGAGCTTATCTCCTGATGTTTCCGAAGGCGCGGGTCGACGTGCTGCTCGGGCGGCAGGTCGTGGCCATGCCGGCCTTCCTCGTTCTCGGGTTCTGGATCGTGCTGCAGCTCATGAGCGGCGTGGGTTCGATTGCGACGACCACGGAAACCGCGGATACGGGCGGCGTCGCCTACATGGCGCATGTGGGCGGCTTCTTTGCCGGGCTTGCGATGGCGGTGCTGCTCGGCGGACTAAGCGCGCGACGCGATGTCGTTTAGCTGAAATGAAACCGCCGCCCGGGAGGGCGGCGGTTGATGGTCTCTAAGTTAGAACTCGCGCCTCAGAAGTAGAACTTGCCGCCGTAGGGGCGAGACCGCTTCTTCTGGTAGTTCGAGCCACCAAAGAACGACCAGCCATAATCGTCATCGTCATAGTACTCGTCACGCTTCGGCTTCGGCCGCGTGATCTTGGCGACAACCTCCGGCATCTGGACGATGAAGTCGGTGCCAGCGAAGCGAGTTTCACTGCGCGAGATGTCATAATCCGAGACGATGAACGTCGAGCCCGGCTTCACGACCTCGGAGATCTTGTCGGTAATCTCCTTCGGGATCTTGATGCGATCGAGAGTGGCTGCGGCCTCAGCCGCATCAGTTTGCGGAGGCAGGGTCAGCGCCGGTTCCTTGTTCTTGCGCCTCTTATCCGAGACCTCTTCCGGCTCTTCCTGTCCGGGGAGAGAATTCTCGGTGACTGCGGCAACCGTCCAGTTGAGCGCGGTTTGGCTCGAGTCGCGCCAGTTCGTGGCGGACATCAGGAAGGTCCCGAGAGGCTGCTCCGGGTTCTCGATGGTGACCGGAGCCTCGAGACAGCAATTCGAAGCCCTGGCGGATCATGATCTTGGAGGTCTTCGTGCTGACGAATACGGAGACCGGGAAATCACGATTGCGCTCGGCGCGGTCGAAGGCGACGATGGCGTTCGCGGCCTTTTTCTCCGCGGCGACTACAGCCTTGATGTTTGCCTTCGCATTGGCCCTGGCTGCGTCGGCCTCCTTGTAAGCGGCCTGTGCTGCGGCAAGGTCCGTGCGGGTGCGTTCGGCCTCTGCTGCTGCCTGCTCTGCGGCCGCCGCGAGCGCCGGGATGCGATCCTTGGCCTCGACCTCGCTCTTGCGCAGTGCTTCGAGCTTATCCGATTTCATCTTGCTCAGGTCGCCGGCAAGGCGCTTCGAAATGGAAGCCAAATTGCTCTCGGCGCTGGATTTGCTCTTTGCGGCCTTGGCAGCGACGCGGCGTGCTTCGTCGGCACTTCCCTGCGCGCGCTTCAGCGCGTTACGCTTATCGCTTGCGGCCTTATTCGCCGTCTCCGAATTTGTCTGCGCCTCGCTGATCGCCAGCTTTGCACGCTCGGCGGCGTTGACGAGATCAATGCGCTCCCTGACGCGCTCATCTGCAACCGACATCAGTGTGCGCGGCGCGATTTCCGCGGTTGCGGCAACCGTGGTCAGGCCGGACTCATTGGAGGCGGTCTTGTCGGAAAATCCGTCGCTGATCGATGCCATCGTGCCGGGCGGCAGCGCGGTGAACAGCATCGGATGCTCGAAACGAACCGGAGCCTGAACGTCCGGCGAGATGACGACCCGCTGGTTCAGCTCGGTCATGCCGAAGAACTTCTTCGCAAATTCGAACGGCAGGCGGACGCAGCCGTGGGAGGCGGGATAACCCGGCACGACACCGCCGTGCAGGGCGATGCCGGTCATCGTCAGGCGCTGCATGTGAGGCATGGGCGCCAACTCGTAGATGTTGGATTTATGGTCCGCGTTCTTTTGCAGAATGCTGTAGATGCCGACGGGGGTGTCGAAGCCCTTCATTCCGCTGGAAACACGCGTTTGCGTGAGCAGGCCCTTGCTGTCGTAGACATACATCCGCTGCTTGTTGAGCGAGACGAGCATCAGCAGCGGGCCTTCGGCCTGCAGCGGTTCGGGATCAGGGGCCGCTACAACAGGCCGGCGGGCCTCTTGCGTACCGCGGTCACGCTGGTTGCGCTCCTGCTGGTAGCGCTCGGAATAGCGCTCACGCTGATAGCGTTCCGGCCGCTCGGCGGCGGCGGGCGTCGACAGCTCGCAGACGATTGCTGCGGCCAGGGCAACGCTGGCCAAGCCGGCCGCGCCTTTACGCCCGAAATCGCGAGACAATTCACTCATCTTACTCACGGATCATCCCCCGTTTCGACATTCGCTACGCCTAGCTCGCTGCGTAGCGTCTCAAGCAAATACTTAAATAGCCTTATAGGCCGTTCAACCCGGCCCATCCCTGGCAACGCACAAGAAGGGCAAAAGTGCCCTTCTTCTTGCGTTATTTCCGCGGCTATTACGTGTTCCCTGCGTAACATCCGTCGCTCAAAAACTGTGCAGATCGCGCCTCGGTCAGGGCTGCCAGGGCTTATGCTCCATTTCGGCATCTGCTTCATCTTTCTCGGCACGCCCGATCTCGCGCGACAGGGCGTAGAGCGCGTCCTTGATGCCCAGTCCGGAGACAGCCGATAGGATCAGGGGTTTCTTGCGGGCGGCCTTCTGCAGCGCTGCAAGACGCTCCTTGATGGTCTCCTCGTCGAGGGCGTCGCATTTCGACAGCGCCACAATTTCTTTCTTCTTGTCGAGATCGGCGCCGTAGGCCTTCAGCTCACGTCTCACCGTCTTGTAGGCATCGGCAACATCTTCCTGCGTCGCATCGACAAGATGAAGCAGGACTTTGGTCCTCTCCACGTGGCCGAGAAAGCGCGTGCCGAGGCCCGCTCCCTCATGGGCACCTTCGATGAGCCCCGGGATATCGGCAAGGACGAAGTCCACATCGTCGGCGCGAATGACGCCGAGGTTGGGGTGCAAGGTCGTGAACGGATAGTCTGCGATCTTCGGCTTTGCCGCTGAAACGGCAGCCAGAAACGTCGATTTGCCCGCATTGGGAAGTCCAACCAGGCCAGCGTCGGCAATGAGTTTGAGACGCAGCCAGATGGTCAGCTCCTCTCCCGGCAATCCCGGGTTGGCATGGCGTGGGGCCTGGTTGGTGGAGCTTTTGAAATGGGCGTTGCCAAAGCCGCCGTTGCCGCCGTGCGCGACGACGAAGCGCTGGCCAGGGTCATTCAGCTCCGCGAGCACGGTTTCCTGATCTTCGGCCAGCACGACCGTTCCCGGAGGCACCCTGCACGAGCTTGTCCTCACCGTTGGAGCCGGCACGGTCCTTACCCATGCCGTTGGTGCCACGCTCGGCATTGAAGTGCTGCTGATAGCGATAATCGATGAGAGTGTTGAGGTTCTCGACGCAGACGATGACCACGTCACCACCCTTGCCACCGTTACCGCCGTTGGGACCGCCGAACTCGATGAACTTCTCTCGACGAAAGCTGGCGCAGCCGTTGCCGCCGTCGCCGGCCTTGATGTAAATTTTTGCGAGATCCAGGAATTTCATGCGGCTCGCCTCCAGAACAAAGTCATGCGCGGCCGTTGGCGCTCGTAGACCAGCGTCTCGACTTCGGCGTTGCGCGCGTCGCACCAGGCCGAGCACGTGCCGACTGGCTTGAAGCCGAGCTTGCCTATGACGCGCTCGGACGCGGGATTGTCGATGAAATGGCTGCAGGTAAGGCGCGGCATGCGCAGCTTGGAAAAGCAGTAATGCACGAGCGCCGAGGCGGCCTCGGTGGCAAAGCCACGGCCCCACCACGGCTTGCCGATCCAATAGCCGATCTCGGCCGAGCCGTCGTCGCGGGTCAGGTAACCTATCGCGCCGATGAGCTCGCCTTCGTGCTCGACGACACGGACGAACTCGTCGGGCTCGAGGCCCTGCATCCAAGCGCGCGCCAACGGAACCGAGTAGGGATAGGGAATGCTTGCGGTCATGCGGGCGATATCCCAATCGCCGGCGAGGAGCGCGATGCGCTCTGCGTCACGATCCTCGAGCTTGCGCATTACGAGCCGTTTGGAGCGAAGACGCCCGGAGTTTCGGTTCAGCATCACTGCTTTTCAGACCCTCTGTTTGCAGCGCGCATGTACCTTCTCAACGGCTGTTGGCAATTGCTGGGCAATAGAGACCAATCCAAAGCGATCATGGTGGTCTAGAATCTACGAAAAAGGGGGGATGGTGCCCATCCCCCCTCGGACAATCTGTTCTCGAGCGCGCCGTTACTCGGCGGCGTCGGCCTTTTCGGGACGAACCGAGATGAAGATGCGCCCGTTGCGCTTGGCCTCGAAGTGCACCTTGCCTTCCTCGACTGCGAAGATGGTGTGATCGGTGCCGATGCCGACGCCCGAGCCGGGATGCCACTGCGTGCCGCGCTGGCGGCAGAGGATGTTGCCGGGAATGACGTGCTCGCCGCCGAACTTCTTGATGCCAAGACGCTTCGAATGCGAGTCGCGGCCGTTCTTGGTCGAACCGCCAGCTTTCTTTTGTGCCATAGGGGGAAATCCTTCTTCTGGAGCAGCGTTGCCGCGCTCTCTCTGATTAGACGGTAATGCCGGTGATGCGGATCTTCGTCAGGTCCTGACGATGACCGCGCTTACGGCGCGAATTCTTGCGGCGGCGCTTCTTGAAGGCGATGAGCTTCGGTCCGCGCGTCTGCTCGACGATCTCGAACAGCACTTTGGCGCCCGAAACCAGCGGCGCGCCGACCTTGACGTCTGCGCCGGCTCCGACCATCAGGACTTCGGTGAGTTCGAGCTTAGTGCCGGCGTCTCCGTCGAGTTTTTCGACTTTGAGAACATCGTCTTTGGCGACGCGATACTGCTTGCCGCCTGTCTTGATGACAGCGTACATGGGTCTAGCCTCTTTCCGCGCTTTATAGCGCTTTGGGTCTCAATCGCGCCCTGTGGCGCCGCAATAAATTGCGGACTTTCAAAGGGTTGCTAAAGTTGCAACCGGAGCCTCGGGCAGCGCTCATTGCACGGCCGATCGGAAAATCGCCCACGCATCCGGTGCTTATCGTCGAGACGGGGCAAAAAGTCAATTCTGCAGGGCTTGGGTTAACCTCGGAAAGAGCCATATAGCCAACGGCTGCCCGGTCATCCAAATGTCGCGGATGGCGCTTGTGGCGTGATGCGGCTCCGAGGTTCTCATGTCACTCATTTTGCAGCACGCAGATCATCCGCTAATGTCCCGCCGGGACATCGTGTTAACCTCCCTGCCGTTCCTTCAGACCACGCCGGAAATCGCTGCCGGAGGCTCGACCTCGCATGCTTGATATTGTCGACGGCGTTCCGCGGCCGCAGCTTGCGCCGATCCCGGTCCAGGACACCGGCCCCTCGTTCGCCATCGAGACGCTCGAGGCACACGAAGCCCGCGCACATGCGCTGCTCGACCTTGCGACGGGCGCGCTGCCCTCGGCGGCGCTGCGCCAGCTCGACAAGGTTTCACGCCGGTGGCTGGAAAAATGGGACAACGCCCATCTGGCCGAGATCGACGCCATCGCCAAACGCCTGGCACGACCGGGTGCCTACTTCTTTTCCGTCAATTACGAATGGGCCTGCACCTGCCGCGTGGCGCCGTCGCCAGATCATCGCAGCGCGCGGCTGGTCCGGGTTCTCGATTGGCGCACGCCAGGGCTCGGCCGGCACGTTATAGCAGCGCGGGTGGCCGGCCCGGCCGGGACATTCGTCACGCTTACGTGGCCCGGCTATACGGGCGTGCTGACGGCCATGGCGCCCGGCCGTTTCTCGGCAGCGCTCAACCAAGCCCCGATGCGAAAGGCGATCGGCTTCTACGTTCTCGACTGGGCCGTGAACCGCGGCGCGTCTGGAAGATGCCGCACCCGACACCGGCGCATCTCCTGAGGGCGGTGTTCGAAGAGTCAGAAACGTTCGCAGATGCGAAAAGGCGTCTCATCTCGGAGCCCATCTCGACTCCAGCCATTTTCTCACTCGCGGGCATAAGGCCGTCAGAGACCGTCGTCATCGAGAGATCGGAGACGGAGGCGCGGGTTCACGACGGCTCCAACGTCGCGGCCAATCATTGGCAAGCGCCGGGCTGGCGCGGCCGCTCGCGAGGCTTTCAGAGTGCGGAGCGTGCGTCGATGATGCACCGCATCGTGCCGGAGCTGGACGAGACTTTCGCCTGGATGGTGCCGCCCATACTTAATCCCGGAACGCGGCTCGTCATGGTTTCTGACGCAGCGCAGGGGCGGCTCGTGGCTCAGGGTTACGAAGCCATGGAGCCGGCAACCAAGCCTTTGGTCCTCGCCGCGTAAGCTTGTTACCGAGGTAACAGCACTTTGTTCACGTCCGTGAGCAGAATAGCAGTATAAATCCACACCGGCTGACCACTCGGAGGCTCACCATGGATGACCTCTTCGAACATATGATGGAGAGCGATCATGACCGCGCCATCAACGGCTTCTATAAGCACTTCATGATCTTCGCCGCGGTGATCGCGGTGCTCGCCGTTATCAACGTCGTGATGGCCGGCAAATTCTGGCTGCACTGGGTGCTGCTCGGCTGGGGGCTCGGGCTCGGTTTGCACGCATTCGTGGTGTTCGTGCGCAAGCCTCAGCGCGAGGCCAAGATGCGAGCGCTTCGTGACGCTCGCCGGGCCGCGCGCGCGGCTCCGGTGTCCGGCACCGATGGCCAGACACCGGGCTAGTGTTGAAGCGTAGTTGTTCCACGCTTCAGTTTTTGATGAGACCGATTTACGCTTCGGACTGATAGGGTCCGAAGCGATCATGTCTAGAACAGGCCTTCAATCTGGCCCTGGTCGTTGAGGCGGATCGAATCCGCCGACGGCACCTTGGGCAGACCCGGCATGGTCATGATCTCGCCCGTGATGACGACGATGAACTCGGCGCCCGCAGAGAGACGCAGCTCGCGAACCGGAACGATGTGGCCGGTCGGCGCGCCACGCTTCGTGGGATCGGTCGAGAACGAGTACTGCGTCTTGGCCATGCAGACCGGCAGGTGGCCGAAGCCCATGGCCTCGAGCTCCTTGAAGCGCGTCTCGACCGACGAATCGCAGGAGATGTCGGCGGCGCGATAGATCTCGGTGGCGATGGTCTTGACCTTGTCGCGAAGGCCCATGCTGTCCGGATAAAGCGGCTTGAAGTTGGCCTTGCCGGAATTCGCCAGCTCGACGACGTGCTGAGCGAGCGCCTCGGTGCCGCGACCGCCGTCGGCCCAGTGCGTGCACATGAAGGCGCGCGTGCCCATGCTCTCGGCGGCCTTCATGACCTCCTGGATTTCGGCGTCCGTGTCGGTGATGAAGCGGTTGACGGCAACGACGGCCGGCACGCCGAACTTGTTCACGTTCTCGATATGGCGCTTCAGGTTATCGCAGCCCTTGGCGACGGCGGCGATGTTCTCGTTCTTGAGATCATCCTTGGCCACGCCGCCATGCATCTTGAGCGCGCGCACGGTAGCGACGATCACGGCTGCAGACGGAGAAAGGCCCGCCTTGCGGCACTTGATGTCGAAGAACTTCTCGGCGCCGAGATCGGCGCCGAAGCCGGCTTCCGTGACGACGATAGTCGGAAACCTTGAGCGCGCTCTTGGTGGCGAGCACGGAGTTGCAGCCGTGCGCGATGTTGGCGAAGGGGCCGCCGTGGATGAAGACCGGGTTGTTCTCGAGCGTCTGCACCATGTTCGGCATCAGCGCGTCCTTGAGCAGCACGGTCATGGCGCCGTCGCCCTTAATGTCGCGGGCGCGGACCGGCTTCTTGTCGCGCGTGTAGCCGATGATGATGTTGCCGAGGCGCTTCTCGAGATCCTTGAGGTCGCTGGCGAGGCAGAGGATCGCCATCACCTCGGAGGCGACCGTGATGTCGAAGCCGTCCTCGCGCGGGAAGCCGTTCGAGACGCCGCCGAGCGAGTTGACGATCGAGCGCAGCGCGCGATCGTTCATGTCGAGGACGCGGCTCCACTCGACGCGGCGGCTGTCGATGCCGACTGCGTTGCCCCAGTAGATGTGATTGTCGATCAGCGCCGAGAGCAGGTTGTGCGCGCTGGTGATGGCGTGGAAGTCGCCGGTGAAGTGCAGGTTGATGTCTTCCATCGGCACGACCTGGGCATAGCCGCCGCCGGCCGCGCCGCCCTTGACGCCGAAGCAGGGCCCGAGCGAGGGCTCGCGCAGGCAGCACATGGCCTTCTTGCCGATGCGGTTGAGGCCGTCCGTAAGGCCGACCGTCGTCGTCGTCTTGCCTTCGCCGGCGGGCGTCGGGCTGATGGCGGTCACGAGGATGAGCTTGCCGTCCGGGCGGGACTTCAGCGAGTTGATGAAATCAAACGAGAGCTTCGCTTTCGTGGTGCCGTAGGGAATGATCGCGTCGGCGGGAATGCCGAGTTTCGCCGCCACTTCAGTGATCGGCCTCATCTTGGCTTCGCGTGCGATCTCGATATCCGACTTCACCGTCACGGGTGTTCCCTCCAGAATGGTACGTTTCTGTTAGCGTATTAAGGCCTCATTGTTCCGGCCGCGGGCCGGAGCTGCGCGGCGGGATATTGGCGGGTTGCGGCGCTCTCGCCAAGCGGGTCGCGAAAAGAATGGACACGATGACGCGATGGAACGCGAATTCTATTGCGCTGCGATCATGAACGCGATGTGAGACGCACGCTAAGAGCTTGCCTCGGCAACGCTGGTCTCGGATACGGGCAGTCTAGGTCAAATCAAGTGGAGGCAGGCGTTGGGCGCGATCAGGACGGAGACCGAGAGACAGGCTTCGTCATGAGCAACGACGACTACCATCGAAGATCTCGTCACCGTACGCGACTGGCTGCGCTATGCCGTGAGCCACTTCACGGCTCGGGGCTGGTGTTATGGCCACGGCACGAGACGGCGCTCGACGAGGCGGCCTTTCTTATTCTGTCGACGCTGCATCTGCCGATCGATCAGCTCGAGCCATGGCTGGATGCGCGCCTGACGCGGAAGAGCGCGCCAAGCGCTTGCCGGACTCATCGAACAGCGGATCGTGACGCGGAAGCCGGCGCCTTATCTTACGAACCAAGCCTGGATGCTGGGCCACAGCTTCTATGTGGACGAGCGGGTCATCGTGCCGCGCTCCTACATCGGCGAGCTGCTCGAGAACGGCCTTTCAGCCGTCGTGCCGGAGCCCGAGGACGTGGAACGCGTGCTCGACCTCTGCACCGGCTCGGGCTGTCTCGCCATTCTGGCCGCGCTCACCTTCCCGCAGGCGGAGGTGGACGGCGCGGACCTCTCAGCCGACGCCCTCGAGGTGGCGAAGCGGAACGTCGCTGACTACGGGCTGGCCGCGCGTGCGGCTCACCAAGTCGGACCTGTTCAGCGCCTCGAGGGCAGACCTACGACCTCATCATCTCCAATCCGCCCTATGTGACGGCCGAGGCGGTCGAGGGCTTTCCGCCCGAATACAAGGCGGAGCCGGTGCTCGCCCATGCCGGCGGCGAGGATGGCATGGACCTCGTGCGCCGCATCCTGGCAGCGCCGTTCATCTAAATCCAGAGGGGACGTTGGTCGTGGAAGTGGGCAGGGCTCGCGACAGTCTTGAAACCGAATATCCGCATCTGCCGTTTATATGGCTCGACACGAAGCAAAGCGAAGGCGAGGTCTTCGCGCTCCCCGCAACGCCCTCCGGTCCTGACATCGAGAGAACGCCGACCGCGAGGCTGGAATGACGCACGAACTGCCGGAAGAAGTCGCTCGGAAGCACCGGGAGCTGATGGTGCGGGTCGCGCGCAGCCCGGAGTTCTCCTGCTGCTGCATCCGGCTTTCGAGGGAGGACAGGCGCCGCGCCAGGCGCATCGTCCGCCTGGCTGGCAACGTCACGCGCGCCTGGGAGAAAGAGGCGCGGGAGCTGGCAAAACGGGAAGCCGAAGCAAGGGCGCCGCAGTAGTAGCGGCCGTGGGCAGAGTGCCGCCCACGGCGCATTGGCCTCTAGGGCCTACGCATCCACGATCATAGCAAAACCGCCCATCGACATTTTCTTCATGTCGAATGGCATAGACTTCGGGTCCATCTTGGCCAGGCGCTCGTCCTTCATCGCCTTGGCATTCACGGAATTTCGGTGCGCATTGGTTTTGTAAACGATCCAGGAGAACACGGCCGTCTCGGTGGGCTTGAGCTTCAGGAGCTTGGGGAACGGCCGTCCCATAGGCGCATCGAGATCGTCGCCGACACATTCGCGATATTCGAGCGCTCCGTGTTCGCGCCAGACCTTGCCGGCGAGCTTGGAGATCTTCTTGTATTCGTCGATCTTGTCCGTCGGAATGACCAGCAAAAATCCGTCCACATAAGCCATGGCGCATCCTCTTTTGTTATTTGCTTCGTTTCCAACGTAAGCGTGGCGATCTGTCATGGCCAGAGCCGCGGGACTACCGAGGGGGAGCGCGGACGTAAACGCGATGGCGCGCCGGTCGTGCGAGACGGCGCGCCATGCCCGAAGTGGGTTGAGCGAAAGGGTGCAGGCGACGGCTGGATCAGC
The DNA here is from genome assembly GCA_963831345.1 of uncultured Alphaproteobacteria bacterium. Classification (GTDB taxonomy): domain Bacteria; phylum Pseudomonadota; class Alphaproteobacteria; order Rhizobiales; family Hyphomicrobiaceae; genus Hyphomicrobium_C. Next base: position 45,546 of record CAWHPZ010000041.1, read on the forward strand.
CGAACGCGCCCCAGTGGTGGGAGATGCCGGTGCCGATCTCGCGCACGAACTCGTAGGCCTGCTCCATCGGCTCCAGGATCTCGGTCTCGATGCGACCGTAGTCGTCGATGCCCTTGGGAAGGTACGTCGCCGGTTCCTGGAACGCCGCGCGGATCGTGCGCTTCCGTCGGCCGCAGCGGGAACGCCTCGCGCATCACGCGGATGACCTCCGGGATCTCGAGCGCGAGCGCCTTACGCACGATCTCGTCGTGCGTAGACCTCGTTGGTCGGCGTGAAGCGCGGCAGCTGCGCCGTCAGAATGAAGATGCGCATGATCAGCGCCAGCGCGGATCGCCTGCAGGAGGTCGAGCTCCATGCGGTGGTCGTCGGGGATCTTGCCGCCCTCGAGGCCGATGTCTTCGAGAATGCGAGTGCAGCTCGATGGCGTCGAGCCGCAGGTGAGTGCGCGAGGCCGTTGATCTTCTGGCGCGGTCGTCGTCGAGCAGATGCGTCGGCGAGGAACTTGAATGCGCCGTCGAGATGCGGCTCGCGCTCCCAGGCCGCGCGCTGCGCCCAGAAGCCGGCATCGAAGATGATGGCGTTGGCGCCGACCGCATTGAGGCTCGAAAGCTGCTTGGCGCGCGCGATCATCTCGATCAGCGGCCGCAGGCGTGGCGACTTCTTGGCCAACTCGACGAAGCGCTCGCGCTCGACGCCGACCGCCGCACCGAGACCCGCCACGACGTTCGCGACATAGCCGAACTGCTGCAGGATGGCGTTGTTAGGGATGGCGCGCATGCGCGCCGGGTCGCCGCGATCGGAACGCATGATCGCCCTGGCGCTTCACCGGCCGCGACCGGTCTTGAACAGCAGGTTGGCGCCGAACGCACCGAGCAGCGCCCGATAGCCCGGATGCGCGAACAGGTGCTGCTGGTAGTCGCGCAGCCGGAGCTGGAAATCGAGCGTGAGGTTGGTGTCCGTGTAGAAGGGATCTTCGCCCTCGCCCGGATCCTTGCCGCTCATGACGATGGTCGCGAGCGCGCGCTGGGCGAACTGCCGGTTGGCGAAGAACAGGTAGCCGTCGCCGCCCTGGAAGCTCGTCTCGTGCTTGACCGGCAGGTCGTCGCGGAAGAAGCGCCAGCGCGACTTCACCGGAGAATACGTAGCGCAGCCGCCGCCTCAGCGGCCCGGGATGCGCGCCGCGCCCCATGCTCTCGCCGTGCGTGGAGAAGATCAGCGTCTCGACATCCTTGATGTTGGCCTTGCGCACGACCTCGGCGAGGCCGTGATGCAGGCGCTCGTGCGCGAGGCCGCCGCGATCTGGCCGATGAAGCGGCCGGCGTCCGAATAGCCCGTCTGCACGCCAGCCGGCCGCGCTTCGAACGTAGTCGCGATAGGCTTTCTCGGCGAGCAGGCGCTCGACGAGGCGCGGAGCCGGTCTCGAGCGCCTCGCGGCGTCTCGAACAGCGGCGAGATGTCGACGATCTCGGACACGCCGAACAGCTTGGCGAAGAAGACCGCGATCAGGATCGTCGCCGGGCTCTCGCACTCCGCGATGAGGTAGCGGATCGGCGTATCGCGATCGATGTGCTTCGGGATCTGCGCCGACGATCGCGAACTGGCGGATGGCGGTCGCGTTCTCGAGGTCGAGCGTCTCGAAGTTCACCGTCTCGGGCTTGGCAGCGCGGATCATCTCCACGATGCGCGCCAAGGCCTGGCGCTCGGTCAGATCGCGCGTCCACGGCTCGTGCACGAAGGCGCGGAACGCGTTGTTGATCTGCACGGCGTTGACGCGCACGTGGATGTGCGACATGCCGAGGCCGGTTGCGCGCAGCAGGCCCGCGAGCGCCGCGACGGCGTCTTCTTCGTGTCCGGCGCCGTCGTCGACGAGCTGATCCAGCAGCGAGAGGATCGGCTCGGCGTGGTGAGGTTGTAGCCGTCGGCCCGCGTGATGATGTTGGCGGCCTTGGCCAGCGTGAAGCCGTCCTTGCCGACCGCTCTCGAGCGCCTTGATCTGCTCGTCGGTGGCCGCGATCGCGAGGTCGAGCTTGCCGGTCATCTGGCGCGACGAGCCGCTGCATCTCGCCGCCGTCGCCGAGCGTGTCCTTCAGCGCCAGGAAGCGCTCGCGGATGTCGTGCGAGCGCGGCCGCTTTTCCTTGAGGCGGATGAGGAACGAGAACGTCCACTTGATGTCCGTGCGCCCGTCGAGGTCGTAGCCGACCCACGAGGCGAACGTCACGAGCTGCGGCTTCAGCTTGTAGGCGCGGTCGCCGAACGCTTGTGCGCGGTCGCGAAGAAATCGCCGAGCAGGTCGACAGTAGGCGTCGCGCAGGTTGCGGATCGCGCTCTGCACGCGCCCGTGCTCGTAGTCGAGCGTGAGCGGTGCGTCGGGCCGATGCGGCAGCGCCGATCTTCTGTCCGTTGCCGTCGCCCGTCACGGCGATTTCGGCCATGCGGTCCGAGAGCGCCTCCGAGAGGCCGAACGTCGGATGCGCCGTGAAGACGATGCCGTTGCGCGCGCGCGCCAAGCGCGCCTTGAAAGCCTCGAAGGCTGCGTCCGTCCTTGCCCGACGCGTAGTCGCGCGACGAAGTTCGCGAACTCCTTGCGCGTCGCTGCTTCGTCGACGAAGCCGATCTGCTCCTTGAGCAGCAGCGCGCGATGCACGCAGGCGCGGTCCATGAGGCGCGCGGCCAGCTCCTTCAGGTCGTCGAAGCTGATCTCCCCGCCTCGAGCCGGCGCGAAAGATCGAACGCGACGTTGAGAACGGGATTGAGCGTCGGCTGATCGGGGATCTGCGCGCGCAGCGCCTTGAGCTCGTCGCGCAGCGTGATCTCGTCGAGCTCTGCTGCCGGGCGCCTTCTTCGACACTCGCCGTTCTCCTCAACCGCCCCGGCATGCGGGGCTCTGCACGTGAGTCCTAGGCAGAGAGGGGCCCGGCGGTCGTGGACCGCCGGGTCGTCGAGCCGCCCTGCATCGGGCCAGGCCGGCTCTGACCTAGTAGGGCGCTCCGGAATGTCCGGCTCTCGGCCGGAGCACGTTAGGCGCGCTACGCTGCCTTCGGCGCAGAGCACCTTCTGCAACAGTAGAGCCCATCTCCGAAGGCGTGGGAGCAATCGCAACGCCGCAGCCCTTCAGGATGTCGACCTTCTCGCGAGGCCGACTTCGCCGAACGCCGAGACGATGGCGCCGGCATGGCCCATGCGGCGGCCCTTCGGCGCCGAGAGGCCGGCGATGTAGGCGACGACCGGCTTCTTGAAGTGGTCGCGGATGTATTCGCCGGCTTCCGCTTCCTGCGGTCCGCCGATCTCGCCGATCATCATCACGGCGTCGGTCTCGGGGTCGTGCGGCGAAGTGCTCGAGAACGTCCTTGAACGACGAGCCGTTGATCGGGTCGCCGCCGATGCCGACCGAGGTCGAGACGCCGATGCCGAGCGCCTTCAGCTGCGAGGCGGCCTCGTAGCCGAGCGTGCCCGAGCGGCCGACGATGCCGACGCGGCCGGGCATGTAGATGTGGCCGGGCATGATGCCGAGCATGGCCTTGCCGGGCGAGATGGTGCCGGCGCAGTTCGGGCCCGTGAGAACCATGCGGTTCTCTTTCTTGTAGCGGCGCATGTAGCGCTTCACGCGGATCATGTCCTGCGTCGGGATGCCGTCGGTGATGCAGACGCAGTACTTGATGCCGGCGTCGGCCGCTTCCATGATCGCGTCGGCCGCGAACGGCGGCGGCACGAACACGATCGAGGCTTCGGCCTTGGTCTCCTCGACCGCGCCCTTCATGGTGTTGAAGACCGGGCGGCCGAGGTGCGTGCGTGCCGCCTTTGCCGGGCGTCACGCCGCCGACGACGTTGGTGCCGTAGTCGATCATTTCCTGGGCGTGGAACGTGCCGATGCGGCCGGTGAAGCCCTGGACGAGGATCGGCGTATTTTCGTTGATGAAGATGGCCATTGTGTGTTCCTCCCTTACGCGGCGTTCTTGGCGGCGGCGACGGCCTTGTTGGCAGCTTCGGCCAGCGTTTCGGCGCTGATCATGGTGAGGCCGCTCTGATCGATGATCTTGCGGCCTTCCTCGACGTTGGTGCCGGCGAGGCGCACGACGATCGGAATCTTGATCTCGAGTTCCTTGATCGCGTCGACGACGCCCTTCGCCACCCAGTCGCAGCGATTGATGCCGGCGAAGACGTTGACGAGGATGGCCTTCACGTTCTTGTCGCGGAGCACGGCCTTGAACGACTTCGTCACGCGCTCGGGAGAGGCGCCGCCGCCGATGTCGAGGAAGTTCGCGGGCTCGCCGCCGGCGAGCTTGATCATGTCGAGCGTGGCCATGGCGAGGCCGGCGCCGTTCACGATGCAGCCGATGTCGCCGTCGAGGCCGACATAGGAGAGGCCGCGATCGTTGGCGTAGGTCTCGCGCGGGTCTTCCTGGCTCTTGTCGCGCAGTTCGGCGATCTGCGGGCGGCGGAACAGGGCGTTCTCGTCGAAGCTCATCTTGGCGTCGAGCGCGACGACGGTGCTTCTGCTTGGTGATGACGAGCGGGTTGATCTCGAGCATCGAGGCGTCGAGATCGCGGAAGGCGCGGTAGCAGCCGAGGATGACGCGCTCGAGCTTGCGCGATCGGTCGGGTTCGACGCCGAGACCGAAGGCGACTTCGCGGGCCTGGAAGGCCTGCATGCCGACAGCGGGGTCGACGGCCACCTTGATGATGGTGTCGGGCTGGCTGTGCGAGATTTCCTCGATGTCCATGCCGCCGGCGGCCGACGAGACGACGACGATCTGCTCGGCGGCACGGTCCATGACGAAGGAGAGATAGATCTCCTTGTCGATGTCGGTCGCTTCCTCGATGTAGAGGCGCGAGACGAGCTTGCCGGCGGGGCCGGTCTGGATGCGTGACGAGCTTCTTGCCGAGCAGGCTCCTCGGCTGCCTCCTCGATCTCGTCGTCGGTCTTGCAGACCTTGATGCCGCCGGCCTTGCCGCGGGCGCCGGAGTGGATCTGCGCCTTGACGACCCAACGCGAGCCGCCGATCTCGCTGGCACGATAGACGGCCTGCTCGGGGCTGTAGGCCAGACCGCCGCGCGGGATCGGCACGCCGAACTTCGAGAGAAGCTCTTTGGCCTGGTACTCGTGAATGTCCATGTGGTGGACCTCCTTGGGAACGGGTGTTTCCTGTCGCTTCTTGTTTTATTTTGCGCGTGCAGCTTCGGCGGCCTTGATGGCGGCGGCCGTGGCGAGCAGGTTCTTCGCCATCTTCTCGGAAGCGGCGTCGATCATCTTGCCGTCGAGCGAAGCAGCGCCCTTGCCCTGAGCTTCGGCTTCCTTGAGCGCGACGAGGATGCGCTCGGCGCGTTCGACTTCCTTCGCGGTCGGCGAGTAGACCTCGTTGGCGAGCTCGATCTGCGAAGGATGGATGGCCCACTTGCCTTCCATGCCGAGAGCCGCGCCGCGGCGTGCGGCGGCCTTGTAGCCCTCGGGATCGTCGATGCCGCCGAACGGGCCGTCGATGGGACGCAGGCCGAAGGCGCGGCAGGCAACCGTCATGCGCGACAGCGGGAAGTGCCACTGGTCGCCCGGATAGTCGGGGTTGAGGCCGCCGATGACGACGGTGCGGGCCTTGTTGAAGGCCGAGTAGTCGGCGACGCCGAAGTGCATGGACTCGAGGCGGCTGTTGGCGGACGCAATGGCTTCGACGTTGGCCATGCCGAGCGGCGTCTCGATGAGGGCTTCGGTGCCGATCTGGTGCGGGAGGCCCTTGGCGACTTCGATCTGGCTGACGATGGTTTCGACGGCGTAGACGTCGGCCGGGACGCCGACCTTCGGGATCAGGATGGTGTCGAGCTTGGAGCCGGCCTGCTCGCACGATGTCGACGACGTCGCGGTACATGTAGTGCGTGTCGAGGCCGTTGATGCGGACGCAGACGCTCTTGCCTGCGGCCTTCCAGTCGAGATCGTTCAGCGCCTGGATGATGTTCTTGCGGGCCTGCTCCTTCTCGGGCGGCGCCACGGCGTCTTCGCAGTCGAGGAACACGTAGTCGGCGGCGCTCTTGATGGCGCGATCGATCATGGTCGGGTTGGAGCCCGGAACCGCAAGGTACGACCGCTGCAGGCGCTGCTTGCGGGTCGGGTAAAGGGTGTAGCTCATAGGGTCGTTTCCTCCGGTCTGAAATTTCGTTATGTTGAGTCACGCTTCGAGCTGAGCGTCCGACTCGATCAAGGCCGCGGACGCTGCGCGGTCAGGTGCTGTCGGCAGGCGGCGATAGATGCGGCGCGCGCGGCTGCGAGTCAAGCTGCGCCTGCCTTCGAGAGTTAAGCCGCTTTCTGGAGAGCAGGCTTGGTCGCGGTCTTGCTGAAGTACTCAGCAGCTGCGCCGGTGCCCGATCCGAACTTGATCGGCACGCCGCAATCCTTGAGCGCCATTTCGACGTTGAACAGCACGCCGCCGATCATGCCCTCGTCGAGGGCGCCGAGATGACCGATGCGGAACACCTTGCCGGCGACCTTGTTGAGGCCGGTTCCGAGCGAGGTGTTGTAGCGGTAGTAGGCCGTCTTCAGCACGTCGACGGCGTCGATGCCTTCAGGCACGAGGATCGCCGACACCGTGTCCGAGTGCCACTTGGGCTCCTTGGCGCAGAGCTTGAGGCCCCAGCCTTCCACGGCCGCGCGCACGCCGGTGGCGAGACGCGTGTGGCGAGCGATGACGTTGTCGAGGCCTTCGGCGAAGATGAGGTCGAGCGAAGCGCGCAGGCCGCGGATGAGCTGCGTCGCCGGCGTGTAGGGGAAGTAGCCAAGATCGTTGGTCTTGATCATGTCTTCCCACGAGAAGAAGCAGCGGTTCATGCGGCCGTTCTGCGACTTGTTCGCATCGAGCGCCTTCTGGCTGACGGCGAGGATGCCGAGGCCGGTCGGAAGCATGAAGCCCTTCTGCGAGCCCGAGACGCAGGCGTCGACGCCCCACTCGCCCATGCGCATGTCGAGCGAGCCGACCGACGACACGCCGTCGACGAACAGCAGCGCCGGATGCTTGGCGGCATCGAGAGCCTTGCGGACACCTGCGATGTCGGAGGAGACGCCCGTCGCGGTTTCGTTGTGCGTGGCGAAGACGGCCTTGATCTCGTGGTTCTTGTCCTTGGCGAGAATGTCGGCGTACTTCTCGAGCGGAACGCCCGTGCCCCACTCTTCGTCGCAAAGCTCAACCTTGAGGCCGAGACGCTCGGCCATGTCGACCCAGAGCAGCGAGAACTGGCCGAAGCGGCTCATCAGAACCTTATCGCCGACGGCGAGCGTGTTGGTGATCGCCGACTCCCAGGCGCCGGTGCCCGACGACGGGAAAATGAAAACGCGCCCGTCCTTCATCTTGAAGACCTTCTTCAGGTCCTCGAAGATCGGCAGCGTGAACTTGGGGAACTCGGGGCTGCGCATGTCCTCCATGGGGAGGTTCATGGCCATGCGAACGGCATCCGGAATGTTTGTCGGGCCGGGGATGAACAGGTGCGGCTTCACCATAGTCATGAGCGTCTCCTCCAGTGTCTCGTCTTCTAATGTCGTTTTATGTTTCGAAACTGCCACCAGCGCTTGCGCGTGTCAGCCGAAACAATCCGGCTTCGCGAAAATGAGATCCTGCTCTTTTTTCGCAACCCGTGTTCGCACCGTCGACGCTTCGGCAGGGACGTTTCGTTTTCGTGCGCGGAGCAATAGGTAGCTCGGCTTCACGATACAACACCCGCGAGGCGACGGTTCGAATTCTCTTGGGTAGGCTTATGGAAGGAAGTCGCTCGCGGGGGAAGCCCCCATGTGGGTAGTTTCGCGCTACCCACCCTGCGGCTTGACGTCAGCGTGCGTCGCGATGCGACTGTCGCTGCATGTAAAGTGCAACCGCCATGGCGCGATTATGGACGTTGAGCTTATCGTAAAGGTTCTTGAGATGGTACTTTACCGTATTTCGCGAAATGCCGATTCGAGATGCGATCTGCAGGTTCGACCAGCCATCCGCCAGTGCTGCAAGAAGCTCGCGCTCGCGTGTTGTTAGCACCTGCAGCGGATCGTTGGTCAGAGCCTCGATATCCAAATAAGGAAAGCAAACGCGGCCGTGCGAAACGGATGAAATCGTTTCGAGCAAGACTGCGGGCTCGTCGCTTTTTGAAATGAATCCCCACGCGCCGCCTTTTATGCTGCGGCGCAACACATCCGTTCCCTGCTCTCCGGTATAGATCACGGGGCGAGTTTGGCTCCGGCGTTTCTTGAGCTCGGCCAGAACATCCCCACCCGTCATGTCGGGTAGCGCCCAGCCGACGAGCGCGATCTCCGTCGGCTGCTGATCAAGCAGATCCAACAGCGCCGCGCCCGTCGCGACGGCAGCCTTCACCTCGAAACGCCCATCGCGCGCAAGAATATCGACAAGCCCAGTACGAATGACGGGGTTCTTGTCGGCGATGGCGATGCTGTGGCGAGTTCCGATGTGCATTAATCCTATCGATTGAAGCGCGCGGCGGCGGCCGGTGGATGCTCACGCTCCGGAGCTTATCCGGTTCATCGGGCACGGAGCCAGAGCCAAGCCCGAACTTGGCGAATTGGTTGCAACCGCGGGTCGAGGCCGTGGCGGTCTGCGTTAACGCATATAAGCCCGACGTGGCGGCGATGAGCTCGTGGACGATGCCGGGCTCAGTCATGGCATGGCCGGAGTCGGGGACGATACGCAACTCGGCACGTGGCCACACCTTTTTCAGGTCCCAGGCATTCTTGGCCGGCGTCACGACGTCATAGCGTCCGTGCACGATGGTTCCCGGAATTGCAGCGAGCCTGTTAGCCTTGACCAGAAGCTCGCCGTCGCAAGAGAAGAAGCCTCGGTTGATGAAGTAGTGGCATTCGATGCGCGCGAAGGCGAGCGCATAGGCCGGATTGGCGAAGCTTCGGATGCGTGCCGGATCCTCGATCAGCGACAGCGTCGTGCCTTCCCAAACACTCCAGGCCTCGGCGGCGGGCAGATGCACCCTTGGGTCGGGATCGGTGAGCCGCTTGTAGTAGGCCTCGATCATGGAGCCGCGCTCGTTGGGCGGGATCGGCTTCTCGAAGGCTTCCCAGGCATCCGGAAAGATGAAGCTGCAGCCTTCCTGATAGAACCAATCGAGATCGATCTGGCGCAGCAGGAATATGCCGCGCAGCAAAAGAGCCGAGACACGCTCGGGATGAGTCTGGGCGTAGGCGAGCGACAACGTCGATCCCCAGGAGCCGCCGAACAATTGCCAGCGATCAACACCGAGATGCTCGCGCAGCCGCTCCATGTCGGCGACGAGATGCCAGGTGGTGTTGTTCTCGATCGATGCGTTGGGAGACGAGCGGCCGCAGCCTCGCTGGTCGAGAAGAATGATGCGGTAGTGCCGCGGGTCGTGGAAGCGCCGCATGGTCGGATTGCAGCCGCCGCCCGGACCGCCGTGCACGATCAGCGCGGGTGCGCCACGCGGGTTACCGCACTCGGCATAGTAGAGGTCGTGACCGTCACCTGTTTCGATGCGGCCTTCGCGGTAGGGATCGATGGGTGCGTAGAGTGTGTAACGCTCACGAACGGACATGTGTCGGAGTATCTGCCTTTTTCTGAGGTCCTCAGGCGCTTCTGCCTGAGGCGGAACCGCATCCTACGCCGCGCCCCGCTGATTTTTCTGCCGGCGTTGGAACCGCATCTCGCGATCATAGAGAATTTCGCCGCCCGGTACGCGAATATCTCGCACGAGCTCGAGAGCGTGACGCGACGGGGCCGGCGTCATGAAGGTTACGAAAATAGCCGTTGCCGCGGCTGCCGGCATGCCGAGCGCTGCTGCAAGGGGACCCTCGAGGCCGATCCAATCGCTCTCGCCGGCAATGATGGCGAGAACGGTCACGGCGAAGCCTGTCGCAAGACCGGCAATGGCGCCAAAGGCATTGAGCCGTTTCCACCAGATCGACAGGATGACAATTGGGAACGCCGTGGATGCGGTCAAGGCCAGAGACCACAGCATCAGCCGCAGCGGGTCGGTCGGCGCTGAAATGGCAATGAGACCGCCGAGTACGGCGGAAGCCGAGAGCGCGAGGCGGGACGCGACGAGGCGTGCCGTTGGCGGCACGGGGTTCCAGCTCAGCCCGTAGACGACATCTTCGGCCAGCAGGTTGCCGAGCGCGACGGCGAGCGTGCCAGCGGTTGCGAGGGCCGCGGCAACCGCGCCTGCGGCCGCGAGGAACACTGCAGCCGCGGGCAGCCCGGCGGCGGTCGGGAGGCTCAGCAGCACGGCGTCGCGGTTCATGCTGATGTCGCTCAACGTGGGGCGGGCGGCTTCGGCCGCGACGCCGACGTTGCCCGCTTCCTTCAGCGACGTGAACCACTCCGGAAAGCGTACGGCGCCGGACACGGTGACGATGTCCATCAGATAGTCGCGCATGAAGATCGCGACGGAAGCCATGGTCAGCATGGCGATGCCGAACAACAACGTGGCCCAGCCGAGAGATTTCCTGGCCTCATAGACGCCCGGCGTCGAGGCGACGCGGGGCAGCAGCCATGGCGCGCTGGCGATGCCGGCCAGCGTCGACAACGTCATGATGACGAAGGCAACGGGGCCGACACTGCCGAAAGCGTCGGAATAGCGCTTGGCGATGTCGGACAGACCTTGGCCCGGCATGTCGAAGGCGAGCGCGGGCGGGAGAATGATGGGCAGGCCTTGAGCAGCCTCGCCGCGGGCGATGCTGCGCAAGACGGGCCCGGCCGAGAGTTGAGGCAAGGGCAGATTGGTGACGATCACGGCCACGATGACTACGGGCACAAGCAAAGCGATCAAAGAGGCGATGCTCTGCGCGGAGGTGGACCAGGACAGCGAGCGCATGCCGCCTGCCGCGACGGTGACCAGCAGCGTGGCGACAAGGATCAACACAATGACTGAGGGAGATTCGCCAACCAGCCAGGAGGCGGCATAGGCACCCATGCTGAGCTCGGCGGACAGCATGAGCAGCATGGGCAGCGCCAGCAGAGCGGCAGCGGTGAGCCTCAGCATTCTGCTGTCGAAGCGGCGGCCGAGGTAACTCGGCACGGTGAAAGCCCCGAACTTACGGAAGAAGGGCGCGAGCAGCACGGCCATGACGACAAAGCCGGCGAGGCCCCCGATCACCAGGCACAGCGCATCGAAGCCGATGAGAAAAAAGGCGCCGGTCACGGCTATGAGGCCCGTCGCGCCCATGGCGGTCTGCGCCAGCACGAGGCCGGTATAGAAGGCCGGGACGCGCCGTCCGGAGGCGAAGTAGTCGAGCGGCTCGCGCGGTGAAGGCAGCGGCGCCGATGGCCATGTAGAGCACAAGCGGTCCGAACAGCATGGCGAGCCGCAGAGTGTCGGTCGGAACGCCGAGCCCCTCGAAGATCAGGGCCAGCAGTCCGATGGCAGCAAACGCGGCTATGAAAATGCCGAAGTACGTGCCGAGGCGCGGATTGACGTAGCCGGTCCGGTGCAAATAGCTCATCGCTCAGCCTCGCCCCGCTTCAGGCGGCCCGAGATGGGCATCAGGTGTCCTCGTGGGCGCCATGCCAATGGTCGATGGCATCCTGGCGATTGACGAAGCTCGCCACGGTGATGACGGCGATGAGCACAAGGCCGTGCAGCGAAAGGAAATAGCCAAGCGGGAAGCCCATGAACTTGCTTGAGTTGAGCCGGTCCGCATAAAGCGGCAGCACGATGATGACGGCGAGAAAGGGTATGAGGCTTGCCATCATCTGCCATTTGGTATGGCGCCAGTAGGGCTTTCGCTCTCTATGCTCAATCATGCGGTGCAGCTCGTTCGCATTGTTCGCATTTCATGTTCGGCGGGATGAGACACGTCTGGGCCGCAGTTGTGGTCCGAGTGAGGCGGCGGATTAACCAATGCCAGGGCTTGCACCTACTTTAGGGCACACCCGTTCACTCCGCATTGCAGCGACGCACAGTGCCGCTAACCTAGCATCGGTACGTCGAGTCGGTCACGGCCTGTGTAGAAGGGCGGCGCCGAGAGCCTTCCGTTCTCAAGTGGAGAGCTGATCATGAAAATACTTAATGAGTTCAGAGATTTCGCGATGCGGGGCAACGTCATCGACCTCGCGGTCGGCGTCGTCATCGGTGCGGCCTTCGCGCCCATCGTCTCGACGCTCGTCGAAAACATCATCATGCCTCCGATCGGCTATATCCTGGCGGGGGTCGATTTCAGCAGCCTGGCCGTGACGTTGCCGACGCCCACGGGTGACGGCGTGCAGATCAAGTACGGCGTGTTCCTCAACGCCATCATCAAATTCCTGATCACTGCGGCCGCGATTTTCCTGCTCATCCGCGCCATCAATGCCTTCAAGAAGCCGGCAGCGGCAGCTCCACCCCCACCGACGCCGAGCGAGATCTATCTCAAGGAGATCAGAGACGCTCTGGTCAAAAGGGAAGGCGGGCTGGCCGGCCCGGCCTGAGGCATCGCGCTAGACGAGCGGGGCTTGGGTGTCGGCAATCGCGGTTCTGAAGGCCATATAGCTCGCGTCGATGCGTTTCGACTTCGCGTCGCGGCCGGCAACGTGGGCGACCGTCGCATCGGCGACGCGCTTTACCGCATCGGCGATGTCCGCCGGGAACGGAGTGAACTCTACGCCGAAGCGCGAGGCGAGCGTTTTCCTGGCGATCGCGTCATGGGCGCGTGCCTCGGCGCAGCTGGCGTGGAACTCCTGCAAGGTAGCTGCTTCGAGAGCGGCTTTGTCGACCGAAGGGAGGCTGTTCCAGACGCCCAAGCTGACGTGCAGCGCTAATGCCGTGCCGGCAGTGTTGAAACCTGTGCCGGTGGCATAGCGCGCGTGAGCGGGGATGCCTGCAGCCATGCTGACAAGCAGACCGCCCCATTCGGCGATGTCGATCGAGCCATCAGCCATGTGTGCGGCCACATCGCGTGCGTCAAGTGCTCACGACCTCGGCGCCAAGCGCGCGAGCCACCTCGGCCCCGAGGCCGGGTGCATAGATTTTTCTGCCGGCAAGGTCCGATAGGCTTGCCAGCGGCGCGGCCGACCACAGCGGCGGCGGGGCGCCTGAATGCCCGGCGAGCAGGGGCTTCACGCCCACTTCAGCCGCGAGGTCGTCCCAAAGCATCTGGCCGCCGCCGACAGTGAGCCAAGTGGCGAAGTCCTGGGCGGCAAGGCCGTGGATGCCGGGAAGCCCGGCGAAATAGGCGAAAGCCGGATGGTGGGCGGCGAAATCGTGGGCCGTGCCGTGGGCCAAATCCGTTGCCGTGCCCGCGGGCTGTGCGTCGTGGATCTCGATGCGATAGCGGCCGTCCGTGAGGGCCTCGATGCGGCGGGCAAGGCGGCGCGCGCTGTCGCCAAATCCCTTGCCGTCATCACGCCAGGGCATTCCAAGCTGGAGCGTGCGCAGGGTGCCGGTCACGGAAGGGGCAGCAATCTCCGGCTCCGTAGCGCCGGCCACAGTCGTGGCGGCGGTAGAGGCTACAACGGCAGCGCCACTCGTGGTGATGAGGAACTCGCGACGATCCATGGGCTTAGCCTCTCGGAGACGGTTTGACCGGGCGCATCAAAGCCCAGTGGGCAACATATGACAACACATACAACACAGGCGCGTAACGCTTCGGGGCGGGTGCGCCTTTGTTTTGCTTAGGCAACTTTAATCCTTGAGATTAACGCCCCTTTATCCAATCACAACTAGGCTAGCCAAGTCTTCGGAATGTAACGGCGTATCTGACGATGCTCAATGGCTCCTCAGGAAGGGGTAAGTCGCGCTCGAATAGTCTCCTGAGCGAGTACTCATCGCTTGTGGGAGATGCAGTGCTGCGCGAACGCGCGCGCGTTGCCGAGCGCCAGGCTCGCCTCGAATCCGAGCTCGCCGACGCGGGTCAAATCGGAATTCATCTCCAGCATGAGCCATGAGCTGAGGACGCCGCTCAACACGGTCCTCGGGTTCTCGAAGATTCTCTCCGAGCATGGCGGGCGCAAGCTGCCCGATGCCGAGATCATTCAATATGCGGAGCTGATCCACTCTTCGGCGTCTCGCCTTCTGACGGTCATCAACGACATCCTCGACATGTCGAAGATGAGAGCCGGGCAGTACGCCTTCGAGGCCTACGAGGTCGATGTTGCCGCCGTGCTGCGCGATAGCCTCGGCGAGGGGCAGCAGGCGGCGGAAGCCGCGGGTGTTCAGTTGCGTACGCGTTTTGCCTCGAGCCTCCCAATGGTGCGCGGCGATGAATTGAAGCTCGCCCAGGTTTTCAGCAACCTGCTTTCCAACGCCATCAAGTTCACGCCCAAGGGCGGCGAGGTCGTTCTCGAGGCGCTGGAGCAGGGAGACGGCGGCGTGCTCGTTTCCGTTCGCGACACGGGAGTGGGCATGAGCGAAGAAGAGATCCGGGTCGCGCTCGAGCCGTTCGGCCAGATCGATGGCGGCCGCGACCGCTGGCGCGACGGAACGGGATTAGGACTGCCGATTGCGAAATCCCTGGTGGAGATGCACGGCGGCAAACTCGTCATCACCAGCGTCAAGGGATCGGGAACGGACGTCACGGTCCTGCTGCCGTCGGCGCAGGGGGCGACGCTGGCGGAGGGCCGCGCGGCCGCCGCAGCGCTCGGGCACGGCCATGGGCACGGCGCGATCGGCTAGCGGATGCGAGAGATGAGAAAAGAGCAGCGACAATGACCCCGGCCGGCTCTTCACAACAGTCCAGCTACCATCCGTCCGCGCGCTCGATCGGCCGTATCGCCTCGGTCACGGGCTCGAAGGCGATCGTGCTGCTCGACACCATCCCGGAAAATGATCCGCGCGCCAAGACCGACCGCCCCGAGATGGGCATGCTGCTCGCCATCGACACGACACATGCGATCGTGCTCGCTACCGTCGGCGCTCTCAGCGTGCCCGTGCCTGCCCAGGGCGCCGAGAACGAAATTCGCATTGCCGAGCTTGGCCTCGTCGGCGAGCTGACGAAGGACGCAGAGGTTGGCGCGCTCGTCATTCAATCGCGGTACCACGACTTATCCGGCGCTGGGCGATCGCGTCCGCTTGGCGACGAAGCACGAGCTTCAGCTGACCTATTCCGGCGACGGAGCCGAGACGGTCAGGGTCGGCTGCATCCGCCAGGATACGTCGATCCCCGCCGTGGTCCGCATCGATGACCTTCTGGGCAAGCACTTCGCGGTGCTCGGCACGACGGGCACGGGAAAATCTTGCTCCACGGCGCTCATTCTGCGCGCGATACTGGAGAAGAACCCCAACGCGCATATCATGCTGCTCGATCCGCACAACGAGTATGCCACGGCCTTTGGTGAACGCGCGGAGATCGTCTCGCCGCGCAATATGCAGCTGCCGTTGTGGCTTCTGAATTTCGAGGAAGCTGTCGAGGTTCTGGTCCCGGATAGCGAGCACAAGGCCGAGATCGAGATCCTGCAGGATCTCATTCCGCTGGCCAAGATCCGCTATGCCGCCGGCCGGTCGAGCGAGCCGCAGCGCCTGCGCAAGGGCAGTCTCGACAGCGGCCGCTATACGGTCGACACGCCGGTTCCCTATCGCATTTCCGATCTCACTCATCTCATCGACGAGCGCATGGGCAAGCTCGAGAACCGCAAGGACCTCGCGCCCTATCGCCAGATCAAGACCCGCATCGAGACGCTGTCGCAGGACGGACGCTATGCGTTCATGTTCGGATCGGTCGCGGTCTACGACGGCATGGCCCAGGTGTTGTCGCGCATCTTCCGCGTGCCGGTGCGGCGGCAAGCCGATCACCATCGTCGAGCTCACGGGCCTCCCGCCCGAGGTCGTGAATGTCGTCGTGTCGGTGCTCTGCCGCATGGCGTTCGACTTCGCGCTCTGGGGCGAGGGGCAGGTGCCGGTGACAGTAGTGTGCGAGGAAGCGCATCGCTACGTGCCGCTCAATCCGCAGATGGGCTTCGAGCCGTGCAAGCGCGCCATTGCCAAGATCGCCAAGGAAGGCCGCAAGTATGGCGTGTCGCTGTGCATCGTGACGCAGCGGCCGGCGGAGATCGATCCGACCATCCTGTCCCAGTGCAACACGGTGTTCGCGCTGCGCATGTCCAACGACCGGGACCAGGCTATCGTGTCGTCGGCAATTGCCGACACGGGAACGGGCCTGCTCGAGTTTCTGCCAGCGCTGGGCCACCGCGAAGCCATCGCCTTCGGCGACGGCGTGCCGCTGCCGGTGCGCATCAAGTTCGACGAGCTTCCCGCGCATGCCCTGCCGCGCTCCTCGACGGCGAAGTTCTCGGACAAGTGGCAATACTCGGTCGGCGACGAAGGCTTCCTTGACGCCGTGGTCGAGCGCTGGCGTGCGGCCGGCATCGGCGGCCTCGATATGACGGCGCAGGCTCACCTGTTGGCCGAGGCCGTGGATATTCCGATGGGTGGCTCTGTCCGGCGCGCGGACGCCGTAAGCAGCGATCCTGGGATGTCTGAGCGGACGTACGGCGCCGAGCAGGCCGCCGATGCGGCCATGTATGGCGGGGGACACGAGTTTTCGGCTTCCGCCGCTCCGCTCCACGAAGAAGATGCAGTACAGGCGCCGAGGCTGCCCGAGATCGATCTCAGGCGCAGCCCGCCGCCGATGCCGCCGCCGGTACGGCGTGCCGAGCCGCCGCAGCGGGAGGCGACCCCGCCGGCGCAATCTGCCGTTGCGGGTAGTTCAATCACGCGATCGGCGTTGCGTGAGCGGCTCCTGAAGCCGTCGAATACGCGCTAACTGTTCGTCCCGAGGCCTTACGCCTTGGCGGCGCTCGCTTCCGCCGGAGGCGGCTCAGGCTTTGTTATCGGTGAGGATCGTTGAGGACGTCGAGAATCGGCGTCAGGCCCTCCGTATCGACGAGGCGAAACACCTCGACGTCGCGGCGCGCCTGCTCGCTCCACCCGGCAATGGTCAGCGCGCGCTCGGCTTTCGAGAACAGGCCGTGATTGCGGAACGGCGTGGCATTGCGCACTCGCTTCGTCTCGGGCTTCCGGCATCGGGCCCACTCGTCTTGCCGACTTTCTCGAGCCATTTCTTGCGCATCTCGCGTGAGATCGGTGTCGCTCGCACTGGCTCTCCTCCTCCTTGAGCTTCTGCAGCTCGCTCTTGATGAGCTCAGCTTGGCTTTCTTCGGCCAACCTGGATCAGGCCACTCGACGAGATCGATGTCGTCCAGCACGCCCGCGAGCTGGTTCATGGCGAGCGCCTTGGCCGCATTCGTCCTTGTCGTTGGGATCGCAGCTGTAGAGGTTCGGGATCACGAGATAGGACGCCGTGCGGTGATAGATGAAGTGGCGGCGCACCCATTCGATGTCGGCGTCCGGCGCGCGCGATCAGCCGTTCTGATCGCGTCCTGGATCTCGCGTTCTCGGTCGCCGCGCGCAAGCCGGCGGCGCTCGGCGGCGGCGGATTGAGGATGGCGAGCGCCAGCAGGCCGAGGTCGATGCCGATGGTGGCGAGCAGCGCGATCAGGTCGCGGCCGGTGATCGGCTCGCCCTGTTCGGTGTGGCGCACGGCCGTGCCGCCCGAGAACACTAGCTGCACGAGGCTCGACGTATAGGCGCCGATGTTCCTCCAGAGGTTCTTGACCGCGTTGGCGACGCCGGCCGGGCCTTCGTTGAAGACGGCCTCGCGCAGCTTCAGCTCGGCCGGCTGCTCGGCCTGCGCGGCCGCCTGCGTCAGGCGCTGGGCCAGCGTCGGGTCGTAGCAGGAGAAGCCCGGCTTTCCCGGCGGGACGGACACGGTGGCGGCGAGCGCGCGCATCTCGGCGGCCGTCGACTTGCCGAGCTGGTTGGAGCGCGCGGCGATGTTGCGCGCGCGGCCGCGGATGTCGGACGCCTTGCTCTCGAAGTGCGCTGGCGCTCCTCGACGGTGCCGCCGTCGAGCGCGGCGGCGCTCTGGCGCAGCTGCTCGACGTCGGCCTGCACCGGCTCGAGCCACGAGCGCGTCATGCCGTCGCGCAGCGTGGTGATGCTGTCGCGCACGCTGCGGCGCGCATTGTAGAGCGGCCCGCGGCCGGCGCCCGAGGACGTGCCGCAGCTGCCGCCGCTGGTTTCCTCGCGCGCCATCTGGCCGTCGGACCAGGTGACGACGTTGTCGAGCTGGGAGCGTACCGCGTCGAGCCGCGCGGCGACGGCGGCGCTGGCGTCGCGCGCGTCCTCCTGCAGGCCGGAGAGCCCGGTGCGCGTCGCCTCCTCGCCGGAGATCAGGCTCCACCAGAAGCCGTAGCCGAAGCCGATCGACCAGATGGCGAGGAACACATAGAGCGGGAAGGTGATGAGGCGCTCGCTGAAGTCGCGCTTGGCGCCGAAGGTCTCGCGCAGCATCAGCCACATCAGGAAGGTGAGGGCGACGACGACGACGATGACCAGCACGTCGTTGGAGATCGACATGCGGCCGGCATCTGGCGCGGTCGGGGTCGAGGACACGCCGATGATGAAGTCGCGCATGCCATGCCAGGTGGCATAGCCGGAGATGACCAGCAGCATCAGCGAGGCGATGCCGATCAGCGTGTTGCGTCCGAAGATGTAGTCGAGAGCCCTCGCGCCTTTGTCGAGCACGCCTTGCTTCACCTCGGCCATGGCCAAGCCCCCACGCTGAACTCACGCATTTCGTCCCCCTGCGCCGCGCGGCACAGCCTGGTTGCGAATACACGAAAACGCAGATGTTGTCGCGGCGGTTTCATGCGCGCCCGGCCTTTCCGCATGCCGAGCGTTGCAATCGCGGATCACCGGCGCGGCTCATCGGGCGAGCCGAGGGCCGACGCTGCGCGTAAAGTGTTAGTGCTTCTGCTCGCCGGGGCGCATTTCGACGATGCGTGGATCGTCGCCGAAACCACTGCCGCGCTCCGGCTGCTGCGATGGTGCGGGCTCGGAGGTTGGCGGAGGCGCCTGCTCGGCTGCGGGAGACGTTACAGATGCAGGGGCATTCTGCAGCTCGAGGGCGCGGAAACGCTTCCAACTCAAGGGGATGAAAGCCAAGTAGAGCAGCGTGCCGATGGCGAGTGTGCGGTAGGGGTACGTCACCAGGTAGGCCACGACGCTGATGACAAGGATGAACAGCGGCAGAACCCATTCGCGGCTGATGCGCTCTCCCAGGAGCTTGCCGGAGTAGGTCGGGATCATGGTCACCATCATGAGGCCGATCAGGATCGTGTAACCGATGACGAGCGACATGGTCCAATCGGAGCCGCGCAGGTCAAGACCCAGATGTTCAAGATAGATGGGCAGCAGCACGACGATGGCAGCGGCGGGGGTCGGGATACCCATGAAGAAATTGCCCTGCCATTTCGGGCGGTCGTCATCGAGCGTGGCATTGAAGCGGGCGAGCCGCAAAGCCGAGCCGAGCGAGAAAATGAGCACCGCGATCCAGCCGATGCTGCGCTGCTCGCCAAGTCCGCCCCAGGTGAAGAGCATGATGGCGGGGGCAACGCCGAAGTTGACGAAGTCGGCGAGGCTATCCAACTCGGCGCCAAAGCGGGATGAAGCTTTGAGAAGGCGCGCGATGCGCCCGTCGATGCCGTCGAGGAGGGCTGCGAACACGATGGCCGCAAGGGCGAAATCGTAGCGTCCCTCGATGGACATCCGGATCGAGGTCAGGCCGGCGCAAAGGCCCAGAAGCGTGAAGAAGTTGGGCACCATCATGCGGACTGGAATGCGCGCATGGCTGAACATGCGCCGGCGGCGCCTGCGCCGGGTCTCTTTTTCGAGCTGCGGTACGATCGGGTCCATGACGAGCCTCCTTCCGGCTCACTTCACGTTTCGCTGCCGATTCACGCCGCGCCTGATAGGTGGCGCGGCGATCGGAGCGACTAGGTCCCAAGCGATCATGGTCCGGACTTTCAGTGCCGGCGCGCTTCTCGCTCGGCTTCAGTCGATTTCAGGTCGGCGAACACGGTTTCGCCGCCGATGGCACGCTGGCCAACGGCCACGAGAGCCGTGGCGCCCACGGGCAGATAGGTGTCGACGCGCGAGCCGAAGCGAATGAGGCCGAAGCGCTCGCCCGCGCCGACGCTTTCGCCCTCGGCTACGAAGGTGACGATGCGGCGGGCGACGAGCCCTGCGATCTGCACCACACCGACGCGCACGCCGGCGGCATTCTCGATGACGATGGCGCGGCGCTCATTCTCTTCGCTCGCCTTGTCGAGAGCGGCATTGAGGAAGGTGCCGGGGATGTAGATCGAGCGGATGATGCGGCCCGCAAGCGGCGCGCGCTGGATGTGAACGTCGAAGACCGACAGGAAAATGGAAATGCGGATGCGCTCGTCGGTGCCGAGATCCAGCTCGGCCGGGGGGCGCACGCGTTCGATAGCCGAGATGCGCCCGTCGCCGGGAGCCACGATGAGGCCGTCGCGCAGCGGCGTCACGCGGTCGGGATCGCGGAAGAAATAGATGACCCAGGCCGTGATGAGGGCCGCGACCCAGCCGGCCGGAGGCCAGATCCAGAACAGCAGCAGCGTGACGACAAGACCGATCGCAACGAACTTGTGCCCGTCACGGTGGACCGGGGCCAAGCTATCGGTGATCGTGTCCAGCAGAGAATGCCGATCGGACAAAGTGCCTCCTAAGAACGTGCAATCGCGCCTTGCCAAACGAACGTGTGCGGCAGGCGTGGGCGTGTCTTGCCCTCAATATCGGCCGATCATGCCACAGTGGCGACCGGCCGACCTCATGTCGTCTAGAACGGAATGGCCACGAAACGCGTGTCGCCCTTCGCGTCCTCGACAAGAAGCAGGACGCTTTTGCCGCCCGTCTTCTTGACCTTGTCGACGGCCGCCTGGATATCGTCCGGGCTATCGACCGCCTGCTGCTGAGCCTCGGTGATGACGTCGCCCGCCTTGATGTTCTTCGAGGCGGCGGCGCTGTTGGGATCGATGTCCACGACGAGCACGCCCTTCAACTTGGCGTCGAAGGAAAACTTGCGAGCGCATTTCGTCGGTGAGCGGCAGCAGCGTCAATCCCAGCACGGCGGTGGAATCCGGCTTCTGCTCTTCCTCCTTCTTGGAGTTGTTGAGCTCGGGCTTGTCTTCGTCCTCCTCGAGCGCGCCGACCGCGGCGGTGAGCGTCTTTTTCTGACCCTGGCGCAGGACCTCGATCTCGACCGATTTGTTGATCGCCGTCTGCGCCACGAGCTTCGGCAGACCGCGCATGGTCGTGACGTCCTTGCCGTCGAACTTAAGGATCACGTCGCCGGCCTCGATGCCGGCCTTTGCGGCGGGGCTATCCGGCGTCACGCCGGCTACGAGGGCGCCGACATTCTCCGGCACGCCGAGGCTCTCGGCGATGTCCTCGCTGATGGACTGGATCTTGACGCCGAGCCAGCCGCGCCGGACCTCGCCGTACTCCTTGAGCTGCGTGACGACCGCCGTCACGGTATCGGCCGGCACCGCGAAGCCGATGCCGATCGATCCGCCGGTCGGCGAGATGATGGCCGTGTTCACGCCGATGACGTCGCCGTCCATATTGAACAGCGGTCCGCCCGAGTTGCCCTTGTTGATGGCGGCGTCGGTCTGCAGGAAATCGTCATAGGGGCCGGCGTTGATGTCGCGCTGCTTGGCCGAGATGATGCCGACGGTGACCGTGCCGCCGAGGCCGAAGGGATTGCCGATGGCCATCACCCAGTCGCCGACCTTGAGATCGCCCGACGAGCCGAAGCTCGCCGCGACAAGCGGCTTCTTGGGCGTCACCTTGAGAAGGGCGAGATCGGTTTTGGTGTCGCGGCCGAGGACCTTGTCGACCTTGAGCTTCGAGCCGTCGTGGAAGTTGACGATGATCTCGTCCGCGCCTTCGATGACGTGGTTGTTGGTGACGACGAGGCCTTCCTTGCCGTCGATGACGAAGCCCGAGCCCAGCGACGAGACCTTGCGTTCGGAGGGCGGGATGCGTCCGCCCTTCTTGTTGAAGAAGTCCTCGAAGAACTCCTCGAAGGGCGAGCCCTTGGGGACTTTCGGCAGCGGCACGCCCTCGGGGCCCTTGGCCATCTGGCTGGTCGAGATGTTGACGACGGCATCGATCAGCTGCTCCGCGATCGGCGCGACCGACTGCGGGCCTTGCTGCTGGGCGGCTGCCGTATCGGCCCCCGGGAGCAGCCCGATCATTGCCGCCAGCGCCACAATGGCTGCTGGGACGGCATGAGCCCGCCCGCGGACCGTCGTGCTTCCGCCTTGCGTCGTGTTCATCCAGATCTCCTTACCGAGCCGTCGCCGTCCTCGCGCGAGGCGAGGCGCCCGGCGACCGGGAGCCACAAAGTGTGAGATCGCGCGGGGCATGTCAACGCGGGCCGGCCCCCGCTGGGGGTTTTGGGCCCCGAGCTCTTGAAGTTTTTCCCGGCCGGCAGCAGGGATTAACCGCGTACCAGCCATACGACGAGAGCCCCGATTGCGACAGCGATCCAACCGGCGCGCTTAAGCTCAGGATCGGGGGTTGCGGCCGCCGTCTCAAGCAGAAAGCGGCCGATCTGCGGAGCCAAAGCCCACAGCAATCCCTCTATGACAAGCACCAAACCCAGGGCTACGGCCAGATCGCTCATTGCTTCGGAGCTGGGTTCCCTGACGGATCGGAGAAGTACTTGAAGAAGTCCGAGTCAGGAGAGATCACGAGCCGCGTATCACCAGACTTCAGGCCAGCTTCGTAGGCCTGCATCGAGCGATAGAAGCCGAAAAAGTCGGGATCGCGGTTGAACGCGTCGGCGAAGATGCGGTTGCGCTCGGCCTCGCCGGCACCGCGCAGCTCCTCACCCTTACGGGTCGCCTCGGCCTTGATGACGGTGACCTCACGATCGGCCGTCGCCTTGATGCGGTTGGCCTCGCCCGTGCCCTGAGCGCGGAACTCGGCTGCCTCACGCTGGCGTTCGGCGCGCATGCGATCGAACACGCTCTTCAAGTTCTGCTCGGGAAGATCGGCGCGCTTGATGCGCACATCGACGATCTCGAGGCCGAAGTTCTTGCCCTCGTCGTTCACGTTGTCGGCGATCTGCTTCATGAGGAGCTCGCGCTTGTCGCGCACGAGATCCTGGAACGTCGCGCCGCCGAGAGCGCGGCGCATGGCCAATTCAATGACCGGTCCGAGGCGCGAGCGCACGGCGCCTTCATAGCGCAGCGTCTGATAGAACTTCAGAGGATCGACGATCTTGTAGCGGGCGAACGCATCGACCAAGAAGACGCTTCTGATCGGAGGCGGTGATCTCCTTCGTCTCCGTGTCGAGGTCGAGGATACGCTTGTCGAAGATATCGACCGTCTCGACGAGGGGAAGCTTCCAGTTGAGGCCGGGTGACTGCACGACGCGCTTGGGCTTGCCGAACTCCAGCACGAGCGCCTGCTCGTTCTGGTGCACGATGAAGGCCGACGAGTAGACGCCGGCACCGGCGATGGCGATCAGCACGAGGAGGAATACGAGAAATGCGCGCATGATCAGTTGGCTCCCTCGGTCCGCTTCTTCTGCATCTGGTCGAGCGGCAGATAGGGAACAACGCCCTGGCTGGACTTGCTGTCGAGAATGATCTTGTCGGAGCCGCCCAATACGCGTTCCATGGTTTCAAGGAAGATGCGCTTGCGGGTCACATCGGGGGACTTCTTGTATTCGTCATAGACACTCAGGAAGCGAGCCGTCTGGCCCTGGGCCTCGGCCACCGTCTGCTGCTTGAAGCCTTCGGCGCCCTGAAGGATGCGCTCAGCCTCACCGCGTGCTTCCGGCACCACCTTATTGGCATAGCCGAAGGCCTCGTTCTGCAAGCGCTCCTTGTCGGCACGCGCGGCCTGAACGTCGCGGAAGGCATCTATGACCTCATTCGGCGGGTCTACCTTTTGCAGCGTGACCTGGTCGATCTGGATGCCTGCCCCATAGCTGTCGAGCGTCTTCTGCATCAGGTCGTGAACCGCGGTTTCCGTTTTCTGCCGCGCTTGCGTGAGCAGCGGCTGGATGTCCGATTGGCCGACAACTTCGCGCATGGCGCTCTCGGCCACCTGCTTTCACGGTGTTGTCCGGGTTCTGAATATTGAACAGGTACTTGGCGGCATCGTTGATGCGCCAATAGACGACGAAATCGATGTCGACCGTGTTTTCGTCGCCGGTCAGCATAAGGCTCTCTTCTTTGACGTCCTGCTGGCTGGTGCCGCCGAAGCCGCGCTCGAACGAGGCCGAGCGCATGCCGACCTCAATGATGTTCTGGCGGGTCACCTTGGGGAGCACGACCTCCTCGATCGGATAGGGAAGGCGCGGGTGAAGTCCAGGCGGCTCCTGGCGCACGAACTCGCCGAAGCGCATCACGACGCCGAGCTCATCGGGATTGACGCGGAAAAAGAACGCGTACCAGGCGATGACTACACAACCCACGATCGCGGCCAGGAACATGAGAGGCCCGGGTATGCCGCCGCCGTGCATGACCTGCTTCATGCGGTCCTGGCTGCGTTTCAGCATTTCCTCGAGATCAGGGGGCTGTGAGCCGGGGCCCTGGCCCCAGGGACCGCCGCCGCCCTTCCAGCCGCCCCGCCGCCTCCACCGCTGCCGCCACCACTCTGATTGCTCCAAGGCATGGATTGAAAAGCCTCTCTTTTTAGGGGGTGAAGGTCCGGATATCGGCTGCCCGCTGGCAGGTCATCGCGCTAGTCCGGACGTAAGGTCGGGTTCCGCTTATAGGATAGGCCGGTGTACCGCGCAATTAGCGCCGCAAACACATTGGTTTCGGGGGCGCGTGGTTCAAGGCGCGGGTGGCACCCGGATGTGGCCTCAAGGCTAATTTTTTAGCCGTTCGAGCACCTTGAACGTCGCGGTCGCGGTGTCCTTGGGCCCCTGGGGAAGCGCTTCACGCGAGACTTCCTGCCAGTCGCCCAGCTCAATGGCGGGAAAATGCACGTCGCCCTCCGGGCTGGCGTGCACCTCGGTCCAATAGATGCGGGTTGCGACAGGAAGCGCGGCCCGGAACACGCCGGCCCCGCCGATGACCATGATTTCGTTGCTCCCGCTGGTGGCGGCAAGCGTGCGTGCGAGCGTCATCGCATCTTGGATATTGTCGACCACGCTCACGCCGGGCACCTCGAAAAACGGGTCGGTCGTGAGCACGATGTTCTCGCGAGCGTCGAGCGGCTTTCCCAGCGACTGGAACGTCTTGCGCCCCATGATGACCGGCTTGCCGAGGGTCAGGCGGCGAAAGGTCTTGAGGTCGGACGAGAGCTTCCAGGGGAGCTCGCCATTGGCTCCGATGACGCCATTCTCAGCGACGGCGACGATAAGTGAGATCTGCAAACTTGTGGCCTCAGGTTTTGCATCCCTGGATCGGGACCATGGCAATTTGGTTGTCGGCATTATACTTGTTCATTGCGCCGCTTACCGCATCTACCCCTAATCCGACAACACCTCCTACAAGCAGGTTTCCCGCCGACATCGCCTCCGCATTCGAGGCGATGATGCCGACGCCGTCCTGGAAGCATGCTTTACGGCATGTGACGGCAATTGCGTCCTGGCTCTTGTCGAGGATGATGGTTGCTGGGGTCGTAACAGTTTTCGTTCCGATCGCCGACGATACCAGGGTGCATTCAGCGCCCGGAGCGCCAGGGGTGGTGATCGCGACAGGCTGCGTCGTACCCTTGACGATGGTTGCGCAGGCGCCGAGCTCAATCGAGATCAGGCACGCTGCCGCCAGCGATGCAATGCGCATAGAAAGTTCCCCCGCCCCGATGCAGCTGCGCGATTGAGTGACGTCTGACGGTACGCGTAGAGATTGATTTGATTGTTGTCGAGGCTACGAGCGGCCCAATGCTCCGTTGTCCAACGGATAGTGATCTCGCGGCCTCAGACTGCGATGGGGGCGGCGATGTGGGGGAGAGGATCGTAGCTCTCGAGGCGGAAGTCCTCGTAGCTGAAATCGAAGATGGAATAGACGTCCGGCGCGATGTGCATGGTCGGCAGCGGGCGCGGCGTGCGCGCGAGTTGGAGGTCCGCCTGCTCCAGATGGTTCGTGTAAAGGTGCGCATCGCCGAACGTGTGGATGAACTCGCCCGGCTTCAGGCCCGTGACCTGCGCCATCATCATGGTCAGCAGGGCGTAGCTCGCGATGTTGAACGGCACGCCGAGGAATACGTCGGCCGAGCGCTGGTAGAGCTGGCAGGAGAGCCGGCCATCGGCGACGTAGAACTGGAACAGGCAGTGGCACGGCGCCAAGGCCATGTCGGGAATGTCGGCCGGATTCCAGGCTGAGACGATAATGCGGCGGCTGTCGGGATTTGCTTTCAGCGTCGCCACGGCTTCACTGATCTGGTCGATGACGCGGCCATCGGGAGCGGCCCAGCTTCGCCATTGCTTGCCGTAGACGGGTCCGAGATCGCCGTCCGCGCGGGCCCATTCGTCCCAGATGCGCACGCCGTTGGCCTTGAGGTAGGCGACGTTGGTGTCGCCGGCGAGGAACCAGATCAGCTCGTGAATGATCGATTTCAGGTGCAGCTTCTTGGTCGTCACCAAGGGGAAGCCTTGGGCGAGATCGAATCGCATCTGGTGGCCGAAGATCGAGAGGGTTCCGGTGCCCGTTCGATCGGTTTTTTTGACGCCTTCCGTTCGCACGCGGCGCATGAGGTCGAGGTACTGCTGCATGGGCGGACCATAGCGGTTCGGTTGATTCTAACCAACCGGGGCAAAGAAATAGGCCACTGCCAGTGCGACAACGTTGGCGAGGGCGTGCGCGACCACAACCACACGCATGGAGCCCAAACGGCGCATCATCCACGAGAGCACCAGCCCGGCGGCGAAAACGCTCGTCAGTCCGGCAACCGAATAGCTCCAATGCAACAGCGTCCAAAGCCCAGTGGAAATGAGCGCTGCCGGCCAGTAGCCGAGAGGGCTTTTGGCCAAGGCGGATAGCAGAAAGCCACGGAAGGTCAGCTCCTCCCACAGGGGAGCGAGGACGATTGCAATGAACGCCACGCCCCAGCCGGCCGGGCCCTTGAGGCCGTCCATCAGCCAGCGTGTATCGGCGAAGAGATCGAACCCCAGAAGTCCGTAGAGGATGAGCTCGACGCCGCCGGACAGTACCACCAGCAGTAGGCCTGCCATGGCCGCTGTGCTCCATGCCGGCTGCGGACCGGCAAGCCGCAGCGTCTCTCGCCGCAAGCCGCCCCGACCGGCTGCGAACCAGATCACGCCCAGCGAAAGGAGCTGCGACACGGCCATCGTCGCAATGCCCGCGGCGAGGCCAGCGACGCGATGCCGCTGGTCCAGCTGTCGATCTCAATTGGATCCGTCCCTAGGGCACTGGCGATCGTTATGCCCACGACGACGGCCGCGAGGGGGGCAAAACAAGCCACCGTTGCGATCGCCAACGCCGATATGGGGCCCCACGCGGTGATCGGCGTGTAATTCGGCGGCCCTTCGATCAGCGCGCGCAGGCGTGACGGTGGCGCAGCCTCTGCAGCGTCGTAAGTCGCCATATTCTTCACCTTGATCTCGTCGCGCGTTGACCGGTTATTCCCTCCGGATCGGACCGGCCGGGCCCACCAGGGACTAACGCACTTTTATTTCGCGGATCGACAGCATATATTCCAGGGGCCGGA
The DNA here is from genome assembly GCA_963831345.1 of uncultured Alphaproteobacteria bacterium. Lineage (GTDB taxonomy): Bacteria > Pseudomonadota > Alphaproteobacteria > Rhizobiales > Hyphomicrobiaceae > Hyphomicrobium_C. Next base: position 73,024 of record CAWHPZ010000041.1, read on the forward strand.
TTCGTCCGGCTATGGCGATAAACGCGACCGTAATAAGCCGTTCGGACCCGGGGGCAGTACCCGGCGCCTCCACCACATGCCGCTCGTCAGCGCTTGGCGCGGCGGTATCTGATGGGGGCGAACTAGGATCGACGAGGGTGTAAAGGGTTTAGCTTTTGCTCGGCATGATACCACCGTCATCGGGTCATTCAGAATAGTTGCCAATGACAACTATGCTGAGGCTGCTCTCGCTGCTTAATGCAGCGCGATAAGCCTTAAAGACTAAAGTCCTTGCCCCTAGCCGGGCAAGGCGCGGTTCGGGGGGCACCGGGCAACAGAAGCCCCCCACTCATCTCTGCGCCCGCCGGGGGGATCAGAGGCGCGATCGGGGACGAAGCGGCGCGGCATGACGGCTGAGCCGACGATCGACTACGAGGGACTTGCGCAAGAAGCGATGCGCGGGGTCGTTCGCACGGTTCTCGTCCGTACGGCCAAGTCTGGCTTGACGGGCGATCATCATTTCTACATCTCGTTCGATACGGAATCTCCGGGCGTGTCGCTGTCGAAGCGGCTCAAGGAGAAGTATCCGCGCGAGATGACAATCGTGCTGCAGCACCGCTTCTGGGACCTCGATCGTCACGCGACGAACGCTTCGAGGTGAAGCTGACGTTCGACGGCATTCCGGAGCGGCTCGTCGTGCCGTTCTCGGCCATCAAGGTCTTCTTCGATCCTTCGGTTCGCTTCGGGCTGCAGTTCGAAGATCCGAACGCTGCCCCTGAGGCGCGCACATCTCCTTCGCAGGCATTCGACAACATGACGGCCCGCAACGGCGGGACGCAGAGGCCTAGCGGATCGTCCCGCAAGGTGCCACGCGCGCCTCGCAAGGCGCGTCCGGCGCAAGAGGCGGATGGCACTCAGCAGACTTCTGCCGAGACGGGTGCGAACAGCCCCTCACCGGCTTCCGAGCCGACGCCGATTTCCGCGGCCAAGCCGGCTGCGCCCGTGGTGACCTTTGGCGGCGATGCTGTCGGGGTCGATGAAGGCAAGCGTAGCGCGGCAGCGGAGGCAGATGCCGATCCCGCCAAGCCTTCGGGCGGTGCCGAGATCGTCAGCCTCGACAAGTTCCGCAAGAAGTAATTCCGGTCCGATCTGGGCTTGCCGGTTTTGCTGGTTACGGTCAGCAGGGCAGCATGGTGTTGCGCAGGGCGTAGCTGACCATGGCGTGGCGGATGCCGGGGCCTCCATCGATGGTCATTTCGCCGCCGAGCTTCACGACAGCCGGTCCGCCATCGAGGGCGTAGAACTCGTCCGTCAAATCCGCGAGCTTGCGATCGAAGGCTTCCGCGGCTTCGCCGTCGCCGAAATAGGTATCGCGGCGGCCTTGGGTATCGCGCGGATAGGGTGCTGCGAACATCTCGATGCCACGCTTCAGGATCCCCGCCTGTCGCTCGAGGCCGATCTCGAGCAGTGCGTCATGGATCTCCGGCGCGATAGAGCCTTCGGAATTGTAGAAGAACTGGTTGACGCCACCGTTCTCGAACTCGGCGTTGAAGATGGCGACCAGCGCGACGGAGCGCTCGGCCTTCGGCAGGGCATCGAGCTTGAGTTTGACGTCGGCAAACGGCTTCCAGAGATCGATGTTGGCGAGCTCGCTGACGAGGATATCAAGGCGCGCTCCGTCGCCGAGCTTCTCGCGCAGGTTCTCGATACGCTGCCACAGTGCCGGCGTCCGATTGACATAGGTGATGATCTTGGCGTTCAGCTCCTCCCTCGTGCCGAACTCGTTACTGATGGCCAGCAGGCGGCGGTCGAAATCGTTCAGCACGGCCTCTTTCTTCGAATAGCCAAACAGGGTCTCTCGGACTTTGTCGTCGACCGGGTACGTGTCGCCGAACAGAGCGATCGCGCGCGTGAAGAGGTCGTGCTCACGATGGAGCCCGGCGTTCTTCAGAGCTTCGCGGATGCTTGGAGCAGTCCCGCCCGAGAGGAAGAAGTAGGTATGAATGCCGTCCGCCCCCATACCGCCTGAGAGCGCGTGCAGAAGGACCAGCGTGCGCATGTCCGCATCGAGCGGCGCGATAATCTCGGCGAATTTCTCGGGGCTCTTGATGGTCGCGTGCACGGAGTATCGTCCCGCAGCGTGTCCGATGAGGGACCAGAAGGGTATTTCAACCCTCCCGGTCGCCACGCGCTCCAGCGGTGATTTACGGGCGATGCAGCCGTTCGCGGCGACGTCAGGGGAATAGGACGGAATGGGAACGAGCCTGTCTTCCAGGCGCTCCTCTTTCTTTTTCTCAGGCTGCAGATCGTCCCGAGGTGCGGCCGCAAGCGGGGCGGTGAATGCCGCGGCGAGCGTAAGGGCTGCCCCAAGTCGAGCGGCAAGCGGCAGGATACGGATTGGCACGGGAATCTCTCGCGGAAAATGGTTGCGATTATGCAGACCATATCATTGACAGTGTCGGTGTTCCGCGTGGAACTGCCCTCTCAGAGGCGTGCCATCAGTTGCGTGCCTTGGAGTGGGCGGCGGCCTGTCGTACGCATGGACCTTTGGCGCAGGAGCCAAAGTCGGCCGTCGCCAGCGAGGTGCTTGCGACGGTGTGGCGCGTGGTCTGGCCGGCATTGGCTTCAATGCTGAGTGATGTGAGCGCCAATGCCAAAAGTGCCAAGCGTGAGATGATCATAGAAGCCTCCGAGTGATTTTCGGATGTTATAATATCCACAATGCGAACGTTGCGATAGTGGGTAATCGCTAGGGTAGGTGGTGCACGCGGCTCAGGCGCGGGGCCGGCGCCTCACGGTTGTCGGCTGCATTGCCGAGATGCTGGCTCTAATCGCCAGAGTCCGAACCTTTGCCGCTGTCATTGCAGTAGTGCTGGATGCGGATGTCGCTTCCGACGAAGCGGCAGACTTCATTTCTGGTGCTCGGACTATTGCGAACGGTCTCCTCCGAGACCTTCACACCGTGTTCTCTAGCGACTTGGGCGATGAGGCCGTCGTTGCAGTACGGAGTGGAGATCTCCTGCCCATTCACCACCTGAAAGCCTTCGCGGCATACGATCTTTGCCTCAGCAGTGGCGCTCGACAGAAAAATTGCGGCGGATGCAGCAACGAGAATAAGAGAGTTGGTCATGGCAATCCTCCCTACAGGTCTCCCCGCGGGGCTGGCTGTCCTGCGGGGCAGCAAGAAGTAGCTCTCTCAGAATTAGGTTCGGTCGAACGTCCTGCAAGTCTTGCGTGCAGTGCAAAAGAAAAAAGACGCATTCGCCGAGAATTCTTAATCCGGCGTTGAGGATCTCTCTAAGCGAAGTCGCAATGATGTTGTGGGACATTTCGAGTCTAAACTCGAGATTGGCGGGAACCCATGCGGTCAACAGCGTCTTCGCGATTTTTCACCCTCATGTCGGCGTGCGCCCTCGTGTTCGCACTCGCGAGCGCACCGTTCTATGCATCGCGGGCTGCGGGCGATGCGGTCAGCGCTGCCCAGGTCGATCATGATCTGCGTCTTGCCAGTCTCGTCGCGGAAGCCCGCGTTCACGCCGTCAGCATCGACGGACCGTGAGACCGGGGCACGATCCAGACTTTCTGGACGTGAGAAACTGACGCCGGAGTTTTGAAACCAAGCGGGCCCGATCCATCATGGATCGGGCCCGCTTGGTGTTTGTTTGGATATTGAAGCGCGTAACGGGGAGTAATCCCAACCTGTCAGGCGGCTGCGACGTCGTCGAGGAAGTTCTCGATCAGTTTGCGCAGGGTCTCAGTCTGAGCCGTGACGGTGCTCGACGAATTGAGCACGCTCGTGGCGGATTCGGTCGCGGTATGGGCCGCCGCACGAACATCGAATATCGCTTCCGTGACGCGCTTCGTGCCCTCGGCGGCGCGCTGCACGCTGATGTTGATCTCGGAGGTGGCGCAACCCTGCTGACCGACGGAGGAAGCAATTGCCGTCGTGATGCTGTTCACATCCGTCATGCCGTTGGCGATGCGGCTGATGGAGGTCACGGCCTGCTCGGTTGAAGCCTGCATGCTGGCAATCTGATCGGAAATCGTCTGAGTCGCGCTCGCCGTCTGAGCCGCCAGGTTCTTGACCTCCGAGGCGACCACTGCGAAGCCGCGTCCGGATTCTCCAGCGCGGGCGGCCTCGATCGTGGCATTGAGCGCAAGCAAGTTTGTCTGCGCCGCGATCTGGCGAATGAGGGTCACGACCTCGCCAACCTGATGCGCGGACGTAGACAGTGCGGCCATGTTGGCGTTGGTCTGCTCGGCAAGCTCGCTGGTGCTGCCGACGGTGGTCAGGGCGTCCGTAATCTGGCGGCCGATCTCGTTGATCGAAGCTGTGAGCTGTTCCGATGCCGCAGCAACGGTCACGACGTTGGCGGACGCCACCTCGGAGGAGCCGGACACGGCGGTTGCTCGTTCCGATGTGGTCGAAGCGATGCCGCGCAATTGCTCAGCCGTGTTCTCGAGCGTGGTCGCCGTGGCCGATACGGTTTCGATCGTGTGTTCGGCTTTGTCGCGGAAGGTGCGGATCAGCCGCTCGAGCTCCGCCTGGCGGGCGTCGCGGCGGGCGCTTTCGCCTGCTTTTTCGCTTTCGAGAGCAACGCGCTCCATTTGATTGTCGCGGAATACCTGGATCGCGCGCGCCATCTCACCGATCTCGTTGCGCCACGACGAGTAGGGAACGTCGCTGCTCGTGTCGTTGCGGGCCAGGCGAGCCATCAGATCCGCGAGCGCGGGATCGGGCGCATGAGCGCGCGGGCAGCGAAAAACGAAACGGCGGCCATGATGGTCACGAGAACGACCGAGGCAAGGGCGATCTTCCAAAGGAGGTCATGGGCCGATGCGGCGACGGTGGCCTGTCTCACGCCGGTAAAGAGGATGCCGATAACGCCGCCCGAGCGGTCGAGGATCGGTTGATAGGCGGTGTAGTAGGAGACACCCAGAATGTCGGCGACGCCGTGATAGGCCTTGCCTGCCTTTGCGGCGGCAAAAGCGGGGCTCGCCTTATCGAGTTTGGTGCCGACGGCACGGCTGCCGTCCGCTTTCATGACCGTCGTCGACAAGCGAACGAAATCACCAGCCGATGGCTCGTAGCCGAAAATTGTGACCGGCTCTCCGGTAATGCGCGTAACGGCGTCGACGAAAGCGTGATCGGCTACATTTGGAATTGATGCGGCGGCAATTCTCTGCACGTTGCCGTCGGACGACCAGGTGATCTCAGTGCCGTCGAACATTTCCTTCGCCAGGGATGCGCCAACACGGATCGAGATATTCTGGTTGTGGACCGCGCGCTCCTCGGTGTCCTGGCTCAACTGCGTTCGCACGAGCAGCAGCAGCGATGCGGCGGCTATGAGAACGGCTCCTATCGTCAGCCCTCCGATCAGGGTGACGAGCTTGGTGCGACTCAGCAGGGATGTGACGATGCGCATCGGCGGTCTCTACAAGTTTGTTTTTTGGAATTTATGTTTCCTCCGTAAAATTTTCGCCTGAGACAATGAAGTAAGCGTTTCTCAAATGCTGTATTTTCCACTTCCCGGATGGAATGTGAAAAAATCTGAGCGGGTATTGATTTAAAACAACCCTTGCTAGGGCAACCCTATTAGGACTTCTTTTGTGGATGTATCGACCGGCTATTCCCTTGCGTCTGGAAGGGACTGGCAGCGCTCGGCTGCCGCAGCCATGGGGCAGCCGTCGCAGTGGCTGCTCGAGGGGTCGCCGGGTCGGAGAGTTGTGATGGTCGAATTTCAGACCATATTGTCAGACTAAAGCTCGTTGTTGGGTTGGTGAGGGAGAAGGCATCTCATGTTCAATAAAGTTAATGGCTCGAAGGCAGCTGTCGCCGCGGGCTGCCTCGCGGCAGCGCTGGTCGCGTCCGTGGGCGCGGCTTCGGCTCAGAACGCCAAGCCTGTCCTGGGCACACTGACCTGCAAAGGCAAGGGAACGGTCGGTATGATCCTTGGGTCGAAGGAGGGTCTGTCGTGCTCCTATAACCCCGCGGGCAAAGCGCCTCCGCAGCCTTATTCCGGCACGCTCACCAAGTATGGGCTCGATCTCGGCGTGAGCGGAGAGTCGATCATGATCTGGACCATTCTCGGCTCGTCGTCGGAATTGCCTGAGGGGGCCCTGGCCGGGAATTATGCGGGTGTTTCCGCGGATGCGGCCGTCGGCCTTGGCGTCGGCGCCAACGCACTCGTCGGCGGGAGCAAAAATTCGATCGTCCTGCAGCCGCTCAGCGTCGAAGGCCAGACCGGTCATCAACATCGCTGTCGGCGTGGCGGAACTCTCGCTCAGACCGCGCTAGGGCGCGCAACCGGTATGAGATCGATCGGGGTTACCTGCCGGGCGAGTTTGGCTGCTGCGCTATTCGTGTTTGCGCAGTTCGAAGTCGGCGCAGCGTATGCAAATCCACCGGATGACGTGGCGGAAAGCGAAATCCGCAACGCTCGGCCCGGCGGGATCATACGTATCTGGCCGCTCGAAGGCGGATCAGATCTTGGGGCGAAGGCCTATCGGGTGCTGTACCGTTCCACGGGGCTCAACGGCGAGCCGATTCCGGTCACGGCAGCGATCATTTTTCCGGACGGGCCGGCGCCGGAAGGTGGACGGCCCGTCGTCGCTTGGGCGCATCCAACCACGGGGATCGCGACGCGCTGCGCGCCAACGCTTCTGCCGGGAGTTCAGGTTCAAGGCATCGACGAGATGCTGCGGCGCGGGATACGTGGTCACGGCTACGGACTATCCGGGGCTCGGGACCGCAGGCATTCATCCCTATCTCATCGGAGACAGCGAAGCCTATTCCGTGCTGGATTCCGTTCGGGCGGCGCGCGAGCTTCCCGATGCCAAAGCACAGAAGCGATTTGCGGTATGGGGGCATTCGCAGGGCGGGCATGCGGCATTGTTTACGGGCCAGCTCGCGGCCAGCTATGCACCGGATCTCGAACTCGTCGGCGTTGCTGCCGCGGCGCCCGCGACCTACCTCGCCGATCTTTTCGAAGCAGACCGGCACACGCAGAGCGGCCTCACGCTGACATCGATGGCGCTGCTTTCATGGTCGAAGCTGTATCATCTTCCGACACAGAACATCGTCGATTCCGGCGCGTTGGCAGCCTATGAGAGGGTGGCCAGCGATTGCCTCGAAAACCTGTCGCAGATGCTGCGGCTCGCGGAGGACGCGAGACCCTTGATGCAGGGGTTCCTCAAGACCGATCCGACACGCATCCCTCAATGGCGGGAGCTGATGGATCGCAATACGCCGGGGCAGGTGCCGCCCGGTGCGCCGGTGTTCATCGCCCAAGGTACTGCCGACGCGACAGTTCCTCCGCCCGTGACACGACGATTTGCCGAGCAGCTGTGCAAAGAGGGTGCGGCGGTGACCTTCCGGACGTACCCTGGGACGTCCCACATCTTCATTGCCCGAGACAGCTCATTCGACGCTGTCACTTGGATTTCGCACCGATTTGCCGGAATGACAGCGGCGAGCAATTGTCCGCATTAGACCGGTGCGGCGAGCCTTCCGAGTTGATGCGCTCACTCCCTGCCGATGGATTAAGCGGAGCACATAATTTTACGCCGAGGTCTCGAAGGTCCTCAGCGTAGTTCCATTCTTGCTCGCAAAGCTAAGTGTTGCGCTGGTCGCGCCGCCTGATCGACGGCGCTGACCGCGCCTTCTGCTCCCTCAATCAGAGCCCCAGTTCTCGAAGCGGCCTTCGAGCCGGACTGACGTGGGGCGATCCTTTTCCAGGGCCGCGATTTCGGGCATTTCGTCGATTTCATCCATCCAGTCGTAGCGACCGGGCTGCGGGTTGGCCTGTACCGGCTCAACCGTTGACGTGGCTATCTGGGCAATGTTTGTCATTGTCGCTCTCCCACGTGACTGGACCCGGCGAAACAACGGGCCACGACCGCAGAAATTCCGCGACCGTGGCTGTAGTTCCATCAGTTAGGTCAAAAAATAAGCAGCCCGGCCGTGGAGAGCGGTCTCCGGGTGCTATTTGGCGCCCCTAATTGCGCCAGGTCAATCGCAAGCACGACGACGAGCCGTGCACGTCGTCGTGAGAGTATCGTCCTTGCATTTCATCGTGATTGGGCCTGCGGCCTTCCAGCCGTGATGGCAAGCATGACGGAACCCTGTCCAATTGGGCTGGGATTGTGGATTGAGCCTGTTCGTTGCACGCGAGGCACAGGGCGGCGGCTTGGGCGCCGGGTCCACGAAATTGATGGTCGATCCTGTCATGTTGGTGCGGTGCGTGCGTCCGTGCTATGGCGGCCCAAGAGAATGCCCTAGTACGGAAGAGCGACATGACCTCGAAGACGAGCAAGCCCGCGACCCGCACCGAAAGCGATACGTTCGGTCCCATCGAGGTGGAGGCCGATAAATACTGGGGCGCGCAGGCCCAGCGGTCTCTCGGCAATTTCAAGATCGGCTGGGAGAAACAGCCGCTGCCGGTGGTTCGTGCGCTCGGTATCGTCAAACGTGCTGCTGCGGAGACCAATCTCGAACTCGGCCGGCTCGATCCGAAGATCGCCGCTGCCGTCATCCAGGCCGCGCAGGAAGTGATCGACGGCAAGCTCGACGCGCATTTCCCGCTGGCCGTCTGGCAGACGGGCTCCGGCACGCAGTCGAACATGAATACCAACGAGGTGATCTCGAACCGGGCCATCGAGATGCTCGGCGGCGAAATGGGCTCGAAGAAGCCGGTGCATCCCAACGACCACGTCAATATGAGCCAGTCGTCGAACGACACCTATCCGACCGCGATGCACATCGCGTGCGCTGAGGAAATCGCGTTTCGGCTGATCCCGGCGCTGAAAAATCTTCATGGTGCGTTGAAGGACAAGGCCAAGGCCTGGTCACACATCATCAAGATCGGCCGCACGCACACGCAGGATGCGACACCGCTGACGCTCGGCCAGGAGTTTTCCGGTTACGCTCAGCAAGTGGAGAACGGCATCAAGCGCATCGAGCAGAGCATGCCGGCGCTGATGGAGCTGGCGCAGGGCGGCACCGCGGTTGGCACCGGACTCAACGCGCCCGTTGGTTTCGCCGAGAAGGTGGCGGAAAAGATCGCCGCCATCACGGGGCTGAAGTTCACCTCAGCGCCGAACAAGTTCGAGGCGCTGGCGGCGCACGACGCGATGGTGTTCTCGCACGGCGCCATCAACACGGTTGCGGTGTCGCTGTTCAAGATCGCCAACGATATCCGTCTGCTCGGCTCCGGTCCGCGGTCGGGCCTGGGCGAGCTGTCGCTGCCGGAGAACGAGCCGGGTTCCTCAATCATGCCGGGCAAGGTGAACCCGACGCAGTGCGAGGCGCTGACGCAGGTTTGTGTGCAGGTGTTCGGTAACAATGCCGCGCTGTCGTTCGCCGGAAGCCAGGGGCATTTCGAGCTCAACGTCTACAACCCGGTGATGGCCTACAATTTCCTGCAGTCGGTGCGCCTCTTGTCGGATGCGGCGGTGAGCTTCACCGACAATTGCGTCGTCGGCATCGAGCCGCGCGAGGAGAATATCAAGGCTGGCCTCGACCGCTCGCTCATGCTGGTCACGGCGCTGGCGCCGAAGATCGGTTACGACAACGCAGCCAAGATCGCCAAGACGGCGCACAAGAAGGGCACCACGCTGCGCGAGGAGGCGGTCGGCGGCGGCTATGTGACCGACAAGGAGTTCGACGAGATCGTGCGCCCGGAGAAGATGATCGGACCCGAGTGATTGCGGCTGGCGGGTGCCGCTGTCACTCTTTGACGCGATTCAGACGCGTGGGTACGATGGCGGCGGCTTCATAGCAACGGATCGATCATGACCGCGGAGATCGTCAATCTCAGGAAGGCACGCAAGGCTCGTAATCGCGCTGATAAAGAGAAGCGTGCCGAGGAGAACCGCGTAAAATTCGGACGCACGAAAGCCGAGCGTGAAACGTCGAAGCTGGACAAGACGCTGACTGTGCGTCGTCTCGATGCGCACCGGCGCGACGATGCCGGCGAAGATGGCGGCGAGCCTTCCGTCATGACACGACCGGTCAAACGCTCGTTCACGATCCGCGGGCACCGGACGTCGATTTCACTCGAGGCCCCATTCTGGGAGGCGCTCAAGGATGCAGCGCAACGCGAGGGCATGTCGCTCGCTTCTCTCATAGCCAGTATCGACGAAGGGCGCGATGAGGCCGGGCTTTCGGGCGCCGTGCGCATCTGGATCTTGCGCTATTTCCGCAGGATCGCGCCCGTGTCGAGCTATGACGGCGGAAATCGCGACTGATCTTTCCGGCGCTGCCGATTCACGCCGCGCCTGATAGGAGGCGCGACGATCGGAGCGGGTCAGAACGGTGACGTCTGGAACGGCCGCCACTCGTCGTTGGCCGGTTTGCGCTTGCGCACAGGACGTGAATTCGCGCCTGCGCCATCAGGCGCGGCGCTTGCCGTCGCCGATCCGTTTGCGGGGGCTGCGTCCGGATCCAAAGGTGCTCCGGCGTCCGCGCCCAGGAGTGGGCGGAGCGGCAGTGGCATCTGCCGGCGCCTCTGGAGTTGGTGCGGTCGTGGTGTCGGCACCGTCCCAGGCCGCGGGCGGTGTCTGCGCAGGGGGCTGGGGCGCGGCCTCCAGGGCCTTGCGGCGCTCTCGCTCCTGCCGCGCGCGGGCCTGATCCTGCTTTCTCAGCCATTCAAGCTGATCGACATCGCGCTCCATCTTGCGCACGGACAGCTCGCGCTCGAGCGCTGAAGTCGACACCGTCGGCTCGAGCGAGGACAGGGCGCTGAGCTTGCCCGTATAGACGACCGTCACCGCCGGCAGATATGGCCGCTGTTGGGCTGCCGCCGACGGGCTGTTGAGCCTCGGCTCGATTTGCCACTCGCTGTCGAGCTTCATGGACGCAAGGTCTATCACCGAGGAAAAGGTCGAGCGGCCGTCGGGGGCTTCGATGGTGACCTTGTCGAGCTTCACGGCGCCGTCGCCGACGACGACGGGAATTTCTAGCTTGCCGAGCTTCACCTCGCCCTGCTTGGCGGCAGCATTGACCGCCTGCAACAAGGCGTCGCCGGATGAGGGCCCTTTTCCGCTCAAGGCTGCCTCGACCACGCCGGCAATCGAGGTCGGGGACATGCCTGTCAGCGTTGCGTCGCCTGCGGAGATGCTTCCCTTGCCCGTGAGCGACGACACGAGAGCTGCGGGACTCAGCGCGCGGCCGGAGAAATCGACCGCCATCGACGCGACATCGCCGGGTGCCCCAGGTCCAGCCGAGGCCGTTGCCGCGGGCGTGCTGGCGATGTCGATGCGCAGCGATCCGTTCAAGCCCACGCCTGCACGCGCTCTCTCGATGTCGAGCTTGGAGCTGAGCTTGCCGCCGATGGCCGTACCCTCGAGCTTGCCGACGGAGATGCCTTGGGGGCCGAAGGAGGCTTCGAGCGTGGCGTCGCTTATCGTCAGGCCCGGCTCTAGGGTCAATGCGCCGATGCGTGCGCTGACTTTGCCATTCAACTGATCGAGGGCCGAGAGATCGAAGGCCTGCTCGGGCCATATGTCAGCGGGAGTGCTATCTGCTGCGAGGGGAGCCTGAGCCGTGGCCTTAGCGTCCCGGCGGGGAGATGTCTCGGCGGGCGGCGGCTCGGGCGTGGGGTCGGCGCTTTCGCGGGCGAGCACGGTTGAGAGCAACGAGGAGAACGAGGCGCTGTCGGCGGCAAGGGACGCCGCGACCGTGCGTCCGCCAGTCTCCGCCGGGGTCAGTGTCACCTTCCCTCCGACCGTGCTGGCACCGAGCGTCATCGCATTCGTTTCGAGCGTCAGCGCTTTGTCTTTCAAATCCAGCGAAAGAGTTGCCGCCAGCGGTACTCCTGCGGCTCCCTCTCCGAGCTTGAGACCGGCAAGGGCAAAGGCACCGCGTGCATCGGCGGAAGAAACGCGCACCGTGCCCGAAGCGGCCGACTGGTCCGGCGCGGGCAGGGAGACGCGGCCGTTGTAGTCGAGCGAGAAGGTGTCGGACGAGACCTCAGCGATGGTCAGAAGGCCGGATGTCGGCGTTCCCGCCGCCTTGAGCAGGAGTTGCCCCGGCTGCTGCGGTGACGTGCTTGCTGCTGCCGGTGTCCGCTACGTCGAAGAGCGCGGAGACCAATTTTTCGACACTGGGGCTGGTGATGGTGGCGGTGATGTCTGCCGGAGCCTTGCGCCAGCCGTCACGGCCGCCCTGCAGTTGGAGCGCGGCCGTGATGCGGCCTCCGCCAAGGGAGCCGTCGAGTGCGAGATGACTGGTGTTCGTCTCACCGCTGTGAAGCGTCAGCGTCGCGGCGACGCGCATGGGCGCTAGCCGGCTCAGGCGCCCGAGGCTCGCTTCGTCGTTGGCGTCGAGGTCGAGGAGGCGGATGAACGTTTTTGCGGCGGCCTCGTTCGGGGCCGATACGAGGGCTCTGATGGAGCCGTCCGGCCGGTCGACGACGTCCTTCGCCGATCCTTCCGCATCGATCGCCAAGCCTTCCGGGGTTGAAAATCTCAGACGCGGCATAGACAGGGTTCCGCGCTCGATCGACATTTCAGCGTCCACGTCGCGCAGAATGCGGTCGCCGTCGGCGAGTTCGGCCAGCTTGAGCTTCAGCGCCAGATCGATACCGCCGGCGGCTTCGTCTTTGCCTGCGCTGGGAGCGCCGCCCAGGAAAAGGCTTTTGACGGTGCCGAGGCCAAGGACGCCTGAGCGGATCTGGGTGGCGTCGACCTTGGTTCCCTCGAGGCTGACGGAAAGCTGCTTGCGCTGGCCGAGGCTGAGCTTGACGGCGCCCGCGAGGGGCGTATCCGAAATTTCAGCCGTCGCGTTCGTCAACTCGATACGATTTTCAGCGAGCACGAAACGGCCATCCAGGGCGAACGGCCCGTCGGTGCGGCTATCGCCGATGTCAGGCTTGCGGAAGCCCCAGCCCAAGAAGCGCAACAAGCTCTGGCCGGAGACGAAGACCGTGCCGTCGATGCGGGGCACGGCGCCGCCTGGCGTGAGAACGCCGTCGAGCTGCAGCCTCGTTCCTCCGGGCAGGCTGGCGCGGACGCCCTTGATCTCGAGCGGGCCGCCCGATCGGGAAGCGGCGAAATGCACGTTGCTGATCGGCTCGCCGCCGAGCGTCAGCTGGTCGAAATCGAGCGTGGCATTGGTGTCGGCTTCATCGGGAAGGGCCGCCGCGACGGTTTCGAAAAGACCGCGCGCGGCTTCGAGCGGGATTTCGCCGCCGGCTCCTGTTCATCAGACGATCGAGGTCGAGCCACTTGGAGTCGAGCTTCACATCGAGGCGTGTCTTGTCTTTCCAGGAAAGCTTGGCCGAGCCTGCGATGAGCTGCGGAACGCCGGTGCCGGTGTCGATGGTGGCGGCGAGGTCGCTCAGCTCGACGCCGGCGGTATCGCCGGTGACCTTGGCGCGGAAATCGAACTCAGGCTTGGTGGGCTTCGGCGCGGCCGGCGGGGGCGTTTGACGGATTTGGAGATGCGGCCTTGTCGCCAGGGCCTGGAGGTGCGCCTTCGATCACGCGGTGGTGCGAGGACGTCGCCTTTGATCGGCGTTGGGGTCGAGGCCGGGGGTGAGCCGGCGGGAGCGACCTCGGGAACCGCTGATTGCTCCGGCGGAACAGATGCGCCGGGAGCGAGGGCAAGCTTCGCCGTCAAGTCGCCGTCGAGCTTTGGGGCGCCCTTCAGGTCACGCACGCGCCCGTCGAGCACATAGGAATTACCCGACGCCGGGGCATCGACGGCGGCCTTGAAACGAATGTCACCACTGGGATCCTGCTTCGCGGTGGCAAAGCGGACCTGGCGCAGCTCGCCGTCCCATTTCAGCGAGCCTTTGAATTTGTACGGTCCGTCAAGAGCTTCCGCCGCAAGCTCGCCGGTGATGTCCGCAAGGCGGGCGAGCTCGTTTCTTGCGGGACCATTGACGACGATGGCGCCGTCCAGAATTCGAACCGACTGAAGCGCGACATCCTTCGGCACGAAGGGCATGGCGCCCGGGTTCATCGATAGCGTGCGCCAGTTGCCGCTGCCGGATGCATCGGTTGCGAGCTGCAGCACCGGACGGCGCAACTCGACCTGGTGGGCCTCGAGGACGCCACGGAGAAGCGGGGGAACAGACAGCCACATGGTGAAGCTGTCGATGCGAATAATCGAGCCGTTCTCGCCGCCTTGGTCGGCGATACGGATTTTTTCGAAGCTCACATAGGGGACGGGCAGGAAGCGGACATTGACGGCTCCGCCGACGCGAAGCTCGCGGCCGAGAATGCGCGAAGCCTCGGCTTCGAAAACGCCGCGGTAGGAGTTCCAGTCGACGAAATGGGGGACGGCGAACAGCACAGCGAGTGCCGCTATCAGAAGACCGCCCAGATACAGGAGAAAATTGTTCATGCGCGTCGTATGTGCTCTATAGTCGCCAGCATCGAAGGTCCGCCGTCATGGCCAAGATCGTCGTTGCGATCATTTCGGCTTGATTACCGCGCACTACGCGGCACTCGCGTCCACCTTACCGGAGCTTTTCGCGTAATCTGTTAATCGTGCTCCTTGTTCAGCGGCTCACTTGCTGGCCGCTGTTATCCGGTCATTGGGTTGACCGACCACGCAGGACAAAATTGCCCGCCCGCGCCGTGCAGCGCACGCTGGCCCCTGATGAATGGCACCATAACCCAACACGGTTCCAAAGTGTGACCCCAATTGGGGCTTTTTTCCTGGGGAGGGGCGGAAGTTACGGGGCATCCGGGCCGCCAATACCTATATTGTCGTTTGTGGAGGGGCTCTCCGCCCAATTGATGGCTCTTAGCCGGTGCTATACCCGATCTCATGTCGCAGAATCAAAAGCATGCGTTGAACAGGCTGCCCGATAGCGGGGCTGAGGACGACGGTGATTTGCCGCCGTTCGATTTGCCCGAAGCGCCCGCCTCGCAGGCGGTTGGACGAGACGTGAGCCGACCAGCTTCGCCGTCGATTTCGGAACGGGCGCGAGCGGCCAGCATGGCCCCCGTCTACCTCCAGGGTCTCAATCCGGAGCAACGCGCCGCCGTCGAAGCTCTCGACGGCCCGGTATTGGTTCTGGCCGGTGCCGGAACCGGCAAAACCCGGGTGCTCACGACGCGCATTGCCCACATCATGGCCATGGGACGGGCCCAGGGCCATCAGATACTGGCCGTGACCTTCACCAACAAGGCCGCCCGCGAGATGAAGGAGCGCATCGGCGGGCTCGTCGGGGGTGCGGTCGAGGCCATGCCGTGGCTCGGCACGTTCCACTCCATCGGCGTCAAGATTTTGCGCCGCCATGCCGAGCTCGTGGGGCTGAAATCCGGCTTCACAATCCTCGATACCGACGACCAGATCCGCCTGTTGAAGCAGGTGATCGAGGCGGAGGGCTTGGACAAGGACCGCTGGCCGGCGCGGCAGCTGGCGGGCCTTATCGACAGCTGGAAAAACCGCGGCCTGTCGCCGAACAAAGTACCGGCTGGCGAAGCCTTCGCATTCGGTAACGGCAAGGGCGCGCAGCTCTATGCCGCCTATCAGAAGCGGCTCAAGGAGCTCAACGCGGCCGACTTCGGCGACCTACTGCTGGAATCGCTGCGTCTTTTCCTCGAGCACCCGGATGTGCTGGCCGACTACCACCGCCGCTTCCGTTACATCCTGGTCGACGAGTATCAGGATACCAACGTGGCCCAGTATCTGTGGCTGCGGCTCCTGGCGCAGGGCTCGCCCAACATTTGCTGCGTCGGCGACGACGATCAGTCGATCTACGGCTGGCGCGGCGCCGAAGTGGATAACATCCTGCGCTTCGAGAACGATTTTCCCGGTGCGATCGTCATTCGCCTCGAACGCAATTATCGCTCGACCGGCAATATTCTGGGGGCTGCGGCAGGGCTGATCTCCCGCAACAAGGGCCGGCTCGGCAAAACGCTTTTCACTGACGGCGAAGCGGGCTCCAAGCTCACCGTCACCGGCGTCTGGGACGACGAGGAGGAAGCGCGTGGCATCACGCGCGACATCGAGGAATTTCAGAAGGCGGGGCACAGCCTCAACCAGATCGCCATTCTGGTGCGCGCGTCGTTCCAGATGCGCGCCTTCGAAGACCGGTTCGTGACCACGGGGCTTCCGTACCGGGTCATCGGTGGTCCGCGCTTCTATGAACGCGCCGAAGTGAAGGATGCGATCGCCTATCTCGAGGTGATGGCCAATCCCGCCAACGATCTCAAGTTCGAGCGCATCATCAACGTGCCGAAGCGCGGCCTCGGCGATACCAGCGTCGAGCGCATTCATTCGCTGGCGCGGGCGCGCGATGTGCCCATGTTCCGCGCGGCGCGCGAGATCGTCGAGACCGAGGAACTGGGCGGCAAGGCGCGCAAGGCGCTTACCGACCTCGTCAATTCGTTTGAGCGCTGGCGCGGCCTCCTCGGCAACATGAAACATACCGAGCTTGCCGAGCTTATCCTGGACAAGTCCGGCTATACGGCTCATTGGCAGACGGACAAGAGCCCGCAGGCGCAGTCGCGGCTCGAAAACCTCAAGGAGCTCGTGCGCTTCATGCACGAGTTCGAAACGATGGAAGCTTTTCTCGAGCACGTCAGCCTGGTCATGGATACCGAGCAGCGCGACGACGGCGAACGCGTGAGCCTCATGACGCTTGCATGCCGCCAAGGGCCTCGAGTTCGAGACCGTATTCCTACCCGGCTGGGAAGAGGGGCTGTTCCCGCATCAGCGCTCGCTCGACGAAAGCGGCGAAAAGGGGCTCGAGGAGGAGCGCCGGCTCGCCTATGTGGGTGTGACGCGGGCGAAGAAGCTGGCGAAGGTGTCCTTTGCCCAGAACCGCCGAACGCGCGGACTTTATCAGTCGGCGGTCCCGTCGCGCTTCGTCGACGACCTGCCTGAGGATCACGTCGAGGTCGTCGAGGCCAAGAGCCCCTTCGGCGGGGCCTATCAGAATTTCGGCTCGCCGTTCGACCGCGGCGGCTTCGGCCGCAACCCTTACGGCAAGAGCCGTTTCGACGAGGCTCCGAGCCGGTTCCAGTCCAACTACGAGACACCGGGCTGGCAACGGGCCAAGGCGCAGGATGCGCAACCGCGCTTCGGTGAAAACGGCTGGGCTCGCCAGGCCAACAGGCCCCCCGTCATGATCGAGGGGCAGATTATTGCTTCCTCAAGCGCGCCCGGAGCCGGCTACGAGGTGGGCGCCCGGGTCCGGCATCAGAAATTCGGTGCCGGCACCGTGACCGAGGTCGACGGCAACAAGCTCACCATCGAATTCGACTATGCCGGCCGCAAACGCGTGGTCGACAGCTTTGTCGTAAAGGCCTGAGCGCGCTCCTCACAATGCGCCGACCCGCAGCACCTTGAAGCAGGGCCGGTATTTGCGGGCCGCGATTGTGATGCGCGTCCCTGGCGCGACCGCTGGCTGATTGTGCGTATCCAGAAAAATGACCAGGCCACTGTCGGTGATGAGTTCGCCGGCCGTCGGGCTCCAGGCTCTCACGATGCCGCTGAAAGCCTGTACTCCGTCCTCAAATGGGTCCAGTTCGTCCATGCGCCTCCTCCCCCGGCTGCGCGCCTTCTGCTTCACGCAGCCCTGAACTCGGGCACATTTGCACCCGTTTTTCCCCTTCTGACAATTAAGGGTTCATCCGCGACTATTCCATGACGCGTCGGAGCATTACTCGGGCTCTCCCCGAATATCTTCAGGGGCTCGAAGAGCCTTAATGATGAGGCCCGGCTGTGGCGAGAATTCGTGTCGAGGAAAGCCAGCGACATCAATTCGTCCAAGTCGCCAGTCACGACAAGGTGTGCGGATCACATGAGCTCGAGGGAGATATGTATGGTGTTCAACCGCAAGCCTGATCCAATTCCGGCTCCTACCGACACGGCTGTTCCAACTTTAAGGCGCAATGGAACGGGTCTCGAGAGGCAGCATCTTCACGCCGTCGGAGCCGCCGCTCCGACGCAGTCGGTCATCGGCAGCGACCTGTCGATCGAAGGCGAAACGATCACGATCCGCTGCAAGGGCTCGCTCAAGGTGCTCGGCAACATCCAGGCGGATCTGCACAGCAAGGAACTGGAAGTCGGCAAGGAAGCCGTCATTCAGGGCTCGATCGCGGCGGAGTCCGTCGCGGTCTACGGGCGCGTCAACGGCGCCATTCTGGGGGCACATGTCGTGCTGCATTCGGGGGCCGAAGTCGAAGGCGACATTCACAGCCACCTTCTGTCCATCGAGCAGGGCGCCATCTTCGACGGCCGCTCGCGCCGCGTTGCCGATCCGTCCGAGATCGCTCCCAAGCTCGAACGCGACGGCGTGCCTCCTCAATTGCCTAGCTCGCACATGGAAGCGGCCCGCGGCGAGTTTGGGCGGCAGTCGCAGCCGTTCGTGCTGCCTCCGAACGGCACGCGATAGATCATCGTTGGGTCGGCAAGCATAGGTAAAGGCTCGGGCTCAGATTGTTAGGATCTGCCTCGATCTTGATCTAATCTCAAATGGGCGGTTTCGGGAGACCGAGATCGCCCGTTCCATTTGCCGCTGCCTACGAGGCACGACGGCTTTGACCTCACACCGAATGCGACCATGAACTATCGCCACGTCTACCATGCCGGAAATTTTGCCGATGTGCTGAAGCATGCGGTTCTCGCGCTCGTCATCGAGCATCTGAAGCAGAAACCGTCGCCCTTCCGCGTCATCGATACCCATGCCGGCGCGGGACTCTACGATCTCAGCAGCGAGGAAGCCCAAAAGACGGGCGAATGGAGAGACGGCATCGGCCGGCTCCTCGGCACAACGCTTCCGCAGGACATTGCAGAAATTCTTGAGCCCTATCTCAAGGCGGTTCGCCAAGGACAGGCGGACAGCGCGATCGCGCAATACCCGGGCAGCCCGGTTCTCGCGCGTCGCCTGCTAAGGCGTGGAGACGTGCTCGCGGCCAACGAGTTTCATCCTGAGGATAGGGCGCTGCTCAAGGAGCACTTCGCCCGCGATGCCCAGACAAAGGTGCTCGAAATCGATGCGTGGATGGCGCTCAAGGCATTGCTGCCGCCCAAGGAGCGGCGCGGTGTTGTCCTGATCGATCCTCCGTTCGAGAAGCCGGGCGAATTCCAGCGCCTGATCGAGGGTCTTGCGGCGGCGCAGCGCCGCTTCGCGACCGGCACGGTTATCGTCTGGTATCCCGTGAAGGATGTGCGCGCCGTCGAACGCTTCCGTCGCGATGCGGCGGCGCTCGGATTCACGAAACTTTATGCCGCCGAGCTCGTTGTCGGACCGGTAAGAAGTGAGGGAGAGCTCATGGGAACGGGACTTCTCATCGTCAATCCGCCCTTCACGCTGCCCGCAAAGATCGAGCGTCTGTTGCCGTTTCTGGCGCAGACCCTCGCGCGTGGTGCTGGCGCGTCGAGCCGCGCCGAGTGGCTTGCGGGAGAGCACGTCACTTCGTCGTGAACATCGCAGTTCGCGGTGTTTTGAGGTTGTGCCGGGTCTTGCATGCATCACTATTTTTCGAGATATTTATCCGTGTTTTCTGGCCCTTGGATTCCGGCCGCAGAACCGGACGCGGGCGCTGCAATCGATTTGGTTCTCATGCCTGGTTCTTATGCGCGCATGCCCGCCACATCCTCGCGCACAACACATCTCCATACCGATGGGTTTCCTTCGCCCGACGCCGGCGCGCCCCGCGCTGGCGGCGGGCAACTGGTAGTCGGGGCATCTCAGGAGACGAGCAATGCGGCAAGTCGGAACGGTGAAGTTTTACAACGGCGACAAGGGATATGGATTCATCGCGCCTGATGACGGCGGCAAAGACGTATTTGTGCACGTGACTGCGCTCGAGCAGTCCGGAATCAACGGCTTGAGTGAAGGCATCCGCATCTCGTTCGAGACCGAACCCGACAAGCGCGGCAAAGGCCCCAAAGCCGTCAATCTGCAAGCTGAGCGCTGAGCGTACCCGCTGTTTAATGAGCGTGGCTCATGAGACACGAACAGTGGATAACTGGCGGTGGCTCCGGCTTTCCCTCGCGCGTGTGAAGCCGAGCGGTGGCAATGTCGGCCCGACTCCATTGGGGTCTTATGAAATTTGCAGGGGAGACGTTTGACATGCTCAATGCCTTGCGCTCAGCGATGGCCGTCGTAGCCGTTGCTGGCTTTGCAATGTCGGCCTCACAGGCCGAAGCGAAAACATGCTTCAAGAAGGGTGCCATCGGCGAAGCCGGAAGCCAGCAGGATGCGAAGCTTCAGGTGGACGAAGCTCTCTTGCAGGCCACCGATTGGGGTGCTTGGGCCGCATGGATGGGCTCGGGCAACAAGGTTGGCGCGGCGGCAAGCATTCCTGGTTATACGTTCGGCGCACGCAGCTACAGCTGCAAGCAGGGCGGCTCTTGGGGCTGGACCTGCCGCGGTTCTGCCACGATCTGCAAGACCTGAGACCAGGGCCGCAGCAGCGGCCAGGTTCGTAGAAATGCCGCGCCATCTGCCGATAGCGCGGCATTTCTGTTTTCCGAGCGCGCACTATGACTCGATCATAATATCGAACGCTTGCTTTGATTTAGCTGTTGTAAGTGCCCTCGGGAAGGGCGAGGCGGCAACTAGGGGCGTGCCTCTATTTTGCCGTATTAGTAAAGCTGCGCATAATGTTGCCGCGCACTCTAGGCACGGTGGTCCTGGGCGGCTATAGCAGCTTAGAGCCTGAGTATTCGAGTTGTCCGAAACGGAGATTTTCTAGATGGGTTCCGTGTCGAAACTTGCCATTGCCGCGACCTTGGCTGGAGCCATTGTGGGCCTCGCAGGGCCTGCCGTCGCCGGATGCAAACGCATGGGCTTCCTGGTCAACGACTACGGCAAGGATGGCCCCACCAACGACGCGAAGTCGCTTCTCGACAAGCACATCGCGAACTGGGCTGCGGAGCAGGGTATCGAGAAATACACGGTCGGCAAGAAAGACGTTAAGTGCGACCTGTTTCTCAATCTGATCGTCGTTGACGAGCATACCTGCACGGCGTCCGCGACAGTGTGCTGGGGCAACGACAAGATGCCGTCCGGTGATCGCGAAGCCAGTACGGGCGATGCTCCGAAAAAGCCCAAGAAGGAAGTAGCTAAGACCGAAGCCAAGTCTTCACCCGATGCTAAGTCGGAAGAGAAGGCAGCCGAGGCAAAGCCCGCCGAAGTGAAGACGGAAGAGCCCAAGGCCGCAACCGCAGAGACCTCCGCGCCGGCGAAGGTTGAGACTGGCGCGCTTCCGATCGACAACAAAGCTGCCGACTCCGCCGCGACATCCTCGAGTGAGGCCGCCGCGAAGGTCGAGAGCACCCCCTCAACCGCTGCTGCGACGCCGCCTGCCCATCAGGCTGCAACGGATGCCGCGGAAGCTGCTGCCTCCGCAGCCGAACGGGCTGCCGCCGCCGCAGAGCGTGCTGCAGCTGCCGCCGAGCGCGCTGCCGCCGCGCTCGCATCCGCGAATGCAAGCGCGCCGGCCATGCCAGGTGCCGCCAGCACAGCGGCTGCGGCCGGCGCATCACCGCCGGCGACCCCGGCCGTGCCGCCTCTGGCCGCCGAGGGTGCATCCAAGCCCTAAGGCGTTCGAAATTCCGATTTAATAAAAGCGGCGTCCTTTTCACAGGGCGCCGCTTTTTCTATGGCGCCCTTCGTCGTGCGCCGAGATTGCCATTTGACTAAGCCTGAAGCCGGTCGAGCCGCAGACGATGGCGCTCGTCGGTCAACAGCAACACGGCACCGACGCCCGCCGCCACGACCGACATGCACGTGGCGCCCGCGATCAGAAACATGATCATCACCTGATACTTCGCTGCCGATACGGGTTCGATGCCGGCGAGGATCTGCCCGGTCATCATGCCCGGCAGCGAAACAATGCCGGTTGCGGCCATGGCGGTCAGGATCGGCATCAGGCCCGTGGTCAAGGCGCGCTTCAAAACGGTGTCGAACGCCTCGAAGCGTGTGGCGCCGAGAGCCAGCCGCGCCTCGATGGCATTGCGCTCCCGGCTAGCTCCCTGCGTGAAGGCATCGAGGACGAGGCTGGTACCAGTCAGCGCATTGCCGAGCATCATGCCGAAAATAGGCAGCACGTAACGGGGGGCGTACCAGGGGTCGGGCGCGATGACGGCCGTGGCCGCGAACAGTGTTGCGATGAGTCCAGCGACAAACGGTGTCCCGGCGCCGAGCGCGAGCGCCGGCAGACCGCGGATGCGCCGCTCCTGGCGCGATGTCACCTCATAGGCTGCAGCTGCCGCCATCAGGAGAGCGAGCATCGCGGTCCAGGCGGGGGCGTCGACCTCGAAAATGAACTTGAGCGCGAGGGCCACGACCGCGAGCTGCACCACCATTCTCACGGCGGCAATGGCGATGCTCTTCTCGAGATTGAGGCGGAAGGCCAGCGAGGCGACACCGTTGGCGATCAGAAGCGTCGATGCGAGGGCGAGATCGCCGAGATCGAGCGGAACATAAGCGGTCATGCAGCAGGCCTTGCGGGCGGTCGTTGCGGAGAAGGTGAGTGTAGCCGAGATCGCGGCTTTGCAGTCACAAGTGTTGCGTCAGGGCTTCGCAGTTGTGTGTGGCCGTGCGAGCTGCAGCCGGGCATGCGCGAGACGCGCGACAAGACCGGCGTCGTGGCTTGCCAGAAGGATGGTTCTGCCGGCGAGGATGAGAAAGCGCAGCACCTCCTCGACCAGTGCGGAGGAGCGGACATCGAGAGCGCCGGTCGGCTCGTCGAGCAGAAGAATTTTGGGGTCGTCGACGAGGGCGCGGACGAGAGCCATGCGCTGTCGTTCGCCGGTCGACAGCGTGGCGATCGGACGATCCAGGATGCCCTCGGTCAATCCGAGATCGGACAACAGCCTTGCTGCGCGCCCGGCGGGCGGGAATGCGGGGCGGGCCGTGTCTGTCCACCAACCCGGCTCCGCGGCGACAAAGCGGACGGACTTTCGCCATTCGGACGCAGACATCTCGTGACGCTCGATGCCGTCCAGGAAGATCTGACCCGGGGCGGGATCAAGATCGGCAATGCCCCTGAGAAGGCGCGTCTTGCCGGAGCCGGAGGGGCCTTCAATAGCCAGGCATTCGCCGTCTGCAACTTCAAAGGAGAGCTGAGGCAGTGTGCCGATTTTCAGGTGCTCGACGCGCAGCAAGACTTGATCTCGTCCAACGGAATGGCGACGTTCTCTATGAAATGAAGGGAACGACCATGTACCGGCCATCGCGCCAATCGTGCAGCGCGCTGATGGTGTAGCAAGCGCGGGGCTCGGATGCCAGCGCGGTGCGGCAGAGTGTGAGGGCGAGCTACGCGGCCAAGCCGGTCTCGGTGAACTTCTCGACGAAAGACTGCCGATCGAACGGCTTCATGATGTAGGCGTCGATGCCGGCTGCAAACGCCCGCGTCAGCTCGACGGGATCGTTGTCGGCGGTGCAGTAGAGGATGAACGGACGCTTGGTCGTGACGCCGAAGCGCAGCGCGGACAAGATTTCGATCGTCGTCATGCCGGGCAGATGCCAATCGAGCATGATGATGTCAGGCGACTTCTTCCGCCACATGTCGAGCATCGCTTGCGCGGCGTCGGCCTCACATACCTCGAAGCCCAATGCTTCGATGAAATGCCGGGCGACTTTGCGAACGACCTCGGAGGAATTGGCGACTAGACACCGCTTCATTGACGTAACCCGCTATTGTCGATCTCGGGCAAGTTCCCGCTCGCCGGGCTCGTTGCCGACTCGGATCAACATGCTTCGCGAGAGTTATTATGTGGGGCAAACCCGTTAACGAGGCGTTGATTGTTGCACCGGCGAGTGTGTCGCCGTGGGACACATCTCCGGCTCAACTTGCCGGGCGAGCACTCAGCATAATATCAGCGCCATCCTTTACGATCGCGAGCACCATGCCTGCCGAGCCCGCGAGCCGCCACGTATAATAGGCCTGGATCGTCAGCGCATCGAGAGCCGGCGGCGCGATGCCGGCAACAAACTCGCCGAGGTGTTGGGGAGGCCGTGCGCTCGTGCCACGGCAGGCAATGACGAAGGTCGGTTGCTCGTTGGTGCCGGCGATATTGACCTCGATGTCGCCGCCTCGCGGGAGCGCAGTCACCGCGCTTGCCACGAGATTGAGCAGCAGCTTCACCTTGTCCTTGACCATGTGGCCGGGCAGTCCGCGCCACAGGAGATTGTGCTTGCCCTGGCCGAGGAAACCCCGGGAAATCTGTTCTGCCGTGGTCAGGTCGATCAAGGCGCCTGCGGAGCCGGCCGCGCCGAAGGCGAAGCGGGCAAACTGCAGACGCGCCGAAGCCTGCTCGGTGACGTTGCGAATGACGGTCATCGCATACGCCTTGGCCTCTTCGTCGTCGTCCTCGGCGAGAATCTCGAGCCCATTGTAGATGGCGCCCACAGGACCGATCACGTCGTGGCAGATCTTGCTCGAAATAAGCGCCGCGAGCTCGAGATCGGTTGGATGAACGCGCTGGCTCATTCGTGATGTCCCCCTTAAGAGTGCGTGCCGGAGCACGCGCCGCACAGCGACTTCTGCGATCAGCCGTCGCCTATTGCGGGCCCGCAGTTTTCCACAAGCGGCGGCTCAAACGACCGTTGTGCGGGACAAGGCACGAACGCGAGCAACAGAGAGCCGCTTGCAAACCGCTTTACAGCTCTGATACACGGCCGCTATTGCCGATGCAAAGGCTGCCGGTCTCTGCTGCAGCCTTTTTTTCAGTTTCATGAGCCCTCGCTGCAACTCTTGCTTCGCGGGACAAGGCTGGACGATGTCCTGCTGTTCGAGAGGTTTGCCTGTGATGAGGCCGCTCGACTATTGCGCTCTCGCCGACGCGCTTCTACCCGCCGTGCTTGCGGCCGGCCGTGCCGAAATGGCCTACTTCACGACAGGCGTGGAGGTCGAGCAGAAGTCGGACGCTTCTCCCGTGACGGCGGCCGACCGAGAAGCCGAAGCCATTATTCTGGATGGTCTTTGGCATGCGGCACGCGGCGTTCCCGTGGTGGCCGAGGAAAGCGCTTCGCTCGGTGCATTGCCCAGTCCAAGCACGTCCTTCTTTCTTGTCGACCCGCTCGACGGCACGCGTGAGTTTGTCAACCGGTGCGGGGAGTTCACCGTCAATATCGGGCTGGTGAGCGACGGGGTGCCCGTGTTCGGCCTCATCTATGCGCCCGCACTCAGTGCGTTGTTCGTGACGCTCGACAAGGAGCGCGCGGTCGAGGTGCAGGTCGCGCCAGACGCCCAAGTGAAATCGCTCGCGGAATGTTCCTTGACCGAGCTCAAAACCCGGCAGCCCGATGTCGACGCCCTGAAGGTGCTCGAGAGCCGCTCGCACCGCTCGCCGGCGACCGACGGATTTCTGCGTGGTTACGCGGTCGCGTCTTCGATTCGGGCCGGCTCGTCGCTCAAATTCTGCATGATTGCGCGCGGAGACGCCGATTTCTACGCGCGTATCGGCCCGACAATGGAGTGGGATACGGCCGCTGGGCAGGCGATTCTCGCGGGGGCGGGCGGGGTCGTGACACGGCTTGGAGGGGAGGTGCTTACATACGGGAAGGCCGATGTCGGCTACCTCAATCCGCACTTCGTCGCCTGGGGACGAGAGTTCATTCCGCCGCGCTCGCCTCTGCGCTGAGCGGCTGCACAACGGCGTCGGACGTCTCGCATTTTTTGCATGCACCCGGTGCCTGCCGAGGCGGCCAGCCACACTTTGGTAACACTTTCGATTAAGGATTGATTCGGGATCATGCGCCGTTACGTCGGCCGTTCGACGTGGCTCGCCGTCATGATCACATGAGACCCGAAGGATCTCGCAAGTCCATGATCTTCAGATCATTCTCCTCCATTCTCGCTGCTGCGCTGGCTTTCTCGGCAACCTCAGTTGCCGTGGCGCAGACTTGGGAGCAACACCTGCGCAGCAGGCTCCCGCCTACGATGGCTATGGGACCCGCGGCGGCGGCGGCAACGATGCGTATAGCCCCAATGGCGGATCTCAAAGCTATGGCGGGCAGAGCGGTGGATATGGCACTGCTCCCGGCGGCAATAATGCGTACCGCCCCAATGGGCCGAGCTACGATGCGCAGGGCCCCAGCTATTCCAACAACGGCTATTCGGGTTCGAACGGCAGCGCCGGTCAGGGCGGCTACGGCGGCGGATCGGGGGGATCCGGCGGCTATACCGATCCCGGCGAGCCGGTCAACAACGGCGGCTATGGCCAGCCTTATTCAGCACCGCCGCCCGAGGCCTATGATCGCCGCGACGACCGCGGGCCCGGGTCCGGGCGAGGAAAACACTTACAATCAGAACGAGATCGTAGCTGCCGGACACGGCTTCTTCGGCGCGGTCAGCAAGGGACTGGCGAGCGCGGTCGAGTACGCGTTCAAGAGCCAGGGTCGTCCGAACGGTTATATCCTCGGCGAGGATGCGGGCGGCGCGTTCGTCGTCGGCCTCCGGTACGGCGAGGGCAGGCTCTTCACCAAGGACGCCGGAGAACATAAGATCTACTGGCAGGGGCCTTCACTCGGATACGACGCCGGCGCCGAAGGGTCTAAGACCATGGTTCTCGTGTACAATCTTCGTGATCCGTCAGAGATCTTCAATCGATTTCGGCGGCGCCGAAGGCTCCGCGTATCTCGTCGGCGGCGTCAGCGTGCAGTTCCAGACGTATGGAGACGTGAAGTTGGGAATTATCCGGTCGGGTGTCGGTGTCCGTCTCGGCGCCAACATTGGATATCTCAAGTATACCCGCACGCCGACATGGAATCCGCTGTAAGGACTTGCGCAGCGGAGCTGGCGGCGCAATCTAATATGCCAGAACGCAGCGTATAAGGCTGCGAGCTTCGAAGGTCCGGTCAGGAACCTCCTCACCGGATCGCGTTTGGTTGTAAAAGAGCTATACGAGGAGCGGCCAGGGGATGCGCCGGTGATTTCCATCCAGTCGGCCATGCTGGTGGCACTCGGGTTTTTCGTGGCGGCCCTTATCGGGTTTCTGCTCGCGCCCTTCTATCGCCGCCGCGCTCAGCGCCTGGCCACCGATGCGCTCAAGTCGACCATGCCATTGACGTCGCAGGAGATCGCGGCGGACAAAGACCGGCTGCGCGCCCAGTTTGCGCTCACGATCCACCGCCTCGAGCGGAAGGTCGAGGAAGCGACCCATTCCGCTGCCAAGCAAATGGTCGAGATCAACCGCCGCGACGCCGGCATAAGCGCGCTCGAAGGGGAGGTTCAGCGTCTCAGGACCTCACTCGAGGAGCATGAGAACGCGCGGCGCGTCCTCGAGCAGACCATCACCGAGCGCTTGCCCAAGGTCGAGTACCGCCTAGACGAGACGAAGAAGCTGCTGTTCCAGCGCGATCGCGAAATCGGCCTCGCTGACCCAATCGGCGCAACGCCAGGGTGAGGCGCTCGAGGAAGCGACGCAGATCAATGCCCAGCAGCGCGACGAGATTCACCGCCTCAGCGCGACGCTGACGGCGCGCGCGGCGCGCAATCGCGAGCCGCTCGCCGATCCGCGTTTCGACGGCGAGGTGGCGCTGAGATCGGAAATAGAGTCGCTCAGCGCCAAGACGCGCGATCAGACCGCGCTCATCAACCGCCTTCAAAGCACGATGGCCAAAGCTGGAGCGCGGCTCGATCAGACGGGCCAGCGCAGGTGATTCGGGCTATAATCGGGCAATGCTAATCCCAGCGGCGTTGGCCACGAAACTCGAAGTCAGCCGGCTGCGCAAGGATCTGGTGGATGCCGAATTTGCTTTGAAGTCGGCTCGCGGGATGGCGGAAGCGGGCCACGCCGGTCAGGCGGCGTTCGAGGCCGAGATCCGATCGCTCAAAGCCGCCAACGAGGACCAGGGAGCGGAACTGGCGAGCGTCAAGGCGGCGCTCAAGGCCTATGAGGCCGAGGATGCCGACGAGAGGACATGTCAAGGAAAGCAAGATCGCCATGCGCGCACGGGTCAGCGCGCTGCAGGCGCAGGCCGACGAGCAGATCGGAACGATCCAGAGGCTGCGCTCGGAGATGGCAGCCGCAAACGAGAAGCTGGCGCGCCAGGCCGCAGCACTTCATGGAGGAAATGCGCCGTCTCGGCGCGGGTACGCTGCCGACATCCGGCGCCGGCCGCGGCAGGGAAGCGGAAAAACCGGCGCATTCGCTGGTCGAGCGCATCAGCACACCACGTCCACCGCGCGAGCTGCGCGCATCCGGAAAGGGCCAGCGTCAGGCCGAAGATCCCATGCGTGTCAGCGGCTTTCTAAGAGCGCTCGATGGCGAATTGCAAACTCCCGCTGAGACCAATGGGGCTCTTGAGCCGGCTGAGAGCCATGCTGAGGGCAATGGCGCAGACGCGACTCCCGAAGGTGGCGGCCGGGGGCGCCGGCCGGGGCTCCTAGAGCGGATAACGCGCGTCGAAAAGCCATCTTCGAGAGCCTGACCCAGGACAGGTCGAAATCCCTAGTCCGCCGCACATGAAGCCTCTGCGTTGCCCGGTCCTGGGCGATTTATCTGCGCTCTGACGTCTGGCATGCAAGATGCCCTGGTTTGGCAGGCTTGACAGCTAAATCCCCGTCTCTCATTGTCTTTCTGTCAGTTCGTCGGGCTCGGAGCTGGCCTTGAAAAAAAGGCCCAAGTCTAGGGAGACTAGCTCGGGGCGGCATGATGTGCCGCCCTGAGTATTTTGAGGGATCGCGCTCTAGGCGCTTGATCCGGCCAATGGTTCACTCTCCAGCTGATTTGATCCGCAGCATCATGGTCTAGGCGAACATCGCGCGAGCGATTAGGGTCTCCGCCGGGTTCAGGCGGAGTTGCTGCGTGATCGAAATTCTTCTGGGTCTGCTGACGCTGGCCGGCGCGGTCGTCATTCTCATGGGCGCCGGCGATACGCTTGGGCTCCCCGTCGGCGATCTTTTTCCGCTCATTGGTTTTCGCGGTACCGTCCTCATCGTGCTTGTCGGCGTGCTGCTCATGGCGCGCGGTGCCTATCGCCTCTCTCTCAAGAAGGCGCACGACAGGCGCTGGGAGCTTCGCTCGGCCGGGCTGATGTGGACAGCCATCTCCGTCACGGTCCTGCTCGGCATTGGCGTGCCGCTGCTCGCCGAGCCCATGAACCTCTTCCGCATCGGCGGATTTCCGCTCGGATACTACTTGTCGGCGCAAGGGGTGCTCGTTGCCCTTGCCATGCTGGCCTTCATATTCGCGCGCAGACAGGATGCCATCGATGCCGACGAGGGTCGGTTAGACTCATAGGAATGAAAGCCACATAACTTGCCAGACACGTGCCGGTAGGGGAGCATTCGACGCGTGGAGTTTCGCAGTGATACGGCCCGGACGGGAGCGGGCCAGAGGGCGCTCATCGCCGGGCTTGCCTTGGGGTCCAGCGCAGTGCCGGCGTCGCTGCTGGCAATGCTGACCGGCCTTTTGTTTCTCCAGGGACAGGACGCGCTGGTCTATGGACTTGGGCTCATGGGCGGGCTCGTTGCTGCAACGGTGCTCATGGCCTCGCGCCTGCGGGCAACTGGGGCACAAACGGTGCCTGCCTATCTGGAGCAGCGGTTTGGGACGACCGTGGCCGTGCTCGGCACTATCGTGCTCGTCCTGGTTTCACTCCTCTTGCTCACCGCCGAGCTGTCGTTTGTCGGCTTAGCGGCCGAGCGCGGGTTGGGACACGCCTATTCAGCCTCGGTCATCTTGGCCGCGGTTATCGTCGCTGCGGTTGCGGTGTTTTCGGGCGCGCGCGGCGTCACACCTTTGCAGGCTATTCTCTACGGCGTGCTCGCTGCGGGCCTAACGATCGCGCTCATGCTCCTCGCGCGGGCAGCTCAGGGCATTGTGTTGCCCCAAATCACATACGGGGATGCTGCTTCAGGAAATCGGCGCTGCAGAGCGAACGATGCTCGAGGGCGGACTCGCGGATTTACGCTCGTTCCGTCAGCACACGAAGCCGTTCCTGGATATGGACGAACTCAATTTCGTGGCGCTGTTCGCGACGCTCATGGCGGGAACCGCAGCGTTGCCTCACATCGTGACGCGGTTTTTCGCCCAGCCCACAAGACGAAGTGCGCGGCTTTCCGCGGCATGGGGTGCGCTGTTCGTTCTCGTTCTGCTCATCACGCTGCCGGCGCTCGCGGCCTTCGCGAAGCTGGCGCTGTTCAAGCTCATTCTCGCTCCGACCCCGTTTGCAGATTTGCCGGCGTGGTTCGAGAGGCTCTCACGGCTCGATCTCGTACGCTTCCACGGCGTGTCGCTGCGCCTGTACGAAGATGCGCTGTTCGCCGTGCAGTCGGGTCAGACCGATGTGGCAGGCGTCACCGGTGTGTTGAAGAGCCACGCGGCTCCCACGTTCGATGCCTGGGTGGCGCTCAAGGCGCCGGCCAAATCGGCGATCGTGGAAAGCGCGAAGCATGTCGCCACGGCTTCCGGCGTCGACCCATGGGAAACGCTCAAGACGTCGGTTTTGCCGGCCGTTGCGCTCATCAGCGGAAACAAGACCGGGGCATTGACGCACAGCGCGATCACGATAGATGCGGGTGGCCTTCTTTATCTGTTGCCGGGACTGTCGAGCGCGCCAACGCTCACTGCTTGGCTCATCGCCTCGGCTGTGCTTGCCGCGGTGCTTTCGACCTGCACCGGCGTTACGCTTACTTTGGCTAACGCTCTATCGAGCCGTCTCCAGGTCATGCGTTTGGTTGCGGCCGGGTCGATTGTGATTGCGACGCTCGCTGCAATTCTTCTGCATCCTTCCGACCTGCTGACGATCGTCTTGGCGGCGTTCTCTCTCGCTGCGGTGGGGCTGTTCCCGGTTCTCGTGCTCGGCTTGTGGTGGAAGCGCGCCAATAGCTGGGGAGCTGCCGCTGGGCTCATCGTGGGTTTGGCCGTGACGCTCTATTACATCGTCGGTACGCAGCTTTTTCCGGCGCATTTCTACGAGACGTGGGCGGGGCTCTCTAATGCCAGTGAGACCGCGGCACGAAAGTTTGCGAGCCTGAAGGCTGCCTATGAAGCCGCGCAACCCGGAGATGCTAAGGCCGCTGCGGCCCTTGCTCTCAATAGTTTCGCGCGCGGGATCGCCAATTGGTTTGGCATCCACAGCGGCGCGGCAGCCGCGTTCGGATTGCCGCTCGCGTTCATCGTCATGCTGCTCGTCGCCCGCGTGACGCCGCGCAACGCTCGCGTGTGATTGTCAACGGTGCACTAACGCCTTACCGCTAGTCTTAGGGTTTTCTATCAGACCTATAATTCACGCTTCGGACTTTCGCTGCGCTACGATTCACGCCGCGCCCGATAGAAGGCGCGGCGATCGGTGCGATTAGGGTCCGAAGCGATCATGGTCTGGCGGTTTCTTGCTTTTGGGAGCCAGTGCGGGGCATGCCGGCGTCGGTCTACGACCTTGCCATAGTTGGTGGCGGCATCAACGGCGCTGGAATTGCGCGCGATGCGGCCGGGCGGGGGCTCAAGGTCTTTCTCGCCGAGCAGGAAGACCTCGCGGGCGCCACGTCATCGGCAAGCTCGAAGCTCATTCACGGCGGATTGCGCTACCTCGAGCAGTGGCATTTCCGGCTCGTGCGGGAGTCGCTGCAGGAGCGCGAGGTGCTGCTGCGCATTGCCCCGCACATCATCCATCCGCTTCGCTTCGTGCTGCCGTATGTGCCGGGCATGCGGTCGAAGGGGCTGATCCGTCTGGGGCTTGCGCTTTACGACCGTCTGTCGGAGCGCCATCGCATTCCGGCCTCATGCGCGGTCGACCTCGCGCGTGATCCGGCGGGGCGCGCGTTGAAGCCTTCGCTCGACAGCGGGTTCGCCTATTACGATTGCTGGGTCGATGACGCGCGCCTCGTTGTTCTCAACGCCCGCGACGCGGCCGATCGGGGCGCGGAGATCGCGACGCGGACGCGCGTCGTCGGAGCACGAAGGTTCGAAGGGCTATGGTCGGTCGAGCTTGCGACAGGCAGCGGTAAGCGGATCGTTTTTGCCCGCGCGCTGGTGAATGCGGCCGGTCCTTGGGCCGATCAGGTCGCGCACATGACAGAGGGTGAAACGAACGCGGGCCCGGCTTGGAAGCTGAGGCTCGTCAAAGGCAGCCACATCGTCGTACCGCGGATTCCCGGTGCCGAGGATGCCTACCTCCTGCAAAGTGCCGACAAGCGCGTGGTGTTCGCGATCCCCATCGAGGGCCGCTTCACGATGATCGGGACGACGGACGTGGCCATCAGCGGCGATCCTCGGGCTGCGGCATCGAGCGCCGACGAAGAGGCCTATCTGCTGGAGTTGGTGAACCGCTTCTTTGCCCGGTCGCTCAAGCCCGAGGATATCGTCTGGCGCTTCGCCGGC
This sequence comes from uncultured Alphaproteobacteria bacterium, assembly GCA_963831345.1. GTDB lineage: Bacteria > Pseudomonadota > Alphaproteobacteria > Rhizobiales > Hyphomicrobiaceae > Hyphomicrobium_C. Next base: position 105,251 of record CAWHPZ010000041.1, read on the forward strand.
GTTCGTCCGCTCATCGACGACGGAAAGACCAACGCCTCGGCAGTTTCGCGCGAGTACCTTCTCAATCTCTCCGGGCAGGACGATGAGCCGCCGCTGCTCAACGTCATCGGCGGCAAGATCACGACGTATCGGCGTCTTGCCGAGGATGTTCTCTCGAAGCTCGCAACCGTATTTTCCGGAGATGCGCGGGCAATGGACCGCGGGCGCGGTGCTGCCCGGCGGCGATGTCGGCCAAGGTGGGCTCGAAGCCTATCGCCTTGATCTGGCGCGGCGAAGGCCCGGGCTGGATCGAGGCCCTGCTAACCCGGCTTGCCCGACTTTATGGGACCCAGGCCGATGCGCTTCTCGGCGACGCCAAAGCACAGATGGATCTCGGCGCTCAGCTCGGCGGTAGCCTCACCGAACGGGAGGTCATGTATCTCAAGGCGCACGAGTGGGCCGCTGCGCCGGAGGACATACTCTGGCGGCGGACCAAGACCGGTCTGCACATGACACCGGATGAACGTATCCAGGCCAGCGAACGCATCGCTGCGCTTCTGACTTGAGGAGCGAAGTCCTGCGCTCAGGCGTAGGCGTAATTCGCGACGCGGTGGGCGCCCGTCTCGGTCGAGGCCAGGAAACGGCTGATAGCCTCGATCGACATGGCGTCGCGCAGCAGCGGCGCGTGGCCCTGGCCGGGAACCGTGACGGCCGTCAACGTCGGATGACGCCGGCGCATTTCGTCCACGGTCTCCTGCGTGAGGATGTCCGAGTGCTCTCCGCGCAGCACCAGCACCGGCACGCGCTTCAGAGCCTCGAACTGCGGCCAGAGCGGCGGGATCGGGCCATCGAGAACGGAGAGCGCATTGGCGAGCGCTGGGATCATAGCCCGGCGCGGGCTTGCCCTTGCGCTCGTTGAACCACTGGCGCGCGACCTCGATCCACTCGTCCGGCTGCAACGCCGGGGAACGACTTGCCGCTTATGTCCTGCACGAGCTTGGCCGCCTCGGCCCAATTGCCGGGCAGCGGAATGCGCCCGACATAGGCGGAGATGCGGCCGAGGCCCTTCTGCTCGATGACCGGGCCGATGTCGTTCAGAACGACGGGGCCGACGGCGCGGGCTGCACTGCCGCCATCACCATCGCGATCAGGCCGCCGCGCGAGGTGCCGATGATCGCCGGCCCATGCAGATCGGCCGGGGTCATGAAATCGAGCACGTCCAGCATCTCGATCGGGATGGCATAGTTGGGCAAGTCCTGGTCGGATTGCGACAGGCCGCGGCCGCGGTAGTCGAGCGTGTAGACATCGCGCGCCGTTCCGGATCTTGAGACAGGGCAACGGCCAGATGATGAAAGTCGCGGCCATTGCGCGTGAGCCCGGCGAGGCAGAGCACGGTGCGCCGGCGCCGTTCTGACGAGAACGAGCAGGATAATGCCGCCCGTGCAGCCTCAGCCCGTCACGGGCGGTAAAATAGAACTCTCGAAAGGCTCCGATGCGCCCGTCATCACAACTTCCCCGCTGTCTGCTCGAAGACTGCCGCATCCCGCCCGAGACGCGGCGTGCTTCACCCGTCGTGCTCGGACTTAGCCGATGAGGCCGCGCCCGATTGAGACTGCGCCTTCGCTCGCCCCGCGACGCGCGCGCGATTGAGATCGTCTTCGAGCCGGAGCGCCGCTTGCTCCTCGCCAAGCCGCGCGCGGTAGATCTGGATGTTGGCCAGCACCTTGCCACATACTCGCGCGTCTCCTGGATCGGAATGCGCTCGATCCAGTCGATGGGATCGACCTTGGGGTCGCGCGGATCGCCGAACTCGCGGATCCACTGCCGCGCGCGCCCCGGCCCGGCGTTGTAGCCGGCGAGCGTCAGAATGTAGGAGCCCGAGAATTCGTCCATGCGGTCGCCCGATGTAGGCCGGCGCCATCATCGTATTGTAGGACGGGTCCGTCAGCAGCCGGGTGATGTCGCACTTGATCTTGTAGTCGCGGCAGACGTGCTTGGCGGTGATCGTCATCACCTGCAGGATGCCCTTCGCGCCCGCACCCGACAACGTCAGCGTGTTGAACTCGCTCTCCTGCCGCGCGATGCCGAGCAGGAACGCGGTCTCCGGCGGCTTGCGCAGCGGCGTGTAGGCCGGGAAGGGATGCACCGGGTAGGCGTAGTAGTAGAGGTTCTGGCCGCGCGCGATGGCCGTCTTGCCGATGCGCGACCGCCGACTGCGTATCGCCCATCGCCTCGGCCAGATGAGCGAGCATGGCGGCTTCGGCCTCGCTCTTGAAGTACGATGCGGAGCTGGACGATGAAGCGTCGCATGATGCTGGCGTCGAGCCCGGCCTTCTTGGCGATCACGACCGCCTTCACCGCATCGAGGCCAATGAAACCGCGCGATCTGCTCGGCCGTCGGCGTCGGCCGGCGAGTGACTGGTGTTGATCGCTTGCCGGCCGGGCTCGAGCTTCTGGCGTGCGAGCAGGGCGTGGAACGCGTCCGGGTCGCGCTGCGGCCGTGCGATAGTATTCGGCGGCGGCGGCCTTGTCGCCCTGGGCTTCGGCCGTGCGGCCCAGCCAATAGGCGGCCTTCGCCCGGCTCAGGGGACCATCGGCGGCCTTGCTCATGGCCAGGAAGTGGGTTTCCGCGAGCGCTGGGTTCTTGAGGTAGCCGGAGCGCCACCCAGCCGGCCATGAACGTCTGATCTTTGAGCGGGTTGACGCGACAAGGGGCCGGCCTCGCGCACGAGCTCGTAGGCGAGTCTTGGGCTTGCCGGCCTTCAGCGCGTCATAGGCGTTGGCGCGCCGCTCGGTCCACCACTCGTCGGGAACGACGATCTTGGCTTCCTCGGTCGGCGCACCGAGCATCAGCTTTGCGGCTTCCTCGGATTTGTTGGCGCGGCGAAGCGCCTGGATGCGCTGGAACACGAGACCCCAGTCGGGCTCGCTCTCGGCGGGGAGGGCATCGACCAGCTTTTTGGCACCGGCAGCGCCCATGAACACAGCGAGGCGTGCTTCCGCCTTCTTGCGCTCGGAAGCGGCCAGCAACGGGATGACCCGGCGCACCATGGCGGCGCGGGCTTTCTTTTCGTCGTCCCATCTCACGGTGTCGATCAGCAGGCGATCGAGCCGCCATTTGTGATCGGCGGTAGTCAGGTACTTGCCGAAGCGGGCGAGGAAGCCCGGCTCGAGCGCGGGCGGAATTGATTCTTCGCGCCAGGCCTTGGCCGCATAGCGCTTGGCTTCGGCTTCGTTGCCCTCGGCGAGATAGGCTGACGCCAGAGCCGCAAAGCCTGCGCCCGTGTCGGGGCCGCCGTTGGCAAACTGAGACTTGATGAAACCGGCGCTGCCGCCGGAGGTAAAGAGAGCTACCTCGAACTTCTGCGTCAGGCCGGAGCGATCGGGCCAAGCCGGATTGGCGTCGAGGAAGGTGCGGTACTCGGACGGTTCGCCGTAGCCGTTGCGAAGGCGGTACCAGTCCACGAGCTTGCGGCCGACCGGGTCCTGGATGGCGCGCTGGATTTCGGCGGCCTTGTCGAGGTCAGTTGATGCGATGGCCTTGATGGCGTCGCGAATGCGGCCGGCGTCGGCGCCGTCCAGCGAATAAGCGCGAATTGGGGCGATGGCCTCGTCGAGCGTGCGGATATGCTCAAGCTCGGCCTTGGAGGGCGAATTGGGCTTGGGAATCACGGGGCGGCCGGCGGCGCTCGTTCCCGATGCGGCAGGACCGGTCGCGATCCGCGCCTTCGGCGGCTGCGGCTTTGGTGTCGCAGCAGTGCCGGATGCCGCGGGTTCGCTCAGGGCCGGTTGAGCAGGTGTTAACACTGCCGCCAGGGCCAATATCCAGGCCGAGGCCACGCGCTGCCCTGCCGTAGAAAACGGCGAAATCCGGCCGTTCCACGGCCTTGCCGGCGACGTCTTGAGGTATGTCCCCATCGGTCTCCACTCGCTCACGCCGGGATCGCCCCAAATCAACGGAAAATTGGTGGAACGCTGATACGCTCTGAGCCGGGGGTGCCCTGTCGTCTTGCAGGTCGGCGCTCAAACGCCTAATGTCCGTCACCCCAGAAGAAACACTATGCTGCCCCTCGGCCGGCTCCGAGAAGCCTATAAGTTCGAGGACTTGAGTTCAAGGCGGCAGGCGAGAGCGGACCTGAGTAACGCGGCAGAAATAAGGGCTCGTTACGAGCATTAGGCTCGGCGCCTCGCTCGGCAAAAGCAAAGGGACAGAAGAGAGCGCATGTTCAAGGGCTCGATTACGGCGCTCATCACGCCATTCAGGAACGGAAGCCTCGATGAGGGCGCGCTGCGCCGCATCGTCGACTGGCAGATCACCGAAGGCACGCACGGGCTGGTTCCGACCGGGACGACCGGCGAAAGCCCGACGCTCAATTTCGACGAGCATAAGCGCGTCGTAGAGATCACCATCGAGGCTGCCGCGCGGACGCGTGCCCGTTATCGCAGGTACAGGCTCGAACTCTACCGCCGAAGCCATCGAGCTTTCCCAGCATGCGGAGAAGGCTGGAGCGGACGGCCTGCTGATCGTGACGCCGTACTACAACAAGCCGACGCAGGAAGGGCTCTATCAGCACTTCAAGGCCATCAACGACGCGGTCGGCATTCCGATCGTGATCTACAACATTCCTGGCCGCTCGATCGTGGATATGTCGGTCGCCACGATGGCGCGCGTGTTCGAGCTCAAGAACGTGACGGGCGTGAAGGACGCGACGGCCAATCTGGCGCGCGTTTCACAGCAGCGCGCGGCCATGGGGCCGGAGTTCAATCAGCTTTCGGGCGAGGATGCGACGGCGCTGGGCTTCATGGCTCACGGCGGCAATGGCTGCATTTCGGTTGCGTCGAACGTCGCACCGAGGCTTTGCGCCGATTTCCAGAACGCCTGCCTCAAGGGCGACTTCAAGGCTGCGCTCGAGCTGCAGGACCGGCTCATGCCGCTGCACGACGTGCTGTTCATCGAGACCAATCCGGGGCCGGTCAAATATGCCGTCTCGCGGCTCGGGATGTGCTCGCCCGAGATGCGCCTGCCGATGGTGCCCGTCAGCGAAGCCACGAAGAAGGCTGTCGACAACGTGCTCGGCCAGCTAGGGCTTATCCAGCAGGCACGCGCGGCGGAATAGCCGCGTAACCAGAGGCGAGATCATGTCGGCCGACAAGGACGAGGGCCGCCGGCTCGTTTCTGAGAACCGGAAGGCCCGCCACGAGTTTTTCATCACCGATACCTATGAAGCCGGCCTCGAGCTCAAGGGCACGGAGGTGAAGAGCTTGCGCACCGGGCAAGCCAACATCGGTGAGAGCTATGCTTCCTTCGAGGACGACGGAAGCTTCTGCCTCATCAACGCATACATCCCTGAGTATCAGAAGGCCGGCCGCTTTCTTCAGCATGAGCCGCGCAGGAAACGCCGCTTGCTTCTGCACAAGAGCGAGCTGGCAAAGCTGTTCAATGCGGTCGTGCGCAAGGGCATGACCATCGTGCCGCTCGAGCTCTACTTCAACAAACGCGGCATGGCGAAGCTCAAGCTCGCACTCGCCGAAGGCAAGAAGCTGCACGACAAGCGCGAGACCGCCGCGAAGCGGGATTGGAACCGCCAGAAGCAGCGCATCATGCGCGACAAGGGCTGATCGCCGTGGGCGCGAGCTTTGCCGACGTCGATTGGTCGAAGCTGCCGGTGCCGGAGGACGACGGCGCGGCCCGCCATCTCGCCGGTGCATCCGTGGCGGACGTGGCATTGCCGTCGACTGCGGGCGGCGACGTGTCGCTTGCGAAGCTCGCCGGCCGAACAGTGCTTTTCATCTACCCAATGACCGGCACGCCCGGCGTCGCCTTGCCCGACGGCTGGGACGGAATTCCTGGCGCGCGCGGATGCACGCCCCATACCTGCGCTTTCCGCGATCTCCATGCGGAGCTCGACGGCTGCGGGCGCATCGGCCGTGTTCGGCCTTTCGACGCAGACATTGCGCGAGCAACAGGACACCGTGGAGCGTCTGCATCTGCCGTTTCCATTGCTGTCGGATGCTGGCCTTGGGCTGGCGCGGGGCGATGACGCTGCCGACTATGGTGGTCGCCGGGCAAAACGATGATCAAGCGGCTGGCCATGATCATCGACGATGGCATCATCACTCACGTTTTCTATCCGGTGTTTCCGCCGGACCGGAACGCAGGCGACGTTCTAAGCTTGGCTGCGGGCGAACCCAAGATGACCGTCCCTTGGCCCTATCCCGCGCCGGCGGACGACGGAGCCGCTTCGCACCTCGTGCCGGGATTGCGGATGCCGGACGTTTCGCTGCCCTCGACGCTCGGCGCCGACATCGATCTTGCGCATCTCGACGGGACGCTGCGTGCTGTTCATCTATCCCTGGACCGGGCGGCCGGGACTCTCCAATCCGCCGAACTGGGACGACATCCCGGGTGCGCACGGATCGACGCCGGAAGCCGAAGGATTTCGCGAGCACTACGAAGCTTATCGCTGCCATGGGCATCGATGTGTTCGGCGTCAGCGGCCAGGCGACGGCGGACCAGCAGGAGTTCGCAGCGCGGCTCGGCTTCCGTTTCCGCTCCTGTCTGATGCGCGAGGCGCGCTGCGCGCCGCGCTCTCGATTGCCAACCTTCGAGACGGGCGGCGTGACTTATTTAAAGCGCCTGACGCTCGTCATTCGTGATGGCGGAGATCGAGCGCGCGGTCTATCCCGTGCATCCGCCGCATACGCACGCCGCGAGATCTTCTTCGCGAAGCTCCCGTCCGCTCCTAGAGGACGTCGCTTTCGATGTCCTCGACCGAGTAACCGAGCTTCTCTAGGCCCTCCTCGAGATAATCGGCGAGCAGCGGCAGGCCCAGCAGATAGCTGGCTGTGGAGTTCGTGCGCTCGCTCTTGGCGGTATCGACAGCTTCATCCAGTTCCTCGGGCTCGAACGTGCCGCGGCCGATCCAGGCGAGTGCCACCAGGTGGGCCTGCTCGTCGTCGTTCAAGGCTGCGATGAAGCCGGTGATCTCGGCGCGCGTCGGGTCGCCGGCAAAGTCCTCGAGGATTGCGCTCGGGTCCTCGGCGGCGTCGCCTTCCTCGGGATTGTCGTTCCAGGCGCCGACCTTGGCATTGTATTCGCGCGCCTTGATGATGACGTGTGCGACCTTCTCGGGCGCGATCTCGAGACCGTCAATGCTGGCCATATAACCTAACTCCTCCTCGAAAGCCGCGCGGCTCCAGTATCGCCATGGTCGGCTCGTTCTACCGCTTAGCGGGCTTAGGCCCAAGCAGATCACGAACGTCTTTGAATACAGAGTGAAACATCTCCGTGGTGAGACGCTTCGTGTTGGTGTTGAGGCGCGAGCAGTGGAGGCTGTCGAACATGGCAAGGTTGGGAGACAGGTCGTGGCGCGCGCCGTGGCGGAAGCCATAGAGCGCCTTGCGCAGCCCAAGCGCCGCCAAGGTCTGATCATGGGCAACCCGGCCGAGAACCACGATGGCGCGCAGATTGGGTAGCGCTCGCATGCGGGCAATGAGAAAACCGCGGCATTCCGCTATCTCGGACGGTAGAGGCTTGTTCTGAGGCGGCACGCAGCGGACGGCGTTGGAGATCATGCATCCAACGAGCTTCAGTCCATCATCGGGGCGAGCATCATAGGTGCCGGTACTGAAGCCAAAGGCGGACAGGGTCGAATAAAGCAGGTCGCCTGCATAATCGCCCGGTGAAGGGGCGGCCGGTGCGGTTTGCCCCCTTGAGGCCCGGTGCGAGGCCGACAATCAGCAGTTTCGCGTCGCTCGCTCCGAACGAGGGCACCGCGCCGTTGAACCACGCCGGATAGGCCGATTTGTTGGCGGAGCGGAAGGCGACAAGGCGATCGCATCGCGCGCAGTCGCGCGGGGCCTCTGGCGCGTAGGACGCCGGTAGCAAGATCTCATCCCTACTCATGGATGCTCAATGTACCGGTGTCGTGGCGGGCTGTCGCGTCAGACTTCTTCAGACAGATCGTTGTTGCGATCCTGGAAAGAGCCGACGGCGGCCCGGCTCTGCCCCTGCCCGTAGTTCTCGCGCGATCCGCGCGCCGGTGCGTCGCGTCCGATGAGCGGCTCGAGATCGGCCAGATCGATGAACTGATCAGCTTGACGGCGCAGTTCATCGGCGACCATCGGGCGGCTGGGTCTGCAGCGTCGAGACGACGCTCACGCGCTTTCCGTTCTGCTGCAGGGCCGCAACCAGAGAGCGGAAGTCACCATCGCCCGAGAACAGTACGATATGATCGAGCACGCTCGACAGCCGCATGGCGTCCACGGCGAGCTCGATGTCCATATTACCCTTCACGCGGCGGCGGCCGAGCGTGTCGGTGAACTCCTTCGTCGGCTTCGTCACCATCGTGTAGCCGTTGTAATCGAGCCAATCGATAAGCGGCCGGATGGAGGAGTACTCCTGCTCTTCCGCGATGGCTGTGTAGTAGAGGGCGCGAACCAGCTGCGCCTTCTGGCGAAATAAAGTCAGCAAGCGCTTGTAATCGATATCAAATGCGAGAGCTTTTGATGTTGCGTACAGATTGGCGCCGTCGATAAGGAGCGCAACGCGCTCACTTGGGTAGAAATGCATAATTCCACTCCGCGGAAATAATCGTGGCTCAGGCTTACTGCGTCCCCGCCCCGGACCATAAGGTTCGGGCAACAATCAGGCGCGGCGCCCCGTGCGACGTAACCGCCTGAGATGAAAGCACTTTTGTGTAAGCGAACGACAATCTGACAGGTAAGGTCGACAAAATAAAGCACGCATTACGGATAATTCAAGCATGAACATTGATGCTGCTCACTTTGTTCCGGCCGTTTCGACATTTTCGTTCCGGTTGCTTCAGTAATTACAATCTAAGATTGTAATACAATGAATATGCTACCATAATTGGATGATCTAAGGTGTGTTTTGTTGGCCTAAGCTGTCCGCTGGACCTTGCGATCCCGGGGGTGCGGTAATTACTGCCCTTGTCTTGCTCTGCCCGGCATTTCGTGCCAATTAAAGTGAAACGATGCGGAGGCTTGGAAGTCACACTCTTCCGGGCACGGTTTCCCAATCCAATTTGAATCGAAGAGAGGGTGCTAGCGAATGGCACGCGTCACAGTCGAGGATTGCGTCGACAAGGTCCCGAACCGCTTTGAGCTCGTCCTGCTTGCCGCGCACCGCGCGCGCTCGATTGCCAACGGCAGCGCGATCACGATCGAGCCGGAAAACGACAAGAACCCGGTGGTCGCGTTGCGCGAGATCGCCGAGCGCACGATCCCGCCGGAGGATATGCGCGAGGCCCTGATCCACTCGATCCAGAAGAACGTCGAGGTCGACGAGCCCGAAGCTGGCGCAGCGCCCGTGCTGGTGCAGGAGCGGCGCAGCCCGATTCTCGGCCGCGACGATCAGTCGACCGACAGCCAGGTCGACGTGCTGACGGAGGAGCAGTTGCTGCGCGGCCTCGAGAGCATGACGCCGTCGGAGCCGTCCTCGACGGGCGGCGGTGGGCCGCGCGAACGCGGCCGCTGAGGCTCGCCCCGTTCCCCGACAGGGTGCGCCGGCGTACCCGTGAACCACCTCGTGGCTCCGGACATGTCTCGAAGGACGTTGTCCGGCCCCACAGCGAGACGTAGCTCTTCAGCAACTTTGATGTTGCTTGAGCGCGTTTCGGGTGCCGCGGCTCCTATATTACGCTCATGCATTTCGCCTCGCGGGCCGCGACCCCAAGCGGTGCGCTCCAGACCTTAGCGGGGCGCGGGAAGAGTGTCCGGCCCATGATGCGCCAGTACGAACTCGTCGAGCGGGTTCAGAAAGTACGATCCGACGGCTGACGAAGCGCTTCTCAACCGCGCCTACGTCTATGCCATGAAGCGCGCACGGCTCGCAGAAGCGCGCCTCCGGTGCGCCCTATTTTTCGCATCCTCTCGAAGTCGCCGCGATTCTGACCGAGCTCAAGCTCGACGACGCGACCATCGTCACCGCTCTCCTGCACGACGTCATCGAGGATACGGACGCCACGCGCGCCGAAATCGATCAGCTGTTCGGCCCCGAGATCGGCGCCCTCGTCGACGGCCTGACCAAGATCAAGCGCCTCGACCTCATCTCCAAGCAGGCGGAGCAGGCCGAGAACTTCCGCAAGCTCCTGATCGCCATCTCGAGCGACATCCGCGTCCTGCTCGTCAAGCTCGCCGACCGCCTGCACAACATGCGCACGCTCGAGCACATGAAGCCCGAGAGCCGCAAGCGCGATTCGGAGGAAACGCTCGAGATCTATGCGCCGCTCGCGGGCCGCATGGGCATGCAGGCGCTGCGCGACGAGCTCGAGGAGCATGCCTTCCGCTGGCTCAACCCGGAAGCCTACAAGACGGTCACGGAGAAGCTCGACCGAGCTGCGCGACCAAGAACGAGGGCCTTGTCGACGAGATCGCGCAAGGCGCTGTCGCAGAAGCTCGGCGAAGTCGGCATCAAGGCCGAGGTCTCGGGGCGCGAGAAGAAGCCCTACTCGGTCTGGAGCAAGATGGCGAACAAGCAGATCAGCCTCGAGCAGCTCTCGGACATCTACGCCTTCCGCGTCGTCGTCGACACCATCGACGATTGCTACCGCGTGCTCGGCGTCTCGCACACGACGTGGCGCACGGTGCCGGGCCGTTTCAAGGACTACATCTCGACGCCGAAGCAGAACAACTACCAGTCCATCCACACCACGGTGGTCGGGCCGCGCCACCAGCGCGTCGAGCTGCAGATCCGCACCCGCGCGATGCACAGCGATCGCCGAGTACGGCGTCGCCGCGCATGCGCCTTACAAGGATGCGCAGAAGCGTCAACGGCACGCGATCACGGAGCGGCAAGAACCCGCTCATCTTCGACAAGGAGAGCGGGCCCTACGTCGTGGCTCCGCCGTCTCGTCGAGACGCTGCTCGAAGGCTCGAATCCGGAGGAGTTTCTCGAGCATACGAAGCTCGAGCTGTTCCAGGATCAGGTGTTCTGCTTCAGGCCCAAAGGCCGGCTCATCGCGCTGCCGCGCGGCGCGACGCCGCTCGATTTCGCCTACGCCGTTCACACCGACGTCGGCAACGCGGCGATCGGCGCCTACGTCAATGGCCGGCACGTGCCGATCGACACACGGCTCAGGAACGGCGACGAGGTCGAGATCCAGACTTCGAAGACACACACGCCGCCGGCTGCGTGGGAGAGCCTTGCGGTCACCGGGCGGGCGCGAGCCGCGATCCGCCGTGCGGCCCGCGATGCCATCCGCCGCCAATATGCGGAACTGGGCCGGCGGCTGCTCGCGGCGGCGCTCGAGCGTGCCGGTCACGATTACTCCGAGGACCAGATCAAGAAGGCGCTCCCGCGCCTTGGACAAAAGACCGTCGAGGATGTGCTCGCGGCTGTGGCCCGCAACGAGATCAAGATCGCGGATGTCTTGCATGTGGTTGCCCCCGACACCGCTCTGCCAGCCAAGCCGACGACGCGGCCCGAGACTGAAGGCAAGACGCCACGGGGCTGGCTCAGCCTGACGCGGGCTGCAAGCCACGCGTTGAGGCTCGACAGCGGCAGCTCCGAAGCCCAGCCGCCGACCGGCCGCGTGCGTGGCATTCCCATTCGTGGCGTCAAGAACGACATGCCGGTGCAGTTCGAGACCGGCGGTGCCGTGCCCGGAGACCGGATCGTCGGCGTGCTTGCCCCGGGGGGCGAAGGCATTCGGGTGTTCCAGATCCATTCGCCCCGGCTCAAGGAATTCGAGCATGAGCGCTGGATCGACGTGGCCTGGGATATCGATCCGGAGAATCCGGAGCGCTTCCCCGCGCTCATCAGCGTCACGGCGCCGAACAAGCCGGGCACGCTGGCGGAGATCGCTGACGTCATCGGCCAGGCCGGGGGAAATATCGATAACCTTAAGATGCTGCGCCGGGCCTCGGATTTCACGGAGCTTCGCATAGGTCTCGAGGTCTTCGACCTCGCGCACTTGAACCAAATCATAAACGGTCTCAAGGCAAAAGCGGTGGTCAGCAAGGTCGATCGTGTGTTTGAATGATAAGGCGCAGGCGGCTCCTGCTCGCCTCTCTCACGGAGCACTTGGAAGGCCCCATGTCCTCACGTCTGCCTCTGCCTTTGCGCCTCGGCGTAAACATCGATCATGTCGCGACCATACGTAATGCGCGCGGTGGCCGGCACCCCGATCCTCTGCAGGGCGGCATCACCTCGCCGTTGAGGCGGGTGCGGACGGCATCACGGCGCACCTGCGTGAGGATCGCCGTCACATCTCCGATCAGGACATCGCCCGCCTCAAGTCCGAGCTGACGCGGCCACTCAATCTCGAAATGGCGGCGACGCCTGAGATGCTCAAGATCGCGTTGAAGCACGTACCCAATGCGTGCTGTCTCGTGCCGGAGCGGCGCGAGGAGAGAACCACCGAGGGCGGGCTCGACGTCGTCGGACAGATAGCGCAACCTCAGTCCGGTGATCAGCGAGCTCAAGGCCGCCGGCATTCGCGTCTCGCTGTTCATCGAGCCCGATCAGCGCACGATCGAGGCTTCGGCTGCGCTTGGCGCCGACATCGTCGAGCTTCACACGGGTGCCTATTGCGAGCATGCGCTCGCCGACGATGCCAGCAGCGTCGCGGCCGAAGTCGCGAGGCTTTCCAAGGCGGCAAGACTTGCCGCCGAAGCCGGTCTCGAGGTCCATGCCGGGCACGGGCTGACATTCAATACGGTGGCGGCGCTCGCACGCATGCCGGAAGTCGTCGAGCTCAACATCGGCCACTTTCTGATCGGTGAAGCGATTTTCGGCGGACTGCACGCTGCGGTGCGGCGTATGCGCGCGCTGATGGACGAGGCGAGGCTCAGCGTCTCGGGCCGGGCCAGCGCGTGATCCTGGGCATCGGAAACGATCTCATCGACATCCGCCGTATCGAAACGACGATCGAGCGCTTCGGCGACCGCTTCATCGAGCGCGTGTTCACGGATATCGAGCGCGACAAGTCGGAAGGACAGGCGAGACGGCGCGCTGCCTCATACGCCAAGCGGTTTGCCGCCAAGGAAGCCTGTGCCAAGGCTCTCGGCACAGGGGTTAGCCTCGGCGTGTTCCTGCGTGACATGGGCGTCATTAACCTCGCTTCGGGCCGGCCGACGCTGGCCCTCACAGGGGGTGCCGCAGCCCAGCTTCAACGCATAACGCCGCCAGGCTTCGAGGCGCATATCGCGCTTACGCTCACTGATGATTTTCCTCTGGCTTCCGCCGTTGTTGTCATCTCCGCCCTCAGGGTTTCCGGAGAAGCGACACAATGAACCCGCAAATACAACAAGTCGCAGAGACGAAATTTGCGCCAAGCCCCGGAAATGGTTATAGCGGGCAGGTTTTTTCCGGCTTTGCCGCGCGAAGCGCGACAATGATCCGGCCAAGGAGCAGGAGATGAGCCTGGACACCAATTCCAAGACAACTGAATCGGGATGGTGGGAGACCGGCAAGATTGTCGTTCAGGCTCTCGCCATCGCCATGGTGGTCCGCGTCTTTTTCTTCCAGCCCTTCAACATTCCCTCTGGATCGATGAAGTCGACGCTGCTGGTCGGCGACTATCTGTTCGTATCCAAGCTGGCCTACGGCTATAGCCGGTTCTCGTTTCCTTTCGGCCTCGATGTTTTCTCGGGGCGCGTTTTTGCGGCGGAGCCCAAGCGCGGCGACGTGGTGGTGTTCAGGCTGCCGACGGATCAATCGCTCGACTACATCAAGCGCGTGATCGGTCTTCCGGGCGACGAGATCCTGATGAAGGGCGGCGTGCTCTATATCAACGGCACCGCCGTTCCCAAGGTCTATAAGGACGACTTCGAGAACACGGAGTGCGACCCGTATTTCCGTCATTGCAGGCGCGTCGTCTACAAGCGCTACACGGAGACGCTGCCCGAAGGTAAAACCTACACCGTGCTCGATCTCGAGCCGGACGGCGACTACGACAACGTCGGTCCCTACAAGGTTCCGGCCGGCCACTATTTCATGCTGGGCGACAATCGCGACAATTCCGCCGACAGCAGGGCCAATGTCGGCTACGTGCCGTTCGAGAATCTGATCGGACGGGCCGAGATCATCTTCTTCTCGGCGGCGGTGGACGAGCCCGGCGCCATGCAGTGGACTAGCCCCTGGACGTGGCCGTTCGATATCCGCTGGAACCGATTTTTCAAGCTCGTCAGGTAGGTTCTGCCGCGGCGGCGAGGGTCGGTCTATAGGCAACGTAGCCGGGGCAGGCGCGGTCCGGGCCGACCGGGAGGCGTTGTAGCCTAGCGTCGGCCGCGATCTGTCTCTAAAGATCACCCCGGGGAAGTGCATGACCTGGCTAATTCGCGCCAAGCCGGGTCGCGCGGAGATTTTTTATGTTCAAGTCGCGTAAGTTCAAGGAGCTCGAGAAACGGCTCGGATATCGCTTCAAAGATCAGGCGCTCCTCGAGCGGGCCCTGACGCATGCGAGCCTGCGCGGTACAAAAAAAGTCAGGGAAGACAACGAGCGCCTGGAGTTCGTGGGCGATCGCGTGCTGGGTCTCGCTATCGTGGAGCTGCTGGATGAGACCCTTCCGTCCGCGACGGAGGGCGAGCTTGCCCGGCATCTTAACCGGCTGGTGCGCGGCGAAACGTGCGCGAAGGTCGGCCGTGAGCTCGGCCTCGGCGAATTTCTGATGCTTTCTGACAGCGAAGCCGGCAGCGGCGGGCGGCTCAAGGGGACCATCCTTGCCGACGCCGTGGAAGCGGTTCTCGGCGCCATTTTTCTCGAAGCGGGGTTCGACAAGGCCCGCGACGTGGTGCGGCACTTGTGGCGGAGCGAGGAGACCCTGCATCCGCGCGCTGCGGTCGATCCGAAATCCGCGCTGCAGGAATGGGCGCAGGGACAGGGCCTCGCCCTGCCGCATTATGCGGAAATCGAGCGCAAGGGCCCAGATCATGCACCAAGCTTTACCTCTGAGGTGCGTATAAAGGGCAAGGCGCCGGCGCGCGGCGAGGGCACCTCGAAGCGAGCAGCCGAGCAGGCGGCAGCTTCGGCTCTGCTCGAGCGCGAAGGTGTTTTGGAGAAGAACGAACATGCCTGATCACGATGTGACGGCCAAGTCAGCGACGAATGCGTCGGATCGCCGTTGCGGGATCATCGCCGTCATCGGCGCGCCGAACGCAGGCAAGTCAACGCTGGTCAATTCCCTTGTCGGCGCGAAGGTGACGATCGTATCGCGCAAGGTGCAGACGACGCGCGTTCCCATTCGCGGCATCGCCATGCATGGGCAAGAGCCAGCTCGTGTTCGTCGACACGCCAGGCATCTTCAGTCCCGAAGCGCCGGCTCGACAAGGCCATGGTCGCTGCAGCCTGGACAGGTGCGGGAGACGCCGACAGTGTCGTCGTGATCATCGATGCCGCGAAGGGCGTGGACGAGGAGGTCGAGCCCATTCTCGACAAGCTTGCCACGGCGCCTGCCAATCGCGTGCTCGTGCTCAACAAGATCGATCGCGTAGATCGACAAGGAGCGCCTTCTGCGGCTCGCGTCCATGCTTTCGGAGCGCTTGGCGTTCAAGCGCGTGTTCATGATCTCGGCGCTCTCCGGCGACGGCGTGAAGGAGCTCAAGGCCTATCTCGCCGAAACCGCGCCGCTCGGGCCCTGGCTCTATCCCGAGGACGAGCTTTCAAACGTGCCGATGCGGATGCTTGCGGCCGAGGTCACGCGCGAGAAGATCTACGACAATCTTCATGAGGAGCTGCCGTACCAATCGACCGTCGAAACGGAATCGTGGAAGGCGCTCAAGGACGGCTCGGTGCGGATCGAGCAGACGATCTACGTCACGCGCGACAGCCAGAAAAGCATCGTGCTCGGCAAGGGCGGGCAGACGATCAAGAAGATCTCGTCGCAGTCGCGTGCCGAGATTTCGTCCATCATCGAGCAGCCGGTGCATCTGTTCCTGTTCGTCAAAGTGCGTGAAAACTGGCAGAGCGATCCCGAGCGCTATCGCGGCATGGGACTCGAGTTCCCAAAAGATTGATTCCCGATCTGGTGGACTTACCGCTAGCAAGCGTCTCTGTACGGCGGATGTCCGAGCAGACCTAGCCAGACGGAGAGTCAGAAAAATGCCAGACAGGCTTGCATGTTTTTCCCGAGCAGCGCTTCTTTCAGTATTTGCGCTTGTCGCATCGCCAACACTCGCGGCGGCAGGAGCTTTTTGCGGAGACGCCGTCGAAGGCGGTTGGGCCTCGGGTAAGTCCGAACAGGAAGCGCGCGATGCTGCGGTCTCGTGGTGGGCTTCGCGGGCCGGCGCCCTTGGTCGCGGCTATGAGCATTGGAACTCGGCAGTCGACAAGAACGTGCAGTGCAAGGCCGAGAACAATGGCGGCACATCTGCCAAGTGCATTGCGTCCGCACGGCCATGCCTGCCGGATGGAGTTACGCCGGAGAATGTGCCAAAGGTCGATCTCTAGAGCGCGGCTCAGACGATTTGGGGAAATCGATGCGCGGGGATCTGGTCGTTTTGTTTTCGGCTCTTGCCGCGGCTTTGGCATGTGGTGAGCCTGCGGCAGCTGCCGTGCGCCTCTGCAAGGAGCCTGTCTCGAGCGGGCTCATTGTCCGGCCGACGGAGCTGGAAGCGCGCAAAGAGGCGATGACGGCCTGGAAAGCCAAGGCGATGGAGTTCGGAGAGCTCTATGCGGGCTGGGGTGTCGCTTTGGACAAGCTGTTCGAATGCCTGCCGCACAAGGACGGCGGTTTCGAGTGCATGGCGACCGGCAGTCCCTGCACCATCGAGCATGCCCCCGACCGCCGCCACCTCAGAGAAAACCGGATCGACATGTGATGCGCTTCAGCACGGATGGGCTCTCGAGCCATCATGGTCTAAGCTTGGTCGATGAACTGGTCTGATGAAGGCGTCATTTTATCGGTGAGACCGCACGGAGAGACCGCGGCGGTCGTCGAGCTCTTTACGCGCACGCATGGCCGGCACCTGGGGCTCGTGCACGGCGGACGCTCGCGCAAGGCGCGGCCGGTCCTGCAGATCGGTAATCATGTCGATGCGTCATGGAAAGCGCGCCTCTCCGAGCATCTCGGGCACGTGTCGCTCGAGCTCCGGCATGGCTATGCGGCGCCGGCGATGGAGAGCGCGAAGGCGCTCGCCGGGCTTTCGGCACTTTGCACGCTGGCGCGACTGATGCCGGAACGCGACCCGCATCCGAACCTTTACGAAGTGACGCTGTTCGTGCTCGGCTATCTCGACGACGACGAAGTGTGGCCGGCGCTCTTGGTGCGCTGGGAGCTGGCGCTGCTCGAAGAGCTGGGTTTCGGGCTCGATCTTACGGAATGCGCAGCGACGGGCGGCAACGACGGTCTCATCTACGTGTCGCCGAAATCGGGCCGCGCGGTCTCTGCTTCTGCAGGCGAGCCCTACAAAGACAGGCTGCTGCCGCTGCCGCAATTCCTGCTCGCGGGACGACAGAGCCATGTCACCGTGGAGGATGTGGTGAAGGGCTTTGCGCTCACCGGGCATTTTCTCGAGACGCGAGTCTTGCAGCCGCGCGGCGAGGCAATGCCGGAGGTGCGGCACCGTTTGGCGGGACTGCTCGAGCGCTCGCTTGGGCGCGCCGCCGCTACCTGACCTTCTCGAGCGGTTTGACCTCGACCTTGAGGCCGCTTGCCTGGTCAGGCTTCAGCACATACACGAGCCCGTCGCTCGCCTTGTAATGCATGGATAGGGCCTTGGCGCGCGCGCCTGTGCCGACCTTCTCGAAGGCCACCTCGCTCGGCATGCAGGAGGTGTGCGTGACGGCAAACGACGGCATGACCTCATGCGTCTCGCCGCCGAAGGAGTAGCTGACGGCTTCGGTGGAGGTGTTCGAAATCTGGAACTCGTATTCGAGCGATTTCGGCCGGGCGAAGAGCTGGACGGAGATGTACTTCGGGTCCTTGCTGCCGGGAGCGCGGGCGACGCCGACGCCCGTCTCGGTGACGTACGGGGTCAGCATATTGGCGCGGTGGCCCGGCGAGTTGATCCAGCCTTGGACCGACTTTTCGGCGAGGGCGCGTGCTTCGAAGCCGCGGCTGTCCATGTGAAGCGCGAGATTTTCGCCCATCTGGCACCAGGTGTAGCCGACGGCGCTTATGCGGTCGCCGGCTTCGCGTCCATCGGCCGTGTGCGAAAACTGACCGCTTTTGGCCAGGAACGCCGCATAGGCACGCGCGGCGGCGGTAAGGCCGGCGTTGGGCCGCACGGCGTCGAGGTGCTGCTGCTTGCGGAACGTGTTCGTCATCTCGACGATGGCGATTTCCACAGCGGGAGTGTCAGGCAATACTGCTGGCATGGGTGATCGAGAATGGTGGAGGCGTGCGGCAAAGGTCTTCGGTCACCGCGGCGATTGCATGGCAATAGACTGCATTTGTCCCTCAGCCACGAGCTTTATGGCTTGCGGCACTGTGCGGGAGTGGTATTTGCGCGCCGGCCGGATTAAGACCAGCGACGCACAACGGCGCTGTCAACGTTCATTCGTCGAGCCGTCCCAGATAGTTACGTGGGTAATCGGGAGTTGTGGCGCGGTGGCACTTGAGCCGCCGTGCCAGGGTCAGTTACGAGAGGGTCATGAGCGATAAACCGATTCTGCCCGGAGATCCCTCCTACGAGGGCGGTCCGGTCGAGCCCGTGAACCTCAAGGATGCCCTCGAGGAGCGCTATCTCGCGTACGCGCTGTCGACGATCATGCACCGTGCGCTGCCCGACGTGCGCGACGGCCTCAAGCCTGTGCACCGGCGCATCGTTTATGCCATGCGCGAGCTGGGTCTCGATCCCGACGGCGGCTACCGCAAGTGCGCCAAGATCGTCGGCGAGGTGATGGGTGACTATCACCCTCACGGCAACCAAGCGATCTATGACGCGCTGGCGCGACTGGCGCAGGATTTCGCCGTGCGCTATCCGCTCGTCGACGGCCAGGGCAACTTCGGCAACATCGACGGCGATAACCCGGCAGCCGAGCGCTATACCGAAGCCCGGATGACGGAAGCTGCGTCCGATCTCCTCGAAGGCATCGACGAGGACGCGGTCGACTTCCGCCCCAACTATGACGGACGCGTGCAGGAGCCTTCGGTGCTTCCGGCCGCGTTCCCGAACCTGCTCGCCAACGGCTCGGCCGGCATCGCCGTCGGCATGGCGACGAACATCCCGCCGCATAACGTCGATGAGCTGTGCACGGCGCTGCTGCACCTCATCAAGCATCCGAATGCGACGATCGAAAAGCTCGTCGAGATGATCCCGGGGCCGGATTTTCCGACGGGCGGCGTTCTGGTCGAGCCGAAGGACCAGATCATCGAGGCCTACAAGACGGGCCGCGGCGGCTTCAGGCTTCGCGCAAAGTGGATCAAAGAGGATACGGGCCGCGGCGGCTATCAGGTCATCGTCACCGAGATCCCCTATCAGGTGCAGAAGTCGAAGCTGATCGAGAAGATCGCTGACCTTCTGACCGAGAAGAAGCTGCCGTTGCTCGGTGACGTGCGGGATGAATTCGGCGGAGGAAATCCGCCTCGTTCTCGAGCCGAAGAGCCGCGCCGTCGATCCGACGCTGCTCATGGAGAGCCTGTTCCGCCTGACTGAGCTCGAGCTCCGGTTCGGTCTCAACATGAACGTACTGTCGGCAGGACAGATCCCGAACGTGCTGTCGCTGCGCGACGTGCTGCGGCAATGGCTCGAGCATCGCATCGATGTGCTCGTGCGGCGCTCGCAGTTCCGTCTCAAGAAGATCGAGCATCGCCTCGAGGTGCTGGACGGCTACCTGATCGCCTACCTCAACCTCGACGAAGTGATCCGGATCGTCCGCTTCGAGGACGATCCGAAGCAGAAGCTCATCGCACGCTTCAAGCTTACCGAAATCCAGGCCGACTCGATCCTGAACCTTCGCCTCAAGTCGCTGTCGCGGCTCGAGGAGGTCGAGATCAAGGCCGAGCACGACAAGCTTTCGGGTGAGCGGCGCGACCTGAAGCAGCTTCTGAAGTCAGACGATTTGCAGTGGGAGCGCATCACCGAGGAAGTCAAAGCGACCCGCGAGCGCTATTCGAAGAAGACGGAACTCGGCGCTCGCCGGACGACGTTTGCCGATGCGCCGGTCATCGATGTCGATCTCGACGCGGCCCTGGTCGAGAAAGAGCCGATCACGATCATTCTGTCCGAGAAGGGCTGGATCCGCGCCCTCAAGGGGCATCAGGACGATTTCTCGAAGCTCGATTTCAAGCAGGGCGACGGTCTCAAGTGGGCCGTCAAGGCGCAGACGACCGACAAGGTCATTCTGTTCGCTACCAACGGCAAGTTCTTCACGCTCGAAGCTTCCTCGCTTCCCGGCGGCCGCGGCCACGGCGAGCCGGTGCGGCTCATCGTCGATCTCGAGGAGAACCAGGACTTCGCCGAATGCTTCGTGCATCAGCCGGGGCGCAAGCTCCTGGTTGCCAGCACTGCCGGCTATGGCTTCGTGGTGCCGGAGGACGAGGTCGTCGCCTCGACACGCAAGGGCAAGCAGGTCCTGAACGTGTCAGCGCCCGAGGAAGCCAAGATCTGCGTTCCCGTCGAAGGCGACCACGTCGCGTGCATCGGCGACAATCGCAAGATGCTGGTGTTCTCGCTCGATCAGGTCAACGAGATGACACGTGGCAAGGGTGTCATCCTTCAGCGCATCAAGGACGGCGCGCTGTTCGATGCTCGCGTGTTCACCAAGAAAGAAGGCCTGACGTGGCTCGATGGCGCGGGGCGCACGTTTACCTTGTCGTGGTCCGAACTCTCGGACTGGATCGGGGAGAGGGCGCAGGCGGGGCGGGTCGCTCCTAAAGGCTTCCCACGCTCGAACAGCTTCGGACCCGCGTTCCGATAAGCCACGCTCCACTCACATTCCGGCGGGGCTCCTCTGTCATGAGACGGCCGCGCCTTGCTTCCAGAGCGTCGCGCCGGTAGGAAGTCCAGATGGGATGGAGCAGGCAAGGTTCGGGGGCGAGCATGGGGCGGCCAAGTCGGCTGTTGCTCGCGGCTGCCCTGCTCGCGGGCCTCTTCCTCAGTTCCGGCCCGGTGGCTGCGCAGGAGACAGCAGCGTGCGCCAAGTCCGAGTTCGAAGGCGCGGTGGACGAAGCTGCAGCCTCGCTTCGTGACCTCAACAACAAGAACAGGCCTGACTTCCAGGACCGGCTGCGCAAGCTCAAGGACAAGCGCGGCTGGGACAACGACCAGTTTCTGAAAGAGGCCGCGCCGTTCGTGAAGGACGATGCCATCGAGGTGTTCGACAGCAAGACGAACGACCTGCTGATGGAGATTTCCTCCATGGGGCAGGAGGGAGCGACGGCCAACGTGCCCGACTGCGATGTTCTCGCAAAGCTCCGGGGGCAAATGAAGCTCCTGGTCGATACGCAGGTGTCCAAGTGGACCTACATGTTCAAGAAGCTCGATGACGAGCTTGCGAAGTAGGGACCCGGGGCTTCTTCTTGTCGCCGGGCTTTTTGCTCCGAGACGAAAAAAGGGCATTGCACTGACGCATCCTCGTTATAGGGTTGCGCCATGAGAACACTCGCGATCGATACGTGTTTCGCGGCCTGCTCGGTGGCGCTCGGCTGGTCCGATGACGCCGGCGAAACGGTGCTCGTTTCGCGGTTCGAGCGCATGGAGAAGGGGCACGCCGAGCGGCTCATTCCGATGATCGGCGAGGTCATGGCAGGCGGCGCCGTTCGGGCTCGACCGCATCGAGCGGATTGCCGTCACGCAGGGCCCCGGGACCTTCACAGGCGTTCGCATCGGCATCGCGGCCGCGCGGGCTTTATCTCTGGCAGCGGGTGCAGAGGTCCGCACCATGAGCAGCCTCGAGCTTATGGCGCGCACGGCCAAGGGCCGTCGTGAGGTGGCGGGTGCACCGGGACAGGACATCGCCATCGCGATCGATGCCCGTCGCGATGAGATTTATTTCCAGCTTTTCGACGCCGAGCTGACCTCGCTGACGGAGCCGCTTATCGTTTCGCCTGCGAACGCCGCTCGGCTTCTCAAGCGCGAGGGAACATTGGTACTCGGGTCGGGAGCGGAACTGCTGCTCGCTGCTGCGCGTGACGCGGGGCGAGAGCTTGCAATAGGGCTTCCCGATCTGCAGCCCGATGCGCGATACTTGGTCGAGGGGGCGGTCGCAGATATTCGGGAGAGCGCGGTTGAACGCGTACCTCCCCGTCCTCTCTATCTCCGGCCGCCGGACGCAAAACCGCAGGACGGAAAGCAGCTCGCGAGGGTGCCATGACGGCCGCCGCTTCCCTTGATCCGAAATATGTGAGCCTGCTCTGGGCGGGTCCCGAGCAGGCCGCGGACGTAGCCGCGCTGCACGCGCAACTCTTCGATCCGCCGTGGTCCGAGGACAGCATCCGTACCCTTCTGGACCACCCGGCCTCGACCGCGTTTCTCGCCGTGATCGGCAATCCCAAGGTGCCGGTCGGCTTCGTGCTGGCCCAGCTTGCTGCAGACGAAGCCGAGATCCTGTCCATCGGCGTAGCCAAAGACTGGCAGCGAAAGGGCCTCGGTGTCCGCCTCATGGAAGGGCTGATGCGGGCTGCGAAGCGCGCCGAGGCGAAGCGCCTGTTTCTCGACGTCGCGGCCGACGACGAGGGCGCGCGCGGCCTCTATCATCGCCTGGGATTCCTGGGAACGGGGCTCAGGCGCGGCTACTACGCCCGTCCCGACGGCACGAAGGCTGATGCGCTGACACTGGCGATCACGCTTTAGGCTGCTCCGAAAGCCCGGCCCGAAAAGGGCCGATGGACGCCAACCCGAGCCTCACCTATAAGGCCGGTTTTACGATCTTTCATTGGGTGCTTCTCATGCCGGGCCCGGACGACGGGAGCCATAGCCGAATAGAGCGCCTATGCGCGGACCGTGGGCTGCGCATGACCGGCCAGCGCCGCGTCATTGCCCGAGTGCTTTCGGAGGCGCGCGACCATCCTGACGCCGAGGAGGTCTATCGCCGCGCTCACTCCGTCGACAATCGCATCTCGCTTTCGACCGTGTACAGAACAGTCAATCTGTTCGAGAAGAAGGGCATTCTCGAGCGTCACGATTTCGGGCGCGGCCGGGGCCAGTTCGAGGAAGCCGCCCGTGGCCACCACGACCACCTCATCGATATCAACACCGGGCGCGTCATCGAATTCCGCAACGAGGATATCGAGAAGCTGCAGGAGCGTATCGCGCGCGAGCTCGGTTTCAAGCTGGTGGGCCATCGGCTCGAGCTTTACGGCACGCCGGTGGACAAGCCGAAGAAGTCCTCCGGTCCGAAATAGGCTAGTGTGATGATCGAGAAATTCGCCATTATCAGCGGTAAGGTGCCGAGCGAATTTCTCGATCTGAATCACACTAGCAAGTCTTATGATTCTAGTGTCCCTTATGATTCCGAAGTTCGCTCCCGAGCCCAGCAGCGTACTCCGGCGAACTTCGAAATCGGGACACTAGCACCTTCATGGGAACGTTCAGAGCCGCCACGATACTGACCGGCTTTTTCGGCCTCACGGTGCCGCTGATGCCGTTGCAGGCGCTGTTCGTGCGAGTTTCTCCGCGGGCGGCCCGGCATTTTCCGCATTGGTATCATCGGCAGGTGTGCAAGCTCATGGGCGTGCGCCTCACGATCGAGGGGCAGGTGATGAGCGAGCGCCCGGTGCTGCTGGTTTCGAACCATACGTCGTGGCTCGATATTCCGGTGTTGTCGGCGGTGGCGCCGGTGTCGTTCATTGCCAAACGTGAGGTTTCGCGCTGGCCGTTCGTGTCGGCATTGGCGCGCTTGCAGCGGACTGTGTTCGTCGATCGCGAGCGGCGCGGCGCGGTGGGCGACACGACCAACGAGATCATGACGCGGCTTGGTCAGGGCGATACGGTTGTTCTCTTTGCCGAGGGGACGTCGAGCGACGGTAACCGCGTGCTGCCGTTCAAGACATCGCTGTTCGGTGCGGCCAAGCCTTCGAGCAAAAGCAACGCTCAGCCTCACGATGTCGTCGTGCAGACGATCTCCATGGTCTACACCCGGCTTCACGGCGTGCCGTTCGGACGGGCCGACAGGCCCCTCGTCGGGTGGTACGGCGACATGGAAATGCAAAGCCATGCCTGGCAGCTGTTGAAGGCCGGTCCGCTCGATGTGCGCATCCGCATCGGCGACCCCATCCCCCTCGACAGCTTCACTGACAGGAAGGATCTGGCGCGCAAAAGCGAGGATCAGGTGCGGGAGCATGTCGTCAGGCTTCTGCGCGGGCGTCCGGATGGGGAGGCCGTTACCGTTGCCGCGCCACCTCCGGAGCTGCGCCAGGCCGCCGCGCCGCGCGGGACGAGCCAAACGTGGCAATGATTTCCGGGCCTTGCGTCCGATGTTAAGGCTGGACAAAAGGCCGCCCGATGCTGCAGAGCACAAATGCTATAGTTATTGCAGGGGCGTTCACCGCATAGACGGTGGGATTTGTTGGGCAGTGATCGGGCGAGCGAAGTGGACGATCTCGAAACGCATTATGCCGACGTGAGCGAGACCGCAGCCCCTGCGGGTGATGTGCTTCCCCGTGACGAGACGAAGCGCGTCTTCATCAGGACGTTCGGCTGCCAGATGAACGTCTACGATTCCGAGCGCATGACCGAAGCGCTCGCCGCCCAGGGCTATGTCGAGACCGACGACATCGAGCAGGCGGATCTTGCCATTCTCAACACCTGCCATATTCGCGAGAAGGCGGCGGAGAAGGTCTATTCCGATCTCGGACGTCTTCGCGACGCCAAGACCTTGCGCGCGAAATCGGGCAAGCAGACCTTCGTGACGGTTGCCGGCTGCGTGGCGCAGGCGGAAGGCGCCGAGATCGTGCGGCGTGCACCGGCTGTCGATCTCGTGATCGGACCGCAGAGCTATCATCGCTTGCCGAATTTGCTTGCCGAAGTCGCGCGCACCGGCAAGCCGATCATCGATACGGCGTTTCCCGACGAAGACAAGTTCCAGGCTCTGCCGCCCCGGCAAACGCCGAAAGCGGCCAGCGCATTTCTCACAGTGCAGGAGGGCTGCGACAAGTTCTGTACGTTCTGCGTCGTGCCCTATACGCGCGGCATGGAGTTTTCGCGGCCCGTGGCGTCGCTCACCGATGAAGTGCGCCGTCTCGTCGATCGCGGCGTGCGCGAAATCACGCTGCTCGGCCAGAACGTCAACGGCTATCACGGCGAGGGGCCGGACGGAAAAGCGTGGTCGCTTGCGAACCTCATCAGCCATCTGGCAAAGGTCGAGGGCCTTGCGAGCGCTCCGCTATATGACGAGCCATCCGCGCGATATGAGCGACGATCTCATCGCTGCGCATGGGAATGAAGAAAAGCTGATGCCGTATCTGCATCTGCCGTTCCAGGCCGGCGCGGATCGCATTCTCGCAGCGATGAACCGCAAGCACACGGCGAAGGACTATCTCACGCTCATTGGGCGCGTTCGCGCCGTGCGGCCGGACATCGCGCTTTCCACCGACGTCATCGTCGGCTTTCCCGGCGAGACGGAAGCAGATTTCGCGCAAACACTCGAAGTCGTTCGCGAGGCAGGTTTCGCGCACGCGTATTCATTCAAGTACAGTCCTCGCCCCGGCACGCCGGCCTCGAACATGGACGATCAGGTTCCGGAAGAGGAAAAGCGCGAGCGGCTCGAGCGTCTGCAGGATCTGATCGACGAAGGTCAAAAGCGCTTCGGCGCGGCTTCCGTCGGGCGCGTGATGCCGGTTCTGTTCGAAAAGGCAGGCCGCCACCCCGGGCAACTCGTGGGCCGCTCTCCTTACCTTCAACTCGTGCATGCCGAGGCAGGTGAAGAGCTGATCGGCCGGATCGTGCCGGTCGAGATCGCGGCTGCGCGCGCGAACAGCCTCTCAGGTGTCATCCGCTTATCGTGAATGTGATGCTAAGGACGCCTGTGTGTGGATGTCCAGATTGGTTGATTAGGTCGTGATGCACCCTATGATAGGGTTTCTGAGTTGACGTCTGTGATTCGAGCCGCTCCCTTCACATGGAGGTTAATGGTTTGACAGGACTTCGCGGTCTGCCGGCAGCAGGTAAAGGGCGAGTGGCAAAATCCCAGCCTTCAAGTCGACGGGTGGTTGTGCCTTTCGAGGACAACCGCCATCTCACCACACTCCTCGGGCAGTTCGACGCCAATCTGGCGTTGCTCGAAGATCGCCTCGGTATCGAGGCCCATGCACATGGCAATGTCGTCATTTTGAGCGGTTCGGAAGCGTCCTGCGCCATAGGCAAGGCCGTTCTCGAGCAGCTTTATAAAGTCGTGGAGAAGGGCGAGCATGTGGGCCCCGCGGAATTCGACGGTCTCATCCGGCACATGAGACATGAGGACGGTCCTGCCGACCCTTCTCAGGGCCAGATCGCGACGCGTCGGCGTGTCGTGAAGGCGCGGACGCAGGCGCAGACGACGTATATTCGTGCGCTGGAAAAGACCGATCTCGTGTTCGGAATCGGACCGGCCGGTACGGGTAAAACCTATCTCGCCGTGGCGTTTGCGGCGCAATGTCTCGAGCGCGGGCTTGTCGAGCGCATCATTCTATCGCGTCCTGCGGTCGAGGCCGGCGAGCGTCTCGGCTTCCTTCCCGGCGATATGCGCGACAAGGTCGATCCTTATCTGCGGCCACTTTACGATGCTCTTTACGATGTGCTGCCGCCGGAAAAGGTGGAGCGCGACCTCGAGCAGGGCGTGATCGAAATCGCGCCGCTGGCGTTCATGCGCGGACGCACGCTGGCCAATGCCGTCGTCATTCTTGACGAGGCGCAGAACACCACCAGCATGCAGATGAAGATGTTTCTGACGCGTCTCGGCGAGAACTCGAAGATGATCATCACTGGCGATCCGTCGCAGATCGACCTTCCGCCGGGCATGACCTCAGGCCTCGAGGAAGCGGTGAGATTGCTGGCCGACGTTCCTGACATCACGGCGGTCCGGTTCGCCAACGCGGACGTGGTCCGCCGCGATCTCGTGGCAAAGATCGTCGCGGCCTACGATCGCCTCCCGCCCAGGAAGCCCTAGGATGCCGGGCACCTCCGAGAGCCGAAGTACCAGTGCGGCGCTTGCACAAGCGCCGCTTTGGCTCGTTCTCGATGTGGCTCAGGAAGCGGATGGCTGGTCGTCATTTCAGAACGTGGATGCCCTGATCGAAAGGGCTGGTGCGGCGGTAGCGTCGCATCCGCGTTTTCACGGGTATGAGCCTCGGGAAGCGTGCGTCGGTCTCAGCGACGACAAGGCCGTTCAGGATCTCAATCATCGCTATCGCGGCAAGAACAAGCCGACGAATGTGCTGTCCTTTCCCGCCGTCGCAACTCAGCTCAGCCCGGATAGTGGGCCCCGAGCGCTGGGCGATATCGTGCTAGCGCTCGAAACCGTCGAGCGCGAAGCCCAGGACCAACAGCTTCCCCTCCCGCATCACTTCCAGCACCTCGTGGTGCACGGTCTGCTTGCATCTGCTCGGATTCGATCACGAAACCGAAGCCGATGCTGCCGTGATGGAAGGGCTCGAGATCGAGATTCTCGCCGGGCTCGGGATCGCCAATCCATATGTCGAACAGGTAGTTGCATCAGACCAATGATGAGTGAAGTCCCGAAGGACAAGAACGACCCGGAGACGGAGCCGCAGCCTAGGCGCACCGTCGACCTCTACCGGTGGCTCGCGCGCTTTGGCGCGCGCATGGGCTTTGGCGAGCAGCCAACGCTGCGAGATACACTGGAGAAAGTTCTAAGCGAGGACACCAGCCCCGGAAGCGGCTTCTCCGCTGAAGAGCGCAAGATGCTCGGCGGATTGCTGCGGTTCGGCGCATGCGCGCGTCGACGAGATCATGGTGCCGCGCGCCGATATCATCGCCGTCGAGGAAAGCGAGCCATTGGGCGAGCTTGTGCTGCTGTTCGAGGAAGCGGGTGTGTCACGCATCCCGCTGTTCCGCGAGACGCTCGATGATCCGCGCGGCATGATCCACATCAAGGACCTGTTCCGCTGGCTCTCGGCGGAGGTCGCGGGACGAGCGCTGATCGATCCCAATGATAAGCAGCGTGCGCGCGAGCACGTGCACAAGCCGCGCAGTGACAACGGCACCGTTGCCCTTACGCATGCGGATCTGACCCGCATCGATCTTACGCGGCCTATCACGGTGGTGAAGATTCGCAGGCCGGTACTCTATGTGCCGCCGTCCATGCCGGCCATGAACCTGCTCATTCGCATGCAGACGACGCGCATCCATATGGCGCTCATCGTCGATGAATACGGCGGCACGGACGGGCTCGTGACCATCGAGAACCTCATCGAGCAGATCGTCGGCGATATCGAGGACGAGCACGACGAGGAGGAGGCGGCGTATATATCCGTCGATCCCAAGCTTGGTCTCGTAGCCTCGGCGCGCACACCGGTGAAGGAGCTCGAGGCTCGCCTCGGCCAGAAGCTTCTCAAGGCCGATGAAGAGGCCGACATCGATACTCTAGGGGGCCTCGTGTTTGCGATTGTCGGGCGGATCCCCGCACGCGGCGAGCTTGTGCGGCACGCATCGGGCGTCGAGTTCGAGATTCTCGATGCCGATCCACGCCGGGTCAAGAAGCTCAAGGTCCACGTGCCACGCCCCGCGTCGGGCGATGCCGGCGTGTCCGGATAAATCTTGTGAGCGCCGATCATCAGAGCGTTGCGGCCGCGATCCCAGATCGTTTGTGGACGCTGCGTCTTCATGTGTCGGGGGCAAAGGGGTTCCGCCGGGCGGCGATTGCATTCGGTGCCGGTGCGGTCTCGGTTCTCGCCTTCGCTCCCTTTTTCCTCTGGCCGGTCCTGTTCGTCACCTTCCCGGTTCTGGTCTGGCTCATCGATGGAGCCGAGGTGCCGGAGGGCCATCGCGAACGCCTGAGGCGCGCCGCCCTCGACGGCTGGTGGTTCGGGTTCGGCTTCTTTTTCGCCGGCCTGTTCTGGATCGGCGAAGCATTCCTCGTCGAAGCGGACAAGTTCGGCTGGGCTTTGCCCTTCGCCGTGACGCTCATGCCCGCGGGGCTCGCGTTGTTCTGGTCGCTGGCGACGGTGACGGCGCGCGCGTTCTGGCGGCCCGGCGCGGGGCGCCTCGTTCTGCTCGCCTTGACGCTCGCCTGTGCGGAATGGCTGCGGGGGCCATGTGCTCACGGGGTTTCCCTGGAACACGATCGGCTATGCGCTCACCTATCCGCTTCTCTTCATGCAGAGTGCTGGGCTTCTCGGCATTTATGGGCTCACCCTGTGGGCGGTCATCATATTCGCTGCTCCCCTCGTGCTCGCCGGAGACCGGCCATCCGGCCCGGAGCGCCATCGCGCCCTGGCGACGGGGCTTGTGATTGCGCTCGTGCCGCTTGTCGTGCTCGGCCTCTATGGTTCGCTGAGGCTTTGGAGCGGTCCGCCGCCCGATGTGCCAGGCGTGAGGCTTCGCATCGTGCAGCCCAGCGTGCCGCAGCGGGAGAAGTGGCAGCCTGAGAATCAAGGTCCGATCTTTCGCGATCATCTGGACTTGTCGCGGCGCAATCCTGCGGGACTAGTCGACGATCTTGCGGGCATCACGCATGTGGTATGGCCCGAAGCGGCGATGCCGTTTCTGCCGCTCGAGCATCCGGAAGCGCTGTCCGCGATCGGCGATCTTCTTCCCCCAGGGACATTCCTTCTGACGGGTGCGCTTCGGCGAGAGCCCATTCCGGAAGGGCAGCGCGCGGATGCTCCGCAGACGTATCGCGCCTTCAACAGCCTGATGGTTTTCGACGACGCGGGAGCCTTAGCTTCAGTTTACGACAAGACGCATCTGGTTCCTTTCGGCGAGTACCTGCCGCTTCAGCCTCTGCTGGAATCGATCGGGCTCGAACAGCTCACGCGCCTGCGCGGCGGGTTCACGGAGGGACCAGCCGGGCAACCGCTCATCACGGCCGGTGCATTGCCTGCCGGCGGCGGGCTCATCTGCTACGAGGCGATTTTTCCCGGATTGATCGTTGGGCAAAAGCCGCAACTGCTCATCAACGTGACCAACGATGGGTGGTTTGGGAACACGACGGGCCCGCGGCAGCACTTCCATCAGGCCCGAACGCGCGCAGTGGAGTTAGGAGTGCCACTTATACGTGCGGCAAATAATGGCATATCAGCGCTGGTCGATCCCTATGGCCGAGTGGTGGCCAAGCTCAACCTCAACGAGCGCGGTGTCATTGACGTGCAGGTTCCGGCTGTTGCCCCCGCGCCACTCTATGCACTTTATGGCGATTGGATTTTTGCACTAAATGCGCTGATCTTGTTGGCCTTATGGGTCGTAAGCCAGACCAGAGGCGCAACGCGTTAGCGTCAGCGCTACATTATTAATTCTGGCACCGCGGCGGCAGCGAGAATTTGCTGCGAAACCAAAGGGCAGCATTATGTACTTCGTTCAATTTTTCAGCGTGCGTACTGTGAAATAATTTTTACTGAAGTGCATGTTGACGTAGCTACCTAGCGCACGCAAGAAAGTGCGCTCAAACAAAACCCGCGCGGCGCAGTGGACTGGAAGTAAATGTCAAAAGATGACGACTCCATCGAGGAATATGGTGAAGCGGACCGAAGTTCACGACGTCCCAATCCCATGGATGCACATGTCGGAACGCGGGTTCGCCTGAGGCGAATGCTGCTTGGCATGAGCCAAGAGAAGCTCGGCGAGCACCTGGGACTGACCTTCCAGCAGGTGCAGAAATACGAGAAGGGCGTCAACCGTATCGGCGCCAGCCGACTGTTCGATCTCTCGCGTGTCCTTGGTGTGCCAGTGCAGTTCTTTTATGACGAAGCACCGGCGGACGTATCCGGAACACCCGTGCCTGCCGGCTTCGGCGAGCAGCCCGACGAGAGCTATGTCGTTGAATTTCTTTCTACTCGGGAAGGCCTCGAGTTAAATAAAGCTTTTGTGAAAATCGCCGACGCCAAGGTGCGCCGCTCCATCGTGGAGCTTGTCCGCTCGCTCGGCGACGACGGTTAGAGTAAATAGCTTATTCCTCGGCTTCCCATGCACAACCGCCGCGCTCGGCGGTCTTGACCCCAGCGGGCAAAGACGGCAAGAAACCCGCGCTTTCCTGCGCTTCGATCGCGCCTGACCAAGGGGATATGGGTGGCACGCAAATCTTATCTGTTCACGAGCGAATCCGTTTCGGAAGGACATCCGGACAAGGTTTGCGACCGCATCTCCGACGAGGTCGTGGATCTCTTCTACCGCGAGGGGCCGAAGGCCGGTCTCGATCCCTGGATCATCCGCGCCGCCTGCGAGACGCTGGCGACGACCAATCAGGTCGTCATCGCCGGCGAGACGCGCGGGCCGAAGACCGTGACCGAAGGACTGGATCGCGCACGTGGCGCGCGATGGCCATTCGCGACATCGGCTACGAGCAGGAAGGCTTCCACTGGGAGACGGCCGACATCAAGGTTCTGCTGCATCCGCCAGTCGGCCGACATCGCCCAGGGCGTCGACGCCAAGCGCCGACAACCAGGAAGAGGGCGCGGGCGACCAGGGCATCATGTTCGGCTATGCCTGCCGCGAGACGCCGGAACTGATGCCGGCGCCGATCTATTACAGCCACAAGATTCTCGAGGACCTCGCCAAGGCGCGCAAAGCCAAGTCGGGCGAAGCCGCAAAGCTCGGTCCGGACGCGAAGAGCCAGGTGACGGTGCGCTACGAGGACGGCAAGCCCGTCGGCGTGACGCAGATCGTCGTCTCGCACCAGCACGTGGTCGAGGATCTGTCCTCGCGCCAGGTGCGCGACATCATCGAGCCCTACGTGCAAAAGGCGCTGCCCGAAGGCTGGATCAGCAAGGACACGGTCTGGCACATCAATCCGACCGGCAAGTTCTTCATCGGCGGTCCGGACGGCGACTGCGGTCTCACGGGCCGCAAGATCATCGTCGACACCTACGGCGGCGCGGCCCCGCATGGCGGCGGCGCGTTCTCCGGCAAGGATCCGACCAAGGTCGACCGCTCGGCGGCCTACGCGGCGCGCTATCTCGCCAAGAACGTCGTGGCGGCGGGCCTTGCCGATCGCTGCACCATCCAGCTTTCCTACGCCATCGGCGTCGCCAAGCCGCTGTCGATCTATGTCGACACGCACGGGACCGGCAAGGTGGACGAGGCAAAGATCGAGGAGGCGCTCGCCAAGGTGATGGACCTGACGCCGCGCGGCATCCGCAAGCACCTCGATCTCAACAAGCCGATCTATGCGCGCACGTCGGCCTATGGCCATTTCGGCCGCAAGCCCGACAGCGACGGCGGCTTCTCGTGGGAGAAGACCGATCTCGCGGACGCGATCAAGGCTGCTGTCTGATCGCAACCTCGAAGTGATTTGAGAACGGCCGCCTCAGTGCGGCCGTTCGCGTTTTATGATGCGAGCAACGATGTTTGGCGCGAGTGACGACAGGCCATGAGCAGCGACGGAGATCCGCATCATCCGGCAGAGTTGCGCTCGTTCGGGCGCAGGCGAGGGCGCAAGCTCAGCGCGCGCCAGGAGCAGCTGAGGGGCGAGCTTCTGCCTAAGCTGACGCTGGATCCTGCTGCGCCGCCTCCAGCCGACCCGGCGACGCTGTTCGCCTCGCACGTCGAGCAGGTCTGGTTCGAGATCGGCTTCGGGGGCTCGGAGCACCTCATCTGGCAGGCGCAGAACAATCCCAACGTTGGCATCATCGGCTGCGAGCCGTTCGAGGAAGGCGTCGTCAAGGCGCTGACGGCCATCGATCAGCTTGGCCTCACGACGATCCGGCTGTGCCCCGACGACGCGCGGCCCGTGCTCAAGTGGCTGCCGCCGGCGTCGCTCAGCCGCGTTTTCATTCTCTTTCCCGATCCGTGGCCCAAGAAGCGGCATCAGAAGCGCCGCCTGTTCTCGGGGGATCTGCTCCGGCTTTTGGCCCGGGTGATGAAGCCCGGCGCGGAGCTCAGGTTCGGCACCGACATCGGGGACTATGCGCGGACGGCTCTTCTGGCTCTGATGGCGTCGCCCGAGTTCTCGCTGGCCCGCTGACGGGCCCGGCCGACTGGCGGCGAGCGGCCTGCGGACTGGCCGGAGACGCGCTATGAGGCCAAGGCCGGCCGCGAGGGGCGGGTGCGCTATTACTTTCGCTTTGTTCGGGTTTAATCTGCGACATTCAAATACCCATCTAGTGGATGCAGCGGCAATCTGAATGGGTTAATCGGGGGCTAAATGCCCTTGCCTCGTTTGCCGCGATCGCGTAATACTTAGGCGCTCATGATCATCTCAAACTTTGAGAGTGGGCCCTTAAGGGTCCGCTCTTTTTGTTTTGGAGGCTCCCGCCGGATCGGGGCCGCCGCGGGATTTTGCTTATTCGAGGCCCAGTGCCTCATGCGCAAGTCCATCTAGGAGAATTCACCATCGGTACGCTCGACATCGAAGGCTCGGACAGCATTCGTCAGGAAGATCGTTTCATTCATGAAACGGGTCTTGCTGCGGAGTTGGCTCAGCTCGTCGAGCCCGTACTGGAAAGTCTCGGGTTCCGTCTCGTGCGCGTCGAGATTTCGGGACGCGACGGCAAGACCGTGCAGATCATGGCCGAACGTCCCGATGGGTCGATGACGGTCGGGGATTGCGAGATCGTTTCCAAATCGATCTCGCCGCTGCTCGACGTTCATGATCTCGTGACCGATGCCTACAGGCTCGAGGTCTCCTCGCCCGGCATCGATCGCCCGCTGGTTCGGCCTTCCGATTTCGAGAACTGGGCCGGCTACGAGGCAAAAATCGAGCTCAAGACGCCAGTCGAGGGACGCAAGCGGTTTCGCGGACGCCTCGAAGGGTTCGAGAGCGAAGAGGTGCTGCTCGAGACAGATCTTGGCGAGCAGGGTGTCAAAGTTATCGGTCTCGGCATCGGGCTCGTCTCTGAGGCGAGGCTGGTACTGACGGACGAACTCATTCGCGAGGCGCTGAGCCGGGCGAAGAAGAAGGGCAAAGTCGAGCTCGGGGATGGCGCTGAAGCCGATCCGGACGAGCTCGAAGACGGACGACGTGGAGGATCACTAACGATGGCAGGCGTGGCAGGCATTAGCGCCAACCGGCTCGAGCTGTTGCAGATCGCTGACGCGGTTGCGCGCGAGAAAACTATCGATCGCAAGATCGTCATCCAGGCCATGGAAGACGCGATCCAG
Organism: uncultured Alphaproteobacteria bacterium; assembly: GCA_963831345.1. Taxonomy (GTDB): domain Bacteria; phylum Pseudomonadota; class Alphaproteobacteria; order Rhizobiales; family Hyphomicrobiaceae; genus Hyphomicrobium_C. The sequence goes on from CAWHPZ010000041.1 coordinate 139,326, forward strand.
AAGGCTGCCAAGTCGCGGTACGGCGCCGAGAACGATATCCGCTGCGAGATCGATCCGAAAACCGGCGAGACGCGCCTGTCGCGCGTTCTGGCCGTGGTCGACGCCGTCGAAAACGAGTCGACGCAGATTACCGTTGGTGATGCGCGCAAGCGCAAGCCCGAGGCAGAGGTCGGCGATCTCATTGCTGAAAGCCTGCCGCCGCTCGATTTCGGCCGCGTCGCCGCGCAGAACGCCAAGCAGGTCATCGTGCAGAAGGTGCGCGAAGCCGAGCGCGACCGCCAGTTCAGCGAGTACAAGGATCGCATCGGCGAGATCGTCAATGGCACCGTGAAGCGCGCCGAGTACGGCAACGTCATCGTGGATCTGGGTCGTGCCGAGGGCATCATCCGCCGCGATGAAATGATTCCGCGCGAGAACGTGCGCTACGGCGATCGCATCCGCGCCTTCATCTACGACGTGCGCCGCGAACAGCGCGGTCCGCAGATCTTCCTGTCGCGTGCGCGGCCGGAGTTCATGATCAAGCTGTTCGCGCAGGAAGTTCCCGAGGTCTATGACGGCGTCGTCGAGATCAAGACGTGCGCCCGCGATCCGGGCAGCCGCGCCAAGATCGCGGTCCGCTCCAACGACAGCTCCATCGATCCCGTCGGCGCGTGCGTCGGCATGCGCGGCGCGCGCGTGCAGGCCGTCGTCAACGAGCTTCAGGGCGAGAAGGTCGACATCATCCAGTGGAACCAGGATGCGGCGAGCTTCATCGTCAATGCGCTGGCTCCCGCAGAAGTGTCCAAGGTCGTGCTCGACGAGGACAGCAATCGCATCGAAGTCGTGGTGCCGGAGAGCCAGCTTTCGCTCGCTATCGGCCGTCGCGGCCAGAACGTGCGCCTCGCGTCGCAGCTCACGGGCTGGGACATCGACATCATGACGGAGCAGGAAGAGTCCGAGCGCCGGCAGAAGGAATTCGCCGAGCGGTCGCAGGCCTTCATGGATGCGCTCGATGTCGACGAAGTCATCGCCCAGCTGCTGGTGACCGAAGGCTTCGCGTCCGTCGAGGAAGTCGCCTACGTCGATCTTTCGGAGATCGCCCACATCGAGGGCTTCGACGAGAACACGGCGAGCGAAATTCAGACGCGTGCACGCGAGTATCTCGAGAAGCAGGAAGCGGAACGCGATGCGCAAGCGCCGCGAGCTCGGCGTTGTCGGATGATCTTGGCCAAGGTTGAGGGCGTGACGACGGCAATGCTGGTCGCGTTCGGTGAGAACGGCGTCAAGACGCTCGAGGATCTCGCCGATTGCGCCACCGACGATCTCGTCGGCTGGACCGAGCGTTCGAAGGAGAAGGACGTGGAGCCGGTGCGCCACAAGGGCGTGCTCGACGGCTTCGAGCTGGACCGCAAGGATGCCGAGGACATGATCATGTCTGCACGCGTGCTGGCGGGCTGGATCACGGCAGATGAATTGGTCCCGGACAGCGAGAGACTGAGACGCAGGAGGCCTCTTCTGAGGCCTCTGCGGACGTCTGAGCCGTGACCGTGACTACTAAAACGCGGAAGAGGTGCAGGTTTTGGCGCAAGGCCGTCGGAAGCTTGACGGACCAGATGCAGACGAGGGCTTGGTTGCGACCGGCCACCGTCTGTGCGCCGCTACGCGTGCAGAGCTTGACCCGGACGAGCTGATCCGGTTTGTCGCCGACCCGGCTGGCGAGATCGTTCCGGATATTGCCCGCCGCCTTCCCGGTCGGGGTGTGTGGATCAAGGCCGAAAAGGCCGTGATAACTCAGGCGATTGGCAGCAAGGTTTTTGCCAGGAGCCTGAAAAAGCAGGTAAAAGTTAACGCAGATCTTGCGGATCGTGTGGAAGCGCTGCTGGTGCGGCGGTTCGTCGAGAGCCCTATCGCTCGCCAACAAGGCAGGTCTCGTCACCATGGGATTTGCACAGGTCGATAGCCTGATCGAGGGCGGGACTGTTGCTGCGTTGCTGCATGGGTCCGACGCCGCAGAGGGCGGGACGCGACAAGCTTGATCGCAAGTTTACTGCCATTTCAAACGCGCGTGGCCGGGCAGCCCCCATCCTGACCGCGCTATCGACAGAACAATTGAGCTTGGCCTTGGGGCGGTCAAATGTGGTACATGCTGCCCTTATACAAGGTGGTATGACCCGGCGGGTTTTGGGCGAGGCCGAGCGCTTGCAGCGCTACCGGTCGGGCTCGTGTGCATCCATGGGTACGTTGAGTGCCCAAAGTTCAGAGGTTTGAACGATCGTATGACGGACACGAAGGACACTGCCGACAAAACGTTGCAAGGAGGAGCCGGCCGCAAGCCGCTCTCGCTCCAGCGAACGGTCGAATCCGGCCACGTGCGGCAGAGCTTCAGCCATGGCCGCTCGAAGTCGGTTGTCGTCGAGAAGCGAAAGACGCGCAAGCTCGCAACTCCCGGCGCTGCGCCAGAGGCCGAGATCGCCGCGCCCGCTCCGAGCGCGCCCAAGGTAGAGGCGCGAGCGCCTCAGAAGCCTGCGCCGCGGCCTGAGCCGAAGGGCGACGCGGCCAAGAATGATTTGCTGCGGCCGGAAGAGCGCGACGCCAGAATGCGCGCTCTGACCGAGGCTCGCAAACAGCAGGCTCACGAGGACGCGCAGCGCGCCGAGCAGGCGCGCGCCGCCGAAGCCGCTGCAGCTGCCGCTCCGCCGGAGGCAAAGGCTGCTCCCGCCGATGCTGCGCCCGCCGCACCCGTTTCCACATCGGCACCGGCCGCTCCCCGCAGGCTCCGGCCGTCGCTGCGAGGCCCGCCCCTGCCGCCGATCGGCCAGTTGAGCGCGCTCCTGTTGCGGAGCGTCCGTCCAGCAGCGGACCGCGTCCGCAGTTCGGTGATCGCGGACCCGCACGTCCGCGTCCGCCCGCGAGCTACGATACGCGCTTTGCTCCCCGTGAAGGCGGTCGGCCGAAGAACATCGACATTCCGCGCGCAGGCGTCCCGCCGGTCGGTCCGTCCACGCGCGGTGCTGTCGCCGCCGAGGCCGGAAAGCTGACCAAAGAGGCGCCGCAGGCGCGTCCGCGGCCCGTGAACGAGGCCGAGGAGGACGATTCACGCGGCGGCATCAAGCGCGGCCCGGGCGGCGCCAAGGTCGTCCGCGCGCCGGTCAAGACCACCGAAGAACAGCGCGCGCGCGGCAAGCTGACGATCAACAACGCTCTCGACGAGCAGCAGCGGGAGCGCTCGCTGGCGTCGCTCAAGCGCAAGCGCGAGCGCGAGAAGCTCAAGGCCATGGGCATTCAGCAGCCCAGGGACAAGATCGTGCGCGAAGTGATCATTCCCGAAGCCATCACGATCCAAGAGCTCTCCAACCGTATGTCGGAGCGCGCAGTCGACCTCATCAAGTTCCTGATGAAGGAAGGCGCGATGCACAAGATCACCGACGTGATCGATGCCGATACGGCCGAGCTCATCGTGCAGGAATTCGGGCATACGCCGAAGCGCGTTTCGGAAGCCGACGTCGAGACGGGCTTCATACGCGAGAAGGACGAGGGCGAGCACCTTCAGTCGCGCGCGCCGGTGGTCACCATCATGGGCCACGTCGACCACGGCAAGACCTCGCTTCTGGACGCCATCCGCCAGACCAACGTCGTGTCCGGCGAAGCGGGCGGCATCACGCAGCACATCGGCGCCTATCAGGTGACGACGCCATCCGGCGCCAAGGTGACGTTCATCGATACGCCAGGCCACGCGGCCTTCACGGCCATGCGTGCCCGCGGCGCCAAGGTGACGGACATCGTCGTGCTCGTGGTTGCGGCCGACGACGGCGTCATGCCGCAGACGGTCGAGGCCATCAATCACGCCAAGGCGGCGCAGGTGCCGATCATCGTCGCCATCAACAAGATCGACAAGCCGGCCGCGGAACCGAAGCGCGTTCAGACCGACCTCCTCTCGCACGAGATCGTCGTCGAGAGCATGGGCGGCGAGACGCTTGAAGTTCCGGTGTCGGCGCTGAAGCGCCTCAACCTCGACAAGCTGCTCGAGGCGATCCACCTGCAGGCTGAGGTTCTCGATCTCAAGGCCAATCCGGATCGTTCGGCCGAAGGCGTGGTCATCGAGGCCAAGCTGGAGCGCGGGCGCGGCCCGGTGGGCACCGTACTCGTGCAGCGCGGAACGCTTAAGGTAGGCGATATCGTCGTCGCTGGTATGGCATGGGGCCGCGTACGCGCCCTGCTCGACGACCAGGGAGAGAACGTGAGCTCGGCGGGTCCGTCGGTTCCGGTCGAGGTGCTCGGTTTCGAACTCGGCTCCCGAGGCCGGCGATCAGATCGCTGTCGTCGAGAACGAGCAGCGTGCTCGCGAGATCACGGACTACCGCATCAGAAAGCGTCGCGAGACGATGGGCTCTGCCGGTACGCCGCGCACGCTCGAGCAGATGATGCAGACGCTGAAGGATGCCGCGGGCAAGAAGGACTTCACCCTTCTCATCAAGGGCGACGTCCAGGGTTCAGTCGAGGCCATTTCGGGTGCTTTGAAGAAGCTCGGTACCGACGAGGTCGAGGCGCGGGTCGTGCATTCGGGCGTCGGTGGCATCACCGAATCCGACGTCGCGCTCGCCGGAGCATCGAAGGCCGTCGTGGTCGGCTTCAACGTCCGCGCCAATACGCAGGCGAAGCAGGCAGCCGACGCCCAGGGCATCGAGATCCGCTATTACAGCATCATCTACGATCTCGTGGATGACGTGAAAGCGGCCATGTCGGGCCTCCTGGCACCGACCGTGCGCGAGAACTTCCTCGGCTACGCAACGATCAAGCAGGTGTTCAACATCTCGAAGATCGGCAAGGTCGCGGGTTGCGTCGTGACTGAAGGCAAGGTGGAGCGCGGCGCGAAAGTGCGCCTGCTGCGCGACAAGGTCGTCATTCACGAAGGTACGCTCTCGATGCTCAAGCGCTTCAAGGACGATGTCCGCGAGGTCCCGGCCGGTCAGGAATGCGGCATGGCGTTCGCGAACTATCAGGACCTTCGCGAGGGCGACGAGATCGAGTGCTTCCAGGTCGAGACGATCAAAAGAAGTCTCTAAGCGCTCACGGCCGCTGTTCCGCTCGCCATTCGGCGAGCGGGCGGCCTCCGCGGGGGCGGCCGCACGGGTTGCGTCCGCGCTTGGCTTCGCCAAGACGCTCCCGCGGCCCCTTCGGGGCCGAAGACAGTACATCACTAAAGAGGCCATTGGCCTCGTGCCGGTTCGATCCCGGTAGGAACGGAAATCATGTCCAGACGGAAATCCAATCAGGCGAGGGGCCCTTCGCAGCGCCAGCTTCGTGTCGGCGAATTGATCCGCCACAAGCTTGCAGAGATGCTGGCCCGCGGCGAAATCTATGACGACGTGCTGGCCTCGCACGTGGTGACGATCTCGGAAGTGCGCATGTCGACGGACCTCAGGCTGGCGACGGCCTATGTCATGCCGCTCGGGGGCAAAGACATAAAGCCCGTGCTCGAAGCCCTCGATCGTCACCGCAAATTCATTCGCGGCGAGATTGCTCAAGCGGTCGACTTGCGCGTGGCCCCCGAGGTTCGCTTCCGCGAGGACGAGACCTTCGAGGAAGTGAACCGCATCGACCAGCTTCTGCACAGCGACAAGGTTCGTCGCGACGTGGAGAAAGACTGAGCACGACCATGGCACGACGTAAAAAAGGCAATCCGGTTCACGGCTGGCTGGTGCTCGACAAGCCGCTCGAGATGACGTCGACGCGTGCCGTCGGCATCCTCAAGCGGCTGTTTTTCGCTCAGAAGGTCGGTCATGCCGGCACGCTCGATCCGCTGGCAACGGGCATCCTGCCGATCGCGTTCGGCGAGGCGACGAAGACCGTGCCGTTCGCCGTCGATGGCGAGAAGGTTTACCGGTTCACCGTGCGCTGGGGCACTGAAACGACAACCGACGACGCGGAGGGCGGCATCGTCGAGACGAGCGCCGAGCGCCCAACACGCGATGCCATAGAGGACCTGCTGCCGACGTTCACCGGCGAGATCATGCAGGTGCCGCCGGCGTTCTCAGCCATCAAGATCGATGGCCAGCGCGCCTACGATCTCGCGCGCGACGGCGAGGAGGTTGTGCTCGATCCCAGGCCGGTGATGATTCAGGAATTGCTTCTGCTCGACATGCCGGATGCGGACACCGCCGTGTTCGAGGCGCGCTGCGGCAAGGGCACCTATGTGCGGGCCCTGGCACGCGACATGGGCCGGGAGCTCGGCTGCCGCGGCCATGTGATCGCGCTGAGGCGGACGCGCGTCGGTCCCTTCATCGAGGGCGAGGCCGTCAACATCGAGGATTTGGAGGACGCGATCGAGGCGGGGGAGGATCTACAGCCGTTCCTGCGTCCGGTCGAGATTGCGCTAACTGACCTTACCGAGCTCAATATCAGCCAGGGCGACGCCGCCGACCTGATGCAGGGGCGCTCCGTGCTGATCCGCGGCCGTGACGCGCCGATCCTGTCGGGCGCGGCCTACGCCATGTCGAAGGGCCAGATCATCGCACTGGGCGAGCTGGAAAAAGGCGCGTTTCATCCGACGCGGGTGTTCAATTTCGGCGGCTGATTCCTAGCGGCGCGCTTCGCTCAGCGATGACCCGCATCTGTTCAATGCCCGATACGCCCCCATATGCCTCTCGACGCTGGGTTGCCGCAGTGGAGGCTTTATGCGTGCTTTTAGCTCCAGATCTTTCGTTTCGACACGCCTCGTCGTTGCCGTCGTGGCGGGGCTTATTGTGCTGTCGGGTGCCAACGCTACGAGCTGGGCGCGCGACACCGCAACCACAGAGGTTTTCGACGAGGCAGCGCGTCTTGTGCGCGACAATTTCTATGACCCTCAGCTTCGTGGGAAAGACTGGGACGCGGTGATCGCCCGGCACAAACCGCGCTATCTCTCGGCCACGACCGATAAGGAAAGGTCGGACGCGATCAACGCCATGCTCGCGGAGCTCGAGGCTTCGCACATGATTTATGCGACGGCCGATGAGCCCGCGTACTATCAGCTTGTCGACATCTTCCGTTACGGCGTCAGGGACCACATCAAGAAGCACTTTCCGGATGGCGTTTCTTATCCCGGCATCGGCATCTTCACACGCGAGATCGAGGGACGCACCTTCGTTACGGGTGTGCTTGAAGGGCTTGCAGCCGCCAAGGCCGGATTAAAGACGGGCGACGAGATTTTGACTGTCGACGGGGCGCCTTTCCAACCTGTGCAGTCCTTTCAGGATAAGGTTGGCTCTGCCGTCACCCTCTCCATCCGCCGGGAGCGCGGCGGACCGGTGTCCGTCATCGAGCTTCGCCCCGAACGCCTCGAACCCGGCAAGGCTTTCCGCGCCGCAATGCGCGAGAGTGCTCGCATCATCGAGGCCAACGGCAAGCGCATCGGATACATCCATGCCTGGTCCTACGCGGGGAGCGATTACCAGGACATCCTGGAGGAGGAGCTCGCCTCCGGTAAGCTCAAGGACGCGGATGCGCTCATCTGGGATCTGCGCGATGGGTGGGGCGGCGCGAGCCCGGGCTACCTCGATCTCTTCAACGCGCGAGCCCCTGACATGACATTCACGAAGCGATCGGGCGAGACCGACTTTGCCAGCTTCAAATGGCGCAAGCCGGTCGCGATGCTGGTCAACGGCGGCACGCGCAGCGGCAAGGAGGTTCTTGCCTATGGCTTCAAGAAATACGGCTATGGGGAGGTGATCGGGACGCGCACTGCTGGAGCCCTTCTCGCCGGGCGCGGCTTTCTGCTCTCCGATGGCAGTTTCCTGATGGTGGCCGTCAATGATGTGGCCGTCGACGGCGAGCGCCTGGAAGCAAAGGGCGTCATGCCCACTATCGAGGTCCCCTTGGACATTCCTTATGCGGCGGGGCGGATCCGCAGCTCGACAAGGCCGTTGCGGTCCTGAGTGATGCGTCGCGGGGGTAGTAGCGGCCCAAATCTGGCCGCGGTCCTGGGTGAACACCCCTCGAAAGGGTGCTGCAACCTGTGCTTGCGCTAATCGGGCACTTTTTGCTCGCCGGGCTTGGGCAAACGTGTATAAGGGCCCATTCCGCGCGGGCTCGACAGCTCGCGTGTACTCGTTTGCGACCTGGCTGGACGACATCCCGGCCATGGCCGTTTCCGGGCGCAAGCCCCTCCATCTCCAATCGAAAGGAGCATCCGATGTCGCTTACTGTCGAGGCTAAGGCCAAGATCATCAAGGACAATGCGACCAAGGGCAACGACACCGGCTCGCCGGAAGTCCAGGTCGCCATCCTGACCGAGCGCATCAACGGTCTGACCGAGCATTTCAAGGCGCACAAGAAGGACAACCACTCGCGCCGCGGCCTGCTCAAAATGGTCAGCCAGCGTCGTCAGCTTCTCGACTACGTGAAGCGCAAGGACGAGCCCCGCTACCAGAAGATCATCGAAAAGCTGGGCATCCGCCGCTGATTGACGCCGTGCTCCGGCCGATGGCGGCCATCGTTGGCTCGTTCTTGATTTGAGGACAGAGCGGTGCGCCGGCCCTTTTGGGTTCGCGGCGCCGCTCGCATTTGTGCTAAGCAGACGCCGCAAACAGAAAAATCGAAAATAGAGACAGAACCGAAAGACCGAACATGTTCGATATTCATCGCGTGGAAATTGAATGGGGCGGGCGCAAGCTGAAGCTTGAGACCGGCCATATGGCGCGCCAAGCGGACGCCGCCGTTTTTGCCCAGTATGGCGAGACCAGTGTGCTCGCGACCGTCGTTGGAGCCAAAAGTCCGAAAGCCGGCATCGATTTCTTTCCGCTGACCGTGAACTACCAGGAGCGGACGTACGCCGCAGGCAAGATTCCCGGCGGCTACTTCAAGCGTGAAGGCCGTCCGACCGAGAAGGAGACGCTGACCTCGCGTCTCATCGACCGCCCGATCCGCCCTCTGTTCGTCGAGGGCTTCAAGAACGAAGTGCAGGTCGTCGTCACCGTGCTGTCGCACGACCTCGAGAACGATCCCGATATCCTGGGCATGGTCGCTGCATCGGCAGCGCTGACGCTGTCGGGTCTGCCGTTCCTCGGCCCCATCGGCGCCGCGCGCGTCGGCGTGATCAACGGCGAGTGCGTGCTCAATCCGATGATCGACGAGATGCCGGAAAGCACGCTCGACCTCGTCATCGCCGGCACGCACGATGCGGTCATGATGGTCGAGTTGGAAGCCAAGGAGCTTCCCGAGGACCTGATGCTCGAGGCCGTCATGTTCGGCCACAAGCACTTCCAGCCGGTCATCCAGGCGATCATCAAGCTCGCCGAGAAGGCTGCCAAGGAGCCGTGGGATATCAAGATCCCCGACAAGGCCAAGTACAAGGACCAGGTCAAGACGATCGCGGGCGATCTTCTCAAGACCGCCTTCTCGACCAAGGAGAAGGGCAAGCGCCAGGATCTCGTTTCCGAAGCGAAGAAGAAGGTCATGGCGGGGATCGAAATTCCGGCCGACGACCCGAACGAGAAGGTTCTTCTCGTCGACGCCTTCAAGGCGCTCGAGATGGACATCATGCGCGGCGACGTGCTGAAGACCAAGCGCCGCATCGACGGCCGCGATCTCGAGACCGTGCGTCCGATCCTTTCGGAAGTGCATGTTCTGCCGCGTACGCACGGCTCGGCGCTGTTCACGCGCGGTGAGACGCAGGCGCTCGTGGTCGCGACGCTCGGCACCGGCGAGGACGAGCAGTACGTCGACAGCCTGGAAGGCACGAAGAAAGAGCGCTTCCTGCTGCATTACAACTTCCCGCCCTACTCGGTCGGTGAGACGGGCCGCATGGGCTCGCCGGGACGCCGCGAGATCGGCCACGGCAAGCTCGCATGGCGCGCCATTCGTCCGCTGCTGCCCAAGGGCGACGAGTTCCCCTACACGCTTCGTGTCGTGTCGGAGATCACCGAGAGCAACGGATCGTCGTCGATGGCGACGGTCTGCGGCACCTCGCTCGCGCTCATGGATGCAGGCGTTCCGCTCAAGGCGCCGGTCGCAGGCATCGCCATGGGTCTCATCAAGGAAGGCGATGATTACGCCGTCCTGTCCGACATTCTCGGCGATGAAGACCACCTCGGCGACATGGACTTCAAGGTTGCCGGCACCGAGAACGGTGTCACGGCGCTGCAGATGGACATCAAGATCACCGGCATCACCGAAGAGATCATGCGGGTCGCCGTGAAGCAGGCTCACAAGGGCCGTCTGCACATCCTCGGCGAGATGGCGAAGTCTCTGACGGGTGCCCGCGCCGAGCTCGGCGAGCACGCTCCGCGCATCGAGACCATCAAGATCCCGACCGACAAGATCCGCGAAGTGATCGGCTCGGGCGGCTCGGTGATCCGCGAGATCGTGGCCGAGTCGGGTGCCAAGATCGACATCGACGACGACGGCACGGTGAAGATCGCGGCCTCGAAGCGCGAGAGCATCGACGCGGCGCTGAACCGCATCAAGGCGATCACGTCGGAGCCCGAGGTCGGCACGATCTACAAGGGCAAGATCGTCAAGATCATGGAGTTCGGCGCGTTCGTGAACTTCTTCGGACCGAAGGACGGCCTCGTCCACATTTCGCAGCTGACGCAGGGCCGTCCGCAGACGGTCGGCGAAGTGGTGAAGGAAGGCCAGGAAGTTTACGTCAAGCTTCTGGGCTTCGATGATCGCGGCAAGGTTCGCCTGTCGATGAAGATCGTCGATCAGGCCACCGGCAAGGAACTTCCGAAGGTCGAAGGCGAGCCCGAGGAGCAGTTCTCGGCCGAGCGTCCGCCCCGCCGCGAGCGCGAGGGTGGTGGCGGTGGTCAGCGTCGCCGCCGCGAGTAGCTCTCAGCCTCCAGGCAGAAATTAGAAGCCGCGGGATCACATCCCGCGGCTTTTTCGTTTTCAGGGCGTGTTTCAGCTCTCGGCGAGGGCGCGAGCGATGGCGGCGGCGATGAGCTCCGGGACGTGCGGCGAGCTGCCTACCGCGCCGCTGTAGACGGCTGGTGCGCTGGTTCTGGCGATGGCCTCAGGCACGTCCTCGGCGGCGTGCATGCCTTCACCGAAAAAGAAGCCTGCGACGACAGTGGGTGTCGTGATCCCGGTCAGCGCTTCTTCGACGAACGGCGCCTCTTCGAGAAATGCGGTTCCGACAGAGGCGAAACGTCCGGCCGCCGCAACCTGCTCGGCGACCTTACGGGTGGCGTCGGCGGATGCAGGCCCGAACTTCGAGCCGTGGCCGACGACCAGCAGATTGCTGCCAGCGGGCACGTAGCCGGCGCTCTCAGCAGCAGCGAGAGCGTCTGTGAGCACCAGCTCGGGCATGCCCGGATCGAGCCCAAGCGGCGGCAAGGGTGCGGATGGGGGTGCCGACGGTCGCTTCGCTCAGACGGTGCGGAAGCACGCGTCCGGCGAAGTATCCCTCGGCCATGAACAGCGGGCAGAGGAGGATTTCGCTCGGCGCCCGATTTGTCGGCTGTCTCGAGCGCTTCCTCAAGGGACGGCGTGCCTTTCAGAACACCGATGGTCACCGAGCCGAGACCGGTCAAATGCTGCACCGCCTCGGCCTGAGCCCTGAGCGTCGCATTGGGATCGACGCCGCCGCGGTCGCCGTGGCTGACGAGGACGGCCGCCACATTGTCAGGCGCCGGAGCGGAGCCGGCCGTCATGGTGCGGGCTCGGATGCGGCTCGTGCCGCCAGGACCTCACGAACGAGGCTCGCGAGAGCAGGAGGCAGGTCCAGCTTCAGCGCGGCCTCACGCCCGTGCTCCGACATCTTGTTGAAGGTCTTGGCGAGGATGCTCACGACCTTCTCGGGCTCGTGCTTGGCGGCGAAATCCAGGGCGTAGTGCTCGAGGAAGACGATGGAGGCGACGTCTTCCAGGGCCTGCGCCTCGGCGTCGTACTTGAGGTTTTCCTTGCGGATGAGGCTGGCGACGCGCTTGATCTCGTCTTCGCCGTAGCCGCACTCGGCAAGGATGGCGCCGGTCCATTCGGCATGCTTGCGCTGAAGGTCCTTGCGCCAGCGCAGGTAGCCGGGCCGGTCCATGGGATAGCTCGCGCGCGGAACGGTCCAGCGGCGAATGTGCTGGGCGCGCACGGCGAGCTTGAGGGCTTCGGAGGCGTCGGGATCGAGGCGGGCGAGGGCAGCCGACATGCGCTCGCCGTAGACGACCTCGGCCGGGCGCTCAGTGCCATCGACCAGCACGCGATTGGGATCGTCGGCGTTGGCGGCATCGATCTTGGCAATGGCATCGTCGAAACGCGTCATCGGATGGGCTTCTCTGCGATCAAAGCGGTGCGCGAAATACGAAATACGCCCCCGCCACGATAAGCGCAAAGCCCACGGCATGGTTGATGGTCAGCGGCTCCTTCAGGAACAGCACCGAGAAGGCGGCAAAGACCGTGAGGGTGATCGACCTCCTGGATGGTCTTGAGCTCGGCGGTCGTATAGGTGGCCGAGCCGATGCGGTTTGCCGGCACGGCCAGGCAATACTCGAAAAATGCGATGCCCCAGCTCACGAGCATGGCGATCCAAAGCGGCGAAGCCTTGAACTTCAGGTGCCCGTACCATGCGAAGGTCATGAAGATGTTGGATAGCGTCAGCATTACAATCGGGGCCAGCGTGCTGGTCAATCCGGGGCTCGGCAATGGAAATCTCCGTACAAGGGTTCCGGTGGGGATCTCGTCTGAGTGGGTTTCAGCGTGTGGATTCGGCCCGCCGCGGCATGGGTTAAGGTAATGCTCCGGCTGCGTCTCGACAGCGAACCATAAACCGTTTTAAGTGGCGCCGGTTTTAGACCAGATTGCCGCGGCCTCCTCGCAACCGCCTCAGCTTCGAGTTGAAATGACCCTTTCGCCTCAACAACTCGGAAAGCTGCTGCAAAAGGTGGCCCTCGGCGACGAGGCCGCATTTGCCGAGGTCTATCAAGCGACATCGCCGAAACTCTACGCCGTCGCGGTCCGTATATTGCGCAGTAAGGAAGCGGCGGAAGAGGTCATTCAGGACTGTTATTTCCGCGTTTGGGAGAAGGCGCGCGATTTCGATCCCAGAGATTGCGGCGCCGGTCACGTGGATGACAGCCATCGTACGCAACAGGTCACTCGACGAGCTTCGCAGGCGCGGCAGCAGGCCGACAGCGGACGTGAGCGAGATCGAGAACCTCGAAAGCGACGACGAGCACCCACTCGAGACTCTGGGCCGGCGCGAGGATGTGGCGCGGCTGTTGCGCTGCCTCGAAGGGCTCGAGCCTGAACGCCGGCAGATCGTGCGGCTGGCGTATCTTGATGGTATGAGCCGAGAGGCGCTGGCCAAGCAATTCGACCGGCCGGAGGGTACTATAAAGACCTGGCTGCACCGCAGTCTGGCCCAGCTCAAGGGGTGCCTCGAGCAATGAACGAGCTCGACGACATCGACGCGCTCGGCGCGGAATACGTCCTCGGCACCCTGAGCCGCGAGGAGCGCGCCGACGTGGCGCGGCGGCGCGAGGCCGAGCCGCAGCTCGATGCCGCCATCTCGGCGTGGGAGCGCCGCCTCGGGCCGCTTTCAGACGTCGTTTCGCCCCTGACGCCGCCGCCGCACCTCTACAACAAGATCCGGGCGCAGATCGGTCTTTCGGCGCACGTGGTTTCGCTCAAGGCGCGCGAGCAGTCGCTGGTCAGGCGCGGCAACTGGTGGCGCAACGCGACTGTCGTCCATGAGCGCGGTTGCCGCTTCGCTCGTCGGCGTCGTGGGCTGGCAGATGCATCTCGCGGGTCAGATGCCGACACAATATGTGGCGGTGCTTCAGGCGGGTCGACGCGCTTCCGGCTTTCCTGCTGACCGTCGATACCAAGACCAACATGTTCGTCATTTCGGCGATGAAGAAGCCGACCGAGCCCGAGAAATCCTACCAGCTCTGGCTCGTTCACGATGAGATGCCGCAGCCGAAATCGCTCGGCGTGTTCGACGACAGCGAGATGGCCATGCGGCCCATGGCCGACGGCAAGATGCACGACATGATGATGGACGGCACGTACGCCGTCAGCGTCGAGCCCAAGGGCGGGTCGCCGACGGGCGAGCCAACGGGCCCTGTCGTGTTCAGCGGCAAGCTCGTGAAGGCGACGCCTTAACCACCGTTATTCTCCGCGAACGGATAAGAAGCTCCGCGTTGCCGCGCGCGGTGCTTCCGCGTCGTTCGACGGCCACTCCAATAAAATCACCTTCGCTCTGAAACTTCTTTTTCCGCCACCCGTACCTTCCAAGACGGGTGTGCGGACGGCCGCCGCATGCTGCGTTGCAATCTTGTTCATGTTCATCCTAGAGAGGAAACACTCCATGAAAATGCTCGCAGTTTCAGGCTCCGCTCTCGCAGCCGCCGCGGCCACTCTCCTTCTTGCTGGCGCCGTAAGCGCACCGACTTTTGCCGCCGAGGAGGCCAAGGGCCACTGCATCGGCGCCAACGCCTGCAAGGGCACCAGCGCCTGCAAGACCGCATCCAACGCTTGCAAGGGCCAGAATGCCTGCAAGGGCCAGGGCTTCACAGAAGCCACGAAGGCAGATTGCATGAAGGTCGAGGGCGCAAAGTTCGAGCCCGCCAAGTAAGGACCTGCGCAGCCGGGGCCTTTCGCCTGCGCTCCGGCTGCGCCTCCTCCAGTTTCTGCTATGGAGCGATGCCATGACCGTGCAAGACACCGCGCGCGCAGCGTATCGAAACGACGGCGCCAAGAAGCCGGATGGCAAGCCGCCTTATCTCGGCTTCGGTCTCGGACTTCGCCCTCAGCATTACGCCGACATTCTCGAAGGCAATCCGAACGTCGACTGGTTCGAGGTCATCTCCGAGAACTACATGGTTCCCGGCGGGCAGCCGCTCAAAATGCTGGACAGAATTCGCGAGCGCTATCCAATCGTCATGCACGGCGTATCGCTGTCGATCGCTTCCACGGCGCCACTCGATACAGATTATCTCCGCGATCTGAAGGCGCTGGCGAAGCGCTCGGAGCCCGTCTTCATTTCCGATCATCTGTGCTGGACAGGCGTGCATGGCGTGAACCTGCACGATCTCCTGCCCGTTCCCTATACGCAGGAAGCGCTCGATCATGTGGTCGCGCGCGTGCAGCATGTGCAGGACTATCTGGGGCAGGCCATCGCGCTCGAGAACGTTTCGAGCTACGTGCAGTTCTCGCATTCCGAGATGAGCGAATGGGAGTTCATCGCCGAGCTAACTCGGCGCACGGGCTGCTGGCTCGTGTTCGACGTCAACAACGTGTTCGTGTCGGCGTTCAATCATGAATTCGACGCGCATGCGTTCATCGCCGGCATACCCAAGGAGCGCATCGTGCAGTTCCATCTTGCCGGGCATGAGCACAACATGAGCCACATCGTCGATACGCACGATGCCATGGTGTGCGATGAGGTATGGGATCTCTACCGCTCGGCGCTGAAGCAGTTCGGCGCGGTATCGGCCATCATCGAGCGTGACGACCACATCCCGCCGCTGGACGAAATGGTGCGCGAGCTCGATGTGGCGCGTGCCGTTGCGGCCGAGGTGCTCGGCCCGGTCCCGCTGCTGCGTGCCTCGTAGCCCCGTCGTCATGAGCCTCAAGCCGCCAACACTGGCCGAACTGCAGGAGCATTTTCTGCAAGCGGTGATGTGCGGCGACGGCACGGTGCTGCGATACATCCCGCCCAATTCCCGCACGACAAGCGAGACGCTGCTCGGCGTCTATCAGCATGCCTATGGCGCACGGCTCGTCGAAGTATTGCGGAATGATCATCCGATCCTTGCCGCCTACATGGGCGACGAGGCGTTCGCGGACATGGCGCGAAGATACGTTGCAGCGCATCCGTCCCGGCATCCCAATGCGCGCTGGTTTGCATCGAAACTGCCTGGGTTTTTGGCGCGCGACGCCGACTATCGCGCGTATGCGGAGCTGGCGGAGATCGCCAGTCTAGAGCAGACGCTCGGCTTGGCGTTCGACGCCGAGGATGCAGAGGCATTGGACGTCTCTGGTTTGGCCCAGTATCCGCCGGAGAGTTGGGGCGATCTCAGCTTTGTGCCGCATCCCTCAGCGTCCTTGCTTGCCTTCAGCACGAATGCTTTCGAAATATGGCTGGCGCTCAAGGATGAGGGCGAGCCGCCGCTTGCTATTCGGCATGATGAACCGCAGCGGCTTCTAGTCTGGCGCCGCGAGGTTACGCCGGCTGTGCGTGTTGCGCTGCCCGAAGAGGCCATGATGTGGTCCGAGGCGGCTCACGGCGTGTGCTTCTCACGGCTTTGCGAGCTTGTCGCCGTATTCGGCGGAGCGGAAGGGGCCGATCTCAGATCGGCGGGCTATTTGCTCGGTTGGCTGAATGAGGGTTTGCTGGCGGGGGCTTCTGTCGCTCTGTAACTCATCCCTGTCGCCCTTCCCTCTCCCCGCAAGCGGGGAGAGGGAAGCTTTGTCAGATGGCGAGCTTGCCGGCCTTGGCGGCGGCGTAACGATCGCCCACAGCCTTCCAGTTGACGACGTTCCACCAAGCCTTGAGGTAATCTGCGCGCTTGTTCTGATACTTCAAGTAATAGGCGTGCTCCCATACGTCATTGCCCATGAGCACGCGGGCTTCTTCCATCAACGGCGTGTCCTGATTGGGTTTCGGCACGAGGGCGAGCTTGCCGCTTTTGTCGACCGTGACGAACACCCAGCCGGAGCCGAACACCTTCGTGCCTGCGGTGTTGAACTGCTCCTGCAACTTGTCGAGGCCGCCGAAATCCTTGTCGATGGCGTCCTTCAGTTCGCCTTCGGGGCCGGCGCCGCCGGGCGGGCCCATGATCTGCCAGAACATGGTGTGATTGGCGTGGCCGCCGGCGTTGTTGCGCACCGTGGTGCGGATCGTGTCCGGGCACCTCGGAGAGCTTCGCCAGCAGATCCTCGTAGCGGCAGCTCGGCAAGTTTACCGTGATCCTTCAATGCGGTGTTCAGGTTCTTCACGTAAGCGGCGTGGTGCTTATCGTGGTGGATCTGCATGGTAAGCGTGTCGATGTTGGGCTCGAGGGCGGCGGCCTCGTAAGGAAGGGGCTCGAGCTTGAACGGGCCGGTCGGGGCTTCTTGGGCGTAGGCCCGGATCGAACCGGGAAGCGATGTGGCCGCGACGGCGGTGACGGCACCTGCGGTCAGGAGGAAGGCTCTGCGGTCGAGATGCGACATGCTGATGGCTCCGTGTGGAAGAGGTTCGCTGATCGGGTTCCTCAGGTTAAATAGAGCCTTGAGCCTGCCAGTTCCAGGCATGAAGCTGGGCGCGGAAGTGAGTTTTGTCGATTATGGGTGTCAGGCTTGATCAAATGCTGACGATGCGTGGCCTCGCGCCCACGCGTTCGCGCGCCCGAGACCTCATTCTGCGTGGGCTCGTGCTGGTGGATGGCGCCGTGCAAACGAAGCCAGGTGCGCTCGTCGGCGAGGCCGCGGATCTGTCGGTGGAAGGTGAGGCGGATTATGTGTCGCGCGGGGCGCTGAAGCTTGCGGCGGCGCTCGATGAGTTCGGCTTCGATGCCGCGGGGCGCATCGGGCTCGATGTTGGCGCTTCCACTGGCGGGTTCACGGACGTTCTGTTGTCGCGCGGCGCGCGTCAAGGTTTATGCCGTGGACGTCGGTCATGGGCAGCTGCATCGCGAAGCTCAAGGACGATCCGCGTGTCGTGTCGCTCGAAGGGCGGGATGCGCGCTCGTTGACCGCGGGAGATATTCCCGATCAAGTCGGGGCCATCGTCGCGGATGTGAGCTTCATCTCGCTCGAGAAGGCGTTGCCGGCAGCGCTGGCTTTGGCCGCACCGGGCGCGTGGCTTGTGGCGCTCGTGAAGCCGCAGTTCGAGGCGGGCCGCGACGCCATCGGCAAAGGCGGCATCGTTCGCGATGCGGCTGTACGCGAAGCGCAAGGGGAGCGCATCCGTGCTTGGCTCGACGAGCAGCCGGGTTGGCGCACCGCTGGTTTGATGCCGTCGCCTATTCAAGGCGGGTCGGGTAACGAGGAGTATCTGGTTGGAGCGCGCTTCGATGGCTGAGGTCGCAGACATCGAATATCGCGAGGCTCGGCTCGCAGGGCGACGGCGTTGCGGAGCGCGACGGCCATGCGCTCTATGTGCCGTTCGCGCTGCCGGGCGAGCGCTGGCGCGAAAGCGAGGGCGCGTTTGCGCAGGCTCACGGACGCGCCGGGCCGCCAGCAGGCGATCTGCCAGCATTTCATGCGCTGCGGCGGCTGCGTGGCGCAGCATATGAGCGACGATGTCTACGCTGGCTGGAAGCAGGACATCATCGCCGACGCGTTTCATCATCGCGGCATCGAGGCTGAGATCGCGCCGCTCGTGCGCGTGAAAGCCAATTCGCGCCGGCGAGCCTATTTCGGCGTCGAGCGCAACGGCAGCAAAGTCATCATCGGCTTTCGCGAGGAGGGGCAGCACAAGCTGGTCGATCTCGCGGAGTGCCCGGTTCTCGATCCGGTCATCGTTGCGTGCGCTGGGCGCTTTGAAGGAGATGGCGCGGATCGCCATGCGCGAGCGCGAGGGGGGCCGCCTGCTGGTTACGCGGCTCGATCACGGCCTCGATGTGGCGTTCGAGAACGGGCGCAAGGATCTTGGGGCGGTGGATCGCGCCGAGCTGGCGAAGCTTGCAGGCAGCGCGCGTTTCATTCGCCTTTCTGTCGGCGGCGAGACCATCATGGAGAGCGGGCCGTCCGGTTCTTACGATCGCCGGAGTCGAGGTTGATCCGCCGCAGGGCATGTTCTTGCAGGCGGTGCCGGAGGCAGAGGCGCTGCTGATCGATCTCGTCACGCGCGCGCTGCCGAAGCGGGCGAAGAGCGTGGCGGATCTGTTTTGCGGTGTCGGTACGCTGACGTTCCCGCTGGCGCGGCTTGCGGCCGTTACGGCGTACGACAGCGACAAGCGGGCGATGGCGGCGATGGATGCGGCGGTGCGCAGGACGCAGGGGCTGAAGCCGATCGATGCGCGCCAACGCGATCTGTTCCGCGATCCGCTTTCTGTGAGGGAACTCAATGGCTTCGACGCGGTGGTGTTCGATCCGCCGCGCGCGGGCGCAGCCGAACAGGCCGAGCGGCTGGCTCAGTCGAAGGTGCCGGTCATCATCGCGGTTTCATGCAGTCCGGCGACGCTGGCGCGCGATGCACGCACGCTGATCGATGGCGGCGTACAACATGGGAGTCGTGACGCCGATCGACCAGTTCATCTACTCGCCGCACCTGGAGGCGGTGGCCGTGTTCCGGCGTTAAGCCTTGATGGACGGAGATTCACGCTTGGACTGATGGGGTCCGAAGCTCAGGTCTGAGCCTTAGCCTTGGCGGAACGAGCCTTACCTGCCTGCTTTTTCAAGCGCTTACGGGCAGCGGCGGTGTTGCCCTGGATGCGCGTGACCTTGGCGCGCGGGATGGCGCGGCGGGCCTTCTTCTTCTGGATCTCGACCTTGCGGGGATGACGGGCGGTCATGGGCTAATTCCCTTAAATCTACGGGCATTGGCCCGATGTGGCGGATTTCCTGCCTCGTCTATGCGATCTCCGTGACATACGCAAGATGGGAGGCTTAATTGGCCCAATAAGGCGTATTTGGCACGAATTTCGCCCCGTTTCCGGCCCCGCTCCACACGTAGCTGCCGCAGTTCCGTTCAATTGTCACAGGCCTGCAATATGGCGTCGATAGTCGGGGAGATCGACACGCCGATTTGTCGGCGCTGAGGGTTGGGAACTCTAAGGCAGGCGAGGGTGACTATGACGGGTACGCTTCCGGCGCACTTCGAGCGTGAGGGCGTTTCGACACCATTTGCGAAGAACCATCGCCTGCGCAATGCCGTCCACCGCTATGCCGCCGTGAGCCGCAAGGGCCTCGAGGAGCGGCTGTTCACGCTCGCCTTCACCGGCCTCGTCTATCCGCAGATCTGGGAAGACCCGGTCGTCGACCTCGAGGCGCTCGACCTCAAGGCAGGCGAGCATCTGGTCGCCATCGCCTCCGGCGGCTGCAACGTGCTTCAGCTATCTCGACCGCCGCCGACGTGCGCGTCACGGCCATCGACCTCAATCCGGCGCACGTCGCGCTCAACAAGCTCAAGCTCGCCGCGGTCGACGCACCTGCCGGACTACGAGACCTTCCGCGCGCTTCTTCGCGCGACGCCAACACGCAGCAGAACATCGAGGCCTATGAGCGACTATCTGCGCGCCGCATCTCGACGCCGCGACGCGCAACTACTGGGAAGCGCGCGACCGCCTCGGCCGCCGCCGCATCGGCTACTTCGGCTCGCAACGTCTACCGCCACGGCCTGCTCGGCAGCTTCATCGGCGCCGGGCACCTGCTGGCGCGCGCGCATGGCCGCGATCCGCGCCGCTGCTCGCAGGCCAAGGACCGCGCGCGAGCAGCGCCGCATCTTCGACGAGGAGCTGGCGCCGCTGTTCGAGCAAGCGCCACATCCGCTGGCTGCTCGACAAGCCGTCGTCGCTGTTCGGCCTCGGCATCCCGCCGTCGCAGTTCGACGGCGCTGAAGGGCGACGAGAGCCAGCATGGCCGACGTGCTGCTGGCGCGGCTGCGAGCGCCTGGCCTGCGACTTCGACCTCAAGGACAACTATTTCGCCTGGCAGGCGTTCGGCCGCCGCTATGCCACCGACGAGCGCGGCGCCGCTGCCGCCCTATCTGCAGCGCGAGAACTTCGCGACGGCTGCGCAAGCGCGCCGGCCGACGTGACCGTCGTGCACGCCTCGTTCACCGAGCATCTGGCCGCCAACGCCCGCCGCCGTCGCATCGACGCTTACGTGCTGCTCGATGCGCAGGACTGGATGACCGACGAGCAGCTCGACGCGCTGTGGAGCGAGATCGCGCGCACGGCGCAGGCCCGGCGCGCGCGTCATCTTCCGCACCGCCGGCGAGGAGACGATCCTGCCGGGCCGCGTGCCGGACGCGATCCTCGAGCGCTTCGGCTACGACCGCCGAAGCGCTGCCGCGCGCTGACCGCGAAGGACCGCTCGTCGATCTACGGCGGCTTCCACCTCTATACGCTCGCTGCCTGAGCGAGGCATCAGCGCGTGGCCAATCACGGCGTGTCGGCCGCGTCAGCACATGGACGCGATCTACCGCTACCAGCGGTACATCTACGATGCGTCGCGCAAGTTCTATCTGCTGGGCCGCGACCGCATGATCGACGAGCTGGCGCCGCCGCCCGGCGGCACGCGTGCTCGAAGATCGGCTGCGGCACGGGCCGCAATCTCATCGCCGCGGCGCGGCGCTATCCGCGGCGCCCGCTTCTACGGCTTCGACATCTCGCCGGCGATGCTGGAGACGGCGCGCGCGCCGATCGCGCAAGGCCGGCCTCGACGATCGCATCCGCTGGCGCACGGCGATGCGACCGACTTCTCGCGCCGAGCGCGCTGTTCGGCGCGCCGGCCTTCGACCGCGTCTTCATCTCCTACGCGCTGTCGATGATCCCGCCGTGGCGCGAGGCGCTTGCGCAGGCGCTTCGGCGCCGTGGCGCCGGGCGGCTCGCTGCACATCGTCGATTTCGGCGAGCAGAGCCGGCTGCCGCGCGCGTTCCGCACGGCGCTCAGGGCGTGGCTGGGGAAATTCTCCGTCGATCCGCGCGAAGGGCTCGAGCGCGAGCTCGAGCAGCTGGCGCAGCGCTCAGGCGCCAAGCTCACACTGGCGCGCCCGTTCCGCGATTACGCGCGCGAGTGCGGTGCTGCGGAAGGGGCGGTAGAGCCATCATTCGTGAATGACTGCTTCTGACCCTGAGCGGACCCGGCCTTGGCAGTTCGTGAGAGCAGCGTAGCCCAGCAATCAGTTAGCAGGGCGCTTCGCCAGAGCGAGGCCGATGCCTAGCGCGATCATCGCGGCTCCCGACGCCTCTCGCAGGCGGCGGATTAACGCGGGACGTGCTGCTGCGCCTTCTCGGATGCCGCTCGCCGCAAAGGCGACCACGATGTCGGCGAGGGTGTTGAGCGCAACCGACACGAAGCCAAGCACCACGAATTGCAGTGCTACGTGGCCTTCGGTCGGGTCCACGAACTGCGGAACGAAGGCAAGGAAGAAGGCTGCTGTCTTCGGGTTCAGCGCCTCGACCAGCACTCCTTCACGAAACGCCCGCCGCGGCCCGATCGGCGGTGCCGCGGATCCACCATTCAAACCTGTCGACGCGTCCCGGCGGGCGGACTGGAAAGTGCGAAGGCCGAGCCAAACTAGATAGGCAGCACCGATCAGCTTCAGCGCGGTGAATAGTTCCGCGCTTGCGAGCACGATGGCAGAAACGCCCAAGCTGCCCGCGAGGACGTGGACCATGCCGCCCAACCCGGTGCCAAAGCTGGAGGCCACGCCTTCCGCACGACCGCCAGCGAGCGTGCGCGCAGCGACGTAGAAGATGCCCGGACCGGGCGTGACGGCGAGCACTAAAGCCGCGGCGAAGTAAAGGGCGAGTTGGGTCAGGTCTGGCATGAGTATGAGCGTTCTGTGTCCTTAAATGCGTAGCTTGGATCAGCGCGGCACAAGCCCTGCGACGACAGCCTCCTGAGCATTGCCGCTGCGTGAAAGCCCCTCGATGACACCCGCCCGATCTTCGGCGCTATCTGGTTCTGGCTCATCTTGCGTTTGCCATCGAGCCTGGTGATCGGCATGCGAACTCCCACGATGCCCCTCAACTGCGCCTTGATGAAATCAGCGGGCGCGTCGGACACGGCCCATGGCGCGGCGCGTGCCTGTTCGTGCAGGTTCGTAAGCCGGGTGACGACATCGAGCAGCCTATCGGCATCCTCGAAGAACTCGACCGGACCATAGGCGTGGACGGCCACGTAATTCCATGTCGGCACGACCTTGCCGGTTTGCTGCTTGGTCGCGTACCAGGACGGCGTGATGTAGGCATCCGGTCCCATGAAGATCGCCATGGCTTCGCTCAAAGGTGCGGACGTCCACTGCGCATTTGCGCGCGCCAAATGGGCGTAGAGCGTTCCCTTCTCGCCCTCGCTCGCGTCGAGGAACATCGGCAGCGGTGTGCCTATCAGGCCGCCCTCCGTCGCTGTGACGAGCGTAGCAAGGCGTAGCCTCGCGGACGGTCTGATGAATCCGAGGCAGGTCATCATCCCGGTATGCAGGCGGGATATACATGGGCAATCTCCAGATGGGCGCCGATCTTGTCACAACCGAAAATAGCCTGCAGACTGGTCCGCAAGAAGATCCAGTTATGAGAAAACCATATGGGCCAGTTTCGTACGCTCCGCCGTAGGACAAAGAGCACGAGAACGATCTACGAGGCCCTGAAGGCGCAGATCGAGGAAGGGATTTACGGGTTCGGTGCGCGGTTACCTTCGACAAGGCTGCTGGCTCTAGAGCTTGGCGCATCCCGCACGACCGTCAGCGCGGCCTACGAACAGCTGGCTGCGGAGGGCTAT
This sequence comes from uncultured Alphaproteobacteria bacterium, assembly GCA_963831345.1. Taxonomy (GTDB): domain Bacteria; phylum Pseudomonadota; class Alphaproteobacteria; order Rhizobiales; family Hyphomicrobiaceae; genus Hyphomicrobium_C. The sequence continues at coordinate 162,648 of CAWHPZ010000041.1, forward strand.
ATCGACACTTCGCAAGGGAGGCACGCACGCGTGTCGACCCACCTCGCACCAAAGCCCTCTTCGTCCAGCCGTAGACTCGGGCGGTCGAAGCCGGGCCGGCTGTCGCGTCTTGCCGGAGTGATCACCTCGTTTCAAAGATCTCCTATCCAGACCGGCCGATTGGAAGTTGATTTCCGCTACGGCGACGTTGCCGCGTCCGATTTCCCACTTTCCCCCTGGCGGCGCGAGCTGAAGGCCGCATCGCGGCAGCGGCACGGAAGCCTGCGCTACGGCGATCCGCGGGGAATGATCGAGCTCCGTTCCGCGTTGCAGGCCTATCTTTGGCGGGGGCGAGGCCTCCGCTGCGAGGCAGAGCAGATCGTCGTGGTCAACGGTTCGCAGCAGGGCCTCGACCTCTGTGCAAGACTCCTGCTCGATCCAAACGACCGCTTCATCATCGAGGACCCGTGTTATGTCTCCGCCCGGCAGATCTTTCAAACTGTGGGCGCTATTCCTGTCGAGGTTCCGGTAGATCGCGAGGGGATGCAGACTGCCGGCTTGAACGAGATCAAGCAGGCGCGGCTTTGTTATGTGACGCCTTCACATCAATTTCCGCTGGGCGGAGTCCTTACCGCGCCGCGCCGGCAGCAGCTGCTGACCTGGGCAGAACGCGCAGGCGCCTATATCGTGGAAGATGACTATGATGGCGAGTTTCGCTACGACATCCGTCCCATTCCGCCGCTGCAGGCGCTCGATCACGGCGCGAATGTCATCTATCTGGGCACGGTGTCTAAGACATTGTCTCCGCTGCTTCGGCTTGGGTATCTGGTGGTGCCGAGCGAGCTCGTGGACGCTTTCTCCGCGGCCAAGCGCCTTGCCGACCGCCATGGACCGACACTCGAGCAGCTGGCGTTGGCAGAACTGATCGGCACGGGAGCTTATGAACGCCATGTCAGACGAGCACGACGACGCAACGCAGAGCGTCGCGCCACGCTGCTGCAGGCGCTGTCGGACGGCTTTGGCAACGCCGTGACAGTCGAAGGCTCGGATGCCGGCTTGCATGTGGTTGTTTGGTTCAATGGCGTGTCGTCGGACCAGGAGGCACGGCTCGCAGAGACGGCGCGGAAAGCTGGCGTGGGCATCTATCCGATATCGCCCCTATACTCTGAAGCCAAACAACGTAAGAAGCGCGGGCTCGCTGGTTTCGTCCTAGGTTACGCGGCGCTCGACGCGCAAGCGATCCGGCGGGGTGTAATGCTCTTGGCCAAGGCATTTCCTAAACGGCGATGACTGTGTTGTCTGCTTGTGGCCCGAAGCAGACCCCACGAACTTTCTGCAGGGCGATCCGCGCGAAGGGCTCGAGCGCGAGCTCGAGCAGCTGGCGCAGCGCTCAGGCGCCAAGCTCACACTGGCGCGTCCGTTCCGCGATTACGCGCGCAGTGCAGAAGGGGCGGTAGGTCATCCTTCGGGAATGACGCCCATGACACAAAGGGGATGGTGTCGCGTCGACAGGCATGAGGTCTTGATCCCGCGTGCATCGCGCCGGGCACTGCGGGCATCGCTTGGCGTGCGTGGCAAATGCGGCACCCTTTCCGCTTCCTTGCGGGATAACCTGGCGCGCAGCAGGGCGATGCTCGTCGTCGCGGGGCACACGTGCGCAACTAGTGTCCAGACAGCCATAACGTTCGAGACCGGGGTCGATCATTTTTCGGAGGGGCAGATGCGTTCTATGAAGCGGGCTTTGAAACTTGCGCTGGCCGCCGCGGCGGTGATGGCGCGCTTTCGGTGACGGCACAGGCCGGCGATTGTACGAGGGTCGCAGCCGTCGGCAATAACTTCACGCACGACACCGCCGTGCTGTTCTCGACAAACGCTCTTAAGAACACGATCGCGGGGCGAGGTCTCATCGCCAAGGGGCCAGTGAAAACCACCTGCAATTCAGGCTCGGCGATGATTGAGTGCCACTCTTCGCAGATGGCCTGCAAGGGCGGAACGCCAGCGACCTGCTTGGGACCCTGGCTATGCTTCTGAACCGGCGCGAGACGTAAACTCGTTCCGATTCTGGCCTTACGGTTCGCACATGGCAACAAGATGCAATGCGCTCCAAACCGGCGGCAAGCTCACGCTCGCGCGCCCGTTCCGCGATATGCGCGCAGTGCGGTGTGCAGAAGGGGCGGTAGGTCATCTTTCGTGAATGACGCTTCTGACACAAAGCGGAAGTTGTCGCGTCGAGAGGCATGAGGTCTTGATCCCGCGTGCATCGTGCCGGGCACTGCGGGCCGCTCGGCGTGCGTGGCAAATGCGGCACGCTTTCCGGTTCCTCGCGGGATAACCTGGCTCGCAGCAGGCCGATCCTGTTGTCGAGGGCCATGCGCTCAACTAGGTTTCAGACAACTAAGCTGGGACTGGGGTCGATCATTTTTCGGAGGGGCAAATGCGTTCTTTGAACCGGGCTTTGAAACTGGGCTTAGCCGCCACGGCGGTGATGTGCGCGCTTTCGGCTGACGGCTCAAGCCGACTGCGTCAAAGTCGGATCGGTCGGCGAAGCTCCGACCCACGGTATCGCCGAGCTGTTTGCGACGAACGGTCTTAAGAACATCATCTATGGGCAGGGCCGCGAGGGCAAGGGCCCTGTGCACACGAAGTGCGAAGACGGCTCAGGCACAACGACGTGTCGCGCCTCGCAGATGGCGTGCAAGGTGTCGGCGCCCAAAACCTGCTTAGGCGCTTGGTTGTGCTTGCCCGGGTGACCCCGTCGCTTGGCGCAAATAAATGAAGACTAGCGCGACTTCGGAAGAGGGCTTCGACCCGTTTTAGGGACGCTTCGTCCATCGCCGAGGCTAAGGATGCCTTCGGCTTTGGATGCGAGCTGCCGTTGAAGTCGGGTCGAAGACCGTTTTCTTGTCCGTTTATGGGCCGAAGCGAACTTGGGCGCGAGCTCGAGGCGCATCAAGCCACTTGATTTTGCAGGCCCGACATGGCTTCGCGAGCCGAGTGGAGCTCATGCTCCGAAAACGCAAAGAACGCATTGCTGCGCATTCGGCGCTCTTTTATCTCGCTGAACTGCAGCGTGAGAAAATCCGTGGGTTCGTTGATCCCCAGGTACGCGTCCGATTTCCCGGCGACCTTGAAACCGCACATCGCCTGATAGAATGGCGATGTCCGCCTGTGGACCGCGATCAAGGCGATGTCCATGTCTGCCGCGTTGGACAGAATGACGCCGGCCCGGATCAGAGACGCGTACAATGTCGTCCGGAATGATCGATTGGTGAGCGAGGGCTCGACCGCCATGCGCGAGAATTCCACCGTCCGGTAGTGTCGCGCCGGGTTCAGCGCGCGAACCTCTGTCGTGAACTGATCCTCGCACGGCATGGTATGAGCCAGATATCCCGCGCCTCCGAACGCAAGGCGCAACGAGCCGATGCAGGCGCCATTGTGGAATGCACCGACCGCAAAGGTGGAGGCCAGGCCGTCATACCGATCGATGAACTTGCCGTCCGCGTTTGCCGCGATCCATCCGGCGTCGAGGAATGCACGATATCGCAGCTGATAGAGCTCGGTCTTGTCGGAGGCCGACGCATAGATGCGAAGCGCGATCGGGTAGTTCTTGCCCGCATCCCCACTATTGGAATCGAGCACCAGCGGGGGTTGGAAGGTCATGGCCGACATCAGGCGAGCAATCCTTATCTATGGAATGACTTGAACTGACACTCTTTGCACCGCGTGCGTCGCAACCTAATACAACGCTCGCCCGCTGTCGTTCGTTCCGAGGCCGCACCTCCAGGCGGCGATGGCTGTGGCTGCGGACCGGAAACTGACGTCCAGCAGGCCGAGGAGAGTATGAGCACGGATCAACCTTGGCTTGCGATGGGCGAAGGGCGATTGAGGCCATTCCTCAAGGGGGGCGAATCGGGGACAGAAGCGCTTTGAGTTCCGCAATAAACTGTACCGGGCGCGGCAACCACCCAATTCCGCATTTAATCAATTTGGGTTTGCGCGGGCCGGCTTTCAGCCGGACGGGGTGCTTTGGGAAAAGCGGCTAAATTGTCGGATGAAATCAAGAAGTCGGTCATCTTGGTCGAGTTTATCCGTGCCGGCCGGCGTTCCTGCCTCGTGCTCGCCTTGTGGGAAGCTCGGAAAAATGCAAATTTTCAGCTCCCTGAAGGAATCCGGGAAACCCGGCAAAATTAGAAAATGAGAGGAAACGCTATGAGAACGAATTTGGCATTTGCGTTCTTTATCGCCAGCACGTCGCTTGCTGCTGCCGCTCCCTTGAACGACGCTGACTGCACAGCGGTCTGGAAAATGGTCGATGTCGACGAGAAGGGGTCAGTCAGCGCCGAGCAGGTAAAGACCTACATCGCGAATTTCGCCGAGGCCGATGTGGACAAGAACGGCGCCATCGACGCCGGCGAGTTCAAGGCAGCCTGCAAGGCGGGCCTGGTGAAGAAGTAATCCCGCCAGTTCCTGGAAGCGCCGGCGCGAAAATCCCTCAGTGAAGCGGCCGGGGCCGGTTCGAAAGCTGTTCGGTTCGATTTCGGCCGTCGCTCGCGAACCTTCCCCGTCCGCCTTTTCAGAGGCGTTCTTAAATGCGCCGGCGTGACGGGAAAGTATTGCTTTTTGCCGTCGGCTGACGATCCTTCCCGTCATGGATCGCAAATCCGCCGCCCTGCCTCCTGAGCTGCTGCCGCTGCAGCCGGGGCTCGAAATTCTGCGCTTGGCCGCCCTGGTCGCCGAGCAGGAGACGCGCGGCGCGGATGATCGCGACGCCGGGCTCGAGGACGCCGATGCGGATGCGCTGCGTCGTGTCGATCCAGCCGAGATGTGGCCGGAGCTCGCGCGCGGGCTGATGTCCCGCGCTCCGTCGGTGATGATCCGTTCGTTGCGCGCCTGCGGCGCGCTCAAGCTCGTTCTCCCGGAGGTCGGCCGCTTGTTCGGCGTGCCGCAGATTGCCGACACTCCGGCCGAAGTCGATATCGGCGAGCACCTCATGGCTGCGCTCGATGAGGCGGCGCGCTGCAAAGCTCCGCTCGAGGTGCGCTTCGCGCTTCTGGTCATGAATGTCGGCAAGTCGGATTCGCCGCGCGAGCATCTGCCGGTGCACTATCGTCATATCGAGCGTGGGCAGCCGCGCGTCGAGGCCATCAGCGCCCGCTTTGCCGTGCCGGCCGCCTGCCGCGAGCTTGCTCTTCTGGCGCTCTCCGAATGCGAGCGCATCCATCGCGTGTCCGAGGTGCGCGCCGGGCCCGTGGCGGTGCTGCTCGATCGGCTGGGCGCCTTCGACAATCCGGCGCGCTTTGCGCTGTTGATGACCGTCAGCTCGTGTGACTACCGGGCCTTCGGGCAGCGCTCCGGTGAGGTCTATTCGAAGGCGGCGTTGCTCGATGCTGCGCTCAAGGTGTGCGCCGATGTCGACGCGGCGGAATTCAAGGGTGACAGCGCCGCAGACGACGTGCGGGCCGCGCGCGCCGTCGCCATCGCGCAGGCGTTTCGATCGATGCGCTGGTCGAGCGAGCAGGCATAGGCGCAACCGATGCCGCAAACGAGGACAATCAATCGTCACATTGGCAATCGTCACATTGGCTGGGGAAGTCTCGATGCCGCTCTATAGCTATCAGTGCACCAGTTGCGAGAAAGAGTTCGAGCTGCTCGTCTCATCGAGCGAAGTTCCGGTCTGCCCCTCGTGCGGCAGCGAGAAGCTGGAGCGCCTCATGTCCCGCGTCGCGCCCGACGGCAAGAGCCGCGGCTATGCGAAGACGATGCGCGCGGCGGCCGCCCGCGAAGGGCACCTCAGCAATTACAGCCGCTCCGAGCGCGGCAAGCGCTGATCGCGCGGGGGGCTGAAAGGAAGCAGCGCTGTGCGCGGGCTGCTTTTTGCCGGCTGCGCAGCGCACCGGGGCAAGCTCACGCCGACGCGGCCGTTCCGCGACTAGGCCGGGGAGCGCGGAAGGGGCGGGCGGGTGGTAGATCCATACGTCGGGAATGACCGCTTTTGACCCAAAGCGGACGTCGCGCGCTTAAGTACCCCACCGTTGACGCCTGGGTAAGCGGCATTCTGAGTAGAATCCGAAGCTATCGGCGCGTTCATGCTAGGCTTAGGGTTTGGTGAAGTGGGCCCAATGGGGTCCGCAATGCCATGGGAGACTGACATGGACACCACAACTCTTCTGCTCATCATCCTGCTCATCGTGGTTCTCGGCGGCGGTGGCTACTACGGCCGACGCTGGTTCTGACCCGGGCGGGCATTCCTTTGATTCAAACGTATGCCATGCACGACGCGAGCACCTCCCGATGAAAAACCGCAACGGGATGAAAGGAAACCGCGTCGTAGCGAACAAGGCGAAAGCACCCCTGAGCGCAGCATCCTTCCTCGCGAAAGCGGGCGAGGGCCGTAGCGTCCACAGCTACAGGAAGGGGCAAACCGTCTTCTCGCAGGGCGGCCCTGCCGACGCCATCTACTATATTCAGAAGGGCAAGGTGAAGCTCACGGTCGTTTCCGCGCAGGGCAAAGAAGCGGTTGTCGCCATCCTCGGCGTCGATGATTTCTTCGGCGAGGGATGCATTGCCGGGCAGGCGCGACGCATGGCAACCGTAAAGGCCATGGAGGATTGCGCCATCATGCGGCTGGAAAAAGCGGCCGTGCTGGGTCTGATCCGCGACGAGCCTGCCTTTTCCAAGAAGTTCATGTCTCACCTTTTGGCGCGCACGATACGCGTGGAAGAGGACCTGGTCGACCAGCTCTTCAACTCGAGCGAAAAGCGCTTGGCGCGACTGCTCCTGCTGCTGGCGAATTTCGGCAAGGCGGGAAAGCCCGAACCCATGATTCCGAGGATCAGTCAGGAGACGCTCGCCGAGATGATCGGCACCACACGCGCGCGCGTGAGTTTCTTCATGAACAAATTCCGTAAACTTGGCTTCATCGACTACAACGGCGGCATCGAAGTGCATAGCTCGCTGCTGAACGTGATCCTGCAGGATCAGCCCGAGATCGAGGAATGATCTCCGTTCGCCCGAATTAATCCGTCTTTTCGAGCGCGCAAGCCGACTCGAACCCGAGCCTCGCGCCACGCAATTTAGCTCTCTCGTTGAGCACTGATCCGCTCTTTTCGTGCGGCGTTTCGGCGCGAATACAGAACGGTAAGTGATCAATTTTGCACAGATTTCGAAGTGCGCAACGGGCTAGCGTCGGACTCAATCAAATTGCGAAACTCCAAACACGTTCCGTCCGCCGTGTGCAGGACAACGAGGAGGCTCATGTCATGTTGCGTTTAGTAGAACACTTCAGAAGCGCGAAATCCACGCCCCGGAATCTCGGCTACGGGAAGCAACTCGCACAGTCAATCGTCGACACGGTGCGTGAGCCGCTCCTTGCCCTCGACAGTGAGCTGCGCGTCGTCGCGGCCAGTCGCTCTTTCTACACGACATTCCAGGTCGATCCCCAAGAGACACAAGGGCGTCTGCTCTATGAGCTGGGCGATGGCGAGTGGAATATTCCGGCGCTGCGCGCTTTGCTCGAGAACATCCTGCCCGACCATGGCGTGATGGATGGGTACGAGGTCCAGCACGAATTCCCTCAGCTCGGTTCGCGCATCATGCTGCTGAATGCGCGCGAAATCTCTTACTCGGAAAATACGAGTCCAGGTATTCTGCTCGCGATCGAAGACATTACCGAGCGCCGGCGCGAGGAGCGCCAGCTCCACCGCTTGTTGGAGCAAAAGGAACTGCTGCTCGAAGAAATGCAGCACCGTATCGGCAATAGCCTCCAGATCATCGCCAGCATCCTGATGCTAAAAGCGAGGTCCGTCCAATCCGAGGATATCCGTTCGCATCTCAAGGACACTCATGCTCGCGTCATGTCGGTCGTTGCGGTGCAAGAGCTTTTGCAGCCCGGGGCATGGGGTGAGCGAATCCCAGTTGGACCTTACCTCTCCAAGCTTTGCAGCACTTTGGCTCAATCGATGATTGGGACAAGCCGGAACATCATCATCGACGTCAAGGCCAATGATGGAACCCTGGTGTCGAAAGAGGTTGTCAGCATTGGACTTATCGTCACCGAGAGCGTGATCAACGCTCTCAAGCATGCGTTTCCACTCGCTACGAGCAGCGGCATTATTACCGTTGGCTACGATGAGAGGGGAGACGGCTGGACGCTTTCCATTGCTGATACCGGTTGCGGCATGTCGGCAGAGAAAAGTGTGAGCCCAAAGTCCGGCCTGGGCACCAGCATAGTGGCAGCACTGGCCAGTCAACTTGGTGCGCGCGTGCGCATCACAAGTGGTGGAGGTGGCACGATCATCACGCGTAACTCACGATAGGTTGGCTTTACCCGTCGGCGCTGAGCCGGGAGTATGAATCCCAGCTCGAGAGTGTGCCGTTGGTACTTCAGAGAGCTTGAGCGGAGATACGCAATGACAGAGACAAGCGGCGGCGGATATGCGCTACGCGAAGCAATACTCGGCATGCTGTCGGACAAGGAGGTCGCCAAGGTGAGCACGGCAGAGGCCACCTCGGTCCTGGGATCAGGGCAGGAATTTATTGATCTCGGGAATCTTGGTCTCGGTATTCAACGCGTCAATGCGGCGACGACGGTCAAGATGGCGAATGTTCTCCCCCGCACGGCAGTCAGTGCCGAAACTTGGTCGAAACTGGTCGACTATCTTGCGAGCTGCCGGCGTGAAGAAACGGTCGGGACATGATCGAGAAAAACGTTCCGCATAATGCGCTCGTGGTCGTGGCCGATGGCGTTGGCGCGCGCTTCTTCCGTAATACCGGGCCGGCTGGCACCATCGCCCTCGCCGCCGAGGGAGACTTCAAACCAACCCATCTGCTCGATGATGGCCCTGCGGGCCATCGCCCCCCTGAATCGACCGGCCAGGAAACCGACGAGGCGACTTTTGCCAAGCAGCTGGCCAAGGAACTCTACCGTCGTGCCCACAGCGGCGACTTCGCCGCCCTTGTTCTCATCGCCGATCCGCAAACGCTCGGCCAGATCAGACCCTCCTTGCACAAGGAGGTTCGGGATCGGCTCGTCGCCGAGCTGAGCAAGACCCTGACCAAAGCATCCGTCGCGGACATTCAAAAAACGCTGATGGCTGCTCCGAAATAGGTTGTCGCAGATGATGCAAGCTCCCACAGCGATCGAGCGCGCGTTTTCACTCGCGCGGTCCGGCTCTTTTCGGTCTATGGCCGATTTGAAGCAGCAACTTCGATTCGAAGGATTTCGGGAAGAGCAATTGCGCAGCAACCACCTGCGAAAGCAACTCGTGCTGTTAATGCAGACCGCAAAGCCTGACAGTCCGTGCGCCCCCGTCCGACGACTGATTCAGACGCGCTAGCGTTCTGCCGTCCTCGGAACCGAAGTCGTCTTGCCATGTTGCTCGAGCTACCGCGCCGCGCCGACCGCCACCAAGCGGCTTTAGCGATCAGCCCGCCACGCATCTTGGTCCCTGAATCCGGATATTGAAGGCGTTAGGTGTAGCCCGCCGCATTGCGCAATACCGCTTCTGAATTGGTGCGCTCATCTGCATCCGAAGCCTCGCGTCAAATGTCGGTTCTTGACCCTTAGCGGTCATCCTCGAGCCGATCTCGCGAGGGCAGGCCGCTATCTCTTCAGCCATCCAAGGAACCCAAGCGCCGCTTTGGGCATGGGCGGGTCATGAGCCGGAGTACGGCTTCCTTGTGTCGGCTGGCGAGGTTGTGTTTGTCGAGCTTGCCGGCGCCGCCGCCAAGCTTTGGCCCGCAGGCGGCATGCCGCATGTTTGTCCACACTCATGATACGCACTACCCAAGTGGCGGACGACATGACGAGATCGTCCGTGAGGAACAAGGGTTCGAGTATGGGGCTCAGGGCTGAACGTAGAGTTAACGAGGCGCTAACGAAGAGGATTTGAACGCGCGGATCGGGCGGACGTTGTCGAGACGCGCGAGCGCGCCGGCCGATGTTATCAATCGTCGTCCGGATCGGTGTCCGGATCGGTTTCGGTGAGCCCCGCCGCGCGCAATTGATCGAGGGCGTTCCAGCCGGGCTCAGGCTCCCTCGCCGTCGACCACCAGCGCGCGCCGCTCTCGATCCACCGTTGACGGAACGTGCTGTTGCGCTCGTTGCGATCCCGCCCGATGCCGTCGACACCCGATTCAAAGCCGCAGCACGGACAGATGTCGTAAGTCGAGCCGCCTTCGGGATGCAGCTCGTTGAATTTCGGATAGCCGCAGACGGGGCAGCCTGTCTCTGGCATCGAACCTCCTGGTGCTGGTCGAGCGCGCGAAGGAGCAATCTTGGGCCTCCGGTGGGCTTCCTGCAACCAGGCCAATGCGACGTTGACATTACTCCGCCTTAGGGCTTGAGCCATGGGCTCGGCTAGCAGTGGGACTGCTGACCAATGGTTTCGCCGAAAATGAATTGTGGCGGAATGCACTCTTGCGGGCGCCTTGATCGATTCCGACGTCACTCCATTGCCGAGGCGGCGATGGAAGGAAACGATGAGGCGCAAGCTTGCGATAGGTGTTGCTTCCGGTTTCTGTTTATTGGCGTCAGCGGTCATCGTAGCGAAGGCGGTGGACATGGCGCCGCTGCTTGTCGAGGCCGATAGCGGGTGGAGCAGTTGAATGGTATGCCGCCGATGTCGCGGGGATCCGGCTCGATGGAACGAGCAAGGACACGCGCTGGTGGGACGGTAAGAAGGAGGAAGTCCTTTCGAGGCTGCTGGACAGGCCGAGGCGGTGGTCGAACCTGCTCGAGGAGTGGAGTGATCATATCGTCAGCCGAGTGATGACGCTTGGCGCGCCGGGCATCGGACTGCTGTACATGATGCTGATGCTGTCGTTTTCCCTCGTGCATGCCTTTCCGCAGAGGGCTACGCAGAGGACAGCTCCGCAGAAGGCGGCGCGAAAAGCGCGGCCCAAAGGGCGCGATGATCACCACACTAAGGCTGGAGCTCAGCCGGCCTCGTCGGCGCGATTGCGCATGAAGTCGGCGAGGCGCGCAAAGGCCGTGTAAATTTCCTGCCGCGCCGCTTCGTCAGGGACGGTTTCTCGAAGTGCGCCCTCCATGCAGAGCAGCCAGGCGTCGCGTGCGGAAGTGTCGATGGGGAAGCCCATATGGCGCTGGCGCAGGCGCGGATGACCGCGCTCGCTCGAATAGAGGTTGGGACCGCCCATCCACTCGGTCAGATAGCGCTTGAGGACGCGCTTGGTGGGCTCGAGGTCGGCGTCATGCATGTCCCTGATGGCGCGCGCTTCGGAAAGGCTGTCCATGCGCGCATAGAAAGCCTCGACCAGACGGTCGACGATGACCTCTCCGCCGATCCGGTCGAATATGCTGGGCGTAGTGGTTGCTTCGGTCATGCGTGCGGCTCCGTGAATTCGTGCCCTGCGCCATGGCGCACTCAGAAACCCTCGTCGGGCTTGCCCCACGGAGTGGAGCCCGGCACCCGCTCGGCGGTGATCCCGGCTTTGGCGACGTCATCCATCGACCGGTAGAATGTCGCCTCATGGATAAGCGTGCCCGTTGGTGTTGTCACCGCGACGTAGCGTGCGACCCTGTCGATGTCGCAAACATAGCCGCCGCCCGGATCATCGGTGCTGCGCGCTTTGCCGTTCCAGTCGATGAAATAGCCCGCCACGTCCGTCATGCGTTGTGCCTGCGCTCGATCGTCAGCGTCATGCGCCACATCCCTTCGTAAAGCTCTGCCATCAAGACGTTATGGAGTGGGAAGCAAAACTCGCACCATTTGGTAAGCCCATGGAATTACGAGGTGTCGGCCGGTGCGGCGGCGCGTGGAACGCGACAATGGGCGAAACCGGACATTACAAAGTTCCGACAGACAAAACCCGTCGTGCAACAAGCAAGTCCTGTCAGTAGAGTTCAATCACTTCTACAGCAGGTATCAGGGGGAAGAATTTACGATGTCGCTCGCGCTCTACGGTCATCCCTTCTCCTCGTACACGCAGAAAGTGCTCATCGCGCTGTACGAGAACGGCACGCCCTTCGAGTTCCGCTGCATCGGGCCGGATACGCCGCAGCACGTCGGCCGAGTGGCTGCAAGCGCTGGCCGCTGCGCAAGTTCCCGCTGCTGGTGGACGGCGAGCGCAGCATCGTCGAGACCAGCATCATCATCGAGTACCTGCAGCTCGCGCATCCCGGGCCGGTGCGCCTGCTGCCCGCGGACCCGATGGCCGCGCTGGACGTGCGCTTCCTCGACCGCTTCTTCGACCTGCACGTGATGAACGCGATGCAGCACGCGGTCGACGGTGCGCTGAGCGGGTGACCCGGTGAAGCGCGAGGAAGGACTGGCCATCGCCAGGGAAAAGCTGGAGCGCGCCTACGCCTGGCTCGAAGGAGCAGCTTGCCGGCAGGACCTGGGCCGCGGGCGCGGACTTCACGCTGGCGGACTGCGCGGCCGCGCCCTCACTGTTCTACGCGGACTGGACGCACCGGATCTCCGGATGCTTATCCCGTGCTGCGCGCCTACCGCGCGCGGTTGCTTGCCCGCCCTTCCTTCGCCCGGGCGGTGGAGGAGGCGCGGTACTTCCGGCCGCTCTTCCCCCTGGGCGCGCCGGACCGGGATTGAAGCCTCGCGCCGCAAGGCCAGACCCGGCGTTCCCATAGTCCCGCGCATAGCATGACCTATACGGAGAGATAGCTAGGCGCGATGGTGCCCCGATGGTACGCCGAAAAGGTCCGGAGGCGAGCGAGTTAAAACGAGGCTGAGCTTCTTCGGGATCGATTTGGCGGGCGCTTTCAAAGCGTCATGACGGCGGAGTTGGGCACATGTCATGGATCGAGAGCGGCGTGGACGGAAAGCAGGCTTTCAAGGCCTTCGGCGCGCCGAGCCCGTTCACTGGGGCGCGGTTCAGCCATGCAGGCGCCAAACCAAATTTCGAGTGGACGGCGCCGATAGCTCGCCCAACAAGCAACAAACGCCTTTCGCCTGCGCCTAACAATGACAGCGCCAATGAGGAGCTGCTGCAGGCGTCGTGATCGGCTGGTGCACATCGGCCGCAAGAATCCGACGGTGCGGCTTGCCGCGTTCCTGGTCGCGATCGTGCATCTCAACCCCGACCAGGGTTCGGGCGGGCTGGTGATCTCGGAAAAGACGGACTCCCTTTTCGTGGCGGACCTGCTGGGCTTCAGCATCGACGAGCTCGCAACGCATCTGCTGCAATTCCAGTCGCAAGGATTGGTGATGCCGCTGCCCAATGGAAGTTTGCGGATTACCAACCTGGCCGCGTTGGAGCATTTGGCCGATGGCCATCCTCTTCCCAAAAGCACTCCTGCTTCCGAGGAGCTTTCCGCAGTCCACCGCGTCATTGTGGAGCCGCCGAGGGTTTATACGCGCTCGACAGCGGAGGCGGTGTCTCTCAGCCAATTCGACAACGCTATCCGCTTCGACGTTGTCTCGTTAATTTCCGCGGCGTCTCTTGTCGTCGCGCTCGCAATCGCGTTCGGTATCGTGGGGCTGTGATTGCCGTCTCGGGCAGGGTCTGTCTAAGCCACAAGAAACGGTTCGCGTTTGGGCTGGACATGCTATAGCGCGCGCCTGAGACACCCATCCCGCACGTATCGAAGGACTGCTTCGTGAGCACGCTGCCACCATGCCCCAAATGCAACTGCGAGTTTACCTACGAGGACGGCAGCCTTTGCGTTTGCCCGGAGTGTGCCCATGAGTGGGATGCGCATGCCGCGACTGCGGGCGATGACGGGGGCAGCAGGATCTACCGTGACTCGGCTGGAAACGCATTGCAGGACGGCGACGCGGTCATCGTCATCAAGGACCTGAAGTTGAAAGGCTCTTCCAAGGTCGTGAAAATGGGAACCAAGGTGAAGAACATTCGCCTCGTCGACAGCGACCACGACATCGATTGTAAAATCGATGGTATTCGGGCCCATGAGCCTGAAATCCGAGTTCGTCAAGAAGGCCTGATCTTGTCTGGATGACGTGAGGCCCGGCGCACAAAATTACTCAGCCGACGCAGGAATTTAACGGCATTTTAGAGGCATTGCTGCATTCTCCTGGCGCCCTCGTGTCAATGCGTCAGCGCCGGAGAACTTGGTGAATATTGTATTGCGTGAGCTCGATTGCGCCGCTCCCGTCGTCGATCACTCGGCCCTCGAGCAATTCCAACGGCAGTGGGCCACATATCAGAAGCTCGTCGATTCAGACATCCTCTCGCACAATGCCGTTGGACGTCTCCTCCATCGCATGCTCGTGGATGAGTTCACGGAGCGATTCTCATTCCTGGACATCGCCTGCGGCGATGCTCACCGTATGGTGGAAACGCTGGCGGGAACGAGCATCGCCCGCTATCGCGGCATCGATCTCTCGGAGCCCGCCCTCGAGCTTGCCGCCGCGAATTTGAAGGATGCTCCCTTCGAGGTCGAGCTGGACCACGGGGACTTCATCGAAGCCCTGAAAGCACGTGAGCCGACCGACGTGGCCTGGTGCGGGTTGTCGGTTCACCATCTCAAACGCGATGAAAAGGTCGACTTCCTGCGCGCCGTGCTGGCATCGACCCGGAAGTCTTTCGTTCTCTATGAGCCCACGTGTCTCGATGGCGAAAGCCGTGACGGCTACATGGACCGCTTCGTTCGGGTCAATGACGTCGGGATGACCATGCTTTCGCGTGAAGAGATCGTCCAGATCGAGCACCATGTCTTGACGTGCGATTACCCCGAGACCTCGGCAAGCTGGTGCAGCATCGGCATCGAAGCGGGTTTCGCCGCGGCGAGAGAGCTCTACTGCGACCCGACAGGGTTCTATCGCGTGTATCGCTACGATCGATAGACGTGTCGCGAGCCGAGGAAGCTCCAATATGACAGTCAACCGGCACAGGAAGCATTTTGCCGAGATCCGGCTGCCGCTGGAGTTCGAAGCCCGTGAAGTCGTCCGCGCCTTCATACGCGAGGCCGCGCTTGCCGATCATGTTCCCGCTGCGGTCTCGAGCGGCATCGCTGCGGACGCGAGCGAAATCTGGCAGGCACTCTGCGTTCCGGGTGCGGCTGCCGACACCGCCTGTTTGTATTTGTCGAGCACGCATACGAGCACCACGGTGCGCTTTGCGCTCAAGGGACACTCCCGCTTCTCGAGCATCCTGCCTCACCTGGCGGGCCGCATTCGAGAGAACGCAGGGCTGTCCTACAAAGAGCTTGGCATTGACGGCTGGGAGATCAGCCTTCATCGCACGTTCGAATTTGCGCCTCATCCGCATGAGTCTGGCTGCGGAGCACATCGATGCACCGGCGCCGGCTGCGGCCACCGCGACGTCCATCGACGTGCCTCACAAAGCCGATTGCTCGGCCATCGCACGCTGCTTCCTTGCTGTCTACGGGCACAACTACGTGCATCCGGAGGTTTTCTCTCCCGTTCGATACTGGAGGAAGGTCGAAGCCGGCGAGCTGATCCCCGTCATCGCACGGGATGACAGCGGCGACGCCGCCGGCCACGTGGCCCTGGAGCGCGAGCCGGGTTCGGTCATTGCGGAGCGCGGCCAGGCCGTGGTTCTGCCCGCCTACCGCGGACGGCATCTGCTCGAGAAAATGACGGAGCGGCTGACCGAGGAAGCCGTGAGGCTGGGCCTCGCCGGCATCTACGCCATGCCTGTGACGACGCACACCTTCTCCCAACGCAACGACGAGCGCGCGGGAATGCCGCCGTGCGCGGTTCTGCTCGGAGCGGCTCCTGAGACTTCGCATTCGAAGGATCTGCCGGTGCCGACAGCAGGGCAGCGGCAGAGCTTCCTCATCACGTTCCGCTTCATGAAGCCGCCCGCGGCGCGGGAAATCTCTGTTCCGGATGATTACCGGGATACGGTTGCGGAGATTTACAAGTCGCTCGGCGTCACGGTCTCGCACCGCGACGGGCCATTACCCGAGGCGTCCGCCTCATCGACCGCCGTCAAGGTCGACCATCGGGGCTACGGCAAGATCCATTTTGAACGCATCGGCACCAACTCCGGCGTCGAGCTGGCCCAGGCCCTGTGTGACGTTCGCGGACTTGGAGCGCGGACTGTGCAACTTTCAGCGCCCATCGACGAGCCGGGGCTGGTGCCGCTCATCGAGGCGGCACGCAGCGCGGGCTTTTTCTTTTGTGGTGTCGGCCCCGCCTTCGCAAATGGCCGCGACACGCTTCTCCTGCAACGCCTGGACGAGCCACTCGACGTCGAGAAGCTGCAGCTCTACTCGGATACGACGAAGAAGCTGGCAGCGTTCATCGACGAGGATCGCTCGCGGACGCTTGGCCGAACATCGGCCTAGCCGGATCGCCTTGCCTATGCCGCGGTGGCATTGCTCGGTTCAATAAATCTGCCCGCCGGTTCGTCTTTTGGACGCTTGGCAGGTTTTTGCGCATCGCCCTTGATTTCGACCTCCTGAGGCGCTCCGCCTAGCGGCTCGTCTTTGGAACGAAGGGAGCCTTTGATGCGGGCGCCTTCCTCAGCCGAGAACGAGTTCTGGCGAATTTCGCTATCGACGTTCGCGGTCTTTTCAAGCCTGACGCGATCGGCTTGGATGGTCCCCTTGGAATTCCCGCGAACGATGACTTCCTCGGCCTCGACACCACCTTCGACCAGGGCGTCGACCTCGATGATCAGGAGCTTGCACCTGATATTGCCGAGAACCTTGCCCTTCACATGGATGTCGCCCTCGCTCTCCAGGTCGCCTCTCATGGTCAGGAACTCATCGACGATCGAATGTGCCGATGAGCTGTTTCCCCTGAACTGCGCATGAGCATTGCGGGAAATTCCGGGTGTGCCGAAGGCCGGTCTGTCATCTTCAGTGCCGGTCGCAGAAGTGGGCAATCCGTCTGCCTTTCTATGGGCGAACATGAGAAACCTTTCTGTATGAAATTCGGTCGATCGAAATGGAATCAGAAACAACGCATTTGTAGCACGCCTGGCCATGGCCTTCGGTCAAACGGAAATTCTTGACGGTGATTCACTCAAGAACGCCCTTGTGCGGTGTTTGTCGAGGAACGACATTCGCGCTTCGCGTGATAAAATGTGTACGCCAGTATTTTCAACGCCAGTTAATTCAAGCGGCCGACCCGGAATTTCAGAGCCGGAAAAATACGTTGAAGGCGGCGCAGTTCCGCATTCGCGTCTGCGCGTGTCGGGCACCACAAGCCGACGCGGAACCACTCCAGGTAACGATGTCCCTTCTGGAAGACACACCAATTCCTGTGTCCCATGGGGATGTCTCTGCGTCCCTCCGACCCGCAACTCGTTGAGCGGCTGCGCAACTGGGCGGGCAAAGCTCTGCCAATCATCCAATCCATAACGCGCCGACTTGATTCATATTCCCGCTACCCCATGTGTTTGCGTAACGTTTTCGTTTTGCCCGCCACGCTGCCGCGCGGCGCTCCGGTTCGTCCCGGCACATCGGTTTTTCGGGCAATGATACGAAGTTCAATATCAACTGCTGCATGGTCTTCCTGACCGGTGCACCGCGTGTGTCGTCCCGGGCTACACACTTTGTTACAAAGCCTCACTCACTTTGCATACCGGTGCGGCTTATCTCCTGGCCAATGTCGATCGATGTTGCGTAGGCATTAGGAAGTGCAGAGATGTTTCAGGGTTCTTTTGAGTTTCCACTGAGCGAATTTAAACGTCCGCATTCCTTTGGCTGTTGGTCCGAGGGTGCTGGTTCAATCCGATCCGTTCCTTCCAATGAGATCCTTTTCGAGGAAGGCGACCCGAGAGTGTGCCTATATCGCGTCGAGGCGGGCGCGGTTGCTCTCTATCGGCGAGGGAACGGAGACAAGGCGGTTATCGACTTCGCCTTTCCGGGCGACTTGGTGGGGCTAGGGTCCTTGGATACCCACATTTGCAGCGCGCGGGTTTTTGGGGAGACCAAGCTCACGTGCTTGCCTCTCGAGTCCCAGTCGCGCGAAGTGGCGGCCAATGCAAAAGCGCAATTGAAGCTTCAGGACGCGCTCGAAAGAGAATTCGAAATTCGCCGCGCCGCCCACATCGAGGCCGGCCGGCAATCGCCTGTCGTGCGCGTCGCGGCTTTCCTGGTCAGCTTGTCTCGGACGAACAGGCTCGAAGGCCGAGATCCTTGTGTCGTCGATGGCTCTGCCAGTTTTGTCGCGGATTTGCTCGGGCTCAGTGTCGACGCCCTGGGCGCCGTGCTTTCCGAGCTCCAACACCGAGGTCTGGTCGAGCCCATTCCGGGCGGTGGCCTGCGCATCAAAAACACCGTTGCGCTCGAGATGGTGGTCGACCTGCCTGGGCAAGTCATCGACCGGCCAACCTCAATCGCGACCGGGCCGCGATTCACAACGCATCACTGAACGACGCGTGTAACTGGTGCTGCATAGGAGAAATCAGATGCTTAAGCTCATCGTCGCGGTCATTGCCTTGGCTCTCGCCTCGCCGGCGCAGGCCTTGCCATATGGAACGGCCCAGACTCCAGCCACCATGGTCACGAACGTCCGCGAAGCCTGCGGTGCGGGCTTTCATCGGGTCAATGGCGTCTGCGTGCGTAATGTCAAAGTTTGCCCAGTAGGGCTTCACCTCGAAGGCGGCCGTTGCGTCAGAAACTAAGCCATCAGGGCGCGGGCGACGAGGGCAGGCAGCAGGTAAAGCGCCGACCAGATCAGCGCCGAGACGATGCTGACTGCCGTGAAGGAGGCCGCAGAGCCGGCGCCCTTGGCTTCGGTGCTGGCGCCGAATTCGAACGGCACGAGGCCGCGGCTCACGCCCTGCAATTTGCTGATGACGAGGCTCGCGAGGCCGCGGCGCGCGATCAGCGCGCGGGCGTCGGCGTGATCCTCCGGGGCCGCTGACATCAGCGACGATCCGGCTCGCAACTCGGACCGGTGCTTTCCGGCGATGTAGGCGAAGAGATCACCCAGGGCCGCGCCCGTGGCGCCCGCGAACCAGACGAGCAAGATATCGCCGTGCGTCAGGATCAGGACGGCGCCGACACCCATGAACAGCAGCAGGGCGGGGCCGTAGATCAATGCGTTCGGTATCGTGGCCGCGAACGCGAGCACGGCAAGCACGACCGCGACCAGGATCTCGTGCGCGGCGATGAAGGCCATGATCTCGGATTTGAACGTGACG
Source organism: uncultured Alphaproteobacteria bacterium (assembly GCA_963831345.1). Lineage (GTDB taxonomy): Bacteria > Pseudomonadota > Alphaproteobacteria > Rhizobiales > Hyphomicrobiaceae > Hyphomicrobium_C. The sequence goes on from CAWHPZ010000041.1 coordinate 181,689, forward strand.
ACATAGAACGAGGGCGCGATGACGCCTGCCGACCAGATGATGGCGCTTGCCACGTTGGCGATCTGGAATGGAAGCTGGCGCATGGCGAACATGCCGGCGACGACCGGGATGACGGCGCGGACGGGGCCGAAGAAGTGGCCGAGGAAGACACCGAAGGCGCCGTATTTCTCGAAGAAGCGCTCGCCCTGCTCGATCAGATGCGGATGCGTCGTGAAGGGCCAGATGTTGGGGATGCTGTCCTTGAAGTAACGGCCGATCCAATAGGACGTGGCATAGCCCAGCGAGCCGCCGAGCGCCGCGGCGATGATGGCCGGCATCAGGATGTGGGACTCGACACCGCTTGCCGCCAGCAGGCCCGCGACGCCCACCAGGATGGCCGTTCCCGGCAGCAGCAGCGAGAAGAAGCAGAAGCTCTCTCCGAAGGCGACGAGGAAGGCTATAGGGGCGGCCCAGCTTTCGTGCTCGCGAACGAACGTCACGACCGTGTCGACTATTGTTTCAATCATCTAGAGCAGTCTTCCGATGCGTTGCGAGGAGGGGGTAGGCTGGCGGGTGGGTTCGAACCTGATCCAGCACGGTGCCCGGGGCAGGGCCTCGTTGCAAGGGGCAGCTGCCACAGGTCAGGCCTTGCAGCGGGCCTTCATCTCGCGCTGAAGCTCGCGGCCGACCTCGGTGGCGAGCATGTTGCCGCGCGTAACCTGGGCGTGCGTCAGCCTCGACCCGGCGTTGGCGAGAGATGCTCGGGCGGCGTCGGCTTCGCGCTTGCCGTGGGCGAGCTCGTCGCAGGTGAGCTCTTTCTTTTTGGTCTTGAGGGCGAACAGCCGCACGCCGGAGGCATAGGCCTCAGGCGTCGGCGGCTCCTTGACCCAGCCGCGGTTCTTGTCGTCGACCATGCTTTTCAGCGTCGTCTGGCGGCGGTTGATGCATTCCGGGCTGTCGTCGACGCAGGCCAGGCCGGCGCGGGTGTCGATCTCGGGGCCGGTGCCGATGGCGCAACCGCCGGAATAGGTGGCGGTTGCCACGAGCACGATGCTCGTCGCAAGGCGGAGTGCGGCCGAGCGTGCTGCCATTCTAGAAGCGCCCCTTGTGCGTACCTGTAGCAGCCAATAGAAGGCGGGCGTGGCCGGGTCAAGGCGACGTAGGCGTCCGTTCGCTTGTCTCTTTGCAAATGGCCATCTTTTCACCACTTATCAGCCCAGAGCGAGGGAGTGGACGCGATGGTGCAGGCAGTGCGCATTCATGCGGCCGGTGATTCGGGCGCGCTGGTTTGGGAGACGGTCGAGGTCGGTCCTCCCGGTCCGGGCGAAGTGCGGCTCAAGCAGCGCGCCATCGGCGTCAATTACATCGACGTCTATCATCGCAGCGGACTGTACAAGCTCTCGACGCTGCCGGCGGTGATCGGCATGGAGGGTGCGGGAGAGGTGGTGGCCGTGGGCGCGGGCGTCACCGATCTCAAGGTCGGCGACCGCGTGGCTTATCAGGGTGTGCTCGGCGGCTATGCCGAGGAGCGGCTGATCGCCGCCGACCGGCTGGTGAAGCTTCCGGATGCCATTTCCTACGAGACGGCCGCGGCGATGACGCTGCGGGGCATGACGGTGCGCGCGCTCTTGCGCGAGGTCTACCGCATCGGGCCCGAGACCGTGATGCTGTTCCACGCTGCGGCGGGCGGCGTCGGCCTCATCGCCTGCCAGTGGGCCAAGGCGCTGGGCGCGACGCTGATCGGCACGGCGGGCTCGGACGACAAGGGCAAGCTGGCGCTCGAGCACGGCGCTGCGCATGTGATCAATTACCGGCGCGAGAACTTCGTCGAGCGCGTGCGCGAAATCACGGGCGGGAAGGGTGTCGACGTCGTCTACGATTTCGATCGGCAAGGATACGTTCCAGGGCTCTCTCGATTGCCTCAAGCCGCGCGGGATGATGGTGAGCTTCGGCAATGCGTCCGGCCCCGTGCCGCCGTTCGAGCTGACGCAACTCAGGGGGTCTCTCTACGTAACGCGGCCGTCTGTCATGGCGTATACGTCGACGCGCAAGGAGCTGACCGAAAACGCGGCAGACCTGTTCGACATGGTCTCGCGAGGCCTGATCAAGATCAACGTCAATCACACTTATGCATTGAAGGACGCGGCGCAGGCGCACGAGATCTCGAGGGGCGAACCACGACGGGCTCGATCGGTTGCTCGCCATCTAAGCTGCACGGACGGTGAGCAATGCGCATGGCTTCAAGAGCCGATCGACTTCTACTTCTGGACCACGCCCAACGGCTACAAGATCCGCATCATGCTGGAAGAGTGCGGGCTTCCCTATCGGATTCACCCGATCGACATCAGCAAAGGCGATCAGTTCAAGCCGGACTTTCTCGCCATTTCGCCAAACAACAAAATTCCGGCCATTGTCGATCCCGACGGTCCGGGCGGAAAGCCGATCTCGGTTTTCGAGATCGGGCGCCATCCTGCAGTATCTCGGCCGCAAAACGGGCAGTGGCGTATCCACAAGACGAGCGCTGCGCGCGTCGAGGTGGATCAGTGGCTGTTCTGGCAGATGGGCGGCCTCGGCCCCATGGCTGGCCAGGCGCACCATTTCCGTCTCTTCTCCAAGGAGAAGATTCCCTACGCCATCGAGCGCTATACGACCGAGGTGACGCGGCTTTACGGCGTCTTCGATCGCGCGCTCGAGGGGCGGGATTTCATCGCCGGCGCGTATTCCATCGCCGATATCGCGAGCTACCCGTGGATGATGAGATGGGAGCGCCAGGGACAGGTGCTTTCGGCGTTTCCCAACGTTTCGGCGTGGATGGAGCGCGTCGGCGCCCGGCCGGCGGTGAAGCGGGGCATGTCAGAGGCGCTGAAATAGGCTGCTGCGCGCTGTGCCAAGGGGACGTCTGAGCGCAAACTTCCGGCATGGTTAGCAAACCCTTTCGCGGCCCGTTAAAGCTTGCTTATTCGGCGTTCAAAACTCATGCGATTGGGCGCATTTGAAACAAATGGCAACGGTGGCTTTCAGAATTGGGCCTGCCGCCGTTTACCACTTCTCACCGACCCTGATCCTAACGTAACAGCGGACGCATCCTCGAAGATGCGAAAGGGCTGGGGAGCGCTCGATGCGGGCGCTCTTGGGACATGGGATTGGAGTGGAGTGAAGCCATGGCGCGTTTGGATTTTGCCGCGCGAGACCTAGTTGAGATTGCCCCGCAGGGCGGCGGCGCGGATGCGCTGTATCAGCTGGGTCTCATGTATTGCTCGGGTCGTGAGGTCGAGGTCGATCTCGTCGCCGCGCACAAATGGTTCAACCTTGCAGCGATGCGCGGCAACGACGACGCTAAGCGTTATCGGGTCGAGCTTGCGAGCGAGATGACCAAGGCTCAGATTTCGGCGGCGCAGAAAAGCGCCCGCGAATGGCTGAAGCACCACTGACGTTTTTTCGCGCTGCCGATTCACGCCGCGCCCGATAGGAGGCGCGACGATCGGAGCGACTGAAAAAGCGTCAGACCCTTTGGGGGCCTGACGCGGATAGCGTGCGAGGTACTTGGTGGGGCTTAATGCGCCGGATGCTCTTCGGAGCGAGCGGCGCCCTGGACAGCTTTCTGCACCTTCTCGAAGGCCCGGACCTCGATCTGGCGGATGCGCTCGCGCGATACGCCGAACTCGGTCGACAGGTCTTCCAGGGTGACAGGATCATCGACGAGGCGGCGGGCCTCGAAGATGCGGCGCTCGCGGTCGTTGAGCGTCGACAGCGCGTCGGTCAGATAGTTCTTGCGACGGCTGAGCTCCTGCGTCTCGATCAAGCGCTCTTCCTGCTGCGGCGTGTCGTCGACGAGCCAATCCTGCCATTCGCCGGATTCTGAGTTTGCGCGAACAGGGGCATTCAGCGACGCATCACCGCCGAGACGGCGGTTCATCGACACGACGTCGTCCTCGGTCACGCCGAGCTTCTTGGCGATCGTCTTGACGTGCTCGGGCTTCAGATCGCCTTCGTCGAGCGCCTGCAACTGGCTCTTGGCGCGGCGCAGGTTGAAGAACAGCTTCTTCTGCGCGGCGGTCGTGCCCATTTTGACGAGGCTCCACGAGCGCAGGATGTACTCCTGGATCGAGGCGCGGATCCACCACATGGCGTAGGTCGCCAGGCGGAAGCCGCGATCGGGCTCGAAGCGCTTCACGGCCTGCATGAGGCCGACGTTGCCTTCGGAGATCACTTCGCCGATCGGCAGGCCGTAGCCGCGATAGCCCATGGCGATGCGCGCCACGAGGCGAAGATGCGACGTGATCAGCTCCTGAGCGGCGTCGGTATCGCCGTGCTCGCGCCAGCGCTTGGCCAGCATGAATTCCTGTTGCGGCTCGAGCATCGGGAAGCGGCGGATTTCCTCGAGGTAGCGTGTCAAGCCACCTGAGCCACCGGCAATCGTGGGCAATGCTTTCGTAGCCATGGTTCCCTCTCGATTCCGGCTTTGAAACCGGATCACGCTTCTATCGGTGCTTGCGCACCCAGAGCCGAACCCGAAACGAAGCGCCAATTCCGGGACGACTACACATGCTCAACGGGAGCACCAGAACAACCCCCGCCTCAAAGCTCCCTAGCGGCGTCAGGCATCACGACCCGAAATCTTGGTCTGTCGTGTTGCCCTATCTACTACGTGAGAGATTGACGTTCGGATTGCGGCTTTGTTCCCTTTCGCAGCGCCCTGGTAACGCGAGAGTTAAGCCTAGATCCGTCGCTGGCACCAATTACCGTTTGGAAACCTTGGCCCTCGTTTTTCGCGTAGCTCCGCCGCGAATGCGGTCATCGGAATTTTTTCTCAGGGCGCGGATCAAATTTTCCATATCGGCGGGAAGGGGGCTCGTGAAGTGCAGGGCGCGGCCTGAAACCGGGTGTTCAAAACCGATCTCGGCGGCGTGAAGAGCCTGGCGGCCCAGCATTTCCAGGGCTTTCCGGGCCTCAGGCGTCAGCTTGCTGCCGCTCGACTTGAATCCTACGGCGTAGACCGGATCCCCCATGACGGGGTTGCCGATGTGGGCCAAATGAACACGGATCTGATGAGTACGCCCGGTTTCGAGCTCAAGGCGAAGCAGCGACGCCAGCGGCTTGCCGTCGCTACCGGCAAGTACCTCGGTTACCTCGAAGTGCGTGACCGCATGACGGCCGGCTTCGCCTTTCACCACGGCCATGCGTGTACGGTTGGCTGAGCTGCGTCCGACGCGTGCGTCGATGGCGCCGACACGGCGGCTCGGCGTGCCCCACACGAGAGCGAGGTATGTGCGCTGCAGGCGGCCGTCGGCGCCGTGCGAGGCAAACTGCTCGGCGAGGCCCTGATGCGCGGCGTCCGTTTTAGCCACTACGAGCAAACCTGAAGTCTCTTTGTCGAGGCGGTGAACAATGCCGGGCCGCTTCACGCCGCCGATGCCGGAGAGGCTGTCGCCGCAATGGGCGATCAGCGCGTTGACGAGCGTGCCGCCAGCGTGGCCGGCCGCGGGGTGAACGACCAGCCCTGCCGGCTTGTCGATAACGATGAGGTGAGCATCCTCGTGAGCAATCGCGAGCGGCATGACCTCGCCCAGCGGTTGTGCCGGCTCTGCCGGCGGAACAACCACCGTGAACGTCTCGGCGGGTTTTACCTTTAGACCGGGGTTCGCTATGGTTCCTGACGGTCCTGAGACGTGTCCGGACCGGATGAGCGCCTGAAGCCGCGAGCGGCTGATATCCGGCAGCAGCGCGGAGAGGACACGGTCCACGCGTTGCCCCGCGTGCTCGTCTTGCGCGGTCACGGAGACGGCTTGTCCGGCGTCAATGCTGGTCTCGGGCCGTTCAGTCATGGTTTTCAGTCGTCATCTGTGGTCATTGTCATGGTCTTTAGTTTCGGTCTTTAGTTTAGGTCTCTAGTTCCTGTCCCTGGGCCTATCTGCGAGCATGTCATGAGCACACTACGTGACGACCCTGGCGAGGATGCCGACGGCACGAACCTTCCGAACCCGAAGGTCCAGCGCCTGCTCGTGTTCATCGTCGCGCTTCTCGGGCTTCTCATCGTCGCGGGGCTCGTGGCCGTGATCGGCCGTGTCCTGTATCTCTCGTCCCGCGCCCCCGCACAACCCGGGGTCTCGGATAGCGGGAGCGAGACGGCGGCACAAGGCAAGCGCGCGGTTGCCGAGGTTCCGCTGCCATTGCCGCCCGGTGCCGTCGTCAAATCGACGTCGCTGTTCGGCAACCGCCTGGCCGTGCATTACGAAGGCCCGGAAGGATCCGCGATCGTCGTTGTCGACCTCGAGAGCAAGGCCATCATCGCACGGGTCCAGATCGGCCGCGACTTCCTCGCGCGCTAGGGATGTTTAATGTGACCGATGATTCACGCTTCGAGCTGATAGGGCTCGAAGCGATCATGGTCTTGATGCGCTGCCAATTCACGCCGCGCCTGATAGGCGGCGCATGCCGAAGGCATGTCTCCGACATGACGATCGGAGACTAGGGTCCGAAGGGCCATGCAACTTCTAGCCTGCGTTGGCCGGGGCTAGATCCGGCGGCGCCTGCGCGAGATCCGGTTTGGCGGGCGAGGAACCGCTTCGCGTATGGCGCTTTGGCTTGTGCTTGGCTTGTCCTGGGGGGCCAAAACGGGGTGAAGATCGCGCTTGATCGCAGGCGGCGCCTCTCTTATACGTGGCGCTCTTCGGCGCGGCCCCGTTCGTCTAGTGGCCTAGGACACCAGCCTCTCACGTTGGTAACAGGGGTTCGAGTTCCCTACGGGGCGCCATCATATCCGGCTATCTTGCGGAAATAGCTGAATTTTCTTCACCCTCGGTTTTTCTGCGAGGCCGGTGATCACTGACAACGCCTTTACAAAGCGGATCATCACCTACGCTCGCGATGTGCCCTGATGGCGGCTTCGAACACCTGCTCGGCCCACTCGCTATCCAGCATGCCGAGCTCTTTCGCGACCGCTTTGCATTCCGCCTTAAGGCCCGGCCGGCAGCGAATGCCCCACAACTCCGTGCGCCCTGTCTTGCGCAGGTGGCGCTTGTCGGTGTTGCCAATGAGGGCTTTCTCGCGCTCTTTGGTGGCCTTCTTGCTCTTGTCGGTGCTTCCGGCCTGCAATCTCTTGCGAGCCTCGGCGAAGCTGCGGGCACCCTTGTTGATTGCATCGTCGTTCATGCTCGAGCTCCCTTGCGCTTCGTGATGCCGGCGAGTGCCTTCACCTCTGACCAGAGCGCATCGATTTCCTCGGCGGCCTTGCGGTCGATCTCGGCTCCCGTTTTGCCCATGTTCGGCGCGACGATGTAGCTTTGCAGATGCGAGACCTGCGACTTCAGCACCGGCCCGTCTTCTTTGAGGCTCGCGGTTACTTGCGAGATGAGCGTCTTGAACCGCTGATCGAGATCGTTCAGCAGAAAGGCGTAAGGCACTCGGCGTCGCCGGCACATTTCGACGATTGGGCCAATCGAGCCGGCGTCGAAGATCGAGCACTTGACGGGGATGATGGCTGCGCTGGCCACCATCACGGCCGTGTCGATCACATCCAAGTAGCTCGGTGGGGTATCGATGATGCAGATATCCCAGCCATCCTCCGCGAGCAGGGGGAGGTCGATCACAAGATTTTCATGGTCGGAGAACAGGCGCGGGTTATCGGGCTCGCCGCGAAGCTGCCAGAACTGCGTGAAGTTCGCCTGATCGCGGTTGAGGTCGATCATCGCGACCCGCGGGAAGTCCTTCGCGGCGCGCACGGCCAGGGCCGCGGCGATGCTCGTCTTTCCGACGCCGCCCTTGGGGCAGACGATGGAGATAGTCTTCATGAGGCTGCTCGGATCACTGTTAACAGCTAGTTGCTGATAACTGTTAACAGACAGATGATCCGTTGGCTAGTGAATTACGCCGCGAGCCGCGAGGCTGTGCGTCTGTGGTTCGTCGCGCTTGATGGCCGCCCATCGCCAGGTCACCCCTACATGGGCGAGAACTGAAATCCCGAACAAATTCGCGCTTATAGCGCTCTCAAATGGGGGGTACTCGAGCCTTATCCAGCTGCCCGTGCTGGGCTGAAAGGCTTCAATGCAATACAGCGTGTTCACTGCTAACACCCTCGCCTGATAACTGTTATCAGATATAGTTGTTAACAGTTAATAATTGGTTACTGATAACAGTTATCAGTCAGGAGCCGGACGCGCGAGGATTGTGATAGAAGGCGGCAGGATGACCCGTTATTCGATCTGAGTCAACGAGACTTTAGAAAGCTGCGCTACCGCTCGGCGGAGCCGAGATGAGCGGGCATCCCCGAAGGTGCGGCCATGGAGGAACTTGCATTATCAGCGGACGGAAGGTTTCGCAAGCTGCGGCGCTCATGAGCAAGTCTCCTTCGCTGCACGAATCGCAAGCGGGCTGTTGCAGGCTTCCTTCGGAGATGATGGCACACTTTCACGGTCTCGGTACTGCGAGAGTAACTTACGATCCGGCGCGGAAAGTCGGTTGCTCGATGTTGTGATGCGAAAACGCGAGCTTCCTTCCCAAGCTTGCGGCCTTCGATGGCCAGGCAAGACCGCGCCTTCTTGACGAAATCGCAGCTGAGCGTGGCCTTTCACTAGTGCGGGAGGAAAAGTAACCGCAGGTCCATCGCTCGATTTGGCGGCGTCGCATCCGGCTTCGAGTGCTCACTTTACGATAGGGTCGAGCACCATCACTGGCGCTATCGGTCGCAGCGAATGGAGGTAGGGAACGATCACCTGCTGCTTCGAGTTAGGCGCATTTTAGGATTGCTGCACGAGGCACTCTGCGTAGACCTCAGGCGTCAGATTGACGAGGTGCAGTGGACGCCGGCTCTCTAGGGCGTCACAGCTTCTTGCAGCGTCTCGCCGGCATTCTGTCGGCATCGACGTACGATTTGAGTAGCTTGTCGGCCGAGCCCTGTCGCTCGGAGTCAGGCCGTCTCGAGCGGTTTGACAGGCCCGAGCTAAGCGCTGAAATCTCGTAGACCGCTGCTCTGTCAAACCTTGAGCTAGCCGTTGAAATCTCTAGCTCGGCGAAGTCCCCTACGGGGCGCCACAGCCAAATTCTCATTGAAATTGTTAGTTTTTTGGTCGGGATTTCCCAAGCCGCCGGACCGGTTTGGGAATTCGCTCGCGGTTTGGCCGCGCACAAGCCAGTCCATAGCGGACCTCGCGAGCTTCTGTTTAGCCGCCTAATGACAGATTGGCTGCGCAAGCCGCAGGCCAAGGACCGCATCCGACTCGAGACCGAAGCAGGAGGCCCCAATTCCTTGCTGCGGGAGTCACCTGTCGTCGTCAATCGGAATAGTCAAAACAAACTCGCTGCCGGCCGATGTAGAATTGACCGCCACGTGCCCATTCAGCTGCTGTGAGAAGGCCGTGATGATGCGCATGCCCAGGCCTTTCGCATTCTGGTAATCGAAGTCGTCCGGAAGTCCTGGCCCCTCATCACGAACCGACAAAACCACCTTGTTCTCAGGCGAACGAGTAACGGCAACCCAGATCCTTCCGCCTGGCTGCTCCTTGTAGGCGTACTTCGCGGCATTCGTCAGCAGCTCGGAAACAATCAGCGCCGACGAGATCGCGCGGTCCGTTGCGACGGTAATCCCGTGCTCGGCATCGACCTGAACATCCAACTGCGATACGGCGTTATTCAGGTCCTTGCACACCTGCTCGACATAAACGCCGATGTCCAAAGTCTCCACATCGTTGCCCTGATAAAGTCTCTCGTGAGCCCGAGCGACGGCATTGATGCGCGCTGAAGCCTCGGCAAGACGCTCGGTGACTTTCGGATCATCATCGTCCTTGGCCTGCAATCGCAGCATGCTCACGACCAGCGACAGGCTGTTTTTGACCCGATGGTTAATTTCCTTGAGCAACACTTCGTGGCGGGCAACCGCAGCCTTGAGCGAGCGCTCATAGCGTTCTCGTTCGATGGCCATACCGAGGATATTGGCCGCGCCCTGTAGAAAGGCGAGATCATGCTCGACGAACTGACTGTCAGAACGGCTGTCGACCTCCAGCACCCCGAACGGCTTTCCGTCACCCTGCAGGATCACATTCATCGCCCTGCGGACACCGTGCGACGCCAGGATGTCCGGGGTTCGAAATCGCTCCTCGTTCTCGAGGTGATTTGAAATGACTGGCTTTCCGGTTCGCAGGGCAAAGCCGGCCGGAGACTCGAGATCGGCTCCGACGCTGGCGACCCCGACGATGCCGGGGTCCCATCCCACGCCGGCGCGAACAAGGAGCCGGTTTTCTGAGGGAATATGTTCAAGAACCTTGCAGAACTCAGCTCCAAGACCTTGGGCGGTGAGGCGTGCCGTTTCAGCGAGCAACTTCTCCAGTGAAGGACCCTGCAAGGCCGCCACACCAAGCTCTGCCAGTATTTCCTGCTGCCGGATGCGCTGTTGGAGCGAACGCAACGTCACGTCGGGTGGCCGCTCATCCGGTGGAGGCTCGACGACGGGGGGAGTATCGGCATTGTCGATCATCGTCAGAGCATACAACGGCCCCGCTGCGAGCGCGATGCGGCATCGTCCAAATTATGAACGCAGGGCCAACGAACGAGGCGACAACCCCGCGAGCCGCGACCCAATCGGGCTTCACGGGGTACGGGTCGCCGTTACATCGAACGCAGTCGCCACTTCGAGCGCCACCCATTGCGCGCTCGTCCATTGCCCCTGGCCCACGCCGAAGTCCGAGCGCAACAGGCTGACGCCACCCTTCGCATGCAACGTGTCGCCTTTGACCTCGATCGAGAGCGGCGTCGTCAGATTCATTTTGACGCCGCGCATGGTGAGCGTGGCAATCGCGTCGTAGGTTGACGGGGTACCGTTAGGCCGGAACGACTGCACCTCGAAGACGGCTTCAGGAAAGGCCTTCGCGTCGAACCAGTCGCTTTGCGGCAAAGCGGAATCCTTTTGCTTGTCGCCGGTGACCGCGCTGGCCATGTCGACGGTGACACGCGCGTGGCCCGATTCCGGGTGGGCCGGATCGAAACTGATCGTGGCGCGCCAGCGTTGGAACCGCCCGTTGAAGGGCGCACTTGCCATGGTGCCCGTAAATCCGAGCTGGCTCTTGGCAGGATCGACCAGCCATTCGGCCGCGCGAGCGGAGCTCGCTGAGAATACAACTCCAAGAACGAAGAACACCGCGAGGGCTCGGGTCATCGCAAACTCCCGTATCAACCGTGAGGGCTCACATCGTGGAAGCATCCGCACGAGTACATCGTCGTGGACCAGGAAATGATGGCGGAGCGCGGCGCCGACGTGTCCTGCCAGCAGGATGAGGAGGATCCATCCGCCGATCTCGTGCACCAGGATCAGCGCCTGCTCGGCAGCGCGCTTGTCCTCCAGGTCGGGGAGGACCGGCAGATGTGGAAACGGCAGGATGCCGTAGAGCACCGTTGGTATGTTGAACGGCGAGGCGGACACCACCGCCCATCCCGTTAGGGGAAGCCCGATGAGCAGGACATAGAGCAATGCGTGGCTCGCCTTCGCGGCGCTTTTTTCCCAGGCCGGCATGGCCGCGGGCAAAGGAGGCGGTTTGTGCAGCAGCCGCCAAATGAGACGCAGGAGGCTGAGGGCCAAAATCGTGATGCCGACCGACTTGTGCCACTGATAAAGCGAGAACTGCAGATACGAGCCGGGCTTCATGGCTGTCATGGCCCAACCCATGACGAGCTGGGCTGCGATGGCGAGAGCCGTCAGCCAGTGGATCACGACTGCGATCCCGTTGTAGCGGGTGTTCGTTGGCATCGTGCGAAGCCTCCCGTCGGCGCTATTTCACTCGATTGAATTCGCAGCTGAGCGTCAGTTTCACTTGATCCCCGACGAAGGGAACGAGCGTCTTGATGCCAAACTCGGAACGGGACAGCGTGCCCGTGGCATCGAAGCCCAGGATGTAATCCTTGGTCACTGGATTGACGCCGCCGCGGTTCAGGGTGGCGTCGAGGACGACTGGCTTGGTCACGCCATGCAGCGTCAAATCTCCCGTGATCCGACCTGTGGCCGCGCCGGTCACTTCGATCTTGGTCGACTTGAACGTCGCGACCGGAAATTTCGGCACATCGAAATAGTCAGGTGACTTCAGGTTATCGTCGAGCTCGGAGTCATTCGTGACCAGGCCGTTGAGGTTGACCGAGACCTCGAGTGTGCTCGCGGTGGGCGATGCCGGATCGTAGTCGAGCTTGCCATCGAGATCGCCGAAGAAGCCGTAATAGGTGGAAAAGCCCAAGTGCGTGGTCGAAAAAACGATCCGCGCATGTCTCTTGTCGAGTTTGAAATGCCCGCCCTCGACAGTCTTGAAATCGGCAGTCTCGCTCGGCTGTGCCGTCGCCAGCAATGAGCCGGCAAGGACCATCACGCAGGCAAGGCAGACAGTTATTCGAGTCACGCGCGGCTCCTGCGTTTGAATTTAGGGCTTAACAAGCCATCAAGCAGTCACAAGGATTGGTCACGCTGTTCCACCAGGGAATAGCAGGGGCTAATGCGTCGTTCTTATGGACAGCGCAATTCTTTTGGAAAGCGCGACTATTGTCGGAAATGATTATTAGAAGGGTTGGTCCAATGTCAGTAAATGCGCGCGCCCTCAAAACACGTCTCACGCCGATTGGAGCGCTCGCCCTTGTCGGCGCCGCTACCGTTGGCCTGTCCACCATCTCGGCTGCCGCCAATCCTAGCCTCGATGCCCTCGCCGGCACGTGGCGTGGCAACGGAACGATGTCCTTCGAAAGCGGGCAAGACGAAACCATCAGCTGCAACGGCTACTATAAAGGCACTGACAACTTGAGCATCGTCATCCGCTGCAAAGGCACGTCCACTAATTTCGAGCTGCGCAGCAAGCTGGAGTCCAACGGCGACAAGGTTTCCGGGAGCTGGGAGGAGCGCACTTACAATGCTACGGGTGACGCGTCCGGCAAAGCTTCCGCCGGAAAACTCAATGTTCAGTTCAGCGGAAGTCTCACGGGCAGTCTCGATATGAGCTTTTCGCAATCGAGCCAATCGGTCTCTGTCGCGGTTGGCACGAAGGGCGCTGGCATCAAGGGTGTGCGCGTCAGTTTCAATCGCATGTGACGCTCACGGCTGAGCGTATCGCCAGGTCAAATCGATCGCAGTTGCCATTCGCGGAAGCCCTTCGAAAGCAGGGCTTCCGCGAACAATTGTGTGTCTGCCCTGTGGCCCGCTCCTGAAGCTAAATCATGCAAGGTTCACCCGGTGAGAGCCTATCGCCGAGTGGCGCCACCGACCGGGACGAGGTCACGGTGAGGGATGACGGGCGCCATCGTCTCGAACACGCCATCGCGCCTGACGAGCGCGTGGAACAGCGCCGCCGCGATGTGCAGCAGGATCAGTGCGAAGAACGCGAAGGCCAGATAGAAGTGCGCGCTCCAGAGCAGCGCATGCAGGCTGGCGTTCTGCGGCAGGATCGGCGGAAGGGTCCAACCGGTGAACAGAACGATGGGGTAGCCAGCGGCCGACATCATCGCCCAGCCGATCAGCGGCATGCCGATCATCAGGGTATATAGGGCGTAGTGCGAAAGTTTTGCCGCGAGCTTCATCGGATCGGGCAGATCGGCCGGCAGCGATGGTGCGCCATAGCGCAGGCGCACGGCCAGGCGGATCAGCACGAGCGCCAGGATGGCGACGCCGAGCGGCTTATGAATGGAAACCAGCGTCAGGTACTTCGGCATCACGGTGGACACCATGCCCACGCCAATGAACAGCATGGCGAGGATTGAGGCCGCCATGGTCCAGTGCAGCAGGCGCTGCAGCGCGGTGAAGCGCTTTTGAGCTGCGGTCATGGCTTGGCTCCTGTCGCGATGCGGGGATAGTCCTTCTCCTCCGCGGAGCGGAGATCGTATGACTTTGCGTAAGCCGACGATCGTGCGGCAGGGAACGGGTCGTCAGACGTCTTAATGCCCGCGGGCAACACCGTGGGATCGAAGTTGATATCGCGGCACGGGCCGTCGCGCTCGGCCTCGACCTTTTCAGCCGTGAGAGTACCGACCTCGATGGTACGGCGATCGACCGGCCACGCCTTGCTGGGGTCCGCGGTCGGGTCGCCCGGATTGGCAACTGTCACAACCATGGTCCAGCGCTGCGGCGCGCCGGCGACGCGCTGAGCAATCTCCTGCTCGAGGAAATCAGGCCCACGCTTGGCGAGTTCATCGGGAGGCACGGATACGGGTTGCGCCGCGGGCCGCAGCGACCAGCGCACCACGTGCTCCGCGCCGGAGCGGTCGACAAAGACGAAGGAGTTGAGGCTGTTGTAGCGTTCTTCGGCGTAGCTGCCGGTCCAAGGCGCGCTCTTGGCCCAGGCGCCGAACGTCGCAAACTCCGGATTCGCGGCAGCAAAGGTCTTCATCGCCTCCGGGTCCTTGCTCCCCGACGCGAGCAGCAGCTGGTAGAAGGCTTGCGGTGTCGAGACAGCAAAGAACGGCGGGTCGATCATGGCGCTGCGCCATTCCTGTCCGTCCGGCGTCGCAATCCTTATTCCGAGGCCTCGCACGCGGACCGTCGCATCCGTCGCGTCCGGATTGGGTGTGCCGAGATTGAAACGTCCAACCACGGGATACTGCCCGGGGCTGAAAACCTGGGCGTACGAGAGCTCGGAGCCTGCGCCGTTCGCTTCGAATACGCCGGTAAAGCAGATGCCCTTTGCATGGTTGCGGCGATGGCCGGGCGCTGCCCCGGTGGGAGGCGCAAATGCGGCCACCATCTTGTCCGGCGTGAGCCGGTGGGGCGAAAGCCATCCTGCCGTGTAGGCAAAGGCAGCAGCCCCACCGGCGATGATTACGGCAATTAGCACCAATGGTCCGAGCGCGGAGCGCATGGGCGAAAGTGGCGAGTTTTTCATTCGACCCTCACTGCTGCGATGGCTTTCTCGCAAAGCTGCGACGATGATCGCGTGACAACGGGGGCAGAACAATTCGGCTTATGCGGAATGCTGCATTTCAAAAGCGATAAGAATTGCGGGACTGCCGCGTGCGCCTCTCCGGGCGGAGCGTCCGCGCTGTAACGCCGATGTAGAGATTGCAGTAAGCCCTTACTGAGCTGGGATCTTCGTGCTGATGATTGGCGTGATCACATCATTCACATGATACTTGTGGCACGTCAGACAGTCTTGACGCGCCATGCTGGCGTTGTGGCAGGTCTGGCAGAGATCCTTTTTCACCTCACCGAAATTCGACACGGAATTCTGCGGATTGCCCTGCTCGTAGCTCTTCAGGTAGGGGCGGCCTTTTTCAAGCTCGTGGCAGGTCATGCAGCCGCGGTTTTCCTGGATGCCGCCGCGAGTCTCCAGGATGCTGAAATGCGGCTCATGGATAAAATTCGTGAAGCGTCCCTGCTTGCTCTTGGCCGAGGGCGGCGAGAAATTCACGACCCGCCCTTTGCCCTGGATGTCGTCGACGCTGTGGCATTTCGTGCATGATCCCTGAGCGTCCTTGCCGGTGAGAACATCGAAGACCGCCGTCGCCGGGCTCTTGCCACCTTTCGGCGCCTGGGGACCGGTCAGGAAGAGCCAGGAGTAGATGAATTTGTCCTTATGGCCCGTGGGACGATAGAAAATCGCGTAATCCTGCCGGTACCAGCCGCCATATTCAGCCCAGCTCTCCGGATCCACATCGCTATCGATGCTGATCACGGGTGCTGCCCGTGTTTGAATCGGGGCCGCGGCGTTACTCGAGCTCGCCGGGGCATCGGCCGATGCGGCGCCATCGGGCGTGGCGCTCGCGGCATCTGTAGTTCCGGCCGCGCCCGCGGGCGGGGCTGATTTCTCGGCGTCCCTGTTGTCAGCTTTCAACCCGCGAAGCTCTTCCTGCGTGGGGAAGAGCAGATCGTCTTTCTGGTCCGTCGCGTTGCCCTGAGGCAGTTCGTTGGTGGAGACGGCTTCCTTGCTGCTATCGGTCGTGGCTTTCGCGGAGTTGGCTTCGCCGGCCGCTCCTTCAGGCTGCGCTGCCTTCTCAGCCTCCTTAGCGGCAGGCTGTTCGTCGGCGGAGGGCGTCTCCTTGCCGCCATCGGCCTTGGGGCTCACAGCATCGGATTTTCCGGACGGCTTTTCCGGCTGGTCTGATTTGCCGCCTTCCTTGGTAACACCTTCGATCGCGCGAGAGGTGCCGCTCGGCAAGGGCAAGCGCCTGATGATCGGTCCGCTGGGTGTTTCCTCGCCGTCATCCGGTCCGGCGTTGGTCGTATAGGTTTTTCCGGCCGTTGCTTCAGGCTGGGCATCCCTGACGCCGGCTCGAAATGCGGGAGGCAGTTCGTTGGCGGAGCGCGTTTCCTTGCCGTCATCAGGTTCGGCGGTCGCGGGGTCGGCGTTCCCGTCCGCTGCATCAGGCTTGGGTGCTTCAGCCTTTTTCTCCGGTTCCTGGGTCACCAGACACTGACCAAATAGGCGCACGGTGCAAACTGGTGGATCGAGTCCGACTTTGCGGGCTTCTTCGCTATCAGTCGCTTCCGAACCAGACGGCTTCTCGGGAGAGTTCGATTTCCTCCGAATTTGAATCCGCTGAGCTTGATGTCTCCGCGGAGCGCGCTTCATTGCCGTCATCGGCATTTGCAGCCGCTGCTTCAGGCTGGGCCTCACTACTCGCGGCTTGTGGAGCGGGGCTCGAGGCTGCTTGGCGCGCATCCGAACCAGACGGCTCCTCGCGAGACGCCGGTCCGTCCAATGTCAATTCCTTGACTACCGTGTCCCAGCCGCTTTGTTTCTCATCACTGGAGACCGGGTCGCCGGGGCCCGGGCGATTGGCCATCTCTGTGGCGAGATTGGGGAGCCACTGCTGTTGCGCACTGGCGACCACATCGCGCGGGATGCTCGCGGTCAGATCGGCAACGAGGGCCGGAGCGAGCTTCGGCCCGCCGCCGATGTCGAAATCGCTCAGCACATCGGACGCTTTGCCCTTGATCAACGCGTAGAAAATCCCCTTGATCTCCCAGGCTAGTTTCGTCACTGCCTTGACCTGGGCGTCGCTTGCATCGGTCAGATCCTGGAGGTTCAGACCGTCCACGGTCTTGAGCAGGTCGCGGCCCGGCTCGCTGCGGCTGATCATCACCTTCATGAAGGGTGTGAGCGCGGCGTCGGATGAGTCCGGCCATTCGCCGATCGCGGCGTTCTTCTTCTTCAGCGTTTGCAGGTCGAGGCCGGGCAGGGTCAGGAAGGCAACGCCTTTCGGGCCGCTGACCCGCTCCTTGCCGACGATCTGGCCGAGATGGCAGCCGGCGCAGGTCTGCTCGAACGGCGCCACGGCCATGACCCGCTTATCCTCGCGGCTGTTGTGACAGGTCGAGCAGGTATCGGGAATGCGCTTTGCCGGATCCTTCTTCGCCAGTTCCGGGTAGTGCTTACCGAAATGGCCGGCATGGTCGTAGATGATGCCTGTGCGCTGCTTGAACGGATAGCTCTCGAATTTCGGGTGATTGCCGTCGAAGCTGTCGAACTTCACCACGTGGCAGGAGCTGCATTGCTCATTGGAGATCTTGTTCAGATTGAAATTGACGCCCTTATGCTCCTGGTGGCAGGTCGCGCAATAGAGACCGGCTGCGACCACGTCATGGGTCGGGAAGGCGATATTCTGCGCGCGGGCAGATGGCGGCTGAGACGTCTGCGCGGCGGTTTTCGTCAGCCGCTTGGTGCTCTGCTTCAGGAAATCGATTGTCGCGCCGTGCGCGTTGAAGGCTGTGCCAGGCATTTTGTGGCAGGTGAGACAGGCCTTGCTGTCGGCGAGCGGATCGCCGGCGACGAGGCCGTGAGCCCAGCTCAATTTACCGCTGCCGCTCTTGGTGTGGCAGGCGCTGCACTGCTCGATCCCGCCATGAGCGCTCGCGAGCGGCCCCGGCATCAGGAACTGCGTGCCGTTGGAGAGAATGAAGGCCAAGCCCAGGCCGATGACGGTCACGAGCGCCAGCAGCAGCGCCAGACGGTCGCGCTGGGAGCCGGGGAGCGCCTGCCTCCCGGCCGCCGGCGGCCAAACCGATCCGATCCATCCCAGTGGCCACATCACCAGACCCCCGATGAATAGGCATAGACGACCAGGATGTGCAGCACCGTCAGCACGATCAGCGCATAAGTGACGGGCACATGCACGAACAGCCAGCCCTTGGTGAGCCCGAGATAGACGCGCGCGAAATCGAGCCGGTCCTTCTCGACCACCATGGTCTTGATGGCGGCAAGCTTCTCCTGGCTCTGCTGGTCGACATAGCGTGACAGGTCGTCGATCTCGTCGGTCAGCCGCTTGAGCGGGCGCTGCGAGCCGATGAAATGGGCGGGGAAATTGCGCGGTCCCTGGAAAAAGTCCCGCAGGTGGTTGGTGTAGAGGTCGATGATCCAGGCGTCATGGGGCAGCCCCGGCAAGGCGATCTGAGCGGAGTCCAGATCGGTCTCGGCGACGGCGAGGTCGACTTCCCGCGCCAGCTCGGCGCGACGAGTGGGAATGCGGTCATAGCTCATGGCCTCGTCGATCCGGCCCTTGGTCTTCAGCGACCAGGCGAGATAGGTGCCGAAAATGCCGCTCAGCGTCACCAGCACAAAACCTATCCAAAGCGCCCATTCGAAGCCGGTATCCGGCAGAGCAAAATCCGAATGCGAGATGAAGGCTGCGGCCAGCACATACCCGAGAAAAATATGGATCTTCCGCCAGCGCATGGCAGATTTCGGCGACAGGCTGGCCCTTTTGATGGCGATGTGGAAATAGAGCTGCACGCTCATGCCGCCGGCCAGCACCCAGCCATCGAAATAGCGCGGGTCGCGAAGTCCGTTGCCATAGATCCAGACGAGCCAGAACAGGCAGACGGAAATGGCCGCGATCAGGAGGCCCTGGCGCGTCGGTCTGACGAGATATCCCGCCGAGCCCGGACCGCGTCCGCCGATCGAGCCGTCAGGCGCGCGCTGTCCTACCGATCTCACGGAAGCCCCCCAGAAACCCATCGCGGTGGTTGTTTCCCCATCAAGCCCATTCAGGTTGCCATTCGGCTGGGATCAATTGACTGCGCCGGCGGTTCTCGCCTTGCCCTTGAACTTGTCTGGTCCGGGAATCAGGCTGTCGAGCCCGGCCAGCGTGCTGCCGTCATACTTCTCGGTGATGCTCGCGAGCTGCTTGGCGACGCCGTCGGCGGCAGCTGTCAGTAAGCGTTCATTGTTCAGCTTCAGCCCGGCTGAATGGGCGAATTCGACCATCTTTCCGATTTCCGGCACGTTCGGCACCGCCTTGGCCACGACTGCGAGCTGCTTGCGCGCGCGGTCGACGCGCCTGGCCATTTCGAAAGCGTAGGTTCTTCTCGCGGTCGCCTTCCCGACCGCGCGCAATCCCGTCTCGAGCTCGACGCCGAGTCCGACGAGATAGAGCATACGCTTGCGCGCCGCGCTGGCTGGTATGTTGTCCTTGCCCTTCGAACTCCAGGTGTTGTGCAGCACCTCGCCCTGCGACCAAGCCACCAGATCGAAGGCGCTGCCGGCCTTGTGGCCGCCTTTGTTCACGAGCTCCTCTTGCGGCACGACGTGGCAGCCGTAGCAGTTCTTCGCCAGCTGATAGAGCGCGCGCGGCCTGATCATTCCCTTGGAATCGGCGAGCTTCCAGCGCGCGTCCGCCTCGGCCTTGGACTCGGTCTTCTCTGTCTTGCCGCTGAATCCGCTGTGGACCTTGATCCAATCCTGCCCGCCGCTGTGGCAGGATTTGCAGGAGATGCCCGCGACCGGCTCCTCCTTGTTGTCCTTCTGCTGCATCGTGAAATGGCAGGTCTGGCACAAGCGCTCCGACTTGATGCGCCGTACCCCCAACTTGTCTGCGATCTTGTCCGCCTCGGGCCTGCGGGGCATTTCACGAAAGGTCTTGAAATGATGCGAGCCCTTCCAGGCCTCGGCCTCCTGCTTGTGACATTCGGCACAGGCATTCGGACCGACGGTCTTGGCCGGATCGGACGCAACTGCGCCGACCGCGGCAAAGCCGAAGATCATCATGAAGCCGCAGAGACAAAGCACTGGCGACCGGACATGGCCCCAGGGCCCGAACCTGATCGACCGAAGGCATGCGCTCAGATGACGGTAATGACTTCTCACCCTTGCTTCAGCCCGTTCTATACGCCTGCATCGGCTGTTCCGCCCGGTTGCCGGGGCGATCGAGAGCAGGCTGCTGATCCATCTGCCGGCCGGTGGTAGGCTTAGCGAGCCATCCCATCGCGCGGGTCAGAACGTTTTCCTCGACCGTGTCACCGGTGGTCGGCAGGAACGGATCCGCGTAGCAGGCCGAGCCCGTGACGGCCGCGATCGATTTGACCGAATTGACCATCGCCGGCATGCCGCAGGCGTAGAGCACATCGGTCGGCACCAGGCGCGGCAGAAATTCGGTCGGCCGGCCCAGCTTCACTGCGTCGGTCAAGGTCTGGGGCGTGCTGCAGACCGGCACGACGAGGACATTCGGAAAGCGGATCAGCCGCGAGAGAGCCGGGCCCATGTAGAGAGACTCAATGGTGCGGCCGCCAACAATGATGATCATCGTGCGATCCGGGTTCTCGCGCAGCGCGGCGACGGCGATCGACCAGATCGGCGCAAAGCCGGTGTTGGTGGCGACGAGGATCAGGCGGCCGTCCGTATTGGGCCGGAAATGCGCCGAGCCGTAGGGTCCGGTCAGCTGCACCGGATGGCCCGGCTTGATGCGCTTGCCGAGTGATGAGGTGACGCGCCCTTCTTTCATGCGCCGCATATGAAACCAGATCGTGCGGCTGTTCGGAGCGCCGCGCAGGGGATGGGTGATGCTGAAGGGGCGTTTGGGATAGCCGTCGAAACCGACCTGCGCGTATTGCCCTGCATGGTAGGGCAGCGCGCGATCGGTCCGGATACCGACTTCCATCACTTCAGGCGACAGGGGGAGCAATGAGCTCAGCACGCCTTCGACGGTGCGAACACCCGACGGCTGGCCCCGCTCGATGACTGCATCGCCGACGATTCGGCACTGGCAGGCATGAACGATGCCCGGCTCGGAGCCTTGGCCGCCCCGCACTTCACCGGATACCAGCCGCACGCAGCAGGTGCCGCAGTGGCCGGCGCGACAGTTATAGGGCAGATCGATGCCATTGCTCAGAGCGGCGTCCAGCAGCAACTCGCCGCGGCGCGCCCGAAAGCTATTTCCATTGATAGTAATCTGGTGACTTCCTGCCATTGTCCGAGAACCCCCCAACCTTTTTCATTCGGCAGCAGAAACGCCGAGTTTTCCTTCGTCCGCCACTTTGCTGCCCCTAACTTGAAAGGCGATGCGCAGTACGAACTCCCACAAAACTCTCAATTCAACGCGCTGATTTTCCTCCAGCAAAAAGCGCCACGTAATTCGCGCGCCTTGCTTATCGGTAATTGTCTATCGTCGCATCGTGGTCAGACAATGACCGATTTATGGGTCGAAAAACACTTTTCATGAGCCCTGTTCAGAGGCGCTCTGCAAAAATAACAGGCAAGAGCCGGGTGAATTGCGACGGATCCCGCGAGGCGCGCCGATGGCCATCGCTCCCGAAAGCCAGTGATTTAGACTGAATCCACGCACAACCGGCTTGGCCGGCTATGGCGCTCAGCTATTTGCCGGGGCAGATATGCATTGTACTCACTAAATGCCTATGGCCCTGGAGTGCGAGAAAAATTTCCGTGCCCGGGAATATCTAGAAGTTGCCACACTCGGAGCGGCGGGCAGCCAATTTATCGTGATCTTGCCCGTGTTCAGACGGCAATTCTGATATCTGCTCAATTTCGAATTTTGTATTCATATCGCCGATGCCTGCAGGGTTTGCGAGCATTCGCCTCAAGTTTTGCATTTATCGTCTTGGTTTCATTGTAGAACGCGGCCACATGTCGGCCCATTTCCCTCGTTAATCCTTTGTTCATCAATCTTGCGGAGCGGCCCAGTGCCGTTTTTGCGTGTCCGATGAAAATCGGGATTTCGCCTCGAAATCTATTGAAACGGGGTTGGGGGGTAAAATGATGAAACGATTATCCGGCATTTCGGTGCTTTCCGGTGCTTTCGCGAGCGCCATGCTGATAAGCGCAACAATCCCCGGCCAGAATGCTGCCGCCGGGTCCAGCGAGGTCGTGGGGACCCAAGCCGGGCAATCGCAGCCCGGTTTGAGACTTGCTGAGAATAATGGGCCGGCCGCAGTAATCGATGCGCACGCCGGGCTCGAAGCCCTGATCAAGGAGGACGAGGAGAGAAGAGCCAAGGCTGCAAAAGCGGCCGCAAAGGCCTATTCCACGAACGGCAAGTCCTATGTGGGCGCCGGCGAGCAGAAGCTGTCCGCCGACGCAGAAGCGGACGGCCACGGCGAAATTTCTGTACTCAGCGCAGCAGCAAAAGCCTCGAAAGGCACAGAAGCTCCCATCCCCGCCGTCGACGAGGAGACGCTCTCCCTCTATCCCACCGCCGCGAAATGCGGCGAGTGCCATAAGCAGATTTACGAAGAGTGGTCGTCGTCGCAGCACGCCTATGCGTCGATCTCACCGATGTTCCACAAATTCGAGCAGAAGTTCCAGGAGCTGACCCAGGGTACGGTCGGCACCTTCTGCGTGCGCTGCCACCAGCAGGTCGGCACTCAGCTCGGCGAGAGCCGCGAAACGCCGCTCTGGGCGCGCAGCCAGATCTCGCGCGAGGGCGTGAGCTGCATCACCTGCCACCGCGTCAAGGAGCAGTACGGCAAGGTCAACGGCGAGCGCCGGGTCGAGCCGGGCAAGATCTACGAGCCGGTCTACGGCAGCGGCGAAAAGAGCGTGATCAAGGACGTGCTCGCCGACAAGGAGACCTACTCCGTCAAAACCAGCACAGACGGGCGCGGCAACGATATCCACGACGGCATGATCACGAACGACCAGATCACCAAGTCGGAGTTCTGCGTCAGCTGCCACCAGGTCGCCGTCAACCTGGGCATCAAGCTCGAGATCGTCTGGGATCAGTATCGTGACAGCCCGGCACGCAAGGCGGGCGTCAGCTGCCAGGACTGCCACATGGGCAAGGTTGCCGGAAAGCCCGAGGGCTATGCGACCGCGCCCTCCGCCATCGTCGGCGGCAAGGAGATCAACCCGGGACGCAAGCACGCAAACCACCGCTTCATCGGTCCGGGCTATTCGATCGCCCACCCCGGCATCTTCCCTCACAACACGAAGGCCCAGGCCTTCACCATCAAGGAATGGCTGCAGTTCGACTGGCGCGCCGGCTGGGGCACCACCGAGTTCGAGGACAAGGTCGCCGACGGCAAGATCAAGGTCGACTTCCCCAAGCGCTGGGCCGATTCCGCCGACCGTGAAGATGCCCGCGAGATCATCGAGGAGAATCTCGCGAAGCTCGACGAGCGTGACCAGATCAGACTGGAGGTCATGGAGAACAGCAGCCACGTCGACGGCCCCTTCATCACGGGCACGCCGAGGGTCGGCGAGAATCTGGCGTTCGCCTACAAGATCAAGAACACCAATACGGGGCACAACCTGCCGTCAGGTTCGCTCGGTGCGCAGCCGCAGCTCTGGGTGAACGTCGCCCTCATCGATCCCGACGGCCAGAACGTCTGGGAGACGGGCTACGTCGACGGCAATGGCGACATGGCCGATCTGCACAGCCTGGATGTCGCGGCTGGCCGAATCAGGACGGACCAACAGCTGGTGCATTTCCAGACCAAGTTCCTGACGACCAACGTCAAGGGCACGGACCGCGAGATGTACCTGCCGGTGAACTTCGACATCGATCCGCTGCCGCATCTGCGTCCGCCGCAGGTTCCGACCACCGTTCTCAACCATCCGCCGCTAGTGCGCATGGAGAACCACTCACTCACTCCGCTGGGTGAAAAGCAGGCGAACTACCAAGTGCCGGGGAACCTGATCACGAAGCCCGGCAAGTATCGCCTCGCCTTCCGAATGCGGAGCCGCGCCGAGCCGATCTACTTCATGCGTTTCGTTGGTTCCACCAAGGAAATGGAGCAGAGCATGAACGAGCGGATCATGAACTTCCACGCCTTCGCAGTTGAGCTCGAAGTGAAGGGCTAGCACCAAAAAGCCGAGGGTTTCGCATTGGGGATCCGCAAGGGTCAACACAAGCGGGTCCCCAGCCTACCGCCGCAGGTGAGAGCCATTACGTGGAGCGTTCATATGACTTCTAATGCCTATCGTGCCCGGACAGCGACCGCCACACTCGCGGTGTTAGCCAGTGGTTACCTTGTGATGTCTGGCGCGATTGCAGAACCTGCTGAAGGCGAAAGCAGCAGCGAGGTCGTCAAGACAGGCGAGTCGAGCCCCTCGTGGCTCGGCGCCACCGAGGTCGTTCCTGACGAAGACCAAGCCGATGCGCAGGACGAAGACGAAGACGCGTCCTCCGAAAAGAAGACTGCCGACAACACCGCAGAATCTGCGGCAGGCAGCAGCGAGCACAGCAAGGACTCTTTCCGTTCCGATCCGCAGTACGAATCCGACTACAATGCCGAAGGGCAGGTCGACATCTACGGCGCGAAGAAAGCGATCGAGCCGCCGCGCCCGCCGATCGAGATAGGTCGCCAGCAATACACCTCCGGCGGATACGACGAGAGCAGCACCCTCTTTGGCGAGAAGAATCCGCTGCTCCCGGGCCTCGCCGTCTACGGCGACTGGCGGACGGCGGTCGCCTACAACCAAAACAACGGTAAGGATATTGCCCAGTTCGCGACGCGGCTGAACCTCGACGTCGACTTCAAGATCAGCGGCACCGAACGCATCCACGCCTTCTTCACGCCGCTTCAGAACGATAATAAATTCACCCGCTTCGAGTTCGGCGGCGGCGGCGCCGATAACCAGTTCAACCCTGAGTTCGACTTCGACCCGCAGACGCTGTTCTTCGAGGGTGACGTCGGCTCCATCTATACCGGTTTCTCCGGTAATGAAGCCAGTTTCGACCTGCCCTTCACAGTCGGTCTCTTCCCGTTGTTCCTGCAGAACGGCATCTGGGCCAACGACGCCATCCTCGGCGGCGCGGTGAGCCTGCCTGCGAAGAACTCGGCAGCACTGGGCCTTGCCAACTTCGACGTCACCTTCTTCGCCGCGTTCAAGAACGTCAACAACGCCGGCATCATCGGAGCGGACGAGGACGACAACGACAATGCCAACCTCTATGGCGTAACCACCTTCATCGACGCCTTCGACGGCTATATCGAAGCAGGCTACGGCCTGATAGACGGTTACGACGATCAGGAGGGCCTTCTGGTGCACTTCCTGACCGGCGCTTATAGCCGGCGCTACTACAACACCCTGTCGAACTCGACGCGCGTGTTCGCGAACTTCGGAGAGGACCCCGAAGGCAATGCCGACGGTCTAGCCATTATCTCCGAGAACAGCCTGATCTCGGGCTTGCCGAGCACGCTGCTCCCCTACGCCAACTTCTTCGTCGGCTTCGGCAACCCTCAGCCCCTGGTCGATGGCAATAACGCGGGCATACTGAAAAACGTCGGCATCAACTTCGAGACCGACGCCCTGACCGGCTTCCCGAAACTCGACGACTCCGGCTCTAACGCCACGGGCGGCGCCCTTGGCTTGCAGTATCTCTTCAATCTGGATCAGCAGCTTGTTTTCGAGGTGGCCATGGTGCAGCCCTTCGAGGATGACGGCATCGGCGCCAATGAGGCTCAGTACGGCTTCGGTGTTCGCTATCAGGTCCCGATCGACCGGGCCTGGCTGTTCCGCGCCGATGCTACCTATCAAATCCTCGAGGGCGGCGACGAAGACAACTTCGGCCTCCGCACCGAGCTCCGCAGGAAATTCTGACCGTGCGAGGCAATATCATGACTAGTCGGAATTTATTCGCATCACTGCTGGTGGCTTGCGTGCTTGCGGCCGGTATCCACGGCATTGCGCCAATGGCCAATGCCGCGCCGGCGGCGCTACCCTTTATGAAGGCCGGGGAAAGCGCCAGGAACAATGTGATCGAGATCAGAGGTCGTGGCCGTAGCCCACGGCTCTACGTGCCCATCGTTCCGTATATCGCCTACGATTATCCCTACTACTACAGCCGCGGTCATTATCCGACGAGTATCGGTCACGGTTATGTCTACTACGGCCGTCCCTACTCCTATTACGTCCGCAGTTATAACGCGAGACACGGCGGCCGATGCTCCAATGGGAGCCGGAGATGCCTTGCCAAATGGGGCCGCAATCCAGGCCTTGCATCACCACGCCGCCGTCCATATTAGAGCAACGGAGCTTGCAGATGTCTTTGACGCTTCTGGGCTGGACTCTCATCGTCTCTTCAATCGCGATATCAGCGCTGCTCATGCTTCCGCTGCCATCGGCGAGATCTACTGTCCTCTCTCGGCTGCGATCATCGAGCTCATGGTTCGGCCAGGACCTTCGAGGCACCGCCGGGACGTTAATTGCGCCCGCCGCAGTCTTTCTCCTCATCGCAGGCATTGGCACCGCTACGTCTTACCTGGTGATGCCAACCGCGGCGACCGGCTCTGGGGAAGCGATCTCAGATTTGCAGTCGCAATCCGGGGCGGATGGCGAGGTGCTTGCCCTTGCGGACTATGCGCGTTCGATTGGGGGCGAGGAGCCGGCGCCCAAGGCGGCTGACGGCAAGATGCTGCCCGATGTGAGCACCATGATCGAGCGGCTAGCGGCTCGGCTCGAGACCGCGCCAGACGACGTCCAAGGCTGGCGGACGCTCGGTTGGTCCTACTTCAACACAGGGCGCTATGAGAAGGCAGCTGCCGCCTATGCGAAAGCGGCAGAGCTTGATCCGAATTCCGCCGAGATCAAGACCTCGTACGAGGAGGCCAAGGCGAAGGCTACCGAAAGCGCCAGCACAGAAACCGCGTCGACTTCGCAAGCAGAGGGCGCCGGCGAGGGTGGTGACGGACATAGCGCCGAGAAACTTGCCAAGTCCGATGCAACGCCCCCGCACGTGAATGACGCTGCAATCCGAGCGATGGTCGATGGACTGGCAGGCCGGCTGGAGAGTTCTCCGCGAGACGTCGAGGGCTGGATCCGCCTCATGCGCTCTCGAGTCGTGCTTGGTGAGAAGGAGGTTGCGGCAACAGCGTTCCACAAGGCGCTGGAGGTCTTCAAGGACAACTCGACGGCATCGGGCGAGATCACGGCCGTGGCGACCGAGCTCGGCCTGAAGACCGAATGACTGTTCTGCATTTTATTCGGGACGACGTGTAGGAGGCCGACATGAATTATAAGGGCTTGTTCCAGGAGCGGCTCGAGTCGCTGCATCGCGAAGGCCGATACCGCATTTTCGCGGATTTGAAGCGCCGCCGCGGAGCCTTTCCAGTGGCAGATCATTTCGCGGCAAGTGGCTCGCGCGAGGTCACGGTGTGGTGCTCCAACGATTATCTCGGCATGGGCCAGCATCCGGTGGTGCTCGCGGCCATGCACGAGGCGATCGACGCGGTGGGAGCCGGCTCCGGCGGCACGCGCAATATCTCTGGCACAACCCACTATCACGTGGAGCTCGAGCGCGAACTTGCCGATCTCCATGGCAAGGAAGCAGCCCTTCTTTTCACCTCAGCCTACGTTGCCAACGACGCGACACTCTCGACCCTCGCCAAGCTCGTTCCCGGCACGGTGGTGTTCTCGGACGAGAAAAACCACGCGTCGATGATCGAGGGCATCCGCCACGGGCAGTGCGAGAAGCACATTTTTCGTCATAACGACGTTGCCGACCTCGAGGCGAAACTCAAGAAATTTCCGAAGGGCACGCCCAAGATCATCGCCTTCGAGAGCGTCTACTCCATGGACGGGCATATCGCGCCGATCGCGGCGATCTGCGATCTCGCCGAGAAGTACGGGGCGCTCACCTACCTCGACGAGGTGCACGCGGTCGGCATGTACGGCCCGCGCGGCGGGGGCATTGCGGAGCGCGACGGCGTCATGGACCGGGTCGATATCATCAACGGCACGCTCGCCAAGGGGTTCGGCGTCATGGGCGGCTACATCGCCGCCTCCCGCGACCTCTGCGATGCGATCCGCTCGTTTGCCTCGGGTTTCATCTTCACGACGTCGCTCGCGCCTGCGATCGTGGCCGGGGCGCTTGCTTCCGTCCGCCATTTGAAGACGAGCGCGCTCGAGCGCGCCCGCCACCAGGAACGGGTTCGGACACTGAAGAGGTTGCTCAAGGCGAGGCGTTTGCCCGTCATGGACAATCCAAGCCACATCGTCCCGGTGATGGTCGGCTGCCCGGTTCACTGCAAGGCCGTGACGGACGCGCTGCTGCATCGGTATGGGATCTACGTGCAGCCCATCAACTATCCGACTGTGTCGAAGGGCACGGAGCGGATGCGTCTCACGCCATCGCCCGTGCACTCGGACGAGCAGATGGCGAACCTGATCCATGCGCTCGGCGAGCTCTGGGCGGCTTGCCCGGTCTCGAACGGCACCTACGTCAGGCTGGCGGCGGAGTAGAGCCTTCGCGCTTGGGTTACGGTTCAGCTCCCGGCGTGACGGGGAAGGATCGAGCCGCGAACGGCAATGACCAGAACGAGCAGCGCCGCCAGCAAAAATGAGACGCTCACCCCTATGGCGGTGGGGTCGTCATGCCGTCCCATCCAGCGATAGGCGTTGACTGCAACCGCGGCCAATACCGTCAACGCGGTCAGGCCCTGCAGAAGGCGCGAAAGGGTTCGCCAGTTGCTGACAGGCAGTGCCGCGAGGAGCAAAGCGATGACGACGGTTGCGATATAGGCAGCGAGTGCCGCCTTTTCCCCGAACGCGAAAATCGCCAGCGCGGTCGTTGCAAACGCAAGCGGCTGCCCCCAGGTGACGGCCGCCCACACTTTCTCCCATCCGGGCAGGGCTCTTCCTGAATCGCGCCGGCGTGCGAGCCAGATGGCGATGCCGCTGTGGGTCACGATGGTCAGAGCAAGTCCAAGCACGCCGTAGGCGAGCTTGACCGGCAGGCCGCCGAACCAGCCGAAGTGCAAAGGCTGCAGCGCGCCCAGAATTTGCTGGCCGATGCCTCCCGTCTCGAGACCGCCGTCTCCCAGAAGCTTCCCCGAGCCGTCGAAATAATAGGTGTTGGCCATGGCCAGATGGCCGGGTGTGCGCATGCCGAGGTGTACGACCTGACCCGCTTTGGCGATGTGCTGGAGGTTTGCGCTCGTGAATTCGGCGCCGGGGTGTTGCGCTTGGACCGTGCGGATCATGGCCGCGACGTCGGGAACAGGGGCTGGCGTTTCGCTCTCCGTGGCGCGGGGACCGAGGATGGTGGCAAAGGCCTTTTCCGAGTCGCCGTCATAGGCGGCCATCGCCAGAACCCCGACGATCAGCGTCGAGAGGCCGAGAAGAGCGCCGGTGGTGGAAACCACGACATGAAACGGCAGCCCCCATACGCCGAGGCGATTGTGCAGATCCGCCTCCTGCAGCCGGTAGGAGCCGCCCCACCGGAGCGCGAAGGCATCCTTGAAGATGCGCGGATGCGACAGAAGTCCGGAGATCAGCGAGGACAGCAGGGCAACGCCCGTCAGCCCGACGAGGAAGAAGCCCCATGTGCGCGGCAAATGCAGGTGCATGTGCAGGTTGGCGATGAATTCCGACCACGGGACGTGCGAGCGCACGACGAGGGTGCCGGCTGAATCTGCGAGCCATTCTCCTTCGCCGCCCGTGTCGTGATCGTGATAGCTGACGAAGAAGCGCTCGTGGCCGTTGCCCGGCCCCATGATGAAAATGTCATGGGCAGCGTTGTCGGCGACGGCTGCACGATAAGCAGCATCCACCACAGCGCTGACGGCCTCAGGTGAGGGCGTGGCGCTGACGACGGGAGCGTTGGGCTGCTCCCAGCGTTGCAACTCGCCGACGAAGACGGCCAGCGTGCCGCTCAGGCAGACAACGTAGATGAGGGCGGCGAAGGCGATGCCAAGCGCCGAATGTCCGGCCAGCATGGCGCGCACGAAAGGTGGGCGGCAGGAATTGCCATTTGCGTGGCTTCTTTGCGATCCGTTCCTGCATCAGGAGAACACCTTCGGCAGAAATGCGATGCCGTATCCCAAGGCCGAGATCGTCAGCAGCACGATGGTGGCCCGGACGAGACGCGCATCAGAAAGGGTCCAGGCCATTCCTGCACCCCACAGTATGGGCACGAGCAGCCCGCCGATGACGATGCGGTCCTGAGGCGCGAGCGGCATGGCGACGGCGAAAGCTACTCCGAGCCCGATGGACGCGATGCCTGCAAGGGCGATGGCGAGCAGGCTCTTGGCGATGCCGCGCGGCCAGTTCGTTGCCCGCTGCTCGGGTTCGAGCGCCAGCTCTCCCGGCTGACGCACGCGGGCGGCGCGAACCTCGGCGGTGAATGCGACCGCCGCGTATCCCAGCAGAGACAGCGCGATCAGGGCGAACGTCACGCCGCGCTCAGCGCCCACGGCTTCGGAGCAGGCGACAATCCCGGCGATGACGGCGAGCCATCCGCCTAGCATGATGGCGAAGCTCGTCCATTTCGTCTCGCCAGCCAACGGGTTCGCAAAAGGGCAACGCCGGCGGCCAGTAACAGGCCGCCGGCGAGTGGCAATGCGATCGCGTGTCAAGTGGATCGAAACTCAATCTGCGTGTGCCTTCCCTCAGCTAGAACTTTCGTAAGCCCACTTGCCGGCAAGCAGACTTAGCGCAATGAGCGCCATGGCAAAGCAGTGATCCCCAATGATGGAGAAGGTTCCGAGGCGTCAACGAACAGATGCATTTTAGAACTCCGCCCTGAGCGTCAAGCCGACCTGGCGCTCGTCGCCGATGAATCCGTAGGCTGGGGAAATACGCCCGCCATCGTCCGTGTTGACGCTCGTGAGATACTTCTCATCGAACAGGTTCTTGGCGAAGAGTGTCAGCGTGTAGTTCTTCCACTCCCAGCCGATCTCGGAGTCAACGACGGTGTATGCGTCTACATAGCCTGTGTCGACGTTGGCGATATTGCCCGAGCTGTAATAGCCGTCGACGTGGCGCACGTTGGCGCCGGCGAACCAGCCGGTCGGCGAATGGTACATGGCGCCAGCGGACGAACGTGAAAGCTGGAGCCTCGGGGTATTCGTTGCCCGAATGATCTTTGCAGGATTCCCAATTATAATTTCGTCAAACTTGGTTTTCAGCAAGTCCGACCGAACCGAAGAGCTGCAACGGGGCAATCGGCCGCCAACGCGCTTCGAGCTCTGCGCCGTACGAATGAGAGCTGCCGGCGTTGTAGATGGCCTGCACGTCGTAAGTCGTCAGTTAGAACGGCAACCTGTTGATCCGTGTAATCATTGTAGAAAACGTTGGCGTTGAAATCGAGCGTCTTTCCGAGCCAGTTCGACCGGTAGGAAAGCTCATAGGTATCGACAAATTCCGGATCGACGGTCGAGATAATGGTGTTCCGCAAGAGCCCGAATGACCTGCTCGATATCCTGTGCGATAGCCCTTGTTATAGGTCGCGCCGATTGTCTGGTTTGAAGTCAGATCATAGGTGATGCCAAGCTTCGGAAGGAATTCTTCGAAGGTCGCCTTGGACGTGGCATTGTAGGGATCGTAGACCGGTATTCCTGTCAAGATGAACTCGATCAAGTCTTCGTCGGTCGTGTTCAAATTATTGGTGTCTTCTGAGGTCTCGATGGTATCCCGCAGCAGGCGGCCGCCCGCGTTGAACGACCATCGGTCCCACCGATAGCGAAGATCGGCGTAGGCAGCGAGATTGGTCGTCTCGGACCCGTACGTTCCGTAGCCAAACAGAACCGGATGGTTGGGAAACCCGTAGACCAGCGTAGAAGTAGTCCAAGTTGGCAGTCGAATGTCCGAAGTTGTCTCGCTTCAGATGGCCGTACGAGAGGCCAACGACGCCGGAAATTCCGTTGCCCTCGTTGGCGATCTCGAGCCGGAGATCCTGGGTGAAGTCCGTGGCATCAGTGTTGTCGCCGTAACGGCTGAACGCGGCCCCGGGCGCCGTCTTGATCGTATTCTCGGTGTCCGCAAAAGCCGTCACGCTCCGAAGCGTAAGCCCGGGCATGAACTCGTACGAGATGTCGGCGGCATAGTTGTCTGCAGAGCCTTCACGGAAGTCGGTAAAGTCCGAGGTTGCATTGAGCTCGCGCCCGAAATTCGGGCCGGACACTTGCGCGCTGCCCGGCTGGTCGTTGGTGCGGGCAATCGTGAACAGGGCGCTGAAGCCGGGCAGGCTGTCGGGCTCGATGAGCAGCTTGCCGCGCAGCGTGTCGTAGGCATCCAGTCCCAGCTGTTCATTGTAGGGATCGGAATAGCTGATGCCCCGATCTTGCTCTGTTTTGTAGCCGGAGATGCGGAATGCAGACTGACCGGCGACGATCGGCGCGTTGAGGACGAACCCTGCGCCATAGAGATCGTTGGTGCCGATGGTGCCCTCGACAACGCCGCCGAGCTTGTAGGTTGGATCGTTGGTCTTGACGATGACGGTTCCACCGAGCGCATTGCGTCCCTGCAGTGTCGACTGCGGTCCTCGCAGCACTTCCACCTGCTCGACGTCCCACAGCCCGCGCGCGCCACGGCGCACGGTATCCGGGTTTTGGGTCACGCCATCGACCACCACGCCGATCAGCGGCACGGCGGAGATGTGCTGCAGGCCCGTCTGGCCTTCGGAGTTCAGGCCGCGGATCACGAATCCGGTATTCGGATCCTCGGAGGTGATCACGTTGGCCGTCTGCTCGACCGCCGCGTCCAGATCGCGGATCTGCCGCTCTTCGATGTCCTTGCCCGTCACGACGCCGACGCTGGTGGTGGTGTCGCGAAGGGTGCGGACGATTTTCTCGCCTTCGATGACCTGCTGTTCGAGTGCTGCGCCGGCCGGCACTGCAGCTTGCCCGGCCTGCTGCGGCGCGCTCTTGCGAAGTTTGGCCTTCTTGACGTTGCGCTTCGCAGGCGCCTCGACGATCAATCCCGGAAGCTCGGTAATTTGCTCTGATGCCGCAGCTTCGGGTGTCGCGGGATTTGTAGCTTCCTGCGCTGAAGACTGGAGCGGCCAGCCAACGGCAAAGGCCGACGCGAGCATGTACATGACGAAGCGCACAGAAAGGCGCTTCGAGAAAACGGTGACGACCATCATTCCCCCCAAGAACGCAACACGCAAATCGTCAGGAGGATTGGCTGGCAAGCCGATGCGATTGACGCAGCACACGACGCAAGTTGGCTGGTCCCCAGTCTGACCCGAGGAACACTACATGACGATTTTGTTTTGTCTACTATGAACGGAAGGAATCTGCGGCTCGGCCGATCCGATGCCGCAACATTGCAACAGTCGTCCGGGTTCGGTGCATTTGGAATGTGAGACGGGAAGGTTTCCTGGCCCGATGATGTTCTCTTGCCAAACACTCTGTCCGGATGAATGAGGCGGTGAGAAAGCCGTAACAGCGGCTTCCAGCACCGAGCGGCTCCAAGCCCACCCTGCCTCAAGACGTGAACCCGTCGCCGTTCAGCGCTTGACAGTATCCGTTTACGTTTCTCCGCTAATGGAACTCGACCGAGACCGTCGGCCCGAACGAATGACCGGACATCGCCTTCATGGGCGCGCCGGACATCGGTCCGGCATCCTTTCGGACTACCATGGGAGATAATGATGTTCCTGCTCGCCCGGATGCTCGCGGTATTGGTGTTCGTTGGCGGAGCGGCTCTGACCTCCATCCCCGTGCAGGCTGACGACGGCGCCCAGGTGCAGGTCGCGGCGGGCGTCAGCTACCAGCTGATCGGCCGCTGGGATGCAGACAAGCTGAACAGAATTCTGAAGGTTGATACGCCGAAGTTCTTTGGTGTGGACGTGACCTACACGCCCGCGCAGAACGGCGTGAAACTCTACCGCGTCACCTATGCGTCGGTGATTCCCGAGCGCGGCAACAAGCCGACCGTCGCGACCGGCCTGCTCGCCATTCCCGACACGGCCGAGACCAGTTTTCCGATGCTCTCCTACCAGCACGGTACAGTGTACGGAAAAGAGCAGGTGCCCTCTTTCCCTGACCAATCACCCGAGACCCAGCTTGCCCTCGCCCAGTTCGCCGGCCAGGGCTACATCGTCATCGGCGCAGACTATTTCGGCATGGGGCTTTCGAACGAGTTCGAGGGTTACATGGTGAAGGGCAGCCATCAGCAGGCAACTTTCGACATGCTGATCGCCAGCCGAGCGGTTCTCGACCAGATGAAGCTATCGGCGCCGAAGCTCTTCATCGGCGGCTGGTCTCAGGGTGGGTTCGTCACGATGGCACTTCTCGAGAAACTCGAGAGCGCCGGCGTGACAGTGACGGCCGCGGCTACCGCAAGTGCCCCTGCCGACGTGTTTGTAGCGCTGAGCGGCTTCCTTGATTTCCCGCGCAAGAACGACGCCGACTGGGTGCCGACGCTGTTCATCCTCTCGGCCTTCTCATTCGAGAACTACTATGGCGTACCCGGTCTGGCGCGCGCGTTGATCAGCGACCCCTATTACGAAGTTTCGCAGAAGGCCTACCTGAAGCAGCCCTTCAACGCCTCGCAGATCCCGACCGACCTCCACAAGCTGGTGCGCGCGGAGTATTTCGATGCCCAGTTCTTCGCGAGCTCAGCCTATGGACGCCTGGTGGCGGAGAAAGCCCACGCTTATCGGTGGATCATCAAGAGCCCGGTCCGCAACTACTATGGCGAGGCCGACGAAGCCATCAGTACCGGGCTGGGACAGCTCCCGATGACCTATCAGCGCGCCATCGGCAGCGGCAACCCGCAGGTGGAGGCCATCTCCACCGGCCAGACCTCTCACCGCGGCACCTATGCCACGGCAGCGCCGCAGTGGAAGGAATGGTTCGATAGCCTGAAGTGACGCAGCCGAACATGCGGATCGTGCCGGCGTAAGCCCGGCTGGCGGGCGCTACAGCGGTTTTAGGGCCGCTTACCAGGCCACCTCGCCACGGTCGACGTTGATGGATTGCCCGGTCAGATTTGCGGACAGGTCGGAGGCGAGAAACAGGTAGAGGCTTGCGACGTCGGCGGGCTCCATGATCCCGGGCAAGATCTGACCAGCCGAGACTGACGCGAGCACTTGTTCTTGCGAGTGCCCTGCCGCTCCGCCATGCGTGTCGCCGAGAGCAATGCGGCCTCCGTCTTGACCCAGCCGGGGCAAACGGCGTTGACGCGGATACCCTGCGGGGCGAGCTCCTTTGCGAAGACCTTCGTCAATCCCACCACGGCATGCTTCGACGCCACATAGGCGGAAAACAGCGCCTCGCCGGTCCGGCTCCAGACCGAGGCCGTGTTCACGATTGCGCCACCCGCTCCAAGGAAGGGGAGAGCGGCTCTCGTCATCAGGAACGTTCCGGTGATGTTGATGTCGACGATGCGCCGGAAGACGGCCGCGTTCTCGGAGCCGGCATCATCCAGCGGTGTCATGCGCTCGAGGCCGGCGTTGTTGATGAGCACATCGAGCGGACCGATGCTTTCGGCCACGCGCTTCACGGCCTCGTCGTCGGTTATGTCGGCTTTGTGACCGGTTGCGCCGAGTGCGGCAGCGACTTCGAGCACTTCGTCGTTGTCAGCAAGGATATGCAATTTCGCGCCGCAGGCGGCGAAAGCCTCGGCGACACCCCGGCCGATGCCGCGGCTCGCGCCAGTGACAAGAACCTTGCGGCCGGACAGTCCCGGCCAGTCGCCTTTACTCGGCGTCATGTGCGCTCCCACTGATAGTTCCAAAGCGATGGCTGTCCCGAATGTCGTCCCCTTCAGGCCGGCGATCGCTCATGCAGAATTCGACCGATCACATTCAAGAGGAGCTGGGCTGCAAGGATTGCCGTCGAGCCGGTGTGGTCGTAGTCGGGCGCAACCTCGACAAGGTCGAGGCCGACGATGGTGCCGCGCTTGGCAAGCCCGGCGAGCAGCTCGAGGACTTCGTAGTAGATGAAGCCGCCATGGCAGGGCGTGCCGGTGCCGGGCGCGATGGACGGATCAAAGCCGTCGATGTCGATGGTGACGTAGTAGCTCTTGCCCGCCGGAATGCGGGCCAAGACCCCTTCCACGCCGAGCTTGCGGAACTGCCGCACCGAGAGGATGTCGGATCCCATGCGGCGGGCATCCTCGTAGCCCTCGCGCGCCGTGGACGACACGTTGCGGATGCCGATCTGCGTCAGCCCCGTGACGTAGCTTTTCTCGGCGGCGCGGCGCATCGGGTTGCCGTGGCCGAAGCGGACGCCATGGCGCTCATCGACGAAATCGAGATGGGCGTCGATCTGCACGATGTGGATCGGCTCTTCGCCGTCGAAGGCGTTGATGCAGGGGATGTTGATGGAGTGATCGCCGCCGAGGACGACAGGGAGCGCGCCGGCGGCCAGGATCTTGCGAACGCCGAACTCGATATTGGCGTGGCTCGTCAGGGTGTCGGTGTGGACGATATCGGCGTCGCCGATGTCGACGATGCGGGCCTTGTCGGCGGGCAGGTAGACGACGTCGTCCTCGTGATCGTAGGCGCCGGCGTGGCCGAAGGAGAACAGCGTCGACGCTTCGCGGATCGCGCGCGGGCCAAAGCGCGCGCCGGCGCGCCATTGCGTGCCGAAGTCGTAGGGAGCGCCGAGCACGGCGACGTCGGCATCGATGTGATCCCAATCGAGGCAGGCCGGGTACTTGCCGAAGGTGCAGAGTCCGACAAACGGCAGATTCAGCCGTCCCGACTGATATCCGTGATTGCCCATTGGGATGCTGCGTCCTCTTTTTCTTTTCGAATTCCAGATTGCAGTCTCAGGAGGAGATCAGCCCTTCGCCTGGCGCCGGATTTCCTGAATGAACGCAGAGACGAGAGGGTCGCTTGCCGTCGAACGCTGATGCGCCGCGAAATGCTGCGAGGCGAACCCATAGACCTTTGTGCGCAGCGCCCGCATCAGGCCTTGCGCGACCCAGCTCTCGGCGATGTGACACGGCAGGAAGCCGACGAAATGTCCGGAGAGGATCATCATGACCTGCGCCTCCATGTGAATGACGGCGCCGCTCGCTCGCGCGTAGCCGACGCGATAGAGATCCTCCAGATGCCGATAGCTCCGCACTGAGAACGTGCATTCCTCGACATCCTTTTGAGTGATGCTTTCCGGCGCCCGCCCGAACAAGGGATGGTTCTTGCCGCAGTACAAGGCGTGCGCCTCGCGAAGCAGCGGCACATAGACGATGCCGGGCGCCTTCTGCGAAAACGGCCCAATGACCACGTGACGCCGTCCTTCCGCGACAGCGCGCTCGAGATCGAGGGGCGTGCCCATTTCGAGATCGACGAAGACATCCGGTCCACGCTCCATGAAGCGGCCAATGGCGGTCTGAAGCGACAGGGCCTTGTTGGTCACGATGCCGTCCACGACCCCGATCCTGAGGCGGCCAACCAGCTCGCCTTTGCGTTGCCCGAGCCGCTGCTGGAAGGCCTCGATATCCGCAAAAAGCCGCGTTGCCGCCTGCAAGGTCGCCTCGCCAAATGGGGTGAGCCGGAAGCCTCGGCGGCCTCGCTCACAGAGTGTTCCACCCAGCTTCTGCTCCAGTGCGGCGATGTGCGTGCTCAGGGTCGATTGGGACAGGCTGAGGGAGATCTGTGCGGCTTGAAAACTGCCAGACTCGGCCAGCGTCACGAACACACGAAGCAAACGCAGATCGATGTTGTCGAGCCGGCGCATGCGCCGGCCCTGCCCGGAAGAAGAAGGTGCGGAAGTTGATCTAGCCATACAACGCGCGTCCTATGCATCTATTTTTTTCGATGTTTCAATCGATGAAAATAGATTTTCATAGATATATTCTTCGGTCAACATGCGCAGCGAGACAACTCAGAGAGAGGTCCCTCATGCGCCACCACCCGTCCTCCGCACGCTCCCGCTCATTCAGATATGTCGCGGGTTTCGCCTTCGCGGCGGTCCTCGCGGTGAGCGGTGCCGCAGCCAAAGCCGACGAAAAGATCCGTATCCTCTGCCCGACATGGGTGGGCTTCGCGCCGGTCCTGGTCGCCAAGGACCTCGGCTACTTCAAGGAGGCGGGCATCGAGGTGGAGCTCCGCTTCGAGGATGACCGCACCAACGTGCTGGCGGCGATGGCCAAGGGCGAGATCGAGGTCGACATGCGCACCGTCGGCGAGCACCAGGGCCGCCCGCGCGACGAGACGACGCCCGGCATCATCATCGGCACCATCGACAAATCGCTGGGCGGCGACGGCGTCATCGCCGACGGCAGCGATCGGCAAGCCAGCCGATCTCAAGGGAAAGATCGTCGCCGTCGAGCCGAACATTCCGGCCCGGCTGCTCCTGCAGCTGGAGTTGAAGAAGGTCGGGCTGACACTCAAGGACCTGAAGGTCAAGGAGATCGCCACCGCCGACACGGTCGCTGTCTTCGCCGATCCGTCGGTCGCGGCCGTCGCGTCCTACGAGCCGTTCCTGTCGCAGGCCGTGAAGAACCTTCCCGACCGCAAGCCTCACATTCTTGCCTCGTCCAAGACCTACCCGGGCATCATCATCGACATCATCACCGCGCGCCAGGACGACCTCAAGGCAAATCCCGCGAAGTACGAGAAATTCCTGGCCGGCATCTACAAGGCCGTCGACTACTTCGACAAGGAGCCGGAGAAGTTCATCAAGCTGGCGGCGCCGCACTACAAGCTCTCCGAGGCCGAGGTGAAGGAGCACGATCGCCAGCGCGCTCAAGTTCACCACCCTTGCCGATGCCAAGGCCTATCTCGGAAAGCCTGGCGCTCCCGGCAAGCTCTATGGGATCTTCGATACCGTCATGGGGCTCAATCTCGAGAACGGCGCCGCCGACAAGAAGCTTGCGGCTGCTCAGCAGATCGACAGCTCCGTCGTCGCGAAGCTCCCGTAACGGACAGAGTGGATGCCAGAACCCAGCGTTTTTGCAGTGAATGCTGGAACAGAGCCGGTTGCGCCGCCGAAGCCGCAGGAGGCGGCGCCCGGCTCCTCTCAAGCCTCGCTCTGGTCTCGGCTTTCGTCGGTTCGCGGCGAGGTTCCTCGCTGGTTCCAGGCCGTGATCGGAGTGGCGACGGCGATCGCCGTGCTCGGCGCGTGGGAGGCGGTCTCGCGCCTGGGGCTCGCCACGCCGCTATTTTTTCCGGCGCCCAGCGTGGTTTTTGCGGCGCTCGTGCGCATGGTGGCGAACGATGGCCTGCTGTGGCACGCGGGCATCTCGACAGCCCGCGTCTGGGGCGCCTTCGTCGTCGCGGCCGCGATGGCAATCCCCATCGGCATGCTGATGAGCAGCTATCGGGGCGTCGGCGCGGCGCTCGAGCCGATCATCGATTTCATCCGCTATCTGCCGGTGCCGGCGCTGGTGCCGCTCAGCATCATCTGGTTCGGCGTCGGCGAGACGACGAAGATCTTCCTGCTCTGGCTCGGCACGTTCTTCCAGCTCGTGCTGCTCGTCGCCGACGACATGCGGCGGGTGCCGCAGGAATATCTCGAGATCGCCTACACGGTCGGCGCCAGGCCGCGGCAAGTTCTCAAGGATGTGGCGTTCCGCGCCATGCTGCCGAGCCTCGTCGACAACCTGCGCATTACGCTCGGCTGGTGCTGGACCTATCTGATCATCGCCGAGATCGTCGCCGCCGACTCGGGGCTCGGCTTCGTCATCTGGACCGCGCGGCGCTACATGAAGACGCCCGAGGTCATGGCCGGCGTCGTCGCCATCGGCATCATCGGCCTCGTGACCGATCAGCTTCTGCGCTTCCTGCATCGCCGCGTGTTCCGGTATCTGTGAGCCGGGTCATGAGCATGCCGTTGCCGTATCTCAGGTTTGATCGCGTCGCCAAGCGCTTCGGCGACGCTCGAAGTCGTTGCGCGCCTTTCAGCCTCGACATCGCGAAGAACGAGTTCGTGGTGTTCCTCGGCCCGTCCGGCTGCGGCAAGACGACTTTGATGCGCATGGTCGGCGGGCTGGACACGCCGAGCGAGGGTGCCATATACCTCGACGGCGCCCCCGTCGGCGCGCCGGACCGCCGGCGCGGCATGGTGTTCCAGTCCTATTCCTGCTTTCCCTGGCTGACGGTGGCCGAGAACGTCGCCTTCGGCATGCGCTACAGAAGACGATTTGACGCCCTGACGAGAAGGACGCGCCGCCGCGACCACTATCTGGCGCTCGTCGGCCTCAAGGACTTCGCCGGCGCCTATCCCAACAGGTCTCGGGCGGCATGCGCCAGCGCGTCGCCATCGCCCGCACGCTGGCGGCGGGCTCGGAAGTGCTGCTGATGGACGAGCCGTTCGGCGCGCTCGATGCACAGCGCCGCGAGGGGCTGCAGGTCGAGCTCAGGCGCATCCAGTCGGAGGATGCCAAGACCATCATTTTCGTCACCCATGACGTGGAGGAAGCGGTCTTCCTTGCCGACCGCATCGTCGTCTTCTCGCCGCGCCCGGCACGGGCCATCGCGCTGATCGACGTCGTTGGGAGGCTCGGTGCGCAGCGAACTCTGGACCTGCGTGACGATCCGGCGTTCTTTCGTTTGAGGACCGAGGTTCTGCATCTCGTCCGTCAGAGCGCGGTGGCTGACGCATGAGCGCCGGAGCGGCAAGTCAGGGAGGCGGCAGGTGGTAGTGGACCTCAAAGGCAAGCGTGCGCTTGTTACTGGAGCGGCGAGCGGCATAGGCCGGGCCGCCTATGACGCGCTCCGCGCTTCGGGTGCGCGGGTTGCCGGCCTCGATCGCGTGGCTGCGCCGGATGTCGACTGGGTGGTCGCGGATCTCGCCATCGAGCAGGAGATCGTGAGCGCCGTCGCGGCTGCCGCAAGCGCTCTCGGCGGCTTCGATATCCTCGTCAATTGCGCGGGCATCGAGATCGACGCGCCCTTGAGGAGCGTTACGGCCGATAGTCTCGACCGCATGTACGCCGTCAATGTGCGAGGGGCCATTCTCGTCGCGCGCGAGGTGCTCAAGGCCATGCCGCCGGGCGGCCGCATCATCAACATCGCCTCCGAGCTGGCGTTTCTCGGGCGTGGCGGGGCATCAGGGTACTGCGCCACCAAGGGGGCCATGCTCTCGCTGACGCGCTCGTGGGCGCGGGAGCTCGCGCCCGACATCGTGGTCAACGCGGTTGCACCGGGGCCGATCGATACGCCGCTGCTTGGGATTCGACCGGATGAGCCCGGAGCAGCGCGCCCTCGAAGTGGACAATCCACTGCGCCGCATCGGGCGGCCCGAGGAAGTCGCCGCGGCGATCCTGTTTCTCGCATCGCCTGCAACAAACTTTATGACCGGTCAATGCATCAGCGTCGATGGCGGCGCTGCGATGCACTGAGCCGCAATACGGAAGAGAGAAAGCGAAATGGTCGATAGCGTCTACATGGCGGAGCTGAGCTGGCCGGAGTACCAGCGCAAGGTGGCAGCCGGCGTGCCCGTGTTTCTTCCCGTCGGCGCCACGGAGCAGCACGGGCCGCATATGCCGCTCAATGTGGATGTCGTGCTGCCCACGGGCGTTTCCGAGCGTGTGGCGCGCAATGTCGGCGGCCTCGTCGCGCCGACCATTCCCTACGGCAACAGATCGCAGCCGCGCTCCGGGGGAGGGCAGTCGTTCCCCGGCACCACAAGCCTCGATGCGCATACGCTTGCGCTCGTCATTCGCGATATTCTCCGCAATCTTGCCGAGCACGGCGTGCGCCGCTTCGTCATCGTGAACGGCCATTTCGAGAATGCCTGGCCG
This sequence comes from uncultured Alphaproteobacteria bacterium, assembly GCA_963831345.1. Lineage (GTDB taxonomy): Bacteria > Pseudomonadota > Alphaproteobacteria > Rhizobiales > Hyphomicrobiaceae > Hyphomicrobium_C. The sequence continues at coordinate 223,214 of CAWHPZ010000041.1, forward strand.
CTCGTCGAGGGTGTCGAGCTCGCCTATCGCGAGATGCTGCGCGATGGCTTCAAGGACGTGAAAATCCTGCGCCTCGAGTATTGGGACTTCGTGCGCCGCGAAACCCTCGACCGGCTATTCCCGGACGGCTTTCCCGGCACCGAGCTCGAGCATGCGAGCCTGCTCGAGACATCGCTGATGCTGCTTTTGAGGCCGGACCTGGTCGAGATGGACAAGGTGCCGTCCGATGGTCCGGCGAAGTTTCCGACCTACGACGTCACGCCCACGCCTCCCGGCTTTGGTCCCGCATCCGGTGTGCTCGCCGTGGCGCATGGCGCGACTGCCGAAAAGGGCCAGTGGCTCATGGACGACCACGTTTCCCTCATCACCAAAGCCGTGAAAGCCGAGTTTGGATTGTGAAAGGCATGCCGTCTCCCGGTCGTTACGAGCCCTTAGATTCCGGATTGGTGCCGCGGTTCGCCGGCATCTCGACCTTCATGCGCCTGCCGATCGCCGAGCCTTCCGAGGTGGACATCGCTCTCGTCGGGGTGCCCTTCGACGGCGGCACGACAAATCGCGCGGGCACGCGTCATGGGCCGCGCGAGATCCGCAGCCAATCAAGCCTCGTGCGCCGCGTCCATCACGTCACCGGTGTGTCGCCTTATGACAAGCTGCGGGTTGCCGATTGCGGCGACAGCCCGGTCAACCCCGTGGATCTCACGGATTGCGTCGCAAAGATCGAGACCTTCTTTTCAGGCATCCGCAGCGCAGGTGCGATCCCGATTTCGGCGGGAGGCGATCATTTGATCTCCTTGCCGATCCTGCGCGGTCTCGTGAGCGGTGGCCCGGTCGGGATGATCCAGTTCGATGCTCACTCGGATACCTACGACACATTCTACGGCAGCGGCATTACGCACGGGACGCATTTCCGCCGCGCCATCGAAGAAGGGCTGCTCGACCCGGCTCGTGTCGTACAGATCGGGCTTCGCGGCTCCATTTCCGATGCGTCGAACTATGATTATGCGCGCGCCGTCGGGATCCGCATGATCTTTATGGAGGAGCTCGTCGGCCGTGGCTTCCAAGATGTCATGGCCGAGGCTGTCGCAATCGTGGGCGGCAAGCCGACCTACATCTCCTTCGATATCGACATCATCGATCCCTCGATGGCGCCGGGCACGGGGACACCCGAGATCGGAGGCGTGACGACGCGCGAGGCCCAGCAGATGGTGCGGCTCTTGCGCGGCGTCGACATCATGGGCGCCGATATCGTCGAGGTTTCACCGCCCTTCGACGTCAATGGCATGACGGCGCTGGTGGGCGCGACGATGATGTTCGAGCTGCTTTGCGTTACGGCCGAGAGCCGTGCCGCAAAGGCCTCCAATGTGCGCGGGACAACGTAGCCCCTTCATGAGTTCAAGCGGATCCAAATTCGAACGAAACCTGGATTGGAATCTGCTCAAGATTTTTCATGAGATCGCGATTGCCGGCGGCATCAGCCGGGCCGCGGATAGTTTGACCCGCCAGCAGCCGGCTGTAAGCAATGCGCTCAAAAAGCTCGAAGACTACATGGGGGTCGTGCTGTGTCGCCGCGGGCCGAGCGGATTTGAGCTCACGGCAGAAGGGCGCGCGGTCGCGGAGATCTGCGAGGGCGTGCACCGCTTCATCGGTCAGGTTCCAGGCCGCCTCGAAGAGGCAAAATCGGTTTTCATAGGCCAGCTTCGGGTCGTCATGGTCCAGAACATCGTATGCGATACCCTGGATCGGACAATCGCGGATTTCAGCCGCGCGCATCCAGAAGCGGAGCTGCATGTCGGTATTGCACCACTTCAGGAGGTCGAGAACGCGATAGCGACTGGGGTAGCTGAAATCGGTGTAACGCCAAAATTCGTGAGCAACGATGACGCTGGACTACGCTTTTCTCTACAGGGAGCAGCACCGTCCATTCTGCGGCAGGGCGCATGGGCTTTTCGGCAAGAGCGTCGCAGACGCTCGAACGTTGAGCGTCGAAGCGTTCGTGCTCGCCGGCTCAGAAGAGCCAGAGGCTGTTACGCTCTACCGGGAGCGTTTCGGTTGGGGCAAAAGGTGCGCCGCTCAGTCCCCCTATCTCGAGGAGGTGCGCCGGCTGGTCGTTGCCGGCCTCGGCATCGGCTTCCTGCCCGAGGAGATGCTTGAGCATGATGTTGGATCTGGGCTTCTTTGGCCGCTCATGGAGGCCGATGAGGAGGCCCAGAACGACGTGTTCGTCGTTTCCAATCCGCAAGGATCGCGACAGGCGCGCCGTGCAGTGTTTCCTCTCGATCCTGCGGGAAAATGCGTGTTCCGCCGCGGGCTGATCGGACTGCCTAGATCGGCCCGCCGCGGGCCGAGAGGCGGCGCCGGATCTCGCTCAGGAATATCTGGGTCGATACGGTCTGTTGCGCCTCCGGATGCGTGATGAGATAGAGGCAATAATTCGGCAGCACCGCTTGTGGGAGCAGGGGCCAGAGCTCGCCGCGATCACTTGCCTCGGGCACGAGCACCGTCGGCAGGAAGCCGATGCCGACGCCGGTGCGGATCATGCGCTTCGCCTCTTCGAGGTTCTCCGCTTCCCCTGCCGGCCTGAGGCCGAGCCCGTAGCGCAGCCGGAAGCGCTTGACCTCCATCGGCTCGTCGGAGCCCGCAAGAACGAAGCGCTCACCGGCCAACACCTCAGGGCGGGTGACGCGGGTGCCGAAGAGCGGGCTCGAGCGCGAGCAATAGAGCTGCTGGAACTCGCGCACGAGCGGCTCATACGAGAGCTCCGCACGTTGCGCCGCGTCGAAGGCGATGCAGACCTCGGCCCGTCCCCTGGCCAAGGCGTCGATCACGATCCGGCACGGCGCCACGTCGATCCTGAGCCGAATGCGCGGATGGCGACGGCGCATCGTATCGAGGGTCTCATCGAGCTCGGATGAGACCACCCCGGAAATGGTGCGGATAGTGAGGAGCCCTTCGACTTCGCTCGAGGTCTTGGCGATGTCGTTGGGAAGCGAGTGAACCGCCTCGAAGATGCGCTCGCAGAACTCCGCCAGCACCTGCCCGGCGGGTGTGAGCTCTATGCCGCGTGCGGTTCTCAGGCATAGTTTTTCACCGAGGTGCTCCTCGAGGCGCCGCAGAGCGAGGCTGACGGTCGGCTGCTGGAGATTCAGCCTGCGGGCTGCCGCTCCGATGCCTTCGGCGCGTCCGATTTCGCGAAATATCTTGAGCAAATTCAGATCGATACGCTTGAACAGCGACGCTCCGAGCTGCGCGTTTTGTTTTCGCATCCCTGCCTTCCAGGCTTCGACCCGGCTGAGTTTGGTCCAGCTCATAAATATTATCAATGCCTGGGATTGAAAATGGACGGCTTCCGGCGGCGCTTGCTGATGCTCAATTCTCCGGTCTCATCAGTTCGGCCTATGGGAAAGGACCTCGCCCCGTGACCATTCCACAGCTCACCGACATCACTGCCGCCGAGAGCGTTACGCGGAAGATCGAGGCGATCTCGGCCAGGATCCAGGACGCGGCTTCGCGCCCGCTCTCCCGCGCCGTGACGTTTCCGCCGGCCGCCTACACCGATGAGGACTACTTCGCGTTCGAGGCCAAGCGCGTGCTCGAAACCGGCTGGATGTGCGTCGCGCATGTCTCCGAGCTCAAGGAGCCGGGCAGCTATGTCGCCGTCGATCTGCTGGGCGAGCCGCTGGTCGTGACGCGCGACGCGGCCAACGCCATCCGCGTGCTCTCGCGCGTGTGTCCGCACCGCTCCATGGACATCATCCCCGAGGGTTTCGAGTTCCCGCGCAGCGGCACCGCCAAACGCCTGACCTGCCCCTACCACCTGTGGGCCTTCGATCTCGATGGAAGCCTCAAGGGCTGCCCGCACATGCAGCGGGTCGAGGATTTCAAGAAAGAGGACTGGCAGCTCGCGAGCTTCCGCAGCGAGGTGTGGAAGGGGTTCGTGTTCGTGAACTTCGACGGCAAGGCCGCGCCCGTCGCCGAGCAGTATCAGGATCTCGCCCGGATGCTCGCGCCGTGGAAGACGGAGGACATGGAGGTCGTCATCACGCTCGACTGGGAGTGCGAGTTCAACTGGAAGGTGATGATCGAGAACTGGATGGAGTCCTACCATCACATCGGCGCGCACAGCGAAACGCTCAATAAGACCATGCCGGGCCAGAACACCTGGACCGAGCCCGAGCACCCGCATTTCGTCCGCGCTCACCTGCCGTTCAAGGAGCGCATCAGGGAGGAGATGGAAGAGGCGCTCGGCAAGGGAGAGCTGCTGCCGGGCTTCACGGCCATTCCCGGCCTCTCGATCGAGGATCAGGTCGAGTGGGGGCTCTATGTCGCCTATCCCTGCTTCATGATCCTGACCACGCACGACCGTGTGCTGTGGTACCGGCTGCTGCCGGAGTCAGCGGGGCGGTGCAAGCTGCAGACGATGACGCTGGTGCCGAAAGAAAGCCTCGGCGCGCCGGACTACGCCGAGACGCTCGAAGCCGAGACCAAGATGCTGAGCGACTTCCACAAGGAGGACATGCTCGTGAACATCGGCGTGCAGCGAGGGCTGCAGTCGCGCAAGGTCGTGCAGGGCCGGTTGAGCCATCTCGAAGAGCCTGTCTGGCTGATCCAGCGCTATGTCGCCGCGCGCCTGAAAGGCACGTATCCGCAACGCGCTGATCGCGCGCCCTACAGTGGTCCGCTCGCGGCGGCCGAATAGGTGACGGCAAGTGCCCGCGACTGCGCGGGCGCTCGGAAAGGCAGGAGCCCCGCCGCATGTGGGTGCGGCGAGGCTCAGCGCAACGGGAGGGACCATTGGGAGCCTGAGCTGCCAATTCATCGGAGGTTCCCGTCGAGGCTCGTTGATCGGATTGGCCCGATCATGGTCTAGGGCAGCGTCAATTTCGCGCCGGCTACGAAGCGGCTATCCGACCAAGTATTGTCGACATTCGTATCCCAGTAGCGCAGATCGAAGGTGATCTTCTCGACGGCGAGAGCAACGCCTACGTTCCAGTACCAGTAGTCGTCGACAGTCGGGACCGCCGCGTCTGCGAAGAAGGACGGGTCTTCAGTTTTCTGGTTGCCGAGCGTTCCGCTCAAGGTCGGCGTGAAGAGCCAGAGCTTGGGAAGCGCGTAAGCCGCGGTGCCTTCGACAGCCAAGCTGTTGCCCGTCTCGAACGAGTAATCGGGCGAGTAGTAGGCCGTGATGCTGGTGGTCAAGTTGGCAACGGGACGTTACGCTCGCAGCCGCCTTGAGCTCCAGGAAGCTCACCTCGAGGCCGCCGCTAAAGGCCGGGTCCTGGTGCGGGTAAAGGTAGTAGAGTACGCCGAAGTCCCAGGTGACTGGTCCCGTAACCGGTTTAATGCCGCCGTAAAAATCGATCTCGGTATTGGTGGCATTGTAGACCTCGGTGGTCATGGCGCCGTAGATGCCAGCGTAAAAGATGCCGTAGCTGAGATCGAAGCTCACGGTCGCTGCTGGATCGTTATCGGTCTGAGAGTAACCGCGAACGACGTAATCAGAATACGCGGCGCCAGTAACCGACCACGTGAGCTGGCGATCTTCCGCGACTGCCGCGCCCGTGAGCGCGAAGAGGCCCGCGCTCGCTGCCGCGACCCGTGTGATGATGGATTTCGTGAACATCTAGCTCTAACCCCCAAAAAGTCCCCCGTTCGTCCTCGCGTTTCCATCTGTGCTGCGCCTCGCCTTCCCCCGGCGAAGAGCAAACAGATCTGGAACATTCCGAGGGTGAGCCGCCGTGTGCTGCAGGAGCACTCGCTGGCTCAATCGGAACCGAGGACAACATTCGAACCGTAGGCAGAACATGTGTTCGACTAAAACCTCCAAAGCGTGAATGCAGTGCATTGACCGCGCTTATGTTTAGGCGGGCGCGAGGGCGGATCGTGACCTAACAAAAAGCATACTGATCACGGATGCGGCAGATGCCGCCGCGAGACCCGAAATATTGGTCGGGATCGAGTTCGTTTTCAGGAACGCGCCAGCCAGGGATCGGTGCCGGCCTCGATCGCGCGCAGGATCTCCTGGCTGTGCTCTCCAAGAGCCGGGCTTGCGGCATTCGCCACGCAGGGCGTGCCGTCGATCACGATGGGGCTGCGGACAGACGGGACGGTGCTGCCGTCCGACCTTGGGACGTCACAACGCATGCCCCGCTCTACAACCTGAGGATCCTGAAACACCTGATCGAGACGATTGATGGGCCCCGCCGGCACGACGACCTCTTCGAGCGCATCGAGCAGCTCGCGGGAAGTCCATTGGCTCGTCGCTTTCGCGAGAATTGGGATGAGCTCGTCGCGATGCTTCACGCGGGACTCGTTGCGCGCGTATTTGCCGTCCGCAAGCAGCTCCGTGAGACCGAGAAGCGTGCAGATACGAGCGAAGTGAGCATCATTCCCGGACGCGATGATGATCTGGCCGTCCCGTGTCGGAAAAACCTGATAGGGCACGATGTTCGGATGCGCATTGCCGAGCCGGGTCGGCGGCACGCCCGATACCAGGTAGTTCATGGCCTGATTGGCCAGGACAGAGACCTGAGTGTCCAGCAGCGCCATGTCGACGAACGCGCCCTCACCGGTGACCTGCCGGCGGATGAGCGCAGCCTCGGTGGCGACGGCGGCGTACACGCCCGTCAGGATGTCGGCGAGCGCGACGCCGATTTTCTGCGGCTCACCATCCGGGGAGCCGGTGAGATCCATGATCCCGCCCATGCCCTGCACGATGTAGTCGTAGCCCGCACGATGCGCATAAGGGCCGGTCTGGCCGAAGCCCGTGATCGAACAATAGATGACGCCGGGGTTGGTGCTTTTCACAGCCGCATAATCGAGGCCATACTTCGCGAGGCCGCCAACCTTGAAGTTCTCGATGATGATGTCGGCATGCTTTGCCAGCTGCTGGGCAGTAGCGCGGTCTTCCGGCTTGTCGAAATCCAGGGCGAGAGACCGTTTTCCGCGGTTGGTCGCGTGATAGTAGGCGGCGCTGCTGCGAGCCGTCGGGATCTGGCACGAACGGCGGCCCCCAGGAGCGCGTGTCGTCGCCGCCCTCGGTCCGCTCGACCTTGATCACGCTCGCGCCGAGATCAGCCAGAATCTGCCCGGTCCATGGGCCGGCCAGGATGCGGGCCAGCTCGAGGACTCGAACTCCAGAAAGCGGTTTCATGTGGCTTGCCGATCTCCAGATGCTTTCACGCCAACGCAGCCGACATCACGCGAAGGCCGAAAGGCCCGTGATCGCACGGCCGAGTATGAGCGCGTGAATATCGTGGGTGCCCTCGTAGGTGTTGACCGTTTCGAGGTTCACCATGTGCCGCATGACCTGGAACTCCTCGGAGATGCCGTTTCCGCCATGCATGTCACGGGCGGCGCGGGCGATGTCCAGGGACTTACCGCAGTTGTTCCGCTTTACTAGCGAGATCATTTCCGGGGCAGCCTTGCCTTCGTCGAGCAAGCGGCCAACGCGGAGGGAAGCCTGCAGGCCGAGCGAGATTTCGGTCTCCATGTCGGCGAGCTTCTTCTGCACGAGCTGCGTCTGCGCCAGCGGCCGGCCGAACTGCTTGCGGTCGAGTGTGTACTGGCGCGCGGCATGAAAGCAGAACTCCGCGGCTCCGAGCACACCCCATGAAATGCCGTACCGCGCCCGGTTGAGACAGCCGAACGGTCCCGCGAGACCGGACACATTTGGTATCAGGGCATCCTCGGGAACGACCACGCCATCCATGACGATCTCGCCGGTAATGGAGGTGCGAAGCGAAAGCTTGCCGCCGATTTTCGGTGCGGAAAGCCCCTTCATGCCCTTCTCGAGAATGAAGCCGCGGATCTCGTTGCCGTGGGCAGCCGATTTTGCCCAGACGAGGAAGACGTCGGCGATCGGCGAATTCGAAATCCACGTCTTGGTGCCGGTGAGCCGATATCCCCCATCCACTTTCTCGGCGCGCGTGCGCATGCCCCCGGGATCGGATCCGGCATCAGGCTCGGTGAGGCCGAAGCAGCCGATCAACTCGCCCGTGGCCAACTTCGGGAGATACTTTTCACGCTGCTCCTCGGAGCCGTAGGCATAGATGGGGTACATCACCAGCGAGGACTGCACGCTCATCATCGAGCGATAGCCTGAATCCACGCGCTCGATCTCGCGCGCAATCAAGCCATAGGCAACGTAGGACGCTTCCGCACAGCCGTACTTCGCGGGCAGCGTGGGACCGAGAAGCCCCAGCTCGCCGAGCTCCCGGAAAATCGAGGCGTCCGTTTCCTCGTCCGCGAATGCCGCAATGACGCGCGGCTGCAGCCTCGACTGGGCATAACCCCGCGCCGTAGTCAGGATTTGCGTTTCATCTTCTGTCAGTTGATCCTCGAGCAGGAGTGCGTCGTCCCACCTGAAGCTGGTCTCGCGTCCCATCGTCTTGCCTTTCACGTCAACGCTGCTGGCAAGCTAGTGTGAACGCTGCTCCGCAACCAGTCATGCTTTGGAATTAATTTCGTGCGTTCCACGATACCGTCTCGGCGAGCACGAGCAGGTCCGAGTTGGCTATCAGACCCGTTCCGCCTTCGCTGATGCATGATCTCGACCATCGCGGACGCCAGAGATCAGCCGGCCGGCGCGTTCTGGCGTTCGCGCGCATAGTGGCTCGGAGGCTGCCCCACGTACCGGCTAAAGGCGGTGCTGAACGTGCTCGCCGAGCCATAGCCGACCCGTTCGGCGATCTCGGCAATCCCGAGGTCGTCGCGGCGCAGAAGATCCTTGGCGATGGCCATGCGCCAGGCGAGAAGGTATTCCATCGGCGGCAGGCCCACGGCGCGCGTGAAGCGATCGAAGAACGCCGAGCGAGACAGCGCGGCCGTCTTCGCGAGCTGCTCCACCGTCCAGGAACGCGCGGGATCGCCGTGCATCTCCCGCATCGCTATCGCGAGCCGCGCATCGCCCAGCCCGCGCAAGAGGCCCGGAGGCGCATCCTCGCCCTGCGTCGACCGCAGCGCTTCGATGAGCATCACATCCACGAGGCGCGACAGCACGAGGTCGCGACCCGATCTCTGCTCGCTCGTTTCCTCGCCGACGAGCTTCACGAGGAGGGAGAGCCGTTCGGCGCCGCGCACGTGCACCAGCGCCGGCAGCAGCGACACCAGCAAGTCCGCGTCGGGAGATTCGAAGACAAAGTAGCCGCCGAGCAAGCGCACGTCGGGGTCGCCTTCGGGCGTGCCGTGGCGCACTTCATCCGTCGGCGCTGGCGCCGCGTTCGGGTCGATGAGCGTCGGCGTCACCGGGTCGAACCCCGACATGGTGAAGCCGGGCGTCGTCGGCAGGAGCACGAAATCGCCGGCCTCGAGCGTGAGCGCGTCCTGGCCGTCGACCGCGAGGCGACAGCGGCCATCGAGCACGGTGCAGAAGCTCGGCTGGCCGAAATCGGAGTAGCGCACGCCCCAGCGGCCGGCGCCGCTGATGACCTTCGAGAACACGGTGCGCGGCCGAAGCAGCGCGATGACCTCCGAGAGTGGGTCGACCATTTCCGGACGCTCGCAAATGAAATGTGGACGTTCGATTGTACATAGTCCGGCTTGGCGCGGCTATCGTCTTGTCATGCAAATCAACAAGGAGCCGCTATGAAGACCGTGCTGATTACCGGATGTTCGTCGGGCTATGGCCTCGAGACCGCGCGCCACTTCCACTCTCAGGGCTGGAACGTCATCGCCACCATGCGCACGCCGCGTGACGGCGTGCTGCCTCAATCGGACCGGCTCCGCGTGCTGGCGCTCGACGTGACGAAGCCCGAAAGCATCTCCGCCGCGCTCGAAGCAAGCGGTCCCATCGACGTGCTCGTCAACAACGCGGGCATCGGCATGTTCGGCGCCTTCGAAGCCACGCCGATGTCGATTGTGCGCAGCCTGTTCGAAACCAACACCTTCGGCGTCATGGCGATGACGCAGGCCGTGCTGCCGCAGTTCCGTGAGCGCCGCTCCGGCGTGGTGGTGAACGTGACCTCGAGCGCGACGCTGGCGCCGATGCCGCTGGTGGCGGCCTACACGGCGAGCAAGACGGCGATCGAAGGCTTCACCGGATCGCTCGCGCATGAGCTCGCGGGCTTCGGCGTCCGCGTCAAGCTGGTCGAGCCGGGCTACGGCCCGACCACGCGCTTCACCCAGAATGTGCAATCGCCCATCGAAGACATGATCCCCGAGGCCTACGCGCCCTTTGCGCAGTCTGTCTTCGCCGCGCTTGGCCAGGTGGCAGCGGTGACGAGCGAAGCCGATGTGGCCGAGGCGGTGTGGCGGGCCGCGAACGATGTGTCCGGGCAGCTCCGCTTTCCGGCGGGCGCCGATGCGGTGGCACTGGCTCAGCAAGGATAGTCACATCGATAGGCCAATCGGCCACGAGGCGTCTCAACTTTAACACTCGTTTAAGCGACTAACTGGACAATCCACCTTCAAGATACGGAGGTGGCTTCATGCCGTCGCTAGAGGAAGTCGCCGCAGCAAAGGCCGAGCAATCGGCCATGCGTGAGCTTCAGACAGAGATCGCGCGACGGGATCGGCACAAAGCCGCTGGCTTCGTCGAAGTCGTCGAGATGTACGAAGGCCGTGTCGCGGATGCCTATGGGAAGTGGCGCAGCTGCTCCCTGCATCGCGCACGGCTGACTTGCGCTGTCATGGGCCGCAGGACCGACGCGACCAACCACAGATAAAGAAGCGGCCAGCATAACGGCCGCTTCCACCCCAATACCTGCGCGCTTTTAGACGCGCACCGTGCCGAAGCGCGTGTGGGCTTCGAGTGCGAGCCCCGTGGCCACGGAGCCGAATGCATCGCCTTCGACGATGCGGGCATTGGCAAACGCCTCCCGCAAGGTCGCGAGAAGCAGGGGGATGCGCGATGAGCCGCCGGTGAGGAACACCGAGCCGATGGCGTCGGCGGCGACGTTGCTCTGGCTCAGCGTTTTGCTGATCGTGGCGTGGATCTGGCGGATCTGGTCGGCAATCGCGCCCTCGAACTGCTTCCTCGTGATGTCGATCGGCTCGATGCCGACCAGCTTGTGCAAGTCCATAGCGATGGACTTTTCCGACGAAAGCTGGATTTTGACGTCCTCGACGGCGGTCAGCAGCGCGTGGCCCTTCCTGTTCTCCAGAACCTCGAGCAGCCGGTCGAGCTTTTCCGGCTCGAACATATCGCGGCGGACCCGGCGGATGTCGGCGAAGATCTTGTGGTCGTAGAGGAAGTTGATGCGCTGCCACGTTGCCAGGTCCTGGTACCACCACGACGGGGTTTCCATGTTCTTGTGGCGCAGCTTGGCGCCGAGACCGAGATCGGGAAGGACGGCATCGAGCTCCAGGCGACGGTCGAAATCGGTGCCGCCGATGTGCACGCCCGAGTAGGCGAGAATGTCTGACTTGCGGTCCGGCTTGCCGCGTCGCTCCGGAGAGACGCGGACGATGGAGAAGTCCGAGGTGCCGCCACCGATGTCGACGACAAAAGCGAGCTCTTCGGCGCCGACGTGGCGCTCGTAGTCGAGGGCGGCGGCGATGGGTTCGAACTGGAATTCGATGTCCCTGAAACCTGCGAGTTGGGCTGCGTGCCGGAGTTGATCCTCGGCGTTTCTGTCGGCCTCGGTGTCGTCGTCCACGAAGTGGACGGGGCGGCCCATGACGACGGACGACGGCCCGTCGGCGGCATCCCGCACGTAGCTAAGAAACAACGAGATGATCTCGTCAAACCGGAGGCGCTTTGCTCCCACCTGCGTCTGCTCGTGGATGAGCGAGGATCCGAGCACCGATTTCAGCGAGCGCATCAGGCGCCCATTCTCGCGTTGCAGGTAACGGGAGACGGCCTCACGGCCGAAGGTGACACTCGTCTCCTCGAAGCTGAAGAAGACGGCTGTGGGTATAGAGACGCGGCCGTCCTGCAGGGGGATCAGGGAGGGATGGTGCTCGGCGGCATAGCCGATCGCGCTGTTCGACGTGCCGAAGTCGAGGCCGCACGCGCCGGAAGCAATCGTCACAATCGTGTCCTATGGGAAATGTGAGGGGCCGCAAGCGGACCTCCGGAGATGGCCCGGAGGACGAGAAAATAGGTGCGCAAAGTCGGCTGGGAGGCTTGCGTTAGCAGGTCGCGGGCGCGCGCACAAGTTGGGGCGTTCCGGTTGCGGGAATAGGTCACGCGCGTGTCTCTTGGAGGATACTCATCCTGCCTCTTCCGCTCGCTGATCGATGCACGCGATAGCAGACCGTTCCGTGCCGTCTCGGCGACACGAACCCGAGCGTCGCCCTGAAGTGTGGAGCTCTACAAGACCATGCTCGACAAATCCTTCATCATGAAAGACCTCAAAAAATATAAGGATATGCCGGCGCTGCTGCATACGCAGTCGCAGAACTTCTTCCTGACCTACCCGCAGCTGGTCTCCAAGGCGCTGCAGGATTTCGTGCGCGTCGACGGCACGCCGAAGGTCGAAAAGGAGCGGTTCGCCGTGAAGTCGTTCGTGAAGGCCCGATCCTGGCCTGGCCTCTTCTGGGATGTCTTCCGCCTGGCGCGTGCGTGGATATGACGGCTCGTGCGTAAGGACAGCGTAAGAGAAGCGGCGGCAAACGGATATGGAGGTTGATATGACCACCGAGCCTGCAACTCGCGTCGAGGATAAGCTCTATCAGAACCGTTATCTGGTCGATGCGGGTCGTGTTCACATCAAGGTCGTCCCGCACACGGTGCCGTCGGACGCGCTGCGTGCATTGCTTACGGTTTGCCCGGCGCGCTGCTACGCGCTCAACGATCAGGGACAAGTGGAAATCACCGCCGACGGCTGTGTCGAATGCGGCACCTGCCGGGTGATCGCCGAGCCCACGGGTGACATCGAGTGGAGCTATCCCCGAGGCGGCTACGGGGTGCTGTTCAAATTCGGCTGAGGTGGCGTCGGCTTTGGCCTCCGCGAGCCGATGATCCTGACACATCGGGAGTCCGTCAGCCGAGGGTGCACTAGGTTTGTCCCCATAAGCAGCGACCATAACATCGGCCACTTGCGCCGGCGACCGCGTACTCGAACTCGATGAAGAACACGCGACCTTTCGGCCAATGGTCGAAAAGCTAGCTTGAGACTATCTCAACATACTTTCGTTGAACGTCTGGCGGTATTTCGGACGCGCGTAGCTGCGAGTTTTCTCTTAAGGCGGCTCTAACGCGCGGCTTGAGCGTGAATGACTGAATGAGATGGGGCAGCGATCTCAGTGTCGAGTTGGCCAACAGGAGTGCTGCGCCCCGTTCGAGGGCCAGGTAGGCGCGTAGATGTCTCCACTCTCGCCGACCGACGGGTGCATTGCCGCCCGGGCGAAATTTCTCCTCGATGAGCCGCGCGCTCTGGTCCACCTGGTCGAATTTTGCGGATCTCGAAGGGGCTATGATCGCGCCTGCGTATGGCGCGACGTGGACCTGGCCTCCGGAAAGTCCAAATCGGAAAAACCAATCCAAATCCTCAAGGCGCCGCATCCTTTCGTCCAAAAGGCCGACCTCATCAAATGCGGAGCGATGGATCAGAAGCGTTGAGCCGGGGCAGAACCAACATCCGCTTGCAAAGTCACTCGCTGCAAGAGCGGGGCGTGGAACATACTCGCGTACGGCTTCATGAAATGTCGAGGCGCCATAATAGCCGCAAACGAGTGCCAGCTTAGATTGCGTCAGTTTGGATTTTAAAGCCTTTAACGCCTCAAGTTGGTGGGCAAGTTTCTTCGGCAGCCAAACGTCGTCGCTATCCAAGAACGCAATATAGTCGCCCGAGCACTCCTGGATGCCAGCATTTCGGGCGGCCGCGGCGCCACGATTTTTATCCAGTCGAAGCAAGCGAACGCCATCGATCTCGACAGGCGGACTGGAGCAATCGTCCACCACGATGATCTCGAGGCGCGCTCCATCGAGTCTGAGACTGGGAAAGGACGGATTGAACGGCGCGCGCCAATTTCTGAGGGCGATTGAACACCGGTATGATGACGCTAATGGTGGTGGTCATTTCGACTGGGGCCTCAGATGTTCGTCCGCCTTAGAAGGCCGGATCTCCCTCGATAGTCAATAATGGATGCCGACTGAGCCGGCTGGGCGATCAGTGCTGTTGGGTTGGATCGGAAGGGTGCGTGATTCGGGGCTGGCCGGGATGCCTCGACTCGCTTTCTTATTAGAGCATGTTGGCAGATATTTTGACCACCGATCCAGCGCTCGCGCTTGGTGCGGCGGGGTGTTCATGTCGCCATATTTTGACAGCATTTTCAACATGGTATTGCAGCCCTGCGCCGAGCCGTAGAGGACGTCGGCTGAGGCGGCTGTGCGCAGAGCGCGCGTCTCGGCCTTGGACGGCGCGGTTTGGGCTCGAGTGCAGAAGACATCGGCGAGCAGGAAGTATTGCCACGT
>CAWHPZ010000042.1:0-139476 GCA_963831345.1 uncultured Alphaproteobacteria bacterium
GCATTCGCGCACGGCGGCGCGTCTTGACGCCGACGGCGCCATCGTGCTGCTGGAGGATCAGGATCGGGACTGTGGAACAAGGCGATGATCGCGGAAGGCGCGGCGCTGATCGACAAGGCCGTGCGTCACCAGCGGCCGGGCGCCTATCAGATCCAGGCGGCGATCGCGGCCTTGCATGCGGAAGCTACGAAGCCGGAAGACACGGACTGGCCTCAGATCAATCTTCTGTATGAGGCCCTCGAGCGCATTCAGCCGTCGCCGGTGGTTTCGCTCAACCGCGCGGTGGTGATCGGCAAGGTGCAGGGCCCTGCGGCAGCGCTGGAGAAGCTCGAGCCTTTGGCCAAGCCGCTCTCCGGCTACTTCTATTTCTATGGCGTCAAAGGCGCGCTTTTGATGCAGCTCGGGCGCAACGAGGAAGCGCGCGTGGCCTTCGACAAGGCCGTGGCGCTGGCGAATACGGCGGCGGAGGCGGCTCACATCCGCATGCAGATCGACCGCCTGGTGAAGAACGCCGGGCCCGCCAAGGCGAAATAATGCCGGTTTTGCCTGTGATCGACGCGCGCGTGTCCCTATCCATCTGATTTGGCGAAGAAAAAGTTTTTGCGTCCGCGGCCGTCGCCGAAATGTCGGAACCTTGGGTTCAATGACGTCCTTGGGGCGTGTGTTGTTTCAACCGGAGTGATGAAGGGAGGACCGGAGATGGGTCGCGAAAGGCCGAAAGGAAGATGGACGTGGCGCCTGAGGTGGAGGTCAAAGGCGGGATCGCGCCGTATCTCAGCGTCAGCGACGCAAGCAAGGCGGCTGAGTTTTATGTCAAGGCGTTCGGCGCCACGGAGGCGTTCCGCTATCCGCCCGATGAGAAAGGCCGCTACCTGCACATCCATCTCTATGTCAACGGCGGGTCGCTGCATGCTGTGCCGATCCGTTTCCGGACCACGGGCATCCGCTCCAGGCCTGCCCAGGGCTACACACTGCACATGAGGGTCGACGACGTGGACGCATGGTGGAAACGCGCGGTCGACGCCGGCGCAGAAGTGGTGCTGCCGCTGCAGCGCATGTTCTGGGGTGACCGCTATGGACAGTTGCGCGATCCGTTCGGGGTCCTGTGGTCAATGGGCATGCGCGATCCGTCGGCCTGAGTGCGGTTTTCAACTTTCCAGATTTGCTGAAGGAGCAGCGTCATGAGGTTCATGGTCATGGTCAAGGCGACCAAGGACTCGGAAGCCGGCGAGATGCCGAGCGACCGAGCTGCTGGATGCGATGGTGAAATACAACGAAGAGCTGGTTAAGGCCGGCATCATGCTGGCGGGCGACGGGCTGCATCCTACCTCCAAGGGCGCGCGCGTGCGCTTCTCCGGAGCGTCAGCGGACGGTGATCGACGGGCCGTTCACGGAGACGAAGGAGCTGGTGGCCGGCTACTGGCTCTGGCAGTGCAAGTCGCTCGAAGAGGCGATCGAGTGGGTCAAGAAGTGTCCGAACCCGATGAACGAGGAGAGCGACATCGAGATCCGGCAGATCTTCGATGCGGAGGACTTCGGCGAGGCCTTCACGCCGGAGCTCAGAGAGAAGGAAAAGCGCCTGTGGGCGGAGGCCGCAGCTCAAGCGAAGAAGTGAGGCTGCGAGCCTTGTCGGCTTAGGCCGTTGCGAGCCGATCGTTGGGTGCATCAGGCAGGCGTGGAGGGGCGGTGGCTTGCTTAAGGGCTAGCCGCCGGCCGGGCTCAGATGCCGTGCTGCCAGCGGGCGCGGTTGCGAGCCTTCGCGTCGCCGCGATAGACAGTGTGAAGCTCGAGCATCTCGAAAAGGTGGCCGATGGCGCTCGCGATCAGCGTCACGACGATGAATGTCAGGGCAAGCAGGATGATGACGCAATCCCGCACAAACAGCAGGGCTCGGGCAACGTATCTCAACGGGTGCATGGGCCGCTCCGTTCAAAGCCTCGCCCACTATAGCGGGTAAGGAATGAACATCCCCTTGACGCGAATGGCATAGTTTACAAGGTGTTATCGAAGTCCATTGGGGGTCGAGGCGGCGGGTGACAATACCGGTCCGGCCGCGGGCATAGAGGCCGGGTTTGAACGGGCGGCCGGGGCGAGCGGATTCGAACTTCGGACAAACGCGCTGCAAATCAGCGCTTCTTGACGCGCGCCGGGGCAAGTTTCTCCGGTGCCACGCCGAGAAGCCTCGGCGTCGCGTCTGCGATCAACTGATGCACGTCGACACCCGGCGCGACGCGCTCATAGTCGCCGTCGAGTTGCAGCGATGAAGCGCCGTGCACGAACGTCCATAGCCTGAGTGCAACCTGCTCGGCGTCGGCATTGTGGCCGTGCGTGCGGCAGTAGGCTGCGACTTCCCCGATCACGTTCTTCAGGCACTCCTGGCCGCTTTCGTCGACCTGCTTGACCTTCCGGATCTCTGACTTGTGGCCGAACATGAGGCGGAAGAGAGCCGGCTGAGCGACGGCAAAATCGACATAGGAAATTCCCATGGCGGTGATGCCCTCGATCGTGCCAGGGCCGCCCTCGGCGACGGCTTTCGCGTTTGCGGCCGTCAGCTCATCGAAGCCCGCGGTAGACGATCTCCTCCAGGATCTCCTGCTTGTCGCGGAAATGCTTATAGGGCGCAGCCGTGGTGACGCCGGCGCGGCGGCAGGCGTCGGCCAGCGTGAAGCCGTCGGGCCCGTGCTCGATCAGAAGCTCGCGGGTGGCGGCAATGAGCGCTTCGCGCAAATCACCATGATGGAAGCGCTTCTTGGCGCGCACGGCCGTTTGTTTTTGTGCTTGGGCCATAACGTTTTTCCTTGGGCCTCCGGTCTCCGACTCGTGAAGTTAGCACGGCTTACTTAAGTTAGTCCAGCTAACTTTTTTGACGCATCCGGTCGAATCCGGCTTGCCAAGTTAGCGTCACTTACTTAAGTAAGCACGACTAACTTTCAAGGGCCTGCATGAGCGGGCGAGCCAACATAGCGATGGGGTCTCGACATGAGTACGACATCCAAATTCAGCACCAGCCGCTTCCCTAAGCCTGCACGCCCGCTTCTACTGGCCAGCACGCTCATGGCTGTAGCCGTTGGTGTTTCGGGCTGCAAGAGCGAGGGCGCGCAGTATGTGGCGGCGCCCCAGCCCGTCCGTGCCGCGTCGGTGACGCTCGCTGCCGCGACCGAAACGCGGGCCTATACCGGCACCATCAAGCCGCGCTTTGAAAGCGATCTCGGCTTTCGCGTCTCGGGCAAGATCGTCGAGCGCCTGATCAATATCGGCGACAAGGTCACGCCCGGCATGACGCTGGCGCGCCTCGATGCCACCGACTATCAGCTGTCGCTGGAATCGGCGAACGCCGAGCTCACGGCCGCGGAAAGCAGCCTCGCCCAGGCCGACGCCGACGAGAAGCGCTACGCGCGCCTGACCCAGGGCGGTTGGACCAGCGCCGCGAGCTTCGACCAGAAGAAGGCCGCCGCCGACGAAGCGCGCGGACGCGTCGAGCGGGCCAAGCGCTCACTCTCACTGGCTCAGAACCAGCTCGACTATACAAGCCTGCGCGCAACCGAAGCCGGCATCGTCACCGCGCTTCCAGTCGAAGCGGGTCAGGTGGTCTCGGCCGGGCAGCTCATTGCACGCGTCGCCCGTCTCGACGAACTCGAGGCTGTCGTCACCATTCCGGAAAGCCGTATCGACAGCGACCGCAACGCCATTGCCTCGGTGACGCTGTGGGCTGCGCCGGACCACGTCTATGAGGCCAAGCTGCGTGAAGTCTCGCCGCAGGCCGACCCCGCCACGCGCACATATCAGGCGCGCTACTCAATTCTGAAGCCCGACGCCGGCATTGGCCTCGGCAAGACGGCGACCGTGCATCTCGCACAGCTTGGCGGCAGCGGCCAGGCGCGGCTGCCGCTGGCGTCCGTGTTCAAGGACGAAGGGCAGCCGTCGGTCTGGCTCATCGACGAGGCTCACGGCCGGCTCATCAAGAAGGACGTCGAAGTCAGCTCGTGGACGGAGACCTCCGCCATCGTGTCGGGCGGACTCGAGACTGGCCAGAAGATCGTCGCGGCGGGCGTTCACAAGCTCGACGCCGGTATTCCTGTTCGCATCATCGAGGTCGTGCAATGAACGCTCCCATTGAGACGGACGAGCCGACCTCGCGCGGCAACCTCTCGGCATGGGCCGTGGCTCATCCGGCACTGGTTCTGTTCTTCATCATCGTGTTCTCCATTGCGGGGCTTTTCAGCTACCTCAATCTCGGCCGCGCCGAGGACCCGTCGTTCGCGATCAAGACCATGGTCATCACGGCGGCCTGGCCGGGCGCGACCGCCGAGGAGATGCAGGATCAGGTCGCGGACAAGCTCGAAAAGCGCCTGCAGGAGCTGGAGCTGTTCGACTATGTGAAGACCTACACACGCCCCGGCGTCACGGTCATTCAGGTGCAGCTCAAGGATGCGGCGCGGGCCAAGGCGGTGGACGACGCCTGGTATCAAGTGCGCAAGAAGCTCAACGACAGCCGCTCGACGCTGCCGCAGGGCGTGCAGGGCCCGTTCTTCAACGACGAATACGGCGACGTCTATTCCGCCGTCTACATGCTGTCGGGCCCGGATGTGTCGCTCGCGAAGCTCAAGGACTATGCCGAGATCGTGCGCCAGCGCCTGCTGCGCACGCCCGGTGTCGCCAAGGTCGACATCGTCGGCGTGCGCGAGCAGCGCATCTTCATCGAATTCAGCCATCGCAAGCTGGCGACGCTCGGCATCACGCCGCAGGCCATTTTCGACAGCGTCGCGCGCCAGAACGCGGTGACGGCAGCCGGCACGGTCGAGACCAGCGCCGATCGCATCGACGTTCGTGTCACCGGCGCCTTCAAGGGTGAGGCCGCCATCGCCGAAGTTCCGATCGAAGCCGGTGGGACCACGTTCCGCCTCGGCGACATCGCCACCGTCAAGCGCGGCTACGAAGACCCGCCCAGCAGCATCGTGCGCCACAATGGGGCGGAGTCCGTGGGCGTGGTCGTTGCCATGACCAAGGGCGCCAACGTGCTCGAGCTCGGCAAGCAGCTCAAAGACGCTATCGCCGACGCCAAGGCGCAGGTCCCGACCGGTGTCGAGATCGACCAGATCACGGATCAGCCGCAGGTCGTCGAGGAATCGGTCAGCGAGTTCCTGCGCTCGTTCGTGGAAGCGCTCGGGATCGTGCTCGTCGTGAGCTTCATCTCGCTCGGATGGCGCTCGGGACTGGTGGTGGCGACGTCGGTGCCGCTCGTGCTGGCGGTGGTTCTTCTGGTCATGTTTGTCGCCGGCCTCAACCTCGACCGCATCACGCTCGGCTCGCTCATCATCGCGCTCGGGCTGCTCGTTGACGACGCGATCATCGCCGTCGAGATGATGGTCGTGAAAATGGAGCAGGGCTGGGGCCGCATGCGCGCCGCGGCGTTCGCCTGGGATTCGACCGCGTTCCCGATGCTGACCGGCACGCTCGTGACGGCGGCGGGCTTCCTGCCGGTCGGTCTCGCACAATCGACGGCCGGCGAATATGCCGGCAACATCTTCTGGATCGTCGGGCTCGCGCTCGTCGTGTCGTGGTTCGTGGCCGTGATCTTCACGCCCTACATCGGCGTCAAGCTGCTGCCGGATTTCTCGAAGCACGCCGCGGCGCACGACCCGCATGCGATTTACGACACGCGCATGTATCGTGGACTTCGCCGCGCCGTCGGCTGGAGCGTTCGTCACCGCTGGGTCGTCATCACGCTGACGCTAAGTGCATTTGTCGCCGCCATCGGCGCGTTCACGCAGGTGCAGCAGCAGTTCTTCCCGACATCGTCGAGGCCGGAGCTCTTCATCGAGATCCGCATGCCGGAAGGCACCTCCATCGGCGTCACCGAGGCCGCGGCGAAGAAAGCCGAGGACCTCATCAAGGGCGATCCGGATCTCGACTACTACACGACCTATATCGGCGAAGGCTCGCCGCGCTTCTTCCTGGCCTTGAACCCGGTGCTGCCGAACGAGAACTTCGCGCTCATCGTGATGATGACGAAGGGTGCGGAGGCGCGCGAACGGCTCAAGACCCGCCTCGAAGGGCTCGTTGCGGACAACGTCATTCCGGAAGCGCGGCTGCGCATCGACAGGCTGAACTTCGGACCGCCCGTCGGCTTCCCGGTGCAGTTCCGCGTGCTCGGACCCGATAGCGAAAGCGTGCGCTCCGTTGCGGACAAAGTGCGCGTCGCCATGCGCGCCAATCCGAACACGCGCGACGTGCAGTTCGACTGGAACGAGCAGAAGAAGTCGATCCGGCTCGAGGTGGATCAGGATCGTGCGCGCTCGCTGGGGCTGACGCCGCAGGACATCGCGCAGACCCTGCAGACGCTGCTCTCGGGCTACACGGTGACGGAATACAAGGAAGGCATCGAGCTGGTGCCGGTCGTCGCCCGCGCCGTGCCGCAAGAGCGCCTGGGTCTCGGCGCGTTCGAAGACCTCACCATTCCGACGCGCTCGGGCGCCGCCGTTCCGGTCACGCAGGTGGCGCGCGTGCACTACGAGTTCGAGGAGCCGATCCTGTGGCGGCGCAACCGCGACGTGGTTCTGACAGTGCGTTCCGACATCGCTCCCGGCATGCAGGCGCCGGACGTGACGGCGCAGATCCAGCCGGCGATCGACGAGATTTCCGCAACGCTGCCGCCTGGCATGCGCATCGAGGTCGGCGGCGCGGTGGAAGAGAGCGCCAAGGCGAACGTGGCGCTGTTCAAGATCTTCCCGCTCATGTTCCTGGTCATGCTGACGCTGCTCATGCTGCAGTTGCAGAGCTTCTCGACCTTGTTCCTGGTGTTCTCGACGGCGCCTCTGGGCCTCATCGGCGCGAGCTTTTCCCTGCTGGCGTTCAATGCTCCGTTCGGCTTCGTGGCGTTGCTCGGGTTGATCGCGCTCGCCGGCATGATCATGCGCAACACCGTCATTCTGGTGGATCAGATCGATGCGGATGTGGCTTCGGGTCTCACGCGCTGGGATGCGATCGTCGAATCCACGGTGCGCCGCTCGCGTCCGCTGGTGCTGACCGCGCTGGCCGCCATCCTGGCCATGATCCCGCTGTCGCGCTCGGTGTTCTGGGGCCCGATGGCGATCGTAATGATGGGCGGCCTCCTGGTGGCGACGATCCTGACGCTGCTGTTCCTGCCGGCGCTCTATGCCGCCTGGTTCCGCGTGCGCAAGCCCAAGGGTGAAGAGGTTATGCTCGTGCCGCACTTCCAGAACTCGGTGGGCTCGCCTCCGCTGGCCGTCTCCTAGGGCCATCATAGGTCCCTGACGGTCAGCGCAAGCCTGCCGGTTGTGGTCTCAATGCGCACATCCGCGCTTTGAGGCGTGCGCCGCCGGCTCGGGCCAAAGGCGGGAACGTTCACGTTCATCGCGAAAAAAGTCGAGTTTTCATGGAATAAAAGCGGTTCGGCTAAAACGTTTGCGAGCCGATCTTTCGACACATTCTCCGAAATATTCCCTGCAGGTAGATACATCCGAGAGACGCTCTATCAAGGGCTCCTTCCCTGAGAGGAGGTCAGCATGAAACGTGGCCATCAGCGGCCGTGGGCCGAGATCCTGAATAATGCTCGCGATCCCGACTTGGATAGCCTCAGGTTGGATGTCGAGCCGGATGACAGGGTCGGCGCACCACTGCCGAACCGTTTCAAATCCCGGCTTAGAAGACTGCCGGGCTGCCTATTGGCGACGGGCATGATCTGGACGGCGATGAGCAACCCAGAACAGGCGCAAGTCTGGTTCGCGTCTGCGAAGTCTGGCCTTGACGTAGTTGTCTCCAGTGCCCGCGAAATTGCCGAGCGGGCAGATCGAGAGCGAGGGGCGGCTCATGCGGGGCTGCCGAACGCTTCCGCCGAGCCGGCGCCGCCGATTGCGCCTATCGAACAGGCGACGACCTCCGTTCAAGACGAGAAGACGTCCTCTGCCGGCGACGGTCTCTCGACCGGCACGATCGGGACAGCCTATGCCGAAACGCCGGAGCCCGCAGAGGTCGCCCAGGACAAGAGCCCCAAGAGGGCGCACGCCATTGCGGCCGGTCTCAGTCCCGACCTGCCGAACGTTCTTCTGACGAGGTTGAGCGAGAGCGACCTGAAGAATGCCGGATATGCCGTAAAGACGGCACTCGCCAAGACCCCGGACGATGCCTCCTTTGCCTGGCCGCCAAAGCCGTCGCAACAGCAAGCGCTCTTCGAAGTCCGCTTCGTTGCGGGTGCGTCTCAGGGATGCCGGAGATACATCGTCACGGTCACGAAGGAGCGCTGGTCGTCGACAACGGCCGCGATGGAGAAATGCGGAGACGCAGTGCTTAACGCCGGGCTAATCGAGCTGGGGGTCAGCATCAAACCTAGCCGCCTGAATTATCCTGAGCTTGTAAGTCTCGTGCCTATTCGCTGGTAGTCCGCGGTCCAGGCGTCGGCGCCTCACGCTGTCCCTGTTGCGGGGCAAGACGTGAGGAGTGTGCCAAAGCCGGGAGGACAAACGGTGTCTTGTCTTCGGGGACCGCGTTGGGAACGAGCGCGCACCCGTAGACTTTGGACAGGATGTCTTCGCGCATGACGTCTGCCGGAGCGCCGTCCGCCACTATTTTTCCGCCATCCATCATCACCAGGCGATCGCAGTAGGCCGAAGCGAGGTTGAGATCGTGCAGGACTGCAAGCACAGCAGTTCCGCGTTCGGCTTCTTCGCGTACGGCCGCGAGTGCGAGCCTCTGATGGGCGAGGTCGAGGCTCGATGTCGGCTCATCGAGAAACAGGACCTTCGGTCCAGGCTCGAAAAGTCGTGCGGCTGCAAGCTGGCAGAGGCCGCGGGCGATATGCACGCGTTGGCGCTCGCCGCCCGATAGCTCGATGTAAAACCTGTCTCGGAATGCGGAGAGGTTCACGCGGGCGAGGCTTTCCTCCGCGATATCGTGCGTGCGCGAGCGGGTTCCGGAAAAACCTGGAACCGATGCGCCGAGCAGGATGACCTCCAGCACGGTGAAGGGAAAGGTCAGACTGGTGGCCTGAGGAACGACGGCGCGGCGGCGCGCGAGAGCTTGAGCCGAAAGCTTGGTAAGCGGCGTGCTGCCGAGCGTGACCGAGCCGGCCGTTGGCACTATCTCGCCTGCCATAAGACGCACGAGCGTGGATTTGCCTGCGCCGTTCGGTCCCAGAAGCCCAACGAACTCTCCGGACATGCAGACGCAAGGTCACGTCATCGACCAAGGGCGATCCACCCGCGACGAAGGTCAGGTCGGTCGTTTCGAGCTCAATCACGCGGCTAGACATGCGCGCCTCGTCTCAGCACGAGATGAAGAAAGACGGGCGCTCCAACGATTGCCATCACGATTCCGAGCGGCAACTCGGCAGGGGCCACGACGGTCCGCGCGATCATGTCCGCGACCAGCGTGAGGGTAGCGCCAAGCGCGGCGCAGAGAGGCAGAAGCGTCGCGTGTCTGGGTCCGCTGAGCAGGCGGACGATATGCGGCACCACAATTCCGACGAAGCCGATGATGCCGGAAACGGCGACCGCCGATGCAACAGACGCGGCCGTGGCCAGAATGATGAGGCGCTTCGTTTTCTCGACCTCGATGCCGAGATGAAAGGCTTCGGCCTCGCCAAGCAAAAGTCCGTCGAGGCCACGGATAAGGCGAGGCAGCAATGCGAGCGTCAGCAGCAAAAAGGGGGCGACGCCGAGAACCTTGCTCCAGCTGGCACCGGCCAGGCTGCCGAGCGTCCACAGCGTCAGATCGCGAAGCTCGCGGTCACTGCTCACATACGCAACCAGCCCCATCAAGGACTGAGCCAGAGCCGCAACCGCGAGGCCTGCGAGCAGGAGCGCGGCCGTCGAGATATTGCGGCCGCCCGCGATCAGCACGAGCGTCGACGTCACGAGCAGTCCGCCAAGAAATGCCGCGATCGGCAACGCGTGCACGCCGAGCGCATTGACGATGGGCGCCGCGAAGCCATGCCCGAGAACAATCATGGATACGGCCGCCAGCGCCGCCCCCGATGACACGCCGATAAGGGCCGGGTCGGCGAGGGGATTGCGGAACATCCCCTGCATCATGGCTCCCGAGACGGCGAGAGCCGCGCCAACGAACATCGCCAGCAACGTGCGCGGCAAGCGAATATCGAGCAGGACGAGCTGCTCCATGCTGCTTTGGACATCGGCCAGCCCCAACGCGCCGGCGACGACCCGCGGCAGCGCGGCAAGGCTCGTTCCGGTCGCGCCTACTGAAAGTGATGCGACGATTGCAATTACAAGAGCGGCAGCGCTCGCGAGGCCAAGACGGCGCGTCGCCAGCTCGCGGCGCGTACTCGGCCACGTTTTCACCGTGCCTGAGAGCCTTGCGGCGTCAGTCATTTGCGGCCGGCCTGCCGGTTGTCGATCTCGAACCAATTACTTCTGCGCGGCATTGGCGAGGCCCGGATAGAAATCATGCATCAGGTCTCCCGCGGCCGCGGCGGCGCGAGGTCCGAACTGAAGAATGTAGCTGCCGTCGACCTCTATGATGCGTCCGGAGCGGGCTGCGGGCGTGTCTCCGAGACCGCGCATGGTTTTGATGTCGGCGGCGTGGTTGCTGCCGTTGTTCTTCATCACGACGATGACATCGGGCGCCATGGTCAGCGCGGCCTCATCAGAGAGTGGCTTGTAGCCTTCGAGATCCGCAGCCGCGTTGTCGGCGCCCGCGAGGCGGAAGATCGCGTCGGCGCCTGTGTTGCGGCCGCCGACCATGGCGCGGCCTCCCTGCATCGCGAGAATGAAGAGCGCGCGTACGGGCTTGGTGATCTTGGTCTTGTCGCGGCTCAAAGCTTCGAATTGGGCCGCGATGCGGCGATTGAGCTCTTCGCCCTCGGACTTCGCTCCGACGGTTTCGGCGATAAAGCTCACCTTCTTCTGCACGCCTTCGGGCGTATCTTCGAATGACACGGTGACGTAAGGCACGGAAGACGATTTGAGGGCAGCGACCACATCGGGCGGCCCGCGCCATTTGTCGCGATGATGGCCGAGGGACTGGTGGACAACACGCCTTCCGTCGAAAGTGCGCGCATGTAGCCGACGCTCTTCTTGGTCGCGGCTGCGTCGGTGGGGTATTGGCTGGTCGTGTCGATCGCGACGATGCGATCGCCCCTTCCAAGCGCATACAGTATTTCCGTGACGTCGCCGCCGACGGAGACAATACGCGTCGTATCGATTGCGGCCTGTGGCTGACCAGGTTCTGCCGCGTAGGCGCAAATAGCGGGCGCCATGGCGCTGAGAAGGCCCGCAACCAATACCAGTGCTCTCGTTGCGACGGACATTCGATCTCCTATTTGGTCAGGATAAGCCGGCCATTTGACGTAACGCGCAGGTGGTACTCCGCGCCTTCGTGATCAAGGATGATCTCGCGATCCGCGCCGAAGAGATCCTTGGTTGTGATCCTTCGCAGTCCGCTATGCGAGGGCATGGCGTGGGCATCGCCTGCGCCCTTATTGGTATCGGTCTTGTCATGCTGGGCCATCGTTTCGTCAGCGTTCCTCCGGTTCCGTGTCTTCGCGGGCGCATGCGCAAGTTTGTAACGATGGGCAGCCGCTCTATTATTGACCGTAATAGTCAAGAAATGTAAGGTCCGCAAGTCCAGCTCGCTGCTGGGCAACGTGTGTCGCGCAATGTGACGCACGAGTTCGGAGCTCACCACCCTGGGCTTCAGAGCTTTAGGTGATAAGCTTGTCGCCGGATCGCGGGCCCGGTTTGTCGCGGCTCAGGACAGGGTGCCGGCTTCGTCATCGCTCATCGTTCCCACGAGCGGCTACACCATCGTCGATCTGTTCGCTCAATACGAGCTGTCGGACCAGGCAACGGTGAACCTCAACATCGACAATTTGTTCGACAAGACCTACTTGCAGTATCTGGATCTGCAGAACGATCCTGGTTTCAACGCCCGCATCGGGCTGACCATGCGGCTAGGAGCGAAGTGATCCCCAGGATTGCCTAGCCTTCGGCCGAACAAAAAATGAGCGCAGTGGTCGTCGTCCCGCTTATTGAGAGGGCGACCATCAGCCTAGGATCGTCAGCAAGTTTCTGTATTCGGTTTGGGAGGATACCGTGTACATCGCAATGAACCGCTTCAAAGTCATGAAGGGCGCCGAGAAGGATTTCGAGCATATCTGGATCAGCCGCGAGTCGCACCTGAACGAGCTGGCGGGGTTCGTGGAGTTCCATCTGCTCCGTGGCCCGGTGAAGGAGGATCACGTCCTCTATTCGTCGCACACGGTCTGGCGCTCACACGCCGACTTCGAGGCCTGGACCAAGTCCGAGCAGTTCCGCAAGGTCCACGCCGGAGCCGGCGGCACCAAGCCGCTCTATCTCGGCCATCCGGAGTTCGAGGGCTTCCACGTCATCCAGACCGTGCTCTCCGACGGGTCGCGTCAAGTCGCGGCTGAGTGATCGAGGCTCCAATTTTCCCTCGAGATGAATTTTTTGGCCTAGTTCCGGCGGGAACAGTGCGGCGATCGGACCCGGGGCATATTGGCTTCATCAACCTGGCGATGGAGAGAGCCAATGACCCCGATCCGCACCCTTCTCGTAGCAGCCGCAACCCTCGGCTCGCTCGCAATCCCCGGCCAAGCCGGCGCCGTCAGCCTTGCCGTCAAGATGGCCTGCGCTTCCGATTATTACTCGCACTGCAGCCAGCACTCGCCCAACAGCCCCGGCGTCCGCCAGTGCATGCGCGCCCACGGCCCCCAGCTGTCCAAGGGCTGCGTCTCGGCTCTCATCGCCGCCGGCGAGGTCTCCAAATCGGTCGTCGAGAAGAAGGTCGCTTCGAAGTAGTTCTCTGAGTTTTGCCGCGAAGACCGAACGGCCGGGGCGTCTCTCCACGCTCCGGCCGTTCTCGTGCGGACCATCGACCGGTCGCTTGCCGGCTGCCCCACGTCAGCCGCCGAGCGCGATCGTGATGGCGACGAGGATGGCGCCGAAGAGTGCGACGGCGAGGCCCATGGCCCAGGGGCGATGGTGATTCATGTACCGGCCGAGGCTTGCACCGACCACGAACAGCGATACCACTGCCACCGCGTTCGACACGCGCAGCGCGGTTGCGACCTCGCTGAAGAGGAGGAACGGAAGCGCGACCGGTAATGTCGACAGGAAGACGAGCAGGAAGACGGCGACCGCGCCGCGGAGGTCCTGCCAGGTGGGCATCACGCTGCGATCGGGAGTCGCCGCCGCGCGCACGCCAGCGGCCACGCGATCCAAGTCCGTGGACCCGAGGAGACGTTCGGCCCCATCCGGCAGAGCCTCCAGCAGCAACCGTCTCGCCTCGTTGGGAGGCGCTGCGGCGACCGCTGCCGCGAGGCTGTGCTGGCGCTCGCGCGTGACGACCTGCGCAAGCACGTACATGGCGCCGTCGACGAGACCCCAGGCGATGTTGCAGCCGAGCGCGCCAATCAGCATCGTTCTGACGTCGTTCTCTGAGCTCAAGATGCTCAAAGTGCATGTAAACGTCAGCGCCATGATCAGGCCGAATATGATTTCGGACGCGCGCTCGAGCGGATCCAAAACGGATCGGGGGGAGTTGGCGTTCACTTAGATTGCTCCTCGGAGAGTTCCCGGATCGCCTGGCGCAGCGTCGGATAGAAGTGCACACGGTGGCCCTGGATGCCGCGCTTTTCCGCCCACTGCTGCCATTGAGTGGCCCGGCCCGCCGTGTTGATGCCTATGCCACGCGCCTTGAGAGCATCCGCGACATCGGTCAAAGTCATGAGCCCGGTGGCGTCGATGCCGGTAATGGGGAGCATGTCGAGGACGACGTGGCGCAGGGCTGGCCCCGCCTCGTCGACGGCCCGCATCAGTTCGCGCTTGAAGTAGGGCGCATTGAAGAATGTGATCGGCGCGTTGAAACGAAACAGCAGCAGACCCGGAATCGCCTGGCCTTCTCCATGGCGTTCGAGCGAGTGCAATCCCGGGAAGCCCTCGACTTTGCCCAGGATCTCGACACGCGGCCGCGACATCAATTGAATGAACCGCACCAGGGCCAGAATGACCGCGACCAGAATGGCATTCACGGGTCCGACCGCGACGACGCCGAGCGTCGCCAGCACCGAGAGCAGGGCTTCCGTCGGGTCGATGCGATAGATGAGGCGGAGGCTGTCGATGTCGATGAGCGACAGTCCCGCTATGACGAGAACAGCGCCGAGAGCTGCCAGCGGCACGAATTCGAGGGGGCGGGTCAGGAATAGCAGGACGATGAGCACGGCCGCCGCCGCCACGAGCCCGGCGGCGTGGGTTCTGCCGCCTGCCGCGTCGCTCATGGCCGTACGCGAGCTTGCGCCGCTGACGGCAAAGCCCTGCGACATGGCCGAGGCGACGTTGGCGGCGCCGAGTGCGGCGAAATCCTGGTCGGCATCGACATCATAGTTGTTCTTCGACGCAAAGCTGCGCGCCGTCAGCATGAGGCCCGAGAAGCTGACGAGAGCCAAGCCTGCAGCCTCCGCCAGCAGCGAAGGCAGGATCGCAAGATCGATGTTCGGGATGCGCGGCATGGGCAGACCGCCAGGGACGACGCCAACGGTCTTCACGCCGTAAGCCGCGAGGCCGAGGAGCGGCACGGCCGCCGCCGCAAGCGTCATGCCGACGAGGGGGCCGGAAGCCACCTCACCACTCGGGGAGCCAGTGCCATGATGATGAAAGTGCCGACAGCGACGGCGAGCGTGGGTCCGTGCGTTTCGCCAAGCTTGGAAATGATCTCGGCCAGCCGGGGTATGATGCCGCCCTCGACCACGGGAAAGCCGAAAATCTTGTCGGCCTGACCGAGAATGATGGACAGCGCCACGCCGTTGAGGAATCCGACAAGGATCGGCTTCGACAGGAAGTCCGCGAGCACGCCCAGCCGCAGGAAGCTCGCCGCGATGCACATGAGCCCCGTGAGCAAAGCCAGCGTCACCGAAATGGACGCGTAGGCCGCCGCATCGCCGGCCGCGAGCGGCGCCACCGCGGCCGCGACGACGGCGCATGTTGCAGCGTCAGGGCCGACGATCAATTGGCGGGAGCTGCCGAAAATGGCGTAGGCCACCAGCGGCAGGATGGTTGAATAGAGACCGACTTCAGGCGGAAATCCCGCAAGTCCCGCATAAGCGATGCCCACCGGCACGGCGACTGCGGCCACGGCAAGGCCCGCTGTAACGTCGGCCGGCGCGTCGGCGAGCTTGTAATTGAGCAATGCGGCGAGCCCCGGAGCGACGCGAGAGAGGGAGATGTCCATGACGCATCACTCCGCATATCCGGCGAGGCTGTTGGCCACGTCGATCATCGGCTGCTGGCTGACGGTGATGAAGCCGGCGCTCGGCCGGTCGAGGTCCTGAATGAGGAGGATCACGGCGACGGCGACCAGTCCCGTGACATAGACGCCTGGCCGCCAGCGGCGTTTCTCGAGCCCGGCGGCGTAGCCGGTAAAGGTTATGGCAACGAAAGTGATCCCGTAGAGCGCCAGAAGCACGATGTTCGGCACGCGATTGCGTCCAGCGGTCAGCCGCTTTTCCTGGTTGTCGATCATCTCGTTGAGCGTCTGGATGAAGAGGCCCGTGGGGACGACCCCCTTATCCTTCACGGCGAGTGCCTTGACCTGCTGCCAGAGCGCTTCCTGAATTGCATTCGACCTGACAATCGCGGCGTCCAATTCCGGCGACGAAGCGGCCCGGCGCGAGAGGTCGAGGCGGATCTGCACGTACTCGCGCAGCAGTTTGAGGGTTTCGGTGCTATGCGGTGGCGGCAGCAAGCGCGCGCGCAGCGCGGTGGTGCCGATCGTATTCGCCTCGTCGAGCAGTGCGTCGCGGCGCGTGTCGAAGCGCGACAGCGCCATGGCGAATGTGAAGCTGATCATCAGCGCCAGCAGGCCGAGGATCGACGCTTCGAGCGTCGTGACATTGCTGCCGCGGCGCCCGCCGGTGCCTTGTCCGAGCCGATGTCCGAACTCGCTTGCCGCCACAACAAGTGCAAGGCTGAACATGAAGATGAGCGAGAGCGGATAATTCGCCAGCTCGATCATGTTCCCGGCTTCTGTGCGCGTTCGCTTATCAGGCGCTCGCACGAAACCCGCCACTCGTCCTTTGTCATGTGAGTGCCGGAGTCCCAATATGCCATGCAATCATCGAGCGCTCGCGTACCGTTGTTCGAGGTTTTGCTCGTCTGCCCGGTGGTCCCAGGCGCCATGGTGGCACCGTCACTTGCTTGGTAATTGCGCGTACCTTTTCGTGCAGTTTGCCCAACCGCCATGTTGAGTGCTGCGAACAAAAAGATCGCGGTAGCGATGCATCTCAAAAAGCCAGTCATGAATGACCTCACTTTCCTCGAGGTGATCGGTCCTCAGTGTCCTCCGAACACCAGCAGCTTGATGGGCATGACGAGCGCTTGCAGGCGCAGGATCATCGCGTGCACGAGGCTGACCGTGTCGACGACGTGCAGGAACAGCCAGCTTCCCCAGCCGATGTCTGGCTTCGCCAGCTTCTCGTGATTGTTGGTGTAGGCGTTGGCGATGCAGCTGCTGCCGGGAGTAACGCCCTCGAGCCCGCCCTCGAACATGGGCTGAAGGAAGACAGTGAGCGTGCCAGGGCGGGTTACATTTTGGGGATCGATAAGCTGTTCCGAAGCGCGGACCTGGCCGGCAGCGACGAAGTCCTGCACCTGCGTGACCACCATGGGAATGATGGTCCACGGCTTGGAGATGCAGGTGGCTTCCGCCGTCATGCCGACTTTCATCACCTGCGCTTCGATCTGATTGAAGCCGGCGATCAGATTTGCGCGGCCGGCACCGGCAGGAAGCAGAATTCCGGCAGGCCGCATGAACGGATTGACGATGTCGCCGACGCGCAGGATGAACTGCTCCACCCGGCCGGTCACGCCGGCGTAGACGACCATCTTGCTCAACTCGACCTGAGCCTGCGTCCCGCGCGGCTTCGGCACTGGCCTTCTGGGCCGGCAGGAGGGTTGAAAGCTTCGTCTCGGCCGCCTGCTTGGCAGCGTCCGCCGCCACCACTCCGCCTTGCCGGCCTTCGACCACATTCCTGAGGCGTTCGAGCTCACGGGTCGCAACAACATCAGGGTTGCGCTTATAGAGCTCTTCCTTCGTTTGCAGTTCTTCTACGGCCTGCTCGTAGGCTCCCTTCGCCTGCTGGATCTGGCCTTCGGCTGCCGCGATGTCGGCCTTTGCCATGACAAACGCCGCGTCGACCTCGGCGATCTGCTTGTTGGCGACCTCGAGCGCCGCCTCCTGCTTGGTGCTGTCGAGCCTGAAGATCGGCGCGCCCTTTTCGACATCCCCCGTAAAGCCGACGAAGACTTCGGCCACCCGGCCGTTCGTCTCCGGCAGGATCGGCACCGTGCGGAAGTAGGCAGTGACGCTCGTGGTCGACGGATGGAAATAGAAGATGGTGGTGATCAGCGCGATGGTCAGCATCAGGCACGTCGTGAGGCCGTATCTGAACTCGTACCAGAACGAATAGAACGTGATCTCAACCCCGAAGCGCTTGCCCTGACCATAGCGGCGGTAGAGGTAGTCCGGGAGCAGCGTGAACAGCGAGCACAGCATCAACTCAAGCATGTTCGGCCCCCCGCTTCCGCGCCGGTTCATGGGCGTGCTTCACGGACCCTTTATCTGACTGCTTTTGCCGGAGTGGTGGCAGCAGGCTTCGCGGCGTCCGATTGCGGGCCTCTGGCGCGAGGCAGAGGCTTCGCCTCGCCAGCTGCTTGCGCACCCGCCATCGTTTCGAGCGACCCTGCAATTCGCCCGAGCGAATCGGAGATATCGGGGTAGCGAAAAACTCGGAAATTCGATGAGCGCAATAATGAGGGCCGCGACCCAGAATGCGTGGATGTGCGTAAACAGCGACAGCAGTGCGAGAACGGCGACGATGTCAAACTGAACCTTGTTATGAACCATCCGCTCCGGCAGCGAGTGCAGCCAGAAAAAGAACACGCCGGCTCCCAGAACCGAGCCGATCAGAATGATGCCCATGAGAGTGAGCAGCCAGTCTGAGCCACCGGGCGCCGTGATGAATGGCGGTAGATGATGCGATGCTAACTCATGAGGCGAGGGCGTCATGGTTCTCTCCCCACGTGCTGAACCAGAAAGTGTTTTTGCGTGGCGGGTGTATTAGAACTCGGAGCACGGCAGACGTCCCTTTCTGGGCTTCTCTGGAGGCGCCTCCGCTACGCTGGGAAGGCGTGAGTTCTGAAAGTCAAAATAGCACTTATCTGGTTTTAGTGCGTGGATTTCCTGCGCCAGCCGAGGCCAGACCATAGCCTCGCGTGGAGCGGTGACGAGTTAACCCTAGCAACGCTGGCGTCGATAATTAATGCCGCATTAAATACGCATGAAACCATTCGCCGAAGAGTAAGCGCGCTTGGAAAACCATGACCGGAAACCATTGACGTTCAATTGCTGACCGATCTCACCGCCGCTGACAATACCGCATCGCG
The DNA here is from genome assembly GCA_963831345.1 of uncultured Alphaproteobacteria bacterium. Lineage (GTDB taxonomy): Bacteria > Pseudomonadota > Alphaproteobacteria > Rhizobiales > Hyphomicrobiaceae > Hyphomicrobium_C. Next base: position 18,435 of record CAWHPZ010000042.1, read on the forward strand.
CGTTTTCTCTTTTACCAGAAATGGAGCTTGACGGGAGTCAATGCGAGCGTACCGTGAGCGTGACGGTCTATTCGCGATAATAAATAAAAAGCATTTAGTGAGTGAGCCGCAGATGAGTAAAGTCCCGGTTCCGGTCAGCTCCAGCGCTAAAGCCAATATCCCATCTGATCTGGTCCAAGACGCGTGGGCCTACTGGATCGATGCGTGGCAGCGCGGCGTCCTCATGCTGGATGTCCTTCAGCAGCGCGGCGAGCGCTATCGCGAGCATGCGGCGAAAGCGGCGCCCCATGTGCTGAAGTTCGGCTGCGAGCTCGTCATGGATGGGCGCAAGCTGCCGCGGCCGGTGAACTACGTTCTGGTCCGCATCGTGCCGCCCGAGGGCGTCGAGATCGACGAGAACAAGCGGCCATTCGTCATCGTCGATCCGCGCGCCGGCCACGGTCCCGGCATCGGCGGTTTCAAGCCGGAGAGCGAGATCGGCGTTGCGTTCACGCGCCGGTCATCCGTGCTACTTCATCGGCTTCCTGCCCGAGCCTGTGCCCGGGCAGACGATCGAGGACATCGCGCGCGCGGAGGCGGCATTTCTCGAGCGCGTGATCGCGCTTCATCCGGAAGCCGAGGGCAAGCCCGCCGTCATCGGCAATTGCCAGGCCGGGTGGGCGGTCATGCTGCTTGCAGCCATGAGGCCCGAGCTTTTCGGGCCGATCATCGTCGCCGGCTCGCCGCTCTCCTATTGGGCCGGCGTGCACGGCGAGAACCCCATGCGCTACACCGGCGGCCTGCTCGGCGGCAGCTGGCTGACCGCCCTGATGGGCGACCTCGGCAACGGCAAGTTCGACGGCGCCTGGCTCGTCAGCAACTTCGAGAACCTCAACCCAGCCAACACCTACTGGACCAAGCACTACAACCTCTACTCCAAGATCGACACGCGAGGCGCCGCGCTATCTCGAGTTCGAGCAGTGGTGGGGCGGCCATGTCGCTGCTCAACGCCGAGGAAATGCAGTTCATCGTCGACGAGCTGTTCGTCGGCAACAAGCTTGCGACAGGCGGAGATCGTCACGTCCGACGGCTCGCGCATCGATCTGCGCAACATCCGCTCGCCGATCGTCGTCTTCTGCTCGAAGGCGGACAACATCACGCCGCCGCCGCAGGCGCTTGGACTGGATCCTCGATCTCTACGACAGCGTCGACGACATCCGGGCGCATGGCCAGACCATCGTCTACGCCATCCACGAGTTGATCGGTCATCTCGGCATCTTCGTCTCGGGCTCCGTCGCCAAGAAGGAGCACGACGAGTTCGCCAGCAACATCGATCTCATCGACGTGCTGCCGCCGGGCCTCTACGAGGCGGTGATGACGCCAAAGGATCCGGACGATGCCGTCCGCCGACCTGATCGGCGGCGACTATCTCGTCCGCTTCGAAGCCAGAACCCTCGACGACATCCGGGCGCTGGGCGGCAACGACGAGGAGGATGACCGGAAGTTCGCCGCGGTCGCCCGTGTGTCCGAGATCAATCTCGGCCTCTATCGCACGTTCTTGCAGCCCTGGGTCCGGCGCTGGGCCAATGAAGGCTTGGCCGAGTGGATGCGCCGAGTTCCATCCGCTGCGCCTGCAGTACGAGATGTTCTCGCACGCCAATCCGTTCATGCGGCCGCTGCTGTCGATCGATCGACGACGGTGCGCGAGAACCGCCAGCCGGTATCCGAAGGACAATGCCTTCTGGCAAGCGCAGGAGCAGGTCTCGGACTGGATCGAGACATCGCTGGACGCCTATCGCGACGTGCGCGACCACATGTCCGAGGCGATGTTCCACGCGATCTACGGCTCGCCGCTGCTGCAGGCCATGGTCGGCCTCAAGGCTTCGGACGCAAGCCCGCGCCGCAGGCCCGGCAAAGATGCAGCGCACCTGGCTTTGGTTGCGCAGCGAATTGACGAGCTGAAGAGCGGCATCACCGAGGGCGGGCCGCGCGAGGCGGCGCTGCGCGCGCTGCTTTACATTCGCATGCCGGAAGGTGCGATCGACGAGCGCGGCTTCAACTTGCTCCGGCGGATGCGGGAAGAGGCGGGAAAAGGCCTGACGCTCGTCGAGTTCAAGAGACTTGTGCGCGAGCAGTTCTTCATGCTTGCTGCTCGACGAGCGCCGCGCCGTGGAGGCAATCCCCGCCATGCTTGCAAGGGATCCTGACCTGCCATCGCGCATGAAAGGCAATCTGCGCCGGCTTGATCGATGTGGTCGGCGTACGCGGCAGCGAAGCCGAAGGCGCGCCTGGCCGAGATCGAAGACCTCTTCGAAAAGAGCGCCGGGCGCGCTCCGTTCGCGGCAGACGATGAGCACGAAGCTGATCTTGGTCCGGTTCGTCCGGTGCGGACCCATGCGGCCAGGAGCTCGAAGCATTCGCTTGAGCCCAATGGAACGCCGGCCGAGGAAGCTTGAACTGAAGGGCAGAGCAATGACGGGTCTATTGCGCCCGAAAGATCTCAACATGATCTCCTCCGACGCCGAAATGGCGAAGATGGATGAGGAGCGCCGGCTCAAGGCGAGAAAGGAACAGCAGCAAGCCGAGCTGCGCGAAGCGTTCATGTCGCGCGAGATCCACCCGAAGCCATCGATCGCATCAACAACGCCGTCCGCATTGCTGCCGAGCAAGGCCAGCACCAGGTGCAGGTCGCTGACTTTCCCGTGCTCGTTTTGCAGCGATGGCGGCACGGCGGATCAACATTGCCGATCCCGAGTGGCCGAGCACGCTCGAAGGCTTCGCGAAAGAGGCGTACGAATTCTACCAGAAGGAGCTGCGTCCGCTCGGCTACAAGCTTACACGCCGAGATCATCAGCTTCCCGGGCGGCATGCCGGGCGAGGTCGGACTTTTCCTGAAGTGGTGACGGGGCCGAGATCGCATTTCGCATCTGACGTCAGCAAGGACCATCAGCATGACGAAGAAGGCCGTCTCCCAGCTTCGCACTCGCACGAGAAATACGAACGCCTCATCGCGGCGACGAAAGGCCTGCCGGCGCTTGCGACGGCGGTCGCGCATCCCTGTGACGAGACCTCGCTCCGCGGCGCGCTGGAAGCGGCCGAGGCCGGGATCATCACTCCGATTCTCGTCGGACCCAAGGAGCGTATTCAGCAGCGTCGCCAAGTCCGCTCGGCCTCGACATCGCAGGCATCGAGATCGTCGACGTCCCGCACAGCCAGGCCGCGGCGGAGAAAGCGGTCGAGCTCGTTCGCGCGGGCAAGGCCGAGCTGCTGATGAAAGGAAGCCTGCATTCGGACGAGCTGCTGGGCGCGGTCACCAAGCGGGAGACAGGACTTCGCACCGGGCGGCGCATCAGCCACGTCTTCGTCATGGACGTTCCGACCCATCCGCAGACGCTGTTCATCACGGATGCCGCCGTGAACATCGCGCCTGATCTCATGGCCAAGCGCGACATCATCCAGAACGCCATCGATCTCTATCGCCGGCCTCGGGCTCGGCACGCCGAAGGTCGCCATTCTGTCGGCGGTCGAGACCGTGACTCCGGGCATTCCCTCGACCATCGAGGCAGCCGCGCTCTGCAAGATGGCGGATCGCGGCCAGATCACCGGCGGCGATGCTCGATGGCCCGCTCGCCTTCGACAACGCGATCAGTCCCGAGGCGGCGCGCATCAAGGGCATCAAGTCGCCGGTCGCGGGCCAGGCCCAGATCCTGGTCGTGCCCGATCTCGAAGCCGGCAACATGCTCGCCAAGAACCTGACGTTCCTTTCCGGACGCCGATGCGGCCGGCATCGTGCTCGGCGCCCGCGTGCCCGTCATATTGACCTCGCGCGCCGACAATGTGCGCACGCGCATGGCGTCCTGCGCCGTGGCCATGCTTCTCGCCCACAGCCGAAGGGCGAAAGAGCCGATCCGGGCCTGAGCCATGACCGAAACCATCCTCGTCCTCAACGCCGGCAGCTCGAGCATCAAGTTTCAGCTGTTCGCCGTTGCGGCCGACGACCGGCTCGAGCGGCGCATGAAAGGGCAGATCGAGGGCATCGGCACGCGCCCGCGCCTGGTGGCCAAGGACGTCGAGGGAGAGATCCTCGTCGATGAGACGTGGCCGCGGCGGAGGTGAGCGACGTGCCGGCGGCGCTCGACAAGGTCGTCGCGTTCCTGCGGGAGCAGATCGGCGGAAGGCTGCCGACGGCGGTCGGCCACCGCGTGGTGCACGGCGGCCCGGACTACAGCGAGCCGACCGTCGTCACGTGACGCGGTGCATCGATCGGCTTGAACGCTTCGTTCCGCTCGCGCCCCTGCACCAGCCCAACAACCTTCGCCCCGATCCGCGCGATCCTCGAGCGGCAGCCGCAGCTGCTGCAGGTCGCCTGCTTCGATACGGCCTTCCACCGCGGCCATCCGGAGGTCGCCGACCGCTTCGCCATCCCCGAAGCAGCTCTATGCGGAAGGGGTGCGCCGCTACGGATTCCACGGGCTCTCCTACGAGTACATCGCGAGACGGCTTGCCGAGGTCGCGCCCGAGATCGCCAAGGGCCGGGTCGTCGTCGCGCATCTCGGCAGCGGCGCCTCCATGTGCGCGATCGTCGGCGGGCGAAGCGTCGAAAGCACGATGGGCTTCACGGCGCTCGATGGCCTGCCGATGGGCACGCGGCCGGGCCAGCTCGACGCCGGCGTTGTGCTCTACCTCATGAGCGAGAAGGGAATGAGCGCGAAGGCGATCGAGCGCTTCCTCTACAACGATTGCGGCCTCAAGGGGCTTTCGGGCATCAGCAACGACGTGCGCGAGCTGCTCGCGAGCTCGGATCCGCGGGCGAAGCTGGCGCTCGATTATTTCGTCTACCGCATCGCGCTCTTCACCGGCATGCTCGCGGCCGCCATGGGCGGCATCGACGGCTTCGTGTTCACCGCCGGCATCGGGGAGAACGCGCCGGCCATTCGCGAGGCGGTGATGCGGCGCCTCTCGTGGCTCGGCCTCGAGCTCGACCACGCGGCGAATGCCAAGGACGAGCGCCGTGATCTCGCGCAAGGGGTCGCGCGTTGCCTGCTACGTCATTCCGACCGACGAAGAGCTGATGATCGCGAGCCATACGCTGCGCGTGCTGCGCGAGCATGCGGCGCCGCCAGCTCGAGGAGAAACGAGCATGATCGACCTCTCTTCGCTGGCCCTGCTCAAGGGAAAGAAGGCGCTGGTCACCGGCATCGCCAACGATCAGTCGATCGCCTGGGGATGCGCCAAGGCCTTTCACGCGTTCGGCGCCGATGTCGCCGTCACCTACCTCAACGACAAGTCGAAGCCCTACGTGGAGCCGCTGGCCAAGGAGATCGAGGCGCCGATCTTCATGCCGCTCGACCTGCAGAGCGAGGGCCAGCTCGAGGCCGTTTTCGAGACGATCGAGAAGAAGTGGGGCAAGCTCGACATCGTGCCTGCATTCGATCGCCTTCGCGCCGAAGGAGGATCTGCAGGGCCGCGTCGTCGACTGCTCGAAGGACGGCTTCCTGCTGGCCATGGAGCTCTCGTGCTGGTCGTTCATCCGGATGGCAAAGCTGGCCGAGCCGCTCATGAAGGACGGCGGCACGCTGTTCACGATGACCTACTACGGCTCGCAGATGGTCGTGGAGAACTACAACATGATGGGGCCGGTGAAGGCGGCGCTGGAGTCGGCAACGCGCTATCTGGCCGCCGAGCTCGGCCCCAAGGGCATCAGGGTGCACGCGATTTCCCCGGGCCCGCTGAAGACCCGCGCGGCATCGGGCATCACCGAATTCGACGAGCTCCTGCAGAAGGCGCAGTCGAAGGCGCCGAGCCGCAGCCTGGTTTCGATCGACGACGTCGGCGTCGCCGTCGCTTTCCTCGCCATGAACGGCGCCAAGCTGATCACCGGCGAGACGCTCTACATCGACGGCGGCTATCACATCATCGACTGAGCCATCGTCGACCCGTACAGTGCCCGCGATCAGCAAGGGGTGCACACATGAAGACGATGTCCGTTGCAGAAGCCGTCGCCATGATCCCGGATGGCGCCCGCCTGATGGTCGGCGGATTCATGGGCGTCGGCACGCCCGAGCGGGTCGTCGATGAGATCGTCCGTCAAGGTAAGCGAGATCTGACGATCATCGCCAACGACACCGCCAAGCCCGGCACGGGCATCGGCAAGCTGATCAGCGCCAAGCTCGTGCGCACGGCGATCGTGAGCCACATCGGTCTCAATCCCGGAAACCCAGCAGCAGATGATTGCCGGAGAGCTGACGGTCGAGCTGGTTCCGCAGGGCACGCTCGATCGAGCGGATCCGGGCCGGCGGCTTCGGCCTGGGCGGCGTGCTGACGCCAACCGGCGTCGGCACGGTTGTCGAGGAGGGCAAGCGCAAGATCGACGTGGACGGCGCAGGACTTCCTGCTCGAAACGCCGCTTCGCGCAGACTTTGCGCTGGTTCACGCCTTTCTCGCCGACTATCTCGGCAACCTCTCGTACGCGCTGACGGCGAGAAATTTCAATCCGCTGATCGCGATGGCGGCTGCGACCGTCATTGCCGGCGCCGAGAACATCGTTCCCGTCGGCGTGATCGCGCCAGACCACGTCGTCACGCCCGCGCCGCTGGTCGACTATCTCGTCGCGAACGCGTGACACGCCATGGACGCACAAACAATCATCGCACAAACGCATCGCGCGGGAGTTGCGCTCGCGGAATGCTCGTCAATCTCGGGATCGGCATTCCGACCCTGGTCGCGAACTACGTACCGGCGGATATGCACGTGTTCTTCCAATCCGAGAACGGCCTGATCGGCACCGGGCCCATACCGGAAGCGGGCATGGCGCATCCCACGCTGACCGATGCCGGAGGACGGCCCGTCACGGCGCTGCCTGGCGCAAGCACCTTCGACAGCGCGCGTCTCCTTCGGCCTGATCCGCGGCGGCCATGTCGACATGACGGTGCTCGGCGGCATTGCAGATCGACCAGCGGGGATGCTCGCCAACTGGATGATCCCTGGCAAGATGGTGCCCGGCATGGGCGGGGCGATGGACCTCGTCACGGGCGCCAAGCGCGTGGTCGTCGCCATGCAGCACAGCGCCAAGGGCAAATCGAAAATCGTCAAGCAATGCTCATTGCCGCTCACGTCGGCGCGGCCGTCGATCTCGTCGTCACCGAGCTGGCCGTCATCGCTTTCCCCGACGGCGAAGCGACACTCATCGAAACCGCGCCGGGCATTTCGGTCCCTCAAGTCATCGAAGCCACCGAGGCGGAACTCGTCATCTCTCCACAACTACGGGAAATGCAGCTCTAGCCCCGTCAGCTAACTCAGTCAGCACTTTGGCGTAGGTGCCGTCACGTGGCGATACGGCCGTCCCTCGACAGCAGGATCGCCACCCACCGCCAGCTCGGCACGTGGGCGCAGACGATCATGACGACGACCAGGATGGGGACGCTCAGGAACATGCCGACGACACCCCAGATCGTTCCCCAGAATGCGAGGCCGACAATGATCGCCAAGGGGCTCATGTTGAGCGAGTTGCCCATCAGCATCGGTTCGAGAACGCTGCCGATGGCGATCTGTATCGCAGCCAAGCTGACGACCAGAATGACGAATGGGCCCAGCGTCTCGAACTGCACGAGCGCGAGAATTGCGGGAAATGCGACGCCGATGATGGAGCCAATGTTGGGTATGTAGTTGAGCACGAAGATGAGCAGCGCCCAGGTCTCGGCAAAATCGACGCCGAGCAGGCGCAGGACCACATAGCACGCTGCTCCGGTCAGCGCGCTGGTAAGGGTTTTGATCCAGATGTAGCGCCGGACGCTCTCGGACATCGTGGCAAGGAGTGCGGCCGTATCTTGCGCTCCGCGCTCTCCCGGAAACATGGCCGCTATCTTCATTCGCACGTATCCGCTTTCCGCGAACAGGAACGCGACATAGGCGAGGCACAGCAGGAGGCTGGCGACAATCGATTGCGTCGAGGTGATGAGCCCGGGGATTTGCCGGGTCAGATCGATTGCCGCCACCGCCTCTTTGAGCTTCGCCGACCGCTCCGGCCCGAGCCACTGCGTTAGGTCACTGACGATCGCCTCGAAGCGGGCGACATAGCGGGGCCAAGCGGCCGCCACGGCATCGGCCTGTCCCAGGAGAACGGAGAGGACGAGATAAAATCCGAGCGTCACCGCCGCGAATCCGAGAAGAGTTGCCAGCGATCGCGGCAGCCTGAAGGACCCGAGCTCGACGCGCGCGAAGCCCTGGATCATTGCTTCGAGCAGGTTCCATAGGAATATTGCGACCACGAGCGGGACCAGGAAGGAGCGTCCGTAGACCAGGCCGGCAATCACGACGCCGAGCACGATCACCGCCAGGCCGGCACTCCGCAGGGCTTCGGTATTGCTGCCAGCAGTCATCCGGCCCGGCCTTCTCAATTCACTTCGGGAATGAACTTGAACGGATAGTCGATGGTTGTCCGGGCCTTGCTGACCTCGCGCTTGGGCAGCTTCACCTTTTCGCGCGGCACATCCTTATACGGAATCTTGCTCAGGATGTGCTCGATGATATTCAGCCGTGCACGCTTCTTGTCGTCGGAGCGCGCCACATACCAGGGCGCCCACGAGCTATCGGTCGCCTGGAACATGTCGTCGCGCGCCTTCGTGTAGTCATCCCAGCGGGTGTAGGACTTCAGGTCCATAGGCGACAGCTTCCAGATCTTCCGCCCGTCATCGATGCGGGCCTCGAGCCGCTTCGTCTGCTCGTCGGGGCTCACCTCGAGCCAGTATTTGAGCAGGATGATGCCGGAGTCGACCATCGCCTTTTCGACGCCAGGGACGCTGTCGAGGAAGCGCTTGGCCTGGTCCTCCGTGCAGAAGCCCATGACGCGCTCTACGCCTGCGCGATTGTACCAGCTGCGGTCGAAGATCACGACCTCTCCACCCGCCGGCAGGTGCGGGAGATATCGCTGAACGTACATCTGCGATTTCTCACGCTCGGTCGGTGCAGGGAGCGCGACGACGTCTGGAATATGCGCGGACTGACCCTGCGCCGTGATGGCCTTGATGGTTCCGCCCTTGCCGGCGCCGTCACGCCCTTCGAACAGGATGCAGACCTTGCGTCCCTCGTGCCGTACCCACTCCTGCAGCTTGACCAGCTCCACATGCAGTTTGCGCGAGCTTCTTCTCGTAGTCCTTCCCTTTGAGCTTCCCGCCCTCGCTGATCTCGCTCGCTTCCGCCACGTGTGGCGTGTCGTGATCAGCCTTGCGGTGCTTGCTAGTCTTGGCGTCTCCCATTTTGGCGGTTCCTTCTTTTTTCTGCAGCTTGCAGTTTGTGACGCAGTGGTTGAGGCTATCCTTCAGTGCCCGGTGAACTTCGGCCGCCGCTTTTCGCGGAAGGCCCGGATGCCTTCCGCGTAGTCCTCGCTGTCATAGACGATGCGCCTCAGCCCCTGGACGCGCTCGAAGCGCCGCGGGCTCATGGGATGGGCGCCGGCAAGCATGCGCAGCTGCTCTTTCATGACGGAGATCGACAGCGGGGCATTCTCGGCAATTTCACGAGCGAGCGAATAGGTGAAAGCGTCGAGCTCCTCCACGGGCACGATGTGATTGGCGATGCCGAGAGTTTCGGCACGCTCTGCCGTGAGCGGCTTTGCGGTGAATGCCATCTCCTTCACGATGCGGAGCGAGCAGGCGTTGAGGAAGGTCAGCATGCCCGAGACGTTATAGGGAACGCCGAGCCTGGCGGGAGTTACGGCAAAGGTGGCTCCCGGCGCTGCGATGATGAGATCGCAGGCGAACGCAAGCTCGCAGGCTCCGCCCCATACTCCGCCCTCGATCAGGGCGATGACCGGGGCGGGGCACTCCTCGATGGCACGCACGAGATAGCGCAACGGGTCATCCCACCCGAGAGGATCGCGGCCCCCTTCCGGCAGCTCGCTCACGTCGTGCCCCGCAGACCAGACCTTCACGGCCGGCCGCGCGCGCAATACGACGACCCGGATCTGATCGCGTGAGAAGGTTGCCAGTGTTTCGACGATGGCGTCGATAAGCTTCGTCGACAGCGCGTTGCGCTTCTCAGGGTGGTCGAGGACGATGGTGCCGATTGCACCGTCGGTCGTACTCTCGATAAGAGGCATTGGCCGCCTCCTTCTCTAACTAGCGAGCCATATATTAAAATGCACAAAGTCAGACATTGAAGGATTGAGAAAAATCAAACTCAAGCACGGCGCATCGCAATAGGGAATGCTAATTTGGGTCAGTGCCGCAAATGGCCCGCAAGCGGCGGCGAGGCTTTCTCATGATTGATCCGCGCAACTACCAATCCGCCGAGAGCCTTAAGGATGGCACGCCTGTTCTCATTCGGGCGATCCGCCATGACGACAGGGCCGCCATCCTCGCGGCCTTCAAGAGCCTGGATCCGGAATCGGTCTACACGCGCTTTTTTACGTATAAAAAGGGTCTCTCCGATGCAGAGCTCGGACAAATCACCGACGTCGATTTCGATCGCGTGGTTGCGCTGGTGGCCACGACGCTTCCCGGAGATGGAGAAAAGCTGATTGGGGGTGCCCGGTATTTTTGCGATGCAGCGGGCCAAAGTGCCGAATTGGCTTTCGTGACCGCAGATGATTTCCACGGGCGTGGCATTGCAGGACTTCTGCTACGGCATCTCGTCCGGATCGGCCGCGAGCAGGGCCTGTTGCAGTTCACAGCCGAGGTGCTGGCGCAAAATAGAGCCATGCTCGCAGTCTTCCGCCGCAGCGGCTTGCCGATCAAGGAGCACCCGGAAGGCCACGCCATGCATATTGTGCTCTCGCTGCGCCAAGGAGCTGGCGGTTAGGGGCATCGTTCACCGGTGGTGTCGCGGATATGTTCGCCAATGGCGTGCGGCAACATTTAGGAAGCCCGTATCCCAACACGCTGCCGACGAACGCTATCATCCGCATGAGCAAGTCGATTACACGATCTCGGCGACGGCGATATCACCGTCAGTGACATAGTGATTGACACGTTCCAGGCGGTCTCCGGGTTTGAACAACATCCCATGCCGGATTACGCCACATCGAGTTAATTCGCCAATTATGAAATCGCGCTCGGCGTTGGTGTCCGCATCAGTTGCATGCGTGATCTGGAACGTAAGCCGCGTCAGCGAGAAGCCTGTATCTCGTGTTCCGGCGCCCACCCAAAGGGCGAGCTCGGAATCTTGCGGACGGTCGGTGTTGAGCCAGAAGTCGAGCGTGTTTGCATTCGCCTGCGCGTTGGCGGCGTCCTGCGCCCAGAAGCGGACATGGTGGCGCTTGCGCGGGCTATCGCCGATGGCCTTCTGGAAACCGATGTCCTGTCCGCGTCCAAACAGGTAGAGGGTACTGAACGGCGCCGTCGGGTAGGGCCTGTTCAGAACAAAGGCCTGAGCCATACGCCACGACGTCTTGATATTCAGTGGTTCCGCTTCGACCCAGCCGGACGCGGCGAAGGCGGCGCGGAGTTGATCCAGAGTGCCCACGAGCGCGAGATTGACCGGATCGCCGACAAGTCCCATCGCCCGTGACCGTGAACTGCGGCACATGCTTGCGTTGGAGGATCTTGAGGCCCATGCGAACCGCGCGCGGCAGGATGACGTAGGCCGCGATGCCATAAGTGATGCCGAGCGCCAGAAGCGTAGGCACCTCATGGTCGGTGAGCTCAAAGACATAAACGATCAGCCAAATGCTGAGTATGCCAAGGCCCAGCACGGCCACTCGCTGAAGAAATCTTGCGATGGCTCTCATGGATTGATCTCACGCATGCGGATTGCGTCCTGTGCACTTGCCGGCGGCTTGTGCCGGATATTCCACTTGCAGCGGCCAGAGCATCAGGCTTTGCGGTCCCACGTGAACTCGGAATCAGCGCATGGCCAAATTACATAGAATCGATTGGCAACTCCAATGGCCGGCCGTGGCAAGTCCACGGTGGGACAGGAGCATGAGGAGCAATGCACCCGGATGTTCAGCGCGTGATTTTGGCTAAGCGGCGGAAACTCCGGAAGCTTGTTCCTCGACGGAGACCGATATGGACATGCCTTGGTAGGCACCTCGCGGACCAGTAAAACTGCCAGTCAAGGGCGCAGCCTGTTTGTGGTCGCGCGCCACGGCGACACGGATCAAGTCGCGATTTCCAAAGATTCCGTTGGTCGGGTCCATTTCAATCCAGCCGCATCCCGGCAGATAGACCTGAACCCAGGCGTGGGTAGCGCCACCGCCTTGATGGTGCGCGCGGCCGGGGCTGTAAATGTACCCGCTGACAAAGCGCGCGGCAAAGCCGAGAGATCGAAGCGCCTCGATCATGAGCAGTGCAAAATCCCGGCAGCTCCCTGTGCGCAACTCCAGCGTTTGCACAGGATCTTGCGTCCCCGGCTTCGGCCGGCGCTGGTATTGAAACTCGCGTTTGATGGTCTCCATCATATCGGACAGGATTGTGAGCGTGCGATCGCCGCTCCTTCCGGCCATCTTCTGGGCCCAGCTGGCAAGCCGACCCTCTTCATCAGGCCGGTTCAGTGTCATCAGAGGCTGGATGTCCGGAATCTCGTCGGCGCTGTAAGAAAATGGATACTGCTCCGCGGACGACATGAGCAGAGCCGTGGGCTGGTTCGCCTCGTAATGAAGAATGCTGATCTCGCTTTCGAAGCGAAGCGAGCTTGCCCGCTGATCTCCAAATTCTGCGTAAGAGACGGAGTTACCAAACACGTCGTACATCCACCGAATGTTGATGGGTTTCGGCGTGATGGTGAGGCTCGTGCTCAGCAGGCGCAGGGTGTGGCTGTCGCGCGGGCGGAACATCATTCGGTGACGGCCGAACGCAACGGGCTCTGAATATTGATACTCGGTCGTGTGCCGCACGGTTAGGTGCCTGCGCATCGGTTTTCCTTTGGATACTCACGGCCAGCGTCGTGCGAAAGTGAGGCGCGGCCGTCCTTGCGACCACGCCAGGCCGCGGCAGTCCATAACGACGACAAGCGCAATCGGACCAAAGCATCGACCGATCCCATGCGGGTAGCACGAATGCACAGCAGTCTCCACGTTTCGAGCCGCTAGGATAGCTGGAACACAGAATGGTGCGGTCGCAACAAATATCAGCATCCGCCGCTATGCGACGGAACAACCAGGTCTAGTGTGCGTTTGCGGCTGGGCAACACGGAGCATTGAGTTCATGGACATCACGGTGGGTTGCAAGTTGGGTTACATCATTAAGGAGCCCACCTACTTCATCTTCCAGATCGAAGCGGCGAAGGCCGATGGTCAGTTCGTCCAAAGCGAAACCTTATCGCTGCCTCCCAACAAAGCGGGGATCGGATACGAGGCTTATGTTGACCCGATCAGTCTGACGAGACGCGTCCGGTGTCTTCTAGGCCCGGGTCAGGTAGAGGTCGACTACCAAGCGACCGTGTCGGTCGATACTGGCGGGTTCGACCCGGCTACCGTAAGGGAGTTTGACTTCCACGAGCTACCCCTGAGCTACGTCGATTATCTGACACCCAGTCGATTTTGCCCATCCGACGTATTCACGGATTTCGCATTCGAGCAATTCGGCGCTCTCGCCCGTGGGCACACGCGCGTCGTCGCGATCTGCGACTGGATCTTCGATAACATTCGCTATCAGGCGGGGAGCAGCGGACCCTCGACCAATGCGGCCGATGTCTTCAAGGCGAAGGCAGGCGTATGTCGCGACTTTGCGCATCTCGGGATTTCAATGTGCCGCGCACTCGGTATCCCAGCTCGCTACGCCAGCGTGTATGCGGATGCCCTGACCCCACAAGACTTCCATGCAATATTCCAGGCTTATCTCTATGGACCCAAGGGGGGTGAGTGGTTCAGCTTCGATGCCACGCGCATGAGCTCGGTTGAAGCTGTCGTACGCATTGCGGCGGGCAAGGATGCGGCGGAAGTTGCCTTTGCTTGGCCGCAAGGAGAAGTGGAAGGCGGCAAGCCTGAAATCACCGTGAACGCGCTCGGTCGAACTCACACTGAGCGGACGGAGTTGGCCGTCAGCTCAGGTTGAATGGCTCGGCGGATGGAGAAACTAGTGGTTTCACTGCCGTATGAGCGGCGTGACCAGTTTTTAGTCTCGCTCGCGTCGTCGGAGTCACATTGGTTCCGCGAAGATTAAATTTCTTTTCTATCGCTATTCGCCGGCGATAGGCGCACCAGTGGCGCTATGTTCGCGAAATAGCGGCGTCGAAGTACTTGCGGTGACGCCGCATGCACGCGGGTCTGATGCCACTGAGCAACTGGCATGGGCTGAGCTTGGTGGCTCGGACCAACGAAAGTGTCAGGCCAGACATGTCAACCGATCCAACTGCGCAATCGACGAATGTTCTTGTCGTTGAAGATGAGATGGTGCTGCGCATGCGCGCGGTTGATATCGTCGAGGACGCCGGGTTTACGGCAGTCGAAGCCGTCAATGCCGACCAAGCGCTCTCCATTCTCGAATCCCGCTCCGATATCTCGTTGCTCTTTTCCGACATCCAGATGCCCGGCAGCATGGACGGATTGAAACTTGCCCACGCGGTGCACGACCGCTGGCCATCCATCAAGATCATTCTGGTGTCCGGCCAAATTAAAGTGTCCGATGCGGACAAGCCTGCAGACAGCCGTTTCTTCCGCAAACCCCTGGAAGTGACGCAGATGATCGCCGAACTGCAGGAAATGGTCGGCGTCGGAGCGTTGAAAATCGTCCCGGACGGTGTCATTCCGCTCGCGGTCGAGGCGCTGGACCGCACGATACCGGGTTATTCGCACCACTCCACCTCGCAAGATGATCTGACCGCCGAGAACGATAGTCTTCGCCTGCTGCTGGAGCAGGCCGTGATCGATGCCAAGACCCTGCTTGCCCAAGCGGGCATCGATGCCAAAGTGCGCGAAGCCGCAGACAAGCTGCAGAAACTTATTCTCGAAGAACTGCATCACCGCATCAAAAATACGCTCGCGACCGTGAGCGCCATCGCGTCCCAAAGTCTGCGTACGGCCACGAGTATCGAGCATGGTCAGCGGGCGATCGAGGGCCGCCTCATCGCGCTCGGGCGGGCGCACGACCTGCTGATGCAGGCCAGTTGGGCCAACGCCAGCCTTCTGGAAACCGTTCGCGGAGCCACCGAACCCTATGACAGCAAGGGTGCGGGCCGGTTTTCGATCACTGGTTCCGATATCGCCATTACGTCAGGCGCCGTCATCGCGCTGGCCATGACCTTCAACGAACTCTGCACCAATACAACGAAGTTCGGCGCGTTGTCGGTTGCGTCAGGTCGCGTAGAAATCGCCTGGGCTATTGACGACCAAGCTCAGAGGTTTCGGCTAACTTGGGCGGAAAAGAACGGTCCGACAGTCGTGGCGCCCACCCGGCTAAGTTTCGGCACCCGCATGATACGTTCACTGGGACACCAGTTGAGTGGTGAGGTTCAGCTCCGTTATGAGCCGACGGGGTTCGTTTACACCCTGGATGTGCCGCTTAGTTCATTGACGATGAAGGCCTGAGGCACGCACAAATCACGGCCGGCGTGGTCCGACCGCCCGATCGTCACGCTGGCCGGATTCACGGATTCTGTCGGCGACTTTGCCGCCAACAGGGCGCTGTCCCAGGCTCGCGCCGAGCAAGCAAAGGGGGAGCTTGTGCGCGCGCTCGGTCCCGCAATCCCGAAGTCGATGCTCGTTGCGCACGGCTACGGCAAGCTGCTGCCGACCAATTGCAACACCACCAAGGAAGGGCGCAACAGGAACCGCCGCGTCGAGATCTGGGTGAAATAGGGCGACGGCGCCTGCTCAGCCGCCGGGGGACGAAGCCTTCTTGAGTTCGGCGAGGCGTTTCTGCGCACCCTCGACTCCAAGCGCCGCGGCCCGCTCGTACCAGCGCAAAGCCAGGTCGACGTTCGGCCGTACGGCAGGCCCCTCCTGGGCGCGCCCGGGGCGCCATCGTACGTTGTGGCGAGCGCCAACGCTGCGTCGCCGCTGCCGAGGTCGGCAGCACGCTCGAGCAGGAGCTGCGCAGCGCCGACATTTCCGCTGCTCAGCATATTGAGACCGCGACGCAGCAGTTGCAACGCATCGAGCTCGGTGAGCGCCCGGCCGACATTGAAGGCCGGGACGTTGTCTCTGCCCTTTGATGGTGCCGTCTCCTTCGGGGGCTCCTGCCTCGGCGCCGGGGCAGCCTCCACGGCCCGCTCGGGGC
Organism: uncultured Alphaproteobacteria bacterium; assembly: GCA_963831345.1. Classification (GTDB taxonomy): domain Bacteria; phylum Pseudomonadota; class Alphaproteobacteria; order Rhizobiales; family Hyphomicrobiaceae; genus Hyphomicrobium_C. The sequence goes on from CAWHPZ010000042.1 coordinate 34,568, forward strand.
TCTCAGTTTTGGGCATGGGCACGTCGGCGCTTGCTTCGACTGTTGGTTTTGCCTCGACGGCACGCACGGCCTCCAGCGACGGGGAAACAGGCGCCTGAAACTGCTCAACGCCGGCCGGTTTGGTGTCTGCGCCTGGGGCAGCGGCCAGCAAGGTGGCGGACGTCAAACCCTCTGTAGTCCGAGTGTCGTCATTTGCCGGAGCTTTCGCTGTGAGCTGGCGCTGTGGTGTCGCGATCCCGCTGAAGACGAGCGAGAAGATGGCCAAGGAAACTATCGCGCTGACCCCCGCGGCAAGAACCACCGTGCGCACGGTGGTCGAGGCCGAGCCCTGGTCACGAATGCCGGCCTCAAGAACCACCGTGCGCACGGTGGTCGAGGCCGGGCCCTGGTCACGAATGCCGGCCTTCGAAAGGGCGGCCTGCTGCACCGTAAGAGTAACCTCCCGCCCGGTCGGGATCAGTGGCGCGAAGCCCTGCAGGTCGTTCGGCATCGGCGGCAAGTCCTGCATCCTCTTGTCGAGACGCTGCAGCATGCGTTTGAGCTCGTCGAGATTGAACTCCTTGGGTTCCGCCGTCACGTTGCCCTCGAGCGATTGCGATGTTTCTCGTCCCACGACAGGTCGGCATCGACCATGGCGACGGTAGCAATGCTGACGAAATCACGAGCACATGGCAGGTTTGCGACCACGACGACCGGATACTACTTCAGCTTGAAGCGGTAGCCGTCGTGCGCGAGTGCCATGAGGGGCCGGCCGTTTACGGATGGTTGCGAGGGTAGCACTGCTGAAAAAGCACGACAGCATGATGACTTGGGGCTGTGCAATGACTATCGGGCTGTGCCCGAGCGATTGACCCTGACCATCTCGTCAGATGATCGATGTCCCCCAACTCAGCGACGTGTAGGCCGAGCCCGCATCTGCAAGACGTCCGCTTTCTCGATTAAGCAAAGGCCACCAAAAGCTACTTACTCAAAGCTGCGAGGTCACGAGCGGTCCTTTGATGGGTCAACTCGTCGTCTGCAATTTACCGCTTTGCGGACGTCGATGCCCTGACCTTCGCTGCCTGCCGCCGTGGCGGACTGACGGAACTCGGAGATGCGGGGCTGACGGAGCAGGGCGTGATGGCGCTATCGGGACACCGCACTCCCAATGCGGCCCGTCTTTACGTCAAGAGGACGGAAACTCAAGCGCCGCAGGCGCCTGCTTGGATTGAAAGTCAGGTCGCCTGAAGCGAACATTTCAGGGACGAGTCGAAATGACGGTGCATTTCGTGAGTCGAAATGGCACCGCCGAAACGGGCCTAATCCGTTGAGACGACTGGTCGGAGCGGGGAGATTCGAACTCCCGACCCCTTGCTCCCGAAGCAAGTGCGCTACCAGGCTGCGCTACGCTCCGCCCGACCTTGTCGTCCAAGACTTCCATTGGAAGGCTTCATCCCGGGTGCCCTCTGGCCCGACGGGAGAGACGGCCTTATAGCGGGCGCGGTCGCCCGCGGCAAGCTGATCTCGAAGGTGAATTTGGCGTCTTTCCGGGATTGCGGTTCACCACCTCTGTTACTATGGTGCGGCGCCCGGCGCGTCCGCACCTCGTTCGCACCCGGTTTCTGTTGGGGCGTAGCCAAGTGGTAAGGCAGCGGATTTTGATTCCGCCATGCGGAGGTTCGAACCCTCCCGCCCCAGCCAACGATTTCAATGGGTTAAACGACGTCTGCCACCGCCTTTGCGCCTGATGCAACTCGGAAGGCGTAGAGGGGGTGCGTGCCTGTCAGGCGCCCCTTGAAAAAGGCGCCTGACCAGATTGCGAAGGGTCTAATTGCGAAGGGTCTAGGCCTTGAGCAGAGCCGGCTTGATCGGGGCCTTGCGCAGCCGCACGCCGGTTGCGGCAAAGACGGCGTTGAACACGGCCGGCGTCAGGGCCGACGTGCCCGGCTCGCCAATGCCGCCCGGGGCTTCCGTGCTCTTGATGACCTCGACCTCGATCTTCGGCGCCTCGTTGATGCGCATCATGAGGTAGTCGTCGAAGTTCGACTGCTCGACGCGGCCGTTCTTGAGCGTGATCTCGCCCTACAGCGCGGCGGTGATGCCGAAGATGATGCCGCTCTCCATCTGCGCCTCGATCGTATCCGGGATTGACGGGCACGCCGCAGTCCACGACTGCGCACACGCGGTCGACATGAACCTCGCCCTTGTCCGAGACCGTGACCTCCGCAACCTGCGCCATGTAGCTGCCGAAGGCGAACTGCACCGAGACACCGCGGCCTTTGCGCGGGCCGAGCGGCGTGCCCCAGCCCGACATCTTGGCGGCCTTGTCGAGCACGGCATGGCGCGCGGCTGCTTGGCGAGCAGAGCGCGGCGGTACTCGACCGGGTCCTTGCCGGCCTTGGCGGCCAGCTCGTCGATGAAGCTTTCGACGACGTAGACGTTGTGCGTCGGGCCTACGCCGCGCCAGAAGGCCGTCGGGATGCCCGGCGGCTCCTCGCGCACGTAGTCGACGTGGAAATTGGGGATCCCGTAGAAGTTTTCGGCCGCGCCTTCGACGGCATCCGGGTCGACGCCGTCCTTCATGGCGGCCGGGAAGAAGCGCGACATGATCGACGAGCCGACGATGCGGTGGCTCCACGCGACGGGCATGCCGTTCTCGTCGAGGCCGGCGGAGAGCTTGTCATAGTAGTAGGGCCGGTACATGTCGTGCTGGATGTCTTCTTCGCGGCTCCAGACGACCTTGACGGGATCTTTGGACTGCTTGGCGATGAGCGCGGCCTGGGCGATGAAGTCGAACTCGAGCCTGCGGCCGAAGCCGCCGCCGAGCAGGTGATTGTGGATCCGCACCTGCTCCTCCTTGAGGCCGAGCACCTTGGCGACGACCATCTGCGCGACGCCGGGGACCTGAGTTCCGACCCAGATATCGCAGCCATCCGGCGTGACGTGGGCCGTGCAGTTGATGGGCTCCATGGTGGCGTGAGCGAGGAAGGGTGCCTCATACGTCGCCTCGACCTTGGTCGCGGCCTTGGCGAGGGCTCCCTCAGGGTCGCCTTCCTTCTTGGCCACGGCGCCGGTCTTTTCCGACGCCTTGGCCAGCGCGGCGACGACATCGGCCGTCGAGACCGTAGCATTGGGACCGTCGTCGAACTTGACGCTGGCGGCTTCGAGGCCTTGACGCGCCGCCCAGTAGTGGTCGGCGATGACGGCCACGGCGTTGTCGAGCTTGGCGACCTGGCGAACGCCCGGCACCTTCAAGGCAGCGGCCTCGTCGAACGGAGGCAACCGTGCCGCCGAACACCGGGGAGGCGGCGACGGTCGCGACTTTCATGCCGGGAATCTTGACGTCGATGCCGTAAACCGCCGTGCCGTTGACCTTGCCGGCTACGTCGAGGCGCTTTGCGGGCGTGCCGATGATGCGGAACTTGCTCGGGTCCTTCAGCGCCACGTTGGTGGGCACGGGCAGCTTCGCGGCTGCGTCGGCCAGATCGCCGTAGGGCACCTTGCGCTTGCTTTCGGCGTGGACAACGAAGCCGGGCTCAGTGGTGAGGGAGGCTTCATCGACCTTGAGCTTTTGCGCTGCTGCCGTGATCAGCATTTTACGCGTGGCGGCGCCGGCCTGGCGGAACGGCATGAAGAAGCCGCGGATGGAGGTCGAGCCGCCGGTGATCTGAATGCCGATGGCGGGGTTGTCGTATTCCTTGGCTGGAGGCGCGTGCTCGAAGCCGACATCAGCCATGTCGAGATCCATCTCTTCGGCGATCAACATGGGAAGGGATGTGTAGGTGCCCTGTCCCATCTCGATGACCGGCATGACGACCGTGACTTTGCCGGCCGTATTGAGGCGGATGAAGGCGTCGGGCGCGAAGACTCCGGTTTCCGCGGAGGCGTCGTCGAATGGAACCCAGCCGATCATCAGGCCGCCGCCGACGGCAGCGCCGGCTTTCAGGAAGGTGCGGCGGGATAGAGTCTCAGCGCGAATATCGAGAGCGTGTGTCATGGCTCACCTCGGTCGATTTGGATTACTGCGCGCTGGCAGATTTGGTTGCGGCGGCCTTGATGGCGTCGCGGATGCGGACGTAGGTGCCGCAGCGGCAGATGTTGCCGGACATGGCGGTGTCGATGTCGGCGTCCGTGGGCGCTGGGTTGGAGGCGACGAGCGCCGTCGCGGACATGATCTGGCCGGACTGGCAATAGCCGCACTGCACGACCTCGAGATCGAGCCAGGCATTCTGCACGGCCTTGCCGGCCGGCGTGTCGCCGATGGCTTCGATGGTCGTTATGGAGAGGCCCGTGACGTCGCTCACGGGCGTGACGCACGAGCGCCGGGGCTCGCCGTCGACGTGCACGGTGCAGGCTCCGCACTGGGCGATGCCGCAGCCGAACTTGGTGCCGGTCATGCCGAGGATATCGCGGATGACCCACAACAGGGGCATGTCGTCAGGAGCGTCGACCGAAACTTTCTTGCCGTTGATCTCAAGGCTCTGCATGTGACCTCCCGTTCACGATGTGAAGCTAGCGCGTTTAAATTATCATCATAATCAAAACGTGCAACTCGGATGGCGGGCGGAACGCCGCGGCTATGTAGCCTCTCTAATGTAGTGCGCGTGCGACGAAATCGTAGCGCTGCACGACTTGCAAAGTGTCGAACCTGTTATATGTTGATCGTCATGAATAGGTTCCGGTCCTATCCGGTTGCTGTGGAGCCCTGCTCATGAGCACTCGCGATCCCATTGTCATTGCTTCTGCCGTTCGGACACCGCTCGGCCGCTTCCAAGGTGAATTTTCTGCGCTTCCGGCGCACGTTCTTGGGGCACGGGCGATCAGCGCCGCGCTGGAACGTGCGCATGTAGAGTCGGATCGGGTCGAAGAAGTTCTGTTCGGATGCGTATTATCTGCCGGACAGGGCCAGGCGCCGGCCCGGCAGGCCGCGCGTGGCGCCGGGCTCGCCGATGCGGTGGGTGCAACGACGATCAACAAGGTTTGCGGCTCGGGCATGAAAGCGACCATGCTCGCCCATGACCTCCTTGCGGCAGGCTCGAGCGATATTATCGTGGCCGGCGGCATGGAGTCGATGACGAATGCGCCGTATCTCCTTGCCAAGGCGCGCGGTGGTTACCGCGCCGGTCATGATCGCATTCTCGATCATATGGTGCTCGATGGCCTCGAGGACGCCTATGACTCGGGACGCAGCATGGGCGACTTCGGCGAGGCCACAGCCGAGGCCTATCAGTTCACGCGCGCGGAGCAGGACGCTTTCGCCATCGAGACGCTGACGCGGGCGCGCAAGGCCGTCGAGGGCGGGACGTTCAAGTCCGAGATCGTGCCGATCAGCGTGCCGGCCAAGGGCGGCGACCGGCTCATCTCGGACGATGAGATCCCGCTCAAGGTTTCGCCCGACAAGATCCCATCTTTCAAGCCGGCTTTCCGGCCGAATGGAACAATTACGGCGGCCAGCTCGTCTGCGAACGCTGACGGCGCGGCTGCGCTCGTCCTGACGCGCCGGTCGGTCGCCGAGCGCGAAGGGCTGCCCGTGCTCGCAGAGATCCGCGCGCATGCGACACACAGCCAGGATCCGGCGTGGTTCACGACCGCGCCGATCCCGGCCATCCGTAAGCTGCTCGCCAAGTCGGGCTGGGACGCCAAGGACGTCGATCTGTTCGAGATCAACGAGGCCTTCGCGGTGGTGGCGATGGCGGCGCAGAAGGATCTTTCGATCCCACGCGAAAAGCTCAACGTGCACGGAGGAGCTTGCGCGCTGGGGCACCCCATCGGGGCAACGGGCGCGCGCCTCATCGTGACGCTTCTGCATGCGCTCCAGCATCATGGACTGAAGAAGGGCGTCGCCTCGGCCTGCATCGGCGGCGGCGAGGCCACAGCCATCGCCATCGAGCGGGTCAACTGAGGCCGCGTACTGAGCGCATTACGGAGCTTTCACCAAATAGCCCTTTCGGCGAAATGCCACATCTTGCGTCTTCGTTTCCTGTTCTTAGATGGACTAAAGTGACGAAGCCGCACGTGTGAGCAGTCCACTCCCGAGAGGCTTGAGCAGATGGAAGGCCAGAGCCGCAACCGCGAGAAGCTCGTGCTCGTCCTTCAGGGCGGCGGAGCTTTGGGCGCGTACCAAGGTGGTGCGTACGCGGCTTTGGCGGAGGCGGGGCTCGCGCCCGAGTGGGTCGCCGGCATTTCCATCGGCGCCATCAACTCCGCGATCATCGCCGGCAATCCGCCCGAGCGGCGCGTCGAGCGCCTGCGCCAATTCTGGGATCTCGTTTCCAGCCGTCTGATCGTCAGTCCGGTTGTGAGTGACGATCATTCACGCAAGATCTTCAACGAGGCCAGCGCCGCTCTGGTGGCCACGGTCGGCGTGCCCGGCTTCTTCGAGCCGCGATTTCCGCCCGCCGTATTGATGCCGCCTGGGAGCGTCGGGGCCATCAGCGTCTACGACACCGCCCCGCTTCGGAGGACGCTCGAGGAGCTGGTCGACTTCGATCTCCTCAATTCAGGCAAGGTCCGGTGCAGCGTCGGCGCCGTGCAGGTGGCGACGGGGAACATGAAGTTCTTCGACAGCGCGCGAGAGGAGATCCGGCCCGAGCACATCATGGCCAGCGGCGCGCTGCCGCCTGGGTTTCCGCCGGTTGAGATCGACGGAGAAGCTTACTGGGACGGCGGTCTCGTTTCCAACACGCCGCTGCAATTCGTACTCGACGGCGCCGGCCATCGCGTGGACATGTGCGTCTTCCAGATCGATCTCTTCAGCGCCAAGGGCCCCGTGCCCGAGACGCTGTTCGACATCGCGCAGCGCGAGAAAGATATCCGCTTCTCCAGCCGTACGCGGCTCAACACCGATATTTTCCGCGACATTCAGACCATTCGCCGGGCCATTCGCCGCCTGGGCGAGACGCTGCCCGCGGACGTCAAGGGATCGCCTGACTGGCAGCTGCTCTCCTCCATCAGCTGCAATGCGGCGATCACCATCGTGCAACTCATTCACCGGCGGGCGGTCTATTCGACCCAGTCCAACGACTACGAGTTTTCCCGCTACACCATCGACGAGCATTGGCGCGACGGCCGCGAAGACGTGGGCCGGACGCTCAGCCATCCGTCCTGGAGAAACCGGGAGCGTCCGACCGAGGGCGTAGCTGTCCTCGATCTGACCAAGGAGCTCGAGCCGCCAGGAGAGTAGACTATGAAGATCGCCGATGTGCGTGAGCGCGCCTTCGCCATGCCGCTCACGAGTCCCGCATTTCCGAAAGGCCCCTACCGCTTCGTCAATCGCGAATATCTCATCATCACGTACCGGACGGACAAAGAGGCGCTCGAGGCGGTCGTGCCTGAACCGCTGACGTTCGACGAGCCGATCGTCAAATACGAGTTCATCCGCATGCCGGATTCGACCGGCTTCGGTGACTATACGGAATCGGGTCAGGTCATCCCGGTCAAGTTCAATGGCGTGGAAGGCGGCTACACGCACGCCATGTACCTGAACGACGGGCCGCCGATTTACGGCGGACGCGAGCTGTGGGGCTTTCCGAAGAAGTTTGCGCAGCCGTCGCTGGGACCGGACAAGGACACGCTCGTCGGCACGCTCGACTACGGCTCGGTGCGCGTCGCGACCGGGACCATGGGCTACAAGCATCAGGCGCTCGATCTCAAGGCGGTCGCCAAATCGCTGGCGCAACCCAACTACCTCCTGAAGATCATTCCATGTGTGGATGGCAGTCCGCGCATCCTCGAAATCGTCGATTACCGGCTCGAGGATGTCGTGCTCAAGGGCGCCTGGAGCGGCCCTGCCGCGCTGGACCTCAGACCGCATGCGCTGGCGCCGGTCGCCGCTCTGCCCGTGCGCGAGATATTATCGGCAACGCACATTCTTGCCGACCTCACGCTGGGGCTCGGCAAGGTCGTCTACGACTACCTCAAGAAATGAAAGGATGCGCGTCATGAAGCTCGACGGCAAGGTTGCTCTCATCACCGGTGCTGCCAGCGGCATCGGACACCAGATTGCCAGGCGCTACGTCCAGGCGGGCGGCAGGGTGGCGATCGCGGATCTCAACCTCGACGCCGCGACGGCGGCGGCCAAGGAGCTCGGCGACAGCAAGACCGCCATCGCCGTGGCAATGGATGTCTCCAACGAGGAGCAGGTCAACGCCGGCGTCGAGAAGACGGTGGCGACCTTCGGCACTGTCGACATCCTCGTCTCCAACGCCGGCATCCAGATCGTGCATCCGATCGAGGAGTTCCCCTACGCCGACTGGAAGAAGATCATGGCCATCCACGTCGACGGCGCATTCCTGACGACGAAGGCGTGCGTCAAGCACATGTACAAGCAGGGGTCGGGCTCGCTGATCTACATGGGCTCGGTGCACAGCCACGAGGCCTCGCCGCTGAAGTCGGCCTACGTCGCGGCGAAGCACGCCATTCTCGGCTTGGGCCGCACCATGGCCAAGGAAGGCGCCAAGCACGGCGTCCGCTCCAACGTGATCTGTCCCGGCTTCGTGCTGACGCCTCTCGTCGAGAAGCAGATCCCCGAGCAGGCGAAGGAGCTCGGCATCACCGAGGAGCGCGTCATCAAAGAAGTGATGCTCGGCGAGACCGTCGATAAGGAGTTCACGATGGTCGAGGACATCGCCGAGGTGGCCTTGGTGCTGGCGGCGTTCAAGACCAATGCGCTCACCGGCGAAAGCATCATCGTCAGCCATGGATGGCACATGAATTGACACTGCCGAAAGTCTGCGCGGCGCCTAATCTGATCCGCGTCAGTTTTGGTGTGGCAAGTATACTCAGACAACGTACCGTTTTTCCCGACGCAGCCGCCGCCTCCTAAGTTTCGCTTAATAAATACGTATCAAAGTCCCCAGGGTGACTCGCCTATCGCACTGAATAGCAACCTGGACCTCATGAAGAATAACAACACTCTCAAGCGGCGGCTGGACTTCAATCAGATCGATAGCGCGACAAGCGCATTGCTCAGGCGGCACAAGGATTTCATTCTCGGGGAGCTCCCCGCTCTGCTGGACGGTTTCTATGCCCATGTGGGGCAATTCAGCGAGGCCGCGTCGATGTTCAAAAGCCCCCAGCACATGGCTGGGGCGAAGGCCGCGCAGCTCCGGCACTGGGCCGAGATCATGGACGGGAGTTTCGACGAAGCGTACGCCGCCTCCGTGCATCGTATCGGCGAAGCGCATCATCGGATTGGCCTCGAGCCGCGCTGGTACATCGGCGGCTACAACGTGCTGATCTCGAGCCTCGTGCGGGTCATCGCCGAGAAGATGCCGGTGTCCGCTCCGGCGTCGAAGGGATTTTTCGACAAGACGGCGTCGCGGTCGATCGAGGATATCATCGCCTTGCAGACGGCCGTGGTGCGCGCCGCGCTGCTCGACATGGATCTCGCCATCAGCGTCTACGTCGAGGCCGGACAGCGCGACCTGCGTCTGCTCGCCTCCTCTGTCGTCGACATGTCGGCCATGGTCGCCGCGACGGCCCGCGAGCTCGAAGGCGCGGCCGACGGCATGTCGGGGACGGCCAAGAAATCATCTGATCAATCGGCTGCTGTCGCGGCGGCGGCCGAGGAGGCCTCGGCCAACGTCAGGACCGTGGCTCAGGCTGCCGACGAGCTTTCGGTTTCCGTGCAGGAGATCGGACGTCAGGTGGCGAATTCCGCGGACGTGGCGCGAAAGGCCGTGCGGAGCGCGACGGATGCGTCTCAGAAGGTGCGCGATCTCTCCGCGTCGTCGGCCCAGATCGGGTCCGTGGTCGACCTGATCAGCGGCATCGCGAGCCAGACCAACCTCCTGGCGCTGAATGCGACCATCGAGGCCGCGCGGGCGGGAGAAGCCGGCAAGGGGTTTGCCGTCGTGGCGCAGGAGGTGAAGTCTCTCGCGGCGCAAACGGCCAAGGCGACGGCGGGCATCGGCTCGCAGATCAATGCCATTCAGTCGGCGACGGCGGATGCCGTCAGCTCCATCGAGGCTATTACCGGCGTCATCGGTTCGATGAACGACATCGCGACCGCCATCGCGACGGCCGTGGAGGAGCAGGGCTCGGCGACGAGCGAAATTGCCCGCAACGTGCAGGAAGCGGCGCAAGGGACGGAGGACGTGGCGGCCAATACCACCGGGCTTTCCAGCGCGGCGCAGGAGACGGGCACGGCGGCGGGGCATGTGATGACCTCAGCCAAGGACCTGGGCGCGAAGGCGGAGCAGCTTCGCAACCTGGCGGCCGGATTTACAGGGAATGCGCGCGCGGCCTGATCCGGCCTTCCCTGGTTCCGCCCGGCCCGGAGCGCGGCTCTTTGCGCCTGCCGGTGGACGTCCCGCCTCAGTGTGCTAGTGACGATCCCTGGGTTTTTTGTACAGGGAGACGGGCATGGCTGCTGAGGGCGCGACGAGCGATCTCGTTCAAGTAGTCGCTCTTCTCGGGGCGGCAGTGGTTGCGGTGCCCATCTTTCGGCGCGCGGGACTTGGGTCCGTGCTCGGGTATCTCGCCGCCGGGCTCGTGATCGGCCCGTTCGGCTTCGGACTTTTCACGGATTCACAGTCGATCCTTCACATCGCCGAGCTTGGCGTGGTGATGCTGCTGTTCGTGATCGGCCTCGAAATGGAGCCGTCGCGGCTGTGGGCGTTGAGGCGTGAGATCTTCGGTCTCGGCGTCGCCCAGGTGGTTCTATGCGGCGCGCTGTTGACCGGCATCGGCATCGCCTTCGGTTTCTCGAATCCCGTCGCATTCGTTGCCGGCATGGGCTTCGTCCTGACTTCCACAGCGGTCGTGCTGCAGATCCTCGACGAGCGGGGCGAGACCTCGACGCCGGCCGGGCAGCGCGTGGTTTCGATCCTGCTGCTCGAAGATCTGGCCATCGTGCCGCTGCTTGCCGTGGTCGCGGTACTCGGTGCTTCGGGGAAAGGTGGAGAGACGTTCCACTGGCAACCGCTGGCGATTGGTGCGGGAGCGGTGGCGGCGCTGGTTGCCGCCGGATACTGGCTGCTCAACCCGCTGTTCCGTCTGCTCGCCAGCGTGAAGGCGCGCGAGGTCATGACCGCGGCGGCGCTGCTGGTGGTGCTGGGTGCTGCTCTCATGATGCAGCTCGGCGGGCTTTCGATGGCCATGGGGGCGTTCCTGGCCGGCGTTCTGCTCTCGGAATCGAGCTTCCGTCATCAGCTCGAAACCGACATCGAGCCCTTCCGCGGGCTCCTTCTCGGCCTGTTCTTCCTTGGCGTCGGCATGTCGCTCGACCTCACGCTCATAGCGGAGAACTGGTTGCCGATCCTGGCGCTCGTCGGAGCGTACATGACGGTCAAGGCGATCGGCATCTATGTCGTGGCGCGGCTTTTCCGGGTCTCGAACAGGGAAGGCGTTTCGCGCGCGGTTTTGATGGCGCAGGGCGGCGAATTCGCCTTCGTTCTCTACTCTGCCGCGGCGGGTGCCGGCATCCTCGAAGCGGATACACATGCCGTGCTGACGGCCGCCGTCATCCTGTCCATGGTGCTGACGCCACTCCTGATTACGGCGCACCACCGCCTGATGCCGCCGGAAGCGCAATCGATGGATGGCATCGATGCCGCGGAGGGCTTGCGCGGCACGGTTCTCATCATCGGGTTCGGCCGTGTCGGGCAGGTCATGAGCCAGCTGCTGCTGGCGCGCGGCGTCGACGTTTCCATCATCGATACCGACGTCGAGATGATCCGCAGCGCCGAGGAGTTCGGCTTCAAGGTCTACTTCGGTGACGGCACCCGCCTCGACGTGCTGCGCACGTCGGGCGCAGCCGAAGCGCGAGCCATTGCCGTCTGCGTCGGCAGCCGTGCGGCGACGGACCGTATCGTCGAGATGGCCAAGTCCGAGTTCCCGGGTGCCTCGCTGGTGGTGCGCTCGTTCGACCGCGAGCACGCCTTGAAGCTGATCAAGGATGGGGTCGACCTCCAGGTGCGCGAGACGTTCGAATCCGCGCTCGTTCTCGGCGCGCTGGCTCTGAAGGAGCTGGGCGTGCCCAAGGAAGAGGCGGCCGAGATCGTGGCCGATATCCGCCGCCGCGACGCGGAGCGGTTCCAGCTCGAGATCGTGGGCGGCGGCCTTGCGGCGGGGGCGGGGTTGCTCATCGGCAACAAGATGAAGCCGACGCCGCTCGTGCCTCCGAAGCGCACGGTCACGGTCAGGACGACGCCGGTCGCCGCGAAGGACGGCGAAGCCGCCGAGTAGGCGCGCGTCAATTTGGTGCGCCGTCTGATGATAGGTATAATTTATATGACTGCGTCGTCGCAGCGTCGTGTAGCTGTGGCAATCCCCCATCTGCTCGCTTAGGATCAAAGCGCATTTCGGGAGGGGGAGGCACTCATGTCATTCGACGTAACGACGTTGCTTGGGTTTCACGTCGTGGTGAGCCTTGTGGGCATTGCGACCGGCCTCGTGGTTCTGGCTGGGCTCATTGCCAACAATAGGCTCGAAGGGTGGACACTGATATTCCTGGCCACGACGCTGGCCACCAGCGTCACCGGCTTCTTCTTTCCCGTCCAGCAGATCCTTCCCTCGCATATCGTTGGCGCCATATCGATCGTGGTGCTCGCGCTCGCGATCGTTGCCAAGTACGGCCGGCACCTGGCGGGCTCCTGGCGCTGGATCTACGTGGTGACCGCCGTCACGGCTCTGTACCTCAACGTCTTCGTTCTCGTGGTGCAGCTGTTCCTCAAGGTGGAAGCGCTGGCGGTCCTTGCGCCGAACCAGAACGAGCCCCCCTTCTTGATCGCTCAGAGCGCCGCGCTGGTGCTGTTCGTCATCGCGGGCATCATCGAGCGTTCTCAGGTTCCGGTAGCCTTGGGTGAGGTTGAAGCCGATTGTTGGCCCGGACGCGGCTAAGCTATAGTCTCGTTCGACGGGGCAACAATCGACGGCCGGCATGAAGAGCAAGACAGCATCACCAGCGCGCGGCAAGGAGCGCGGCTCGTCGCCGTCGAAAGATCCGTTGTCGCGCGCTTCCCTCAAGGTCAGGATCGAGTTTCCTGAAGAGCGGAAGATCGGCCCCGGCAAGATCGAGCTGTTGGAGCGCATCGGCCGGACCGGGTCGATCTCGGCCGCGGCGCGTGAGATGGACATGTCGTACCGGCGGGCCTGGCTGCTGGTGGACGAGATCGGCAAGCTGTTCAAGCGGCCGCTGGTCACGACGTCGGCGGGCGGCTCGAAGGGTGGCGGCGCCGAGCTCACGGATTTCGGACGCGAAGTGATCGAGGCCTTCAAGCGCATCGAGGAGCGGATGGCTGCCGTCGTGCGCCAGGAGCTCAAGCCGTTCGAAGCGGACTTCGACAACGTGTAGCCGGTGACCGGCCAGGTCAGCGAACGTCCGTCGAAAAATGGTGGCGCTCGAGCCAGCGGACGGCGATCCAGCATAACAGCGCCCACGCCGCGCCGAAGGACCATCCGGCCAGCACGTCAGTCGGCCAGTGGACGCCGAGATAGATGCGGCTCAAGCCGACGATCGCGGTGATGAGCACGCTGACGGCGAAGATGTAGGATTTGACGCTCCTGCTTTCCTGCGTGTGCGCGAGCAGGAGGCCGAGCGTGAGGTACGTGAGAGCCGCGCCCGCCGAATGACCTGACGGAAAGCTCGCCGTTTCCACGTGCATGCTGTGGGCAACAACGTCAGGCCGGGCTCTCGCGAACTCGATCTTGAGCAGGCTGTTCACGAAGGTGCCGCTGGCGACGGCCGCTACAACATAGACCGCTGACCAGTGCTTGTTGCCGACCCACAGGAAGCCGGCCAAGAGAATGACGATCAAGGTCAGAACGCCGGTGCTGCCGAGGGCGGTGAAGTCGCGTACCATCTCCTCGAACCACCGCGGGCCGATCGGGTCGGCGAGATCGCCCGGCTCACGCAGCGATGAGAGCAGCCATGTGTCGATCTGCTCGGTGGCGCCGAACTTCACCGAAACTGCAACGATCACCAAGGCCAGGGCCGCAATCTGGAAGGCGATCAGCGAAACCCGACCGCGGCTTTGCAACTCTGGCATGCGTTCATTCCCCGTTTGTGCGGCCGGCGCCGCGACTGTCCGTTGGCAGAGCGGAACCATTATATGACGGAGCCGTTAGCTGGCGATGAGAATGAGGGTGATCGTCAATAGTTCCGCCGGGACAGCCATCTCCATGTCCCGCGAGCAGCTTGCGGCTGCGATCGAGCTTCCCCTGAAAGCGGCTGGGCATGAGGTCATGTTCGAGGTGGTGGAACCCGAAGGGCTTCAGGATGCCATCGAACGGTCCGTGACCGAGGACTTCGACGCACTGATCATCGGCGGCGGCGACGGCTCGGTTCGCTCCGCGGCCGTCAGGCTCATGGGATCGGACAAGGCGCTGGGCGTCATTCCGCTCGGGACCATGAACCTATTGGCGCGAGATCTCGGCATTCCGTTTGCCATTGGTGCGGCTGTCAACGCGCTCAGCACGGCATCCGCGGCGCAGATCGATATGGCCCGCGTCAACGACCGCTATTTTCTCTGCGCGTCGATCATGGGCCTCGTGACGCAGTACTCCGCAGAGCGACAACAGCTGCGGGGCAAGAAGTGGCACGAAAGATTTCCGGCTTACGTGTCCGCCATTCGCTCCCTGCTCGCCAGCCGGCATCGCATGGCGGTGGCGATCGAGGATGGACGCGAGGTCACCGTCCTAAGGGCGCTTTCCATCGCCATCTGCTCGAACGATTACGACGAGACGAGCGGCATGATGCTGAAGCGGTCGCAGCTCGATGGGCAGACGCTCACGCTCTATGCCGCGAAGCATCGCTCGGGCTGGGGCATGATCGGCGCGGTTGCCAAGATCCTGGCGGGGTTGAGCTGGAACGATCCGCGGCTGTCGAAGCTGCGCGGCAACCGCTTCACGATTTCGACGCGTCAGCGCAAGGTCTGGCTCGCGAACGACGGAGAGCTCGAAGAGGTGGCGACGCCGCTCATCTATACGGTGCTGCCGGGCGCATTGAAGGTGTTGAAACCGGCGCCCTCTGCGGAGCAGACGGCGAGCGAAATCTTCGCTCTCGCCATGACCCGCCACCTAACGGCGGCGCGGATCAGTCGGCCAGCAGCGTACGCGCCGCCTGATCCGGTGTTACGCGACCGGACAGGACTTCGTCAGCGAGCGAATCCAGCTGCCGGCCCGTTCCTTCCTTGACGCGCGCGGCAACGAGATCGGCGGCTGCGCGGGCAATGAGATAACGCGCGCGTGCGGCGGCGACGTGCGAGGGCGCCATCGGCGCCGCCTTTGCCGCCGAGCTCATAGACGGTCGAGACCAGCTCGGGCACGCCTTCGCCTGTGGTGGCCGTTGTTTTCAGCACCGGCACGGCGGAGCGCAGCGAGCGGATCGAGAGCGCGCCCAAGAGCTGCTGCAGCGTCAGCTCGGCGCCCTCGCGGTCGCCTTTGTTGACGACCATGACGTCTGCAATCTCGAGCAGGCCGGATTTCATGGCCTGGATGTCGTCGCCGAGGCCGGGAGCGCTGATGACGACGCGGACGTCGGCCACTTCGGCGACGTCCATCTCGCTTTGGCCGGTGCCGACGGTTTCCAGCAGAATGAGGTCGAAGCCCGCCGCATCGAGCGCATCGATGACGCGGACGGCTGCCGGGGAAAGACCACCGAGATAGCCGCGGCTCGCGAGCGAGCGCACGAAGACGCCGTCGTCGTCGAGGGCGGCAGTCATGCGGATGCGGTCACCGAGAATGGCGCCACCGGAAATCGGGCTCGACGGATCGACGGCGATGACGCCGACCTTTTTGCCGAGACCGCGCACGTGCGCGATAACGGCATTCACGAGCGTGGATTTGCCGGCGCCGGGTGGGCCCGTGAAGCCAACGACGAGCGCATGGCCGAGATGCGGCTGAAACGCCTCGAGCAGAGCGGGGGCGATTTGCGACAGCTTCTCGAGCTCGGTTACGGCCGACGCAATGGCGCGGCGTTCGCCGGTGCGCATGCGCGAGAGGAGATCCGGGATCGCCTCAGGGGCGACCGTCGAGCGCGGCATGAACGCTTGGCCGGGTTTCGTCAGATTATCCATGACTTAGGCTGATACGCGGCGGCAAAGGGGCATGCAACCCCGCGCACCGTCACGGGAGCCGCAAAGGGCGGGAAAAATTTCTTAATGCCACAAGATCAGTCCCAGAGCGTCAGTACCACAGGCCGGGCCAGCGGTAGCGGGGGCGCATGGCGATGGGGCCGAGCCCGACGAGCGACATCATCGGCTGCTCGACGATGACGAGAGGGTCGAGCGGTTCTGTCGTCGTCGAGCGAAAGAAGACGGTTAATGCGGTCCTCGGTTGCGGGATGCGAGCGCAGCAGCGACGGGAACGGCACGCGCCGGCCCGGCACGGGGAACATCAGGTCTTCCCAGAAATGTCCGGTGCCGGATCTCGAGGCGCTGCAGCGCCGTCGCGAGCCCCTCCGGATCGCCGGTCAGGCGCGCGGCCTCGGCGTCGGCCTCGAACTCGCGCGTGCGGGATAAGCCGAGCTGCAACAAGCTCGAAAAAGCCGGAGCGAGATACAACAGGAGAACGGTCGACCAGGAGACCGGGAAGTCACCCGTGATCGAGGCCAGAACGTTGTAAACGGCCAATCCGAGAGCGACGTAGGACAAGATCTGCAGGACGCGGGTCATCAGGTCGGCAAGGCCCATGACCCAGAGATCGTTGTTGCGGATGTGGCTCATCTCGTGGGCCAGAACGCCCGCGATTTCGCGCAAGCGACAGGCGGCGCAGCAGGCCCTCGGTCACGGCGATGGCCGAGTGCTTGGGAGAGCCGGCGGCGAAGGCGTTAAGGGTCATGCTCGGTATGACGTACAGCACGGGCCTGTGCGGGAGCTCGGCGCGATAGGTCAGCACATCGACGAGGCTCGAAAGCTGGCTGCCATCGCGGGGCACGGCCGTTGCGCGGTAGAGCCGCATGACCGCTTCGGGCGGCAGGCGCGGCGCAAGCGCGAAAAGACTGCCCAGCACGGCGACGGTGATGGCCACGCCGGCGGGTCCCCAGACGATGAGGGTTGCTATGGCCAGGATGGCGCCGATGCCCGCCAGCAGCACGATCGAGTGAAGAAGATTGGTGCGCCCGTGCGCGCTCTTCTCTGATTTGTCGATGGAATCTGTCATTGTGAATTTACCACCCAATCCCCCTGATGAAGATGCGGCGCTCTTCATGCGTGGTAACCAAGGAGCGTCATCCTTAAAAGCGGCATTCATGTGAATGCGTTTCAGGCGGCGGTGGATTGCGGGGAGAGCGTGCGTCAAGGCGCCGAGCGCACATTGAAAATCGATCAGATGTTCAATAAAAAAGCCCACTTTACGGGCTTCTCGCGCACGATCCTGGCTGAGCGAAGAATACTATCTCGCTGAAGTGCCGAGAAGGTGTTGACCGGGAATCCGCAAATGTATATAGGAACGCCACTCTCACGGTAGGTGGTAGGCCGTTTCTGCGCCGTCGCGGCGCTTCAAGCCTAAACGCTGCCGTCCATAAAGCAGAGGACATTTTCGGGCCAAGATCGCTGGTTCGCACATTTGGCGAGCTGGAGGATCCTCTGGTTTTTTCGTGCCAGGCCCCCGGGAGGTCGGGGGCTCGGCAATTTCGTTTGGCGCATGTGCATTCTGCGCGCGTGCAGACGGAGCAGGACGCGGGACGCCGCAAGGCGAAACGCAGTCAAGAAGTTGAACGAAGAGGCGGGCGTCTATGCCGACGATACAACAGCTGATCCGGAAACCCCGGAGTCCGAAAGTCTATCGCGAGAAGTCGCGTCACATGGAGGCGTGCCCGCAGAAGCGTGGCGTGTGCACGCGCGTCTATACGACGACTCCGAAGAAGCCGAACTCTGCTCTCCGCAAGGTCGCCAAGATCCGTCTCACCAACGGCTTCGAGGTGATCGGCTACATTCCGGGTGAAGGCCATAACCTTCAGGAGCACTCCGTGGTGCTCATCCGCGGCGGCCGCGTGAAGGATCTTCCCGGCGTGCGTTATCACATTCTGCGCGGCGTGCTCGATACGCAGGGCGTCGCCAAGCGCCGCCAGCGCCGTTCGAAGTACGGCGCCAAGCGGCCGAAGTAAGCTCCAGGGAGCATTCCGGACGAGCGGCGCTTCGAGTGGCGAGCTTCCGGGATCTCAAAGTTTCAGTGGTTGCCTTCGGGCGGCCTAGCGAAGTCAGAGACAGGAAGACGTCATGTCCCGTCGTCACAGTGCCGAGAAGCGTGAGGTCAATCCCGACCCAAAGTATTCTGACTTGGTCATCACCAAGTTCATGAATGCCGTCATGAGGCAGGGTAAGAAGTCGGTCGCCGAGCGCATCGTGTATGGCGCGCTCGAGAAGATGGAGGTCAAGGCGAAGTCTGACCCGGTGGCCATGTTCCACCAGGCGCTCGACAACGTCATGCCCGCCGTCGAAGTACGTTCGCGCCGCGTCGGTGGCGCAACGTATCAGGTTCCCGTCGAGGTTCGCACGGAGCGCCGTCAGGCTCTCGCCATCCGCTGGATCATCATCGCTGCGCGTGCGCGCAACGAGAACACGATGGTCGAGCGTCTTTCGGGCGAGCTGATGGACGCAGCCAGCAATCGCGGCACTGCAGTGAAGAAGCGCGAAGACACGCACAAGATGGCTGATGCCAACCGCGCCTTCTCGCACTATCGCTGGTAATTTTGGATTTCTGAGGCAAGCAATATGGCGCGCCAATACGCGATTGAGGACTACCGCAACTTCGGCATCATGGCCCACATCGATGCTGGGCAAGACGACGACGACTGAGCGGATCCTCTATTACACCGGCAAGTCCTACAAGATCGGCGAAGTCCATGACGGCGCCGCGACGATGGACTTTATGGATCAGGAAGCGGAGCGCGGCATCACCATCACGTCCGCCGCCACGACCTGTTTCTGGGTTGGTCGCGACAACAAGAAGCGCCGCCTGAACATCATCGACACGCCAGGCCACGTGGACTTCACCATCGAGGTGGAGCGTTCGCTGCGCGTGCTCGACGGCGCCGTGTGCGTGCTCGAACTCGAACCAGGGCGTCGAGCCCCAGACCGAGACCGTCTGGCGCCAGGGCGACAAGTACAACGTTCCGCGCATCATCTTCTCCAACAAGATGGATAAGACCGGCGCAGACTTCTACATGTGTCTGGCCGACATCAAGGACAAGCTCGGCGCGCGCGCTATTCCGCTGCAGCTGCCGATCGGCTCGGAAGCCGACTTCAAGGGCGTCGTCGATCTCATCCGGATGATCTCGGTCATCTGGGATGGCGACGGCAAGGACGCCAAGATGATCGAGGGCGAAATCCCCGCCGATCTCAAGGACAAGGCTCTCGAGTATCGCGCCGCCATGATCGAGGCCGCGGTCGAGATGGACGACGACGCCATGGGCGCCTACCTCGACGGCAAAGAGCCTGACGAGGACACGCTCAGGAAGCTGATCCGCAAGGCCACCGTAACGCGCGCTTTCTATCCGATGCTGTGCGGCTCGGCGTTCAAGAACAAGGGCGTGCAGACGCTTCTGGATGCCGTCGTGGATTTTCTCCCGGCGCCCAGCGATCGTGAAGCCTACACGGGCGTCGATCCGAAGACAGATGCCGAGGTCCTGCGCAGGCCGTTGGACAGCGAGCCCTTGGCTATGATCGCCTTCAAGATCATGAGCTTCGAGCACGTCGGCTCGATCACGTTCTGCCGTCTCTACTCGGGCAAGATCGAGCAGGGCATGGCGCTCGCGAACACCACGCGCGACAAGAAAGAGCGCGCCGGCCGCATGTATCTGATGCACGCCGCTGACCGCGAAGAAATCAAGGAAGCCTTTGCCGGCGACATCGTCGCTCTGCAGGGCCTCAAGGATACGCGCACCGGCGAGACGCTCTGCGATCCGTCGAAGCCCGTCATCCTCGAGAAGATGGACTTCCCGGAGCCTGTCATCAATCTCAAGATCGAGCCCAAGACCAAGGTCGATCAGGAGAAGATGGCGATCGCGCTCAACACGCTGGCGCTCGAGGATCCCTCGTTCCGCGTCTCCGTCGATCAGGAGAGCGGCGAGACCATTCTCAAGGGCATGGGCGAGCTTCATCTCGACATCAAGGTCGACATCCTGAAGCGCACGTATGGTGTCGAAGCCAACGTCGGCGCGCCGCAGGTTGCCTATCGCGAGACGCTCGCACGTGCTGCCGACATCGACTACACGCACAAGAAGCAGACCGGCGGCACGGGTCAGTTCGCACGCGTCAAGCTCAAGCTCGAGCCGAACGAGACCGGCAAGGGCAACGAGTTCGTGTCGTCTGTCGTCGGCGGCTCGATCCCGAAGGAATACATCCCGGGCGTCGAGAAGGGCATCAAGTCGGTATGGGACAACGGTGTGCTCATCGGCTTCCCGCTCGTCGACATGAAGGTGACGCTCTATGACGGCGCCTTCCACGAAGTCGACTCGTCGGCGATCGCGTTCGAAATCGCGTCCCGCTCGGCGATGAAGGAAGGTTGCGAGAAGGGCGGCATCAAGATCCTTGAGCCGATCATGGACGTCGAGGTGGTGACGCCGGGCGATTTCGTCGGTTCGATCATCGGCGACATCAACTCGCGGCGCGGCCAGATCCGCACGCAGGAGATGCGCGGCAACGCCACGGTCATCCGTGCCTACGTTCCGCTCGCAAATATGTTCGGCTACGTGAGCCAGCTGCGGTCGATGTCGACGGGTCGCGCGTCGTACACGATGCAGTTTGCTCATTACGCGGACGTGCCGCGCAACGTGGCGGAAGAAGTTAAAGCGAAATACGCCTGATGGTGGCGTCCCCGACGGGACGCAGTCGCAGGTGAGAGTTACCGGGTGAAGCCCGGACAGGTACAGGACGAGATTAAGGAGAGCCTACCATGGCCAAGGCGAAATTCGAGCGCAACAAGCCGCACGTGAACGTCGGCACGATTGGTCACGTCGACCACGGCAAGACCACGTTGACAGCCGCTCTGACCAAGGTTTCTTTCGACAGTGGTTGGACGACGACGGCGATCTCGTACGACAACGTTGCCAAGGCTTCTGAGAGCCAGGGCCGCCGCGACCCGACCAAGATTTTGACGATCGCGACCTCGCACGTCGAGTACGCGACGCCGAACCGCCACTACGCCCACGTCGACTGCCCGGGCCACGCCGACTACGTCAAGAACATGATCACGGGCGCCGCCCAGATGGACGGCGCGATCCTCGTCGTGTCGGCCGTCGACGGCCCGATGCCGCAGACGCGCGAGCACATCCTGCTCGCCCGCCAGGTCGGCGTTCCCTACATCGTCGTGTTCCTCAACAAGTGCGACGTCGTCGATGACCCCGAGCTGCTCGACCTCGTCGAGATGGAAGTTCGCGAGCTGCTCTCGAAGTACCAGTTCCCGGGCGACGACACGCCGGTCATCCGCGGCGCGGCCGTGAAGGCCCTGAACGGCGAGAAGGGCCCGCTGGCTGACGAAGCCATCATCAAGCTCTACGAAGCCCTCGACACCTACATCCCGCTCCCTGAGCGTCCGAAGGACCAGCCGTTCCTGATGCCGATCGAAGACGTGTTCTCGATCTCGGGCCGCGGCACGGTCGTCACCGGCCGTATCGAGCGCGGCGTGATCAAGGTCGGCGAAGAAGTCGAGATCGTCGGCCTCGCAGCGACACGCAGAAGTCGATCGTGACCGGCGTCGAAATGTTCCGCAAGCTGCTCGACTCGGGCGAGGCTGGCGACAACGTCGGCTGCCTGCTGCGCGGCATCGACAAGGAAGCCGTCGAGCGCGGCCAGGTTCTGGCCAAGCCGGGCTCGGTCAAGCCGCACAAGAAGTTCAAGGCTGAGGCGTACATCCTCACCAAGGAAGAGGGCGGCCGTCATACGCCGTTCTTCACCAACTATCGTCCTCAGTTCTACTTCCGCACGACCGACGTCACGGGTGTCGTGACGCTGCCGGCCGGCACGGAAATGGTTATGCCGGGCGACAACATCGCAGTTGATGTCGAGCTGGTTTCGCCGATCGCCATGGAAGAGAAGGTGCGCTTCGCTATCCGCGAAGGCGGCCGCACCGTCGGCGCCGGCGTCGTCACGAAAATCGTAGAGTAATAATTGGACGGGAAGCGCTTTGAGGGCGGTCCGTTCGGGACCGGGTTAAAGCGCTTCTCCCCATTTCAGCGGGTCTCGAGAAAATGAACGGCCAAAACATCCGCATCCGGCTCAAGGCGTTCGACCATCGAATTCTCGATGCGTCGACGCGTGAGATCGTGAACACGGCGAAACGTACGGGTGCAGAGGTGCGGGGTCCGATTCCCTTGCCGACGCGCATCGAGCGCTTCACGGTGAACCGGTCTCCTCACGTCGACAAGAAGAGCCGTGAGCAGTTCGAGATGCGCACGCACAAGCGCATGTTGGATATCGTTGATCCGACGCCGCAGACGGTGGACGCGCTGATGAAGCTCGACCTGGCCGCTGGCGTCGATGTCGAGATCAAGCTCTAGAGGATTCCTGTTCGCCTGGGGTTGCCCAGGTGGACCGCGAAATAAAGGGAAGGAATGCGACGAATGCGTTCCGGAGTGATTGCTCAGAAAGTCGGCATGACACGCATCTTCACAGATGCGGGTGAGCATGTGCCTGTGACCGTCCTGAAGCTCGAGAAGCTTCAGGTTCTGTCTCAGCGCACCGCCGAGAAGAACGGTTATACGGCCATCCAGGTGGGTGCCGGAACGCGCAAGCCTTCGCGCCTCACCAAAGCCGATCGCGGCACGTTCGCGGTTGCGCAGGTGGAGCCGAAGCGCAAGCTCGCTGAGTTCCGCGTTTCGCCTGAGAACCTCATCGAGGTGGGTGCCGAGATCACGGCCGACCACTTCGTGGCGGGCCAGTTCGTCGACGTGACGGGCACGAGCCAGGGCAAGGGCTTCCAGGGCGCAATGAAGCGCTGGAACTTCGCCGGTCTGCGCGCGACGCACGGCGTCTCGGTCAGCCACCGCTCGCACGGTTCGACCGGTCAGCGCCAGGACCCCGGCAAGGTGTTCAAGGGCAAGAAGATGGCCGGCCATCTCGGCGACGAGCGCGTCACGACGCAGAACCTCGTCGTCGCCAAGATCGATGTCGAGCGCGGCCTGCTCATGATCCGCGGCGCCGTTCCCGGCTCCAAGGGCGGCTGGGTCGTCGTTCGCGACGCCGTCAAGAAGAAGGCCCACGCCGATGCGCCGAAGCCCGGCGCGTTCAAGCCGGCCAACAGGGAGAAGGCGTGATGAAAGCGACCGTCACCACGCTCGAAGCAAAGTCAGCCGGCGAGATCGAGCTCGCCGACGCCATCTATCGGTCTCGAGCCGCGCAGCGACATCCTGCATCGCATGGTGCGCTGGCAGCAGCTCAAGCGCATGGCCGGCACGCATCATGCCCAGGACCGGTCGGAAGTGACCGTCACCGGCAAGAAGATGTACAAGCAGAAGGGCACCGGCGGCGCCCGTCACGGCGACAAGTCGGTTCCGCAGTGGCGCGGCGGCGGCAAGGCGTTCGGCCCCAAGCCGCGCAGCCATGCCATCGGCCTGCCCAAGAAGGTGCGCGCTCTGGCGCTGCGTCACGCTCTCTCTGCCAAGGCGAAGGCCGGCGAGATCATCGTGCTCGACGCGGCTTCGTCCAAGGGCAAGACCGGTGAGCTCAAGAAGCAGTTCGCGAGCCTCGGTCTCTCGAACGCGCTGATCATCGACGGCGCCGAGCTCGAGGTGACGTTCGCCCGGGCTGCGCGCAACATTCCGAACATCGACGTGCTGCCGATCGCCGGCATCAACGTCTACGACATTCTGCGGCGCAAGAAGCTCGTGCTGACGAAGGCTGCAATCGAAGCCCTCGATGTGCGCTTTGCCGATGCCAAGGCGGAGGCGAAGTGATGGACAAGTACAAAGCCTACGACGTCATTCTTTCTCCGGTGATCACCGAGAAGGCGACGCTGGTCTCGGAAGCCAACCAGGTGATCTTCAAGGTCGCCCCGGGTGCAACCAAGACGGACATCAAGTCGGCGGTCGAGAAGCTCTTCGGCGTCAAGGTCAAGGCCGTCAACACGCTCGTGCGCAAGGGCAAGCGGAGAGTTTTCCGCGGCATCAAGGCACAGCTCAGCGATACCAAGAAGGCCATCGTGACGCTCGAGGAAGGCCACTCGATCGACGTCACGACGGGCCTCTAAAGGAGCGGATAGAGATGGCACTGAAAACATTCCGTCCGACCTCTCCCAGCATGCGGCAGTTGGTGCAGGTTGACCGCAGCCACCTGTTCAAGGGTGCGCCGGTCAAGATGCTGACCGAGGGCAAGCTCAAGACGGGTGGTCGCAACAGCGACGGACGCATCACGACGCGTCATATCGGCGGCGGACACAAGCAGTCCTATCGCCTGATCGATTTCAAGCGTCGCAAGCACGACATCGTCGCGACGGTCGAGCGGCTCGAGTACGATCCGAACCGCACCGCGTTCATCGCGCTGATCAAGTACAAGGACGGTCACCTGTCCTACATCCTGGCGCCGCAGCGCTTGGCCGTGGGCGATCAGGTGGTCTCGGGCGCCAAGGTCGACGTGAAGCCCGGCAACGCCATGCCGCTCGCCGGCATGCCGATCGGCACCATCGTGCACAACGTCGAGCTCAAGCCCGGCGGCGGTGGGCAGATCGCGCGCTCGGCAGGAGCCTTCGTACAGCTCGTCGGCCGCGACGCCGGCTGGGCGGTGCTGAAGCTCAATTCCGGCGAGACGCGCAAGGTGCGCGCCGAATGCATGGCTTCGATCGGTGCCGTCTCGAACCCGGATCACAGCAACGAAGTGATCGCCAAGGCCGGCCGTAACCGCTGGAAGGGCAACCGTCCGACGGTGCGTTCGATCACCATGAACCCGATCGACCATCCGAACGGCGGCCGCACGAACGGCGGTAAGCATTGGGCGACGCCTTGGGGCAAGCCGACCAAGGGCTTCAAGACGCGCAAGAACAAGCAGACCGACAAGTACATCGTCAGAAGCCGGTCGAAGAGCAAGTAAGATCGAGTGCTTCCGGAGAGGCTGAGCCCTCTCCGACACGAGGCACGACAGACTAGGCTAAGGCCGAGGAGAGCAGAGTGACACGCGCAGTTTGGAAAGGCCCGTTCGTCGACGGCTACATTCTCAAGAAGGCTGAGAAGGTGCGTTCGTCTGGACGTAACGAGGTCATCAAGACCTGGAGCCGCCGCTCGACGATCCTGCCCCAGTTCGTTGGGCTGACGTTCGGCGTCTACAACGGCCAGAAGCACATTCCGGTGAACGTCACCGAAGACATGATCGGCCACAAGCTTGGCGAGTTCTCGCCGACGCGGCTGTTTCAGGGTCACGGCGGCGACAAGAAAGCGGTGAGGAAGTAATGGGCAAGCCCAGCAGGGAGCGCAGCCTCTCCGACAAAGAGGCCCGCGCGATCGCGAAGAACCTTCGCGTGTCGCCGCAGAAGCTCAACCTTGTCGCCGGTCTCATTCGCGGCAAGAAGGTCGAGAAGGCGCTCGCGGATCTCGAGTTCTCGAGGAAGCGGATCGCCCAGGACGTGCGCAAGTGCGTCATGAGCGCGGTCGCGAATGCCGAGAACAATCACGATCTCGACGTCAACTCGCTGATCGTCGCCGAGGCCTACGTCGGCAAGAACCTGGTGATGAAGCGCTTCGCCGCTCGCGGCCGCGGTCGCGGTTTCAGCATCATGAAGCCGTTCTCGCAGATCACCGTCGTCGTGCGCGAGACGGAAGCCGAGGCTGAGAAGCCGAAGGCTCAAAAGGGCAAGGACGCGAAGGCCAAGAAGCCTGCAGCGAAGGCTAAGCCTGCTGCCAAAGCAAGGCCGGCGCGGCTCAGAAGGAGGCCGAGTAATGGGTCATAAAGTCAATCCGATCGGTCTTCGTGCTCGGCATCAACCGCACCTGGGACAGCCGCTGGTTCGCCCGTCGTGGCGAGTACGGCAAGCTCCTGCATGAAGATCGCGCCATTCGCGCTCACATCCTGAAGCTGCAGCGCACGGCCGGCATCTCGAAGGTCGTCATCGAGCGTCCGCACAAGAAGTGCCGCGTCACCGTGCACACGGCGCGCCCCGGCGTTCTCATCGGCAAGAAGGGCGCCGACATCGAGAAGCTGCGCGGCGAGCTCGCGCGCTACACGCAGTCGGAAGTTCACCTGAACCTCCTCGAAGTGCGCAAGCCCGACACCGACGCCGTGCTGGTCGCTGAGAACATCGCCCAGCAGCTCGAGCGCCGCGTTGCATTCCGCCGCGCCATGAAGCGCGCGGTTCAGACGGCACTGCGCGCCGGCGCTGTCGGCATCCGTATCAACGTCGCCGGCCGTCTCGGCGGCGCGGAAATCGCGCGTACGGAGTGGTACCGCGAAGGCCGCGTGCCGCTGCACACGCTGCGCGCCGACATCGATTTCGGCTACGGCCTGGCCAAGACCGCCTACGGCGTCATCGGCATCAAGGTTTGGATCTTCAAGGGCGAGCTCATGGAGCACGACCCGATGGCATCCGAGCGCCGTGCGACCGAAGGCGCCGGCGACGGCACCGGCAGCCGTCCTCGCCGCGACGACGGCGAGCGCCGTGAGCGCCGCGGTCCGAGAAACGATCGCGGCGATCGTGGTCCGCGCGGCGGTGGCGGTGGCGGCGCTGAGCCGGCTGCCGACAGGACAAGGAGCAGGCCTAATCAGGCTTTGAAGGAACAGGACTATGCTGTCACCGAAAAAGACAAAGTTCCGCAAGCAGTTCAAGGGCCGTATCCACGGCGCTGCGAAGGGCGGCACGACACTGAACTTCGGTTCGCACGGCCTCAAGGCCGTGGAGCCCGAGCGCGTCACCGCACGTCAGATCGAAGCAGCCCGCCGCGCCATCACGCGCCATATGAAGCGCGCCGGCCGCGTCTGGATCCGCGTGTTCCCGGACGTGCCGGTGACGAAGAAGCCCGCCGAAGTCCGCATGGGCTCGGGCAAGGGCAGCATCGAGCTGTGGGTCTCGCGCGTGAAGCCGGGCCGCATCATGTTCGAGCTCGACGGTGTGGCGGATCAGATTGCGCGTGAAGCGCTGCTTCTCGGTGCCGCCAAGCTCGGAATCAAGACACGCATCGTAACGCGCATCGGCTAAGCGCCGGCGGTTACGGCAAGGATTGTGAGGACGACGAAATGAAAGCCAGTGATCTCGCGAGCTTCTCGCTCGATCAGCTCGACGACCAGTTGGCGAAGCTGAAGAAGGAGCAGTTCAACCTGCGCTTCCAGCGGGCCTCGGGCCAGCTCGAGAACACGTCGCGCGTGCGTCAGGTTCGTCGCGATATCGCGCGCGTCCTGACGATCGCAAGCCAGAAGCGGGCCGGTTCGCCTGTGTCGGGCAAGACGAAATCGAAGACTGGCGCGTAAGGAGACATTGAGATGCCGAAACGCGTCCTGCAGGGTGTGGTTGTTTCGTCGAAGAACAACAAGACGATCGTCGTCGAGGTGGAGCGCCGCTACACGCATCCGCTTTTGAAGAAGACGGTCCGCCGTACGAAGAAGTACCACGCTCACGACGAAGAGAACGTCTTCAAGATCGGCGACCAGCGTGGCGATCCAGGAGAGCGGCACCGATCTCGAAGCTGAAACGCTGGGTCGCGGTCGAGAAGACGAGATGAATTCGCTGGCTGCAGGCTTCACGGAGACCTTGGCCCGCATGACGAGCTGAAACGGATTTTACGCCGCAGTGATTGGCGGCAGGAAGAGAGACGAGTGCGATGATCCAGATGGAGACGAATCTCGACGTCGCCGACAATTCGGGCGCGCGTCGCGTTCAGTGCATCAAGGTGCTGGGCGGGTCGAAGCGCAAGTACGCCACCATCGGCGACACCATCGTGGTGTCGGTGAAGGAGGCTATTCCGAAGGGTCGCGTCAAGAAGGGCCAGGTGATGAAGGCCGTGATCGTGCGCGTCGCCAAGGGCGTGCGCCGTCCGGACGGCTCGCTGATCCGCTTCGATCGCAACGCCGCCGTGCTCGATCAACGCACAGGGCGAGCCTGTCGGCACGCGCATCTTCGGACCGGTCACGCGCGAGCTGCGCGCCAAGAACCACATGAAGATCGTCTCGCTTGCGCCGGAGGTGCTGTAATGGCGTCGCTGAAGATTAAAAAGGGCGACAACGTCGTCGTGCTGACTGGCCGCGATAAAGGCAAGCGCGGCGAAGTCATCGAGGTTCGCCCGAAAGAGAACCGCGCCCTCGTGCGTGGCGTCAATGTCGTGCGCCGCCACCAGCGCCAGACACCGCAGCAGGAAGGCGGCATCATCTCGAAAGAGGCCGCTATCCAGATTTCGAACCTTGCCCTCGAGGATCCCAAGGATGGCAAGCCGACGCGTGTCGGTTTCCGCCTGCTCGACGACGGCAAGAAGGTTCGGTTCGCCAAGCGCTCTGGCGAGATCATTCCGGAGAAGAACTAAGCCATGGCCGACAAAGAGAAACCCGAAAAGGCTGCAAAGCCCCAAGGCGGACAGGGCGGCAAGCCCGGCAAGGAAGCCAAGGCTCCGAAGGGCGCCAAGGCCGTGAAGGCCGATGCCGGCCCGCGCGAGATCAAGCCGCGTCCGAAGGACTACAAGCCGCGCCTCAAGTCGCACTACGAGAAGGTGGTGCGCGAGGCGCTGGTCGAGAAGTTCGCCTACAAGAACCCGATGCAGGTTCCGCGTCTCGAGAAGATCGTCCTCAACATGGGCGTCGGCGAGGCCACCGCGGACCGCAAGAAGGTCGACAACGCTGCTGGCGACCTGGCGCTCATCGCCGGCCAGAAGCCGCTGTTGACCAAGTCGACCAAGTCGATCGCGACCTTCAAGGTTCGCGAGGGCATGACGCTCGGCGCCAAGGTGACGCTGCGCGGCGATCGCATGTACGAGTTCCTGGACCGGTTCGTCACCATCGCGCTGCCGCGCGTGAAGGACTTCCGCGGTCTCAACCCGAAGAGCTTCGACGGGCGGGGCAACTTCGCCTGCGGTCTCAAGGAGCACATCGTGTTTCCGGAGATCGACTACGACAAGGTCGACCAAGTTTGGGGTCTCGACGTGATCGTGTGCACGTCGGCCGCTACCGACGATGAGGCTCGTGAGCTTCTTCGCGGCTTCAACTTCCCTTTCCGCAGCTAGAGGACCTCGGGACCAACACACCCCGAAAGGCCTTTGGAGGACCATGAATGGCAAAGACTAGCTCAGTCGAGAAGAACAACAGGCGCCGCAAGCTCACCGCTCAGTACGCGGCCAAGCGCAAGCGCCTCAAGGCCATTGCGGACGATCTCAAGCGTCCGGCCGAGGAGCGCTTCGCAGCGCGCCTCAAGCTCGCCGAGATGCCGCGCAACGGCTCGGCCGTGCGCATTCGCAACCGCTGCGAAATCACGGGCCGTGCCCGCGGCTACTACCGCAAGCTCAAGATGTGCCGCAACCAGCTCCGCGAGCAGGCCTCTCAGGGCCTCATCCCGGGCATGGTCAAGTCGAGCTGGTAAGAGGGGCACAAGAACATGGCAGTGAACGATCCCATCGGCGATATGCTGACGCGCATCCGTAATGCGCAGATGCGCCGCCGGCCGAAGGTGAGCACGCCCGCTTCGAACCTGCGCGCACGCGTTCTCGACGTGCTTGCTGAAGAGGGCTACATCCGCGGCTACGCTCGCGTCGAACAGAAGGGCGAGCCACCCCGAGTTCGAGATCGAGCTCAAGTATTTCAACGGTCAGCCGGCGATCAAAGAGATCCGCCGCGTCTCGACGCCGGGCCGGCGCGTTTATTCGCCGGTGCGGGACCTCGAGACCGTCGCCAACGGCCTCGGCGTCGCGATCCTTTCCACGCCCAAGGGCGTGATGTCGGACTCGCGCGCCAAGGAAGAGAACGTCGGCGGCGAGATCATCTGCAACGTATTCTAAGGAAGGGTCCGGACTTCGGTCCGGGGACTTTGAGGACAACGACCCATGTCACGCATCGGAAAGAAGCCAGTGCCGGTCCCGTCGAGTGTGACGGCGACGGTTTCCGGCCAGACGGTCAAAGTGAAGGGCGCCAAGGGCGAACTCTCCTTCACGATGCCTGAGGAAATCAAGGTCGAGAAGACCGACGAAGGCATCGAAGTCACGCCGCGCGACGACACCAAGAAGGCACGCTCGATGTGGGGCATGTCGCGGACCATGGTCCGCAACCTCATCGAGGGCGTGACCGACGGCTATACGCATACGCTCGAGATCCACGGCGTCGGCTTCAAGGCGGCGCTGAAGGGCAAGGACGTGCTGACCTCTCAGCATCGGCTTCAGCCACGACGTCGTGCACACGATCCCGGCGGGCGTCGAGGTCAAGGTCGGCGGCCCGAAGCAGGATGTCATCACGGTTTCGGGCATCGATAAGCAGCTCGTCGGACAGATCGCGTCCGACATTCGCGCCTCGCGGAAGCCCGAGCCCTACCAGGGCAAGGGCGTGCGCTTCAAGGGCGAGTATATCTTCCGCAAGGAAGGCAAGAAGAAGTAAGGACAGAGGCCGATGGGCACGCTCAACAAGTTCGATAAGCGCAAAGCGCGCGTACGCCGGACGCTCAAGGCTCGGTCGGAAGGCCGTCCGCGGCTTTCGGTTCACCGCTCCTCGAAGCACATCTATGCGCAGATCATCGACGATGCGGCCGGCACGACGCTGGCTGCCGCCTCGACGATGGAAAAGGATCTGCGCGGCTCGCTCAAGACCGGCGCCAACAAGGACGCGGCTGCCGCCATCGGCAAGCTCGTGGCCGAGCGTGCCGTCAAGGCCGGCGTCAAAGAGGTCGTTTTCGACCGCGGCGGCTATCTGTTCCATGGGCGCGTGAAAGCGCTTGCCGATGCCGCGCGTGAAGGCGGCCTCAGCTTCTGATGAAAGGAATTTAATCGTGGCACGTGGACCAGACAGAGGCGGACGCGGACGGGAGCGGGAGCGGGAAGAGCGCGACAGCGAATTCTCGGACAAGCTCGTCCACATCAATCGTGTCGCCAAGGTCGTGAAGGGCGGTAAGCGCTTCGGCTTCGCCGCGCTCGTCGTCGTCGGCGACCTCAAGGGCCGCGTCGGCTTCGGCCACGGCAAGGCACGCGAAGTGCCGGAAGCCATCCGCAAGGCAACCGAGGCCGCGCGCCGCAACCTGCTGCGCGTGCCGCTCCGCGACGCCCGCACCCTGCATCACGACAGCGCAGGGCCGTCACGGCTCGGGCAAGGTCGTGCTGCGCTCGGCTCCGGCCGGTACGGGCATCATCGCCGGCGGCGCCATGCGCGCCGTGTTCGAGATGCTCGGCGTGCATGACGTGGTGGCGAAGTCGCTCGGCTCGACGAACCCCTACAACGTGGTCCGCGCCACGTTCGACGCGCTCAAGGAGCAGGAAAATCCCCGCTCTGTCGCAGCGCGCCGCAACAAGAAGGTGTCGGAGATCGTGGCACGCCGCCGCGACGGCTCGGGCACTGAAGCCGGCGCTGAGGCTTAAACTCTTCTGCCGGCGCGCGGATGTGCACCGGCTGAAACGACTTCGAGAAGGTGACGTGACATGGCAGCCAAGAAGACGATTACGGTCGAGCAGTTCGCGAGCGCGAATCGCCGCCCCGACATCCAGACCAAGACGCTTATTGGGCTCGGGCTCAACAAGCTGCATCGCCGCCGCATGCTCGAAGACACGCCGTCTGTGCGCGGCATGATCAACAAGATTCCGCATCTCGTCCGCGTCGTCGACGAGCCGGGCAAGGCCTAAGATTTACTGAGGAGCACGGGCCCATGCGGCTCAACGACATCAAAGACAACGCCGGCGCGCGCAAATTCCGCGTCCGCATCGGCCGCGGCATCGGCTCCGGCGTCGGCAAGCAGGGTGGCCGCGGCGGCAAGGGCCAGACGGCGCGTACGGGTGTCGCCATCGGCGGCTTCGAAGGCGGCCAGATGCCCCTTCACAGGCGTCTGCCGAAGCGCGGCTTCAAGAAGTACAACCGCAAGAACTACAACGAGATCAATCTCGGCGCGCTGCAGCAGGCGGTCGACGAGGGCAAGCTGAAGGCTGGCCAGACGGTGGACGTGGCTACTCTGGTCGAGGCCGGCATCCTGCGCCGCCCGAAGGATGGACTGCGTATGCTCGGCTCGGGCGAGCTCAAGGCGAAGCTGTCGCTGACTGCCGACCATGCTTCGGCCACGGCCAAGGCGGCTGTCGAGAAGGCCGGCGGCACCATCAAGCTGATCGAGAAGAAGATTCTCGAGGCCGACGAGGTCAAGCGGAAGAAGACGGCGGCCAAGAAGGCTGGTACGGGCAAGAAGCCGGCCGGCGAAAAGGCCGAGGCCTAAGGAGCTGGCCCGGCAACGGGCCGCTTCGACACTAGCGCAGCTCGGCGGGCTCTTGAGCGAGGTGGGGCCTGACACCAACTAAAGCGACCAAGGACACAGGTCGCAGGGCTCTTTGAGCCGGGGAGACACGGGAATGGTATCTGCTGCCGAGCAGCTCGCCTCGAATTTGAACCTCGGCGCCTTCTCCAAGGCCCAGGATCTCAAGAATCGCATCTGGTTCACGCTCGGTGCGCTCATCGTCTATCGCTTCGGCACGTTCATTCCGATTCCGGGCATCGACGCGGCTGCCTTCGCGGAAGCGTTCAAGTCGCAGTCGTCCGGCATTCTCGGCATGTTCAACGTGTTCGCCGGCGGCGCCGTGGAGCGCATGGCGATCTTCGCCTTGAACATCATGCCGTACATCTCGGCGTCGATCATCATTCAGCTCATGACGTCGATGTCGCCCAAGCTCGAAGCCTTGAAGAAGGAAGGCGAGTCGGGCCGCAAGCAGATCAACCAGTACACCCGCTATCTGACCGTCGTTCTGGCGGCCTTCCAAGCCTACGGCATCGCGATCGGCCTCGAAGGCTCGCGGTCGGCCGCTGGCTCGGTGGTGGCTGATCCGGGCTGGTTCTTCCGCGTGACCACGATCGTGACGCTGGTCGGCGGCACGGTGTTCCTGATGTGGCTCGGCGAGCAGATCACGCAGCGTGGCGTCGGCAACGGTATCTCGCTCATCATCTTCGCCGGCATCGTGGCCGGCCTACCGACGGCGCTGGTCGGCTTGTTCGAGATGGCGCGCACGGGCGCTCTCTCCACATTCCTGCTGCTGGCTCTGCTCGTTCTTATGCTGGCTGTCGTTGCCGCCATCGTCTACATCGAGCGCGCTCAGCGCCGGCTGCTGATCCAATATCCGAAGCGGCAAGTGGGCAACCGCATGACGCAGGGCGATTCTTCGCATCTGCCGCTGAAGCTCAACTCTTCGGGCGTCATTCCGCCGATCTTCGCCTCGTCGCTGCTGCTGCTGCCGATCACGGCTGCCCAGTTCACGAGCGCCCAGGGTGGTGGTCCGGAGTGGCTGTCGGGAATCGTGGCAGCGCTCGGAACGGGCCAGCCGCTGCATATTCTCGTCTATGTGTTCCTCATCATCTTCTTCGCGTTCTTCTACACCGCCGTGGTGTTCAACCCGAAGGAGACGGCCGACAACCTGCGCAAGTACGGCGGCTTCCTTCCCGGCATCCGTCCGGGCGAGAAGACGGCCGAGTACATCGATTACGTCCTGACGCGCATCACGGTGGTCGGCGCACTTTACCTGGCAGCCGTTTGCGTGCTGCCCGAGATCCTGACCGCGTATGCGGCGGTGCCGTTCTACTTCGGCGGTACGTCGCTGCTCATCGCGGTCAGCGTGACGATGGATACGGTGGCGCAGATCCAGAGCCATCTCCTGGCGCATCAGTACGAGGGCCTGATCAAGAAGGCCAAGCTGCGCGGTGCGACCGGGCGGGGGCGGAGATGAACCTCATCCTGTTGGGGCCACCCGGCGCCGGTAAGGGCACCCAGGCGGAGGCGCTTGCCAAACGGCGCTCTCTGGTTCAGCTCTCCACCGGCGACATGCTGCGCGCCGCCGTCAAGGCCGGCACGCCGATCGGGCGCCAGGCCGAAGCCGTGATGAAAAGCGGCGGGCTGGTCTCGGACGAGATCGTCATCGGTATCATCGCCGACCGCATCGATCAGCCCGACTGCGCAAACGGCTTCATCCTCGACGGGTTCCCGCGCACGCTCAAGCAGGCTGCCGCGCTCGATGCGCTGCTCGCCTCGCGCGGAAAGAGCCTCGATGCCGTCGTCGAGCTCAAGGTCGATGACACGGTGCTTTTGTCGCGGATCGAGAAAAGGGCCAGCGACACTTTGGCCGCAGGCGGCACGGTGCGGGCGGACGACAACGCGGATGCCCTCAAGACCCGACTGATGGCCTACTACCGCGAAACGGCGCCTTTACTTGGTTACTACTTCGCCAAGGGCAAGTTGCGCTCCATCGACGGCATGGCGGCCATTAACGATGTCGCCCGCCAGCTCGATGAGGCGACGGCATGAACGGGGCAGCGGCACTTTTCCAGGGCGCGATGTTGACGAAGTATTATGACCAAGCTACAACACCGCGCTCTCAAGACGACGAATTGGGGAGGATTGGTCCGTGTGGCGGCAACGCGCCCCGGGTCAGTCCCTCGGCTGTTTTCTTTTGTTAACAACAAGATAGCTACCGCCATTCGCGGCTGATAGCAGGAATTCTCTAGGAGACGGACGTGGCTCGTATAGCAGGTGTGAACATTCCGACCCAGAAGCGCGTCGTCATCGCGCTTCAGTACATCCATGGGATCGGCGAGAAGTACGCGACTGATATCTGCGCACGTGTCGGCATCCCGGCCGATCGCCGCGTCAATCAGCTGACCGACGCCGAAGTGCTGCAGATCCGCGAGGCGATCGACCGCGATTACGTCGTCGAGGGCGATCTTCGTCGCGAAGTCGCGATGAATATCAAGCGCTTGATGGACCTCGGCTGCTATCGCGGCCTGCGTCACCGCAAGGGTCTTCCGGTTCGCGGCCAGCGCACGCACACGAATGCGCGCACGCGCAAGGGCCCTGCGAAGCCGATCGCCGGCAAGAAGAAGGCCTAAGGTTTTACGAGATTCAACCGGCTGCTCGTTTCGATCGGAGCGGCCGGGTTTCAGCGGGGCTGTGCCTGCACAGCGATATATAGGCCCGGAAGCGGGCATCAGGAGTTGCTAGGACTATGGCGAAAGAGCAGGCACAGGGCCGCACCAAGGTGCGGCGCCGCGAGAAGAAGAACATTTCGTCGGGCGTCGCCCACGTGAATGCCTCCTTCAACAACACCATGATCACGATCACCGACGCACAGGGCAACACGCTCGCCTGGTCGTCGTCGGGCACGATGGGCTTCAAGGGCTCGCGCAAGTCGACGCCGTTCGCGGCGCAGATGGCGGCCGAGGATGCCGGCAAGAAGGCCCAGGAGCACGGCATGAAGGTGCTCGAAGTCGAGGTTTGCGGTCCGGGCTCGGGTCGTGAGTCTGCTCTTCGCGCGCTGCAGTCGATCGGTTTCCAGATCACCTCGATCCGCGACGTGACGCCCATTCCGCACAACGGTTGCCGGCCGCGCAAGCGCCGCCGCGTTTAAGACCACTACCAAGTTCGGCTCCGAACGGCAGGCATCAGAGCGGCGCGCCAGCCCCCTGCCTTCGGATCCAGGACTATCCTCCGTTGGATGCGTGCAGCCACCCGGCGAGGCAGCACCCCGAACCTCGATGAGGACCCCGTGACGAACGTATTGCAGAAGAACTGGCAAGATCTCATCAAGCCCACGAAGCTTGATATCACTCCCGGCCGCGATCGCTCGCGCGTCGCGACGCTCGTCGCCGAGCCGCTCGAGCGCGGCTTCGGCATGACGCTCGGCAACGCCATCCGGCGCGTGCTGCTGTCGTCGCTGCAGGGCGCGGCGATCAAGACCGTGCACATCGACGGCGTGCTGCACGAGTTCTCGTCGATCCCCGGCGTGCGCGAGGACGTGACCAGCATCATCCTCAACATCAAGGAAATCGCGCTCCGCGTTCATTCGGACGGCGTGAAGCGCATGTTCCTCAAGAAAGAGGGCCCGGGCGCAGTCAAGGCCGGCGATATCGAGACCGGCTCGGACGCCGAGGTTCTCAATCCCGAGCATGTCATCTGCCACCTCGATCAGGGCGCGCAGATCCGCATGGAATTCACCGCCGACATGGGCAAGGGCTACGTCCCCGCCGAGCGCAACCGTCCGGATGACGCTCCGATCGGCCTCATCCCGGTCGACAGCCTCTACACGCCGGTGACCAAGGTTTCCTACAAGGTCGAGAACACCCGCGAGGGCCAGATCCTCGACTATGACAAGCTCACGATGATGGTCGAGACCGACGGCTCGCTGAAGCCCGAGGATGCCGTCGCGCTCGCCGCGCGCATCCTGCAGGACCAGCTCGCCGTGTTCATCAACTTCGAGGAGCCGAAGAAGGCCGTCGAGGAGAGCCGCCATCCGGAGCTCGCCTTCAACGCCGCGCTGCTCAAGAAGGTGGACGAGCTCGAGCTTTCGGTTCGCTCCGCGAACTGCTTGAAGAACGACAACATCGTCTACATCGGCGATCTCATCCAGAAGACCGAAGCCGAGATGCTGCGCACGCCGAACTTCGGCCGCAAGTCGCTCAACGAGATCAAGGAAGTCCTGGCCGGCATGGGCCTGCATCTCGGCATGGAAGTGCCGAACTGGCCGCCGGACAACATCGAAGAGCTGGCGAAGCGCTTCGAGGATCAGTACTAGGAATTTCCCTCTCCCGCTTCGAAGCGGGGGAGGGCACTACCGTCTGCCCGCAATAGGGTGGACGTGACGACCACTACGAGGTGAGGCCAAAGAACCTCCCCGTAACAACCTCAGAGAAAGAGAAACCCATGCGACACAAGAAATTGGGCCGCCGTTTCGGCCGTCAGAGTGCGCACCGCCAGGCAATGTTCTCGAACATGGCGGCCTCACTCATCCGTCACGAGCAGATCGTGACGACACTTCCCAAGGCCAAGGACCTCAAGCGGGTCATCGACAAGTACATCACGCTCGCCAAGCGCGGCGACTTGAACTCGCGCCGTCTTGCGGCTGCGCGCCTCGGCGACGAGGACATGGTCAAGAAGCTGTTCGATACGCTGGCTCCCCGCTACAAGGATCGCGCCGGCGGCTATTCGCGCGTGCTCAAGGCGGGCTTCCGCTACGGCGACAGCGCACCGCGCGCCGTGATCGAGCTTGTCGACCGCGACGTCTCGGTGAAGGGCGCCGAGGACAAGGCGCGCCACGCCGAAGAGCTCAAGGCTGCGGAAGCGAACGCCTAAGCCGCCTCCGATACCGGAATTGAAAAGGCCCCGAGGCATGCCTCGGGGCCTTTTGCGTTCCAGTTCCCTTTTTCCGGAAGCGCTCTATGCGACCAGCGTGGAAGGCTGCGCGGTTTGGGCAGCCAGCAGCTGTTTGAACTCGGCCATGCCGAACGTTGCGACGATGTTCTGGGCGTCGTCGAGAATCTCATAGACGACGCTGTCGACGTTCCGGTTGCTGAAGAATGCGATCACGTCCTGATCGCCACCGCCTTCGGTATGCGGCTCGCCGTCCGCCGTTCCTGCAACATAGCTGCCGACCGGCCGGATCTCCTTGAGCTCGCCGTTGGCTCGATAGATCCGCAGCTCGCCCTGCAGCACGAGCGTGATGTAGTCGGCCTTGTGCCGGTGCAGCGCGATCTTCGCGTTGGCGTCGAACTTGAACAGGATGTCCACGATCCGCTTGGTCTCGTCCACGGCGCAGATGTGATAGGCGAGGTGGGGAAAGCCCTCGATCGTATTCCAGCGAATGCGGCGGGTGTCGAAGGGAAGGGTGGTCATGGTCGGCCTTTCTCTTGTTCGCGGTGGCGGGCCCGGAAGCCCACGCGTAACGCCAACGTGAATTGTTCCCGGGAGATGCGCTTGCCATTTTGCGCCAAGTGCCGGTGTGATTTGGATGAGTGGCCATGGCGCCTCGCCTTTCTGGCTTTACCCGGGCCAGCTCCCTCGGCCCCATCTCCGATTTCGTGGACCGGCAGGGCGGGTCGATCGCCCGCGTGCTGCGGGATGTCGATCTGCCGTTTGCGCTGCTGGAGAACCCGGATCTCGTCGTTCCGCTGCGGGAGCAGTTCCGCCTTCTGGAGCGTGCTGCGCGCGATACGGGCGACGACTGCTTCGGCGCCCGCCTCGGCCAGGTTGTCAGCAGCAGGCAGTTGAGCGCGTTCGGCGCCTGGGTTTGCGCGGCGGAAACATTGCGCGATGCCGTCGCGCGGGCCCACGCCGGCATCAACGTCATGCTGCAGACATCGACCGTGCTGGGCCTGGACGTTCGCGGAGTGACCGCTCGCTGGTCGATCGAATTCGTGGAACCCGAGACCGAGGGCCGGCATCACAACGAGCTTCTGGGTGTCAGCTATATGATCGACGTGGTGCGCACCTATGCGGGGAAGCGCTGGCATCCCGATGTGGTGATGACGGCTCTTCCAGCCGGCGCACCCAGGGCCGAGCTCGAGCACGTCTTCGGCACCAATGTTTCGCACGGCCATGCCGTGCCGGCGATCCAGTTCGACGCCTCGCTGCTGGATTTAGGCCACGTGTACCCGGCGTCCAGCCCGCTCGAAGCGGCGGAGCGCGAGCCTCAGGTTCCGGGCCAGCACGACACCCTGGCCACGATCTCCGCCGTGACGGACCTCGCGCTGCTGGAAGGCTACCCGCGAATCGATTGGGTGGCGCAAAAGGTCGGCACCACGCGCCGTTCGCTCCAGCGCCACTTGCAATGTCATGGCACGACATTCAACCGGCTCGTCGAGGACGCTCTTTTTCGTCGCGCCAAGGTTCTGCTCGGTGACGGCGCGTTGCCGATTACGGACATCGCCCTGCAACTCGGCTATGCGGACCCTGCCCACTTTACGCGTGCGTTCCGGCGCTGGTCGGGCGTCGCACCAAGCGCCTATCGGGGGGGCGGGGTGGTTGCACGGATGTAAATCGCGTCCGAGACCAGCTGCTGCAGACGTGGATCGTCGATGTCGAAGAACGCCCGCTCCATGCGCTCGTCCACCTCGGGGCGCATGAGAAAAGCTCCGATCTTGTCGGCCGTCGCGGGATCGTCCTCGAGGTAGGGCGAGTGCAGATAGGTCCGGCCCGTTTCCATCAGCACGCGTTCGCGCATGGCGGCCATTTGAATGGCTGCCGCAGGATCCTTGGCCGCATCCCAGACGGCAAGAGCGCGATCAATGTCTCCACCGGCGGTCGCGATCATCGTCAAGATGTCGGTGAGGTCGAACTCCAAGCGCCAGCCGACAGGCCACTGCACGAGGTCGAGCTTGGCCGCGTACGATCTCACGATCTCGTCGAAGAAGCGGTCGATGATGTCCTCTTCCGCCTTGGGCCATTTCTCGCGCCAGCCCGCATCGTGCGAGGCGGCGCAGACAGATGTCGATGTCCATGGCGAACGGGGAGTCGTTGATGGCGATGAGCTCGAAATAGCGCGGCAGGAAATAGCGCATCTGATGCGCGACGGGCCCGTCGTCCCAGTCGTGGGCCGAGTTGGTGTATTCGGCCAGCAGCTTATAGGGGATCTCGCGCAGCGGCGTCGTCAGGAGCTCGTGCTCGGTCTCTTCTGACATGCAACTGTTGCAGTGGCAGACCGAGAGGGAGCGGCGGACGGTGTAGCCGCCGAATATGCGGTAGGCGTCCTCTATGGTGGCTCGAAGCTCGGGTGTCATCACAGTCGCGTCCCAGACGGTCGATCGCAATTTGTGCGAGACCCGGACTTGCGGTGCTGTTACCGCGGTTACACCTCACGTTTTTTCCGAGGTTACACCTCGAGCGACTTCTTGACCTCGAAGATCTCCATGATGCGCGCGCCGCGATGGGGTCCGTCGACGACGAAGGTCCATTTGCCCTCCGTGAAGGTGTCGCACATCTTCACGCCCTTGATCAGGATCCAGTGGCCTTCCTTGCCTTTGTGGATGGCCAGGATGTAGTGCGCCCAGGCGTTGCGCGGCTTCTGCATCCAGGCGAGCACGCTCGGGCGCTTCTTGCGCTCCAGGTGCATGAAGCTTTCCTTGATCTCCATCGTGAAGCCGTAGACCGCGAGTGCTCCTTCGACTTCGTCGGCGTAGGTGCCCTTGACGCGGTGGCGCAGATCCGGCGGCAGGTTGCGGTAGGCATTGATGGCCATCTCGACCTTGCTGATCGGATAGCCGGTGATGGCGGACAGCACGTACGGGCCGCAGAACGCCACGCGCCCGGTGTCGTTGCGGGCCTCGTTGAGACTCGACGTCGTGTGCTGCGGAAAGCCTGAGAAGTCGTCCATATCCATGGGGGGCGAACGGCGGGTTGGGGCGGCAGATCGCGGCCGTCCAAATGGAATGTTTAAGGAAGTGTTGCGCGAAGTGGTTTACGAATGGTTAACAGCGTTCGCAATGGCGCGCCATGGGCAGCATGTCACGGTACGGAGCATCGGAGATCTGCGGTGGCCGGCGAGCAACTCTCGCCTGCCTATCTTATGGGCTGGCCGGTCGGAAGTGATGTCACGGCCGGGCAGCCCAGGGTCTCAGACAGTGCCGCGGCGAGCTGCTCTGTCGTCTCGGCGGTGGCATAGATGCCGCCGGTCACATCGGCGAGGCAGCGCTCGACGAAGGGTAGCGAGGCTTCAGACGTTGACCCGAGCCGATATCCAATGACGTGGACGGTGATGGCCGGTTGCAGAGTTTTCAGGTCGCGCGCCAAGCGGCACGCATCGCCGCCGCAGGTGTCCTGCCCATCAGTCAGCAATACGACCACAGCAGGCCGGTGCTCGTGCTGCAGAATCTCGGCGGCCTGCTTCACCGAGGACGTCAAGGGTGTCCGACCCGCCGGGCGCAATCGCTCGACCTCGTGCATGATGCGCTTGCCCGCGTTCGATGTGGGCGGCAGACGCAGGTCGACGTTGTTGCACGTGTCGAAATTTGGGCCGGGGCCATAGACCATCAGCCCGAGGCGCCGCGTCTGAGACGCGGCCGGCAGCACTTTCACCAGCGCTTGCCTCACCCGGTCCATGCGCGAGGGAGCGCCCTCGGGAAAATCCGTGGCTGCCATGGAGCCCGACGCATCGAAAACGAGCATGGCATCATCGACACAGGTCGGTTTCTGCTCGTCGGCGGTCTCTGCACGGGACGGATAGGCGGCGAGAAGAACGAGAATCGAAAGCGCCGCGGCGTTCGATAACATAGCTGACCGCCGCATCTGCGCTCCCGTGTTGGTGGGCTTCATATCAGGCGTTATAGACACGGCCTCCGGCCTGCAATCGGCTTCGTGGCGATGACACGGCCTTTTGATCCATGCATTGCAGATGTTCCCATGATCGCGCGGGAAGCTTTTGCACACGCGCTTTCACGATCGCGTCATGGCTGCATTCATCGAGCGTGTGTGCGTTGACCGCGTGTGCCTCGTCTCGGCATGACTGCTCGATGAGCTGACACTCCGAATGAGTGTCCGAAGGCTGAAATGAGGAGGATGGCGATGCGGCTGGCAATCGTTGGCGGGATGTTGGGTCTTGCGGCGATGGCATTGCCTGCGGCGGCGAACGTGTCGTCCAGCGTGTTGTCCTTCGAGGACAACAAGATGAGCTTCAAATCCTGCGACGGGCAGAACCTCGCGGCCCGATGGGAAGGGGCCGAGTTTTCCGTCAGCATCTCTGGGAAGAAGCACGGAGCTCCGCAACCCGCCATCAAGTATCTCGGTTGGGACGGTGCGTGCCGGACCGTGAGCTGGGATAAGAAGGCCCAGCGGTTCGTGCACTCCGGCGACAAGGGCGATCGTGTCGATCGCATCATCAATTACGTGGGTTGGGATGGGACCAAATGGACGGCCACGCGGGCCGGGACGCGGCTTCTTTCAGACGCGAGTCGCGGAGGCCAACGCGGCGGTGTCCGCAGAGACGGTCAACGGCATCGCTGACTGGCTCGATAAATGGCGCAGCGCAACTCCTGCCGCCTCGATTGTTGCCGAAGGATTGCGGGCGACGCAGACGCAGTGAGCGCTGGGGCGGAGGATTGGGGGCTGCGACCCGCACATCCGAGCGGGAGCCCTCAGCTCCAGCGGCGGTTGCTCCACATCCATTGCTCGGGCGCTTCTCTGCATCCAGGCCTCGAACTGCTTTTGCATCTCGACCATGATCCAGCGCACGTCGGCGCCGATGTTCTTGGTGCGCGGGACGCGAAGCTCCTTGATCTCGATCTCGAAGTTGCTCGAGGTGCCGATGCGCTTGCAGCGTGACATCCAGATGCGGCTGCCGACGCGGCG
Source organism: uncultured Alphaproteobacteria bacterium (assembly GCA_963831345.1). GTDB lineage: Bacteria > Pseudomonadota > Alphaproteobacteria > Rhizobiales > Hyphomicrobiaceae > Hyphomicrobium_C. Next base: position 76,658 of record CAWHPZ010000042.1, read on the forward strand.
CGCGATCATGGCGGCGATGGCCTGGGTTTTCGCCTCCTGGCCGAAGAACGGCACGGGCAGTCCGGTGCGGTCGTAGAGATCGCAGACGAGGCCGAGGCGGCCGCCGCGGCGTACGAAGTCGGTCAGCAGGCGCGCGGTCTTCTGATCGTCGCCATGCTCGCCTTCGACCTTGCCGCGGCCGAACAGACCGCCGGGATAGAGGTTGCGGCGCTGCCAGCGAATGTACTCGTCCACATAAGGGTTGTTGACGGAGCGGTAGACGGCGCCGGGATTGGCGTTGGCCTCGACGAAGGGCCAGATCGACAGCTCCCAGTTGCCCATGTGCAGCGAGACGCCGATGGCGGGCCCGAGCTTGTCCTTGTAGCGGCGGAACAGTTTCTCGGACGCGATGCGAATGCGGCCGGGATCGTCGGTGAGGCGATCGATGACGCATGGTCTCGGCCATGACGCGGCCGAGGTTCTCCCAATGGGCCATGCAGATGGCGAGCCGCTCGGCGTCGGTCTTCTCGGGATAGGCGATCTCGAGGTTTGCCAGAGCGCGGGCCTGCCGCTTCGGGTTGACGCGCGGCGCCAGGAAGCGCCAAGCCTTGGCGGACAGGGAGGTTGCGGTTTCGAGCGGCAGCAGGCGCACCAGTCCGATGATGCTGCGTAACAGCGCATACTCGAGGCGGAACTGGACATCGCGCAATCGGGAAAGGCGGGGAGGCTGCATCAAAACCTGAGAGAAACGGGGCTGGCCGGCGACCGGACGTTTCCGGACGCGAAGCGATAGGAGCCTGATGCCAAGCTCGAGGCGTTCAGGTCAAGCGGCCTTGCGAGGTCAGGCTGCGGCATGAGGAGCGTCGCCCGTGATGCGCGCCGCCATCAGCGCCGCTCCGCCCTGCCGCATGAGAGTCGGTACGGCCGACGACGGCTGCAAGCCTTCGTGGACGAGATAACGGCGAAGAGGGCCAATGCTCTTCAAGGCATGCAGGCCGATGCCGCGTGCGAGGTGGAAGGGCAGGAAGCCGGAGATGAGCGAGCGGTTCAAGAGATCGACCGTCATGACGCGCGAGGCGACGTCAGTGCGGCGGCGGGCTTCATAAGCGTCGAGGACAGCGGGCGAGCCCGGGTCCTGCCTGCGGGCCGTGGCCTCGGCGACGCCATCGGCAAGGACGGCAGCATCGCGAAGACCGAGGTTCAGGCCTTGGGCGCCAATGGGCGGAATGACATGGCCGGCCTCGCCGACAAGCGCCACGCGCGCGCGTCCAAATGTTTTTGCCGTGAGCCCGGACAGCGGGAAAACGGTGCGCGGGCTGACCTCGCCGACGCTTCCCAGAAGTCCCTGCAGCCTGAGCTCGAGGGCTTGGCGAAAGCCGTCGTCGTCGAGGGCGGCGAGGCGCTGGGCCTCCTCCGGCGTCTCGACCCACACGAGGCTCGAAGCCGAGGCCGGGAAGCGGCACGGTCGTGAACGGGCCTGCGGAGCGATGAAACTCGGTCGAGATATTTCCATGCGGCCGCGTGTGCGTGAACCATGCGGCCACGGCAGCCTGAGGATACGTCCAGGCGCGTGTTTCTATTCCTGCTGCCTGCCGGCATAGAGAGTTGCGGCCGTCGGCGGCGACAACGAGAGCCGCGCTTGCTTCTTGGCCCTCCTTTGTCGTCAGCATTGCCTCCGGGCCATCGAGCTTCAAGCTCGTGACCGCCTCTGTCTCTATTAGTGCGAACGTTGCTCTCGGGTGCTGTGACGGCGCGCGAAAGCGCGGCCACCAGCACGCGATTGGGAATGTTCCAGCCGAACTCGGCGAGGCCAAGCTCGGCGGCGGTGAACGTGACCTCGGGCGCTCTCAGCAGCGATCCCGTGTCGTCGATCATGCGAATGGCCGTGATCGGCTCGCTCTCGGCGGCGACGTCATCCCAGACGCCGAGGTTCTTGAGAAGCTCGATGGAGCCAGCGAACAGCGCGGCCGTGCGGCGATCCGGAGTGGCGTGCGGCCGTTGCGCGAGAGGTCCGAGCAACTCCGTCTCGATGCCTGTGCGGGCGAGCGCAAGCGCAGCGGCAAGACCCGCGGGTCCGGTTCCGACAACGGCAGCCTTGTATCGATGCGATGGCATTCTTTCACGCGCGGCTGGAGGTTGATCGTTCGAGATTACCTGAGCATGTCAACTGCGTGCCAGATGAACTTGTGATGATCGAATTTATAGCAGATGGAGCCGTGGTTTCGGAACCTCGACTGTCACAATGTCATAGAACTTTCATAAAGCGGGGTGTGCGGATCAGTCTCGTGTCTCAGACACAACGACCAGCCCGTATGAAAAGTGTCATATAAGCTTTTGCCGTTTACTGCTTAGAACTTTCAAGGCTTATCTCGGCTTGTCCACGGCGGTAGGGCAGGCGGTTGAGTATAGCGTCTGACCCGCTCTGCTGAGTGGTGAGGTTCAATGATGTGTCGAGCGGCGACGCCGGGGACACAGCTTCGAGAGGGTCTAAGCATGACTGGGGGTTTGTTGGGGTCGGGGGCACGTTTGGCGCTGCTTGCAGCGACGGGTGTGTTGCTCGTGGGAGGGGCTTCGGCTCAGGCTGCGGATCTCGGTGGTGATTGCTGCGCGGATCTCGAAGAGCGCGTTGCCGAACTCGAGGCGACGACGGCTCGCAAGGGCAACCGCAAAGTTCAGCCTGACGGTTTCGGGCTGGGTGAACGAAGCCGTATTCGCCTGGGATGACGGCGTCGAGAAGCAACGCCTACGTCGGCACGAACTCGCTCGAGCAGTCGCGCTTCAAGCTCGCTGGCGAAGCCAAGATCAACAGCGACTGGTCCGCCGGCTACACGCTCGAATTCGGCATCAACGGCGCAGCTTCGAAGGCCTTCAGCCAGGACGGCGCCGGGCACAAGAACACCATCACGACGCGTAAGTCGAGCCTGGTTCATCAAGAGCAAGGCTCTCGGCAAGGTGACGGTCGGCCAGGACGGTACGTCGACGTACCACCTTCTCGACGATGCCGACGGCGTCAACACGCGCAACTACTCCGATGCCGAAGCGGCCGCTGTCGCTCTTGGCGCGTTCAAGCGTGCGCGTCGACGGCGGCGCTACGTCAGGCGCAACGTGGCCGACTACATGGGCGGCTTCAACAACGGCACGCCCGGCCAGAACGGCCGCCGCAACATCGTTCGCTATGACTCGCCCGACATTGCCGGCTTCTCGGCCTCGGCCGCGTGGGGCGAGGACGACATGTGGGATATGGCTCTGACGTACAAGGGCGAAGTCGGCGACTTCAAGCTCGTCGGTAAGGTCGGCTACGGCGAGAGCAAGGATCCTTCGACGCGTAGCGGCACTGGCGCGAACTGCGGCGCCGTTGCGGGCACCGGCGATTGCAGCTGGTGGGGTGCTGCCGGCACGGTCATGCATGCCCCGACGGGCCTCTATGTTTATGCCGGCTACGGCCAGCAGAGACAACGAAGCTTTCGAAGCTGGTAGGCAGGGACGACGAGAGCACCACTTGGTTCGTCCAGGCCGGTATCGAGCGCAAGTGGCTGCCGCTCGGCAAGACCACCATCTTCGGTGAGTATCGCCACGATGACGCTGGCTTCAGCTCCACGGACATCGACTTCGGCAATGTGCTGCGTTCGGATGCGCAGAGCCTGAGTTCGACTTCTGGGCTGCAGGCGTCGTGCAGAACATCGAGCATGCAGCCATGGACCTCTACGTGATCTACCGCCACTCCGAGGGTGAGCTCACGAACGCGACGCACCACGAGACCGAGCTCGACGACTTCGACATGGTCATGACTGGCGCTCGCATCCAGTTCTAATCGCGCTCTCGACCAGCGCTTAGGGGAGGGGCCGCCTTAGGGTGGCCCCTTTCGCGTTTGATGACACTGTGGGAGTGACGAGCGCGAAGGCGAGTCTGCTGACCGCGAGGGACAAGTCACTTTGGCGGAAGCGCGGCGGCATCAAGGCCTTGATTTGGCGATTAAATTAACTCAACCGATGCCGAGCAGGATGTTGCGAGCAGGCCACATTGCAACGCAACCACACCTCAGCCAAGAAACAATTCATCCACCCTTAACTAGACCCGATCATTCTTGTGTTTGGTGGGTCGAGGCCTCATTTTGACGAGTCAGAAGAGCTGTTTTTGCAGCGGGGATTTGAAATGAGGTTTGTTGGGTTTTTGGGGCTCGGACTTGCTCTGGCGGTTGCCAGCACGTCCACCCTCGCGTTTCAGGAGCAGGGCGGTGGCGCGCCTGCAGCCGTGACGACGCCTGCCCCCAATGTTGCACCCGAGAGCGGCAAGGCTCCAGACGGCCAAGGCGGAGATATCAACTTCTCCACGCCAAAGCCTAACGTCGAGTCGGCTGGCACCGAGGTGCGAATTCCGGGCCTCGGCAAACTGGGTGTTCTGCCGAAGATGGATTTCGGTCTCGAGCTGCTTTACGGCGCGAACGAAGGCGTCAAGCAGCCCGATCCGGTCGAGCAGCCGTCCTCTGACGACCTGACCATTCGCGGCACGATGAAGCACAACTTCTAGTTTGCTTCTGCCATGTCTCGCCTGCTGTGAGGAGCGCTTCGGCGCTCCTTTTGCGTTTCTCTGGGCGTTGGTTCGTGCCGGGCCGGACTGCCGGCTAGCCTGACTTCACCAGATCCCAGACGATGGGGAAGCTCGAAGCCAGCAGCAGAATGGCCATCGTCACGTTGAAGGCCCGCAGCCTGCCGGGCTCCTCCAGAATTCCGCGCACCATGGTGCCGGCGGTGATCCAGACGGCAGCGCTCGGCAGGTTGACCGCAGTGAACACGCAGCCCATGGCAAGAAGGCTGGGCAGGTAGTTATCCGGGACCGTGAATGCCGTCGCCGCAGTCACGACCATGGCCCAAGCTTTGGGGTTGACCCACTGGAACAGGGCAGCTTCGAGCGCGGTCAGCGGTTGCGCTTTTGCGTTCGTCTCGCCGGCTACCGGCGGTCCGCTGGTGGCGATCTTCCAGGCAAGCCACGCCAAGTAGATGAGGCTCGCGATCTTGAGAGTGGTGTAGAGGCGCGGATTGGATACGAGCAACTGCCCAAGCCCGAGGCCGACAAGCGCGAGGATGGTCAGTACGCCAAGGGCGATGCCGGCCATGTGCGGGATCGTGCGGCGAAAGCCGAAGTTCACGCCCGACGTCAGCAACATGAGATTGTTGGGCCCGGGCGTCACGGACATGGCGGTCACGTAGCCCGCGAGGGCCATCAGAAGATCCAAGGGCATGGGAGATCCAAATTAGGTCAGCAATGCTGACCTAGCATGCGATGCCTCGCTTCGCCAGCATGGCCTCCATCCATCATGCGAAGGAGAGTCTCAGGGCGTGATCCATTCGGAGCATTTCGGCGGTGGGGAGGTCTCTCCCCAGGGGCTGATCGGAACGGCGGAGGTGGAGTTCTCCGGGCTGCCTTCGATGAGCTTGTCCGTGTAGATCAGGTACACCAGCACGTTACGCTTGGTGTCGCAGCCGCGCACGATCTGCATCTTCTTGAAGATGAGCGAGCGCCTCTGGCTGAAGGCCTCGTCGCCCTGCGCGAGCTTGCGTTTGAATTTGATGGGGCCGACCTGCCGGCACGCGAGCGAGGCGTTCGACAGCTCTTCGGCAAGTCCGAGCCAGCCGATCCATCCGCCCTTCTCGGGCACGGTGAAGTAGCAGGCGACGCCCTCAACCTCCGGATCATCGATGGCATACGTGCCGAGCTTGTGATCGGGCGACAGAAACTTCCACACGGTGGTCTTCTTGAAGATCAGATCCGGATCTTCGGCTCGGGCCGGGGCGGTGAAAGCAGCGAGGATGCCGCTCAGGACGAGCGCGGTACGACGTATCGATCTCAAGGTCTCTCTCCAAAGCGGGAAGGGGTGCACCGGGGCGACAGAGCGACAAGTAGCGGATGTTCGCAGAGCTCAACTCAAGGTGTTGGGAAGAAGTTCAACTGGACGCTCTAAGCAAAGGACTTTGTTAGAGTTTCTCCTCTTATTCTGCGCAAAGTGTTCTTCGGGCGCCGGGTGTGGGCGAGTTACAAGCATTGAAACAGTATATTGAGTGGGCGCCTCGGCTTCTCCAGCCCCGCGACGCCCAGCGGGCCGTCGTGACGGCCCTTGTTTTCGGGCTCGCGGTCTTCGCGGCGATCAGTTTGACGCGCAATTCCACCACCGTCTCGGCGGTGTGGCCCGCGAACGGCATTCTGCTTGCGGCTCTGCTGACCTCTCCGAACGCCAGAGCGCGATATGCAACGCAGGTCCTCTGTTTCGTCGTCAACGTTCTCGTTCATCTTGCGCACGGCGATTATGCCGTCACCAGTTTCGCCTTCTCGGTGATAAATGCCGGCGAGGCCGTGCTGGCGTTTGTGCTGATCCGCAGGTTCCTCGGCACGCAGCTCGATTTCTCGGAGGTGCGGACCGTCGTATGGTTCGTGGCTATCGCGGGCTTCGCCGCGCCGATCCTTCCTGCAATAGCCGGGTCCGCCGTGGTGACGTGGATCTATGGCGCGCCGTTTCAGGCCGCCCTCGAAACCTGGTTTCCGGCAGACTCGCTCGGGATGCTGCTCATCACCCCCGCCTACATCCTGGTGACGACAGAGGCTTCGGAGCTGAAACGTCCGGGGAGCCTGAAGCTGGTGCAGCACTTCGGCCTTCTGGCCCTGGTGTCGATCGGCGTTTTCAGTCAGACGAGCGCTCCGCTTCTGTTTCTGATCATTCCCGTTTCGGTGTTTCTCGCGTTCCGGCTGGGATCTCGCTACGCAGCCATCGCAACGCTGCTGCTGACCGCGTTCTCGCTCGCGTGCACCTACCAGGGATTTGGCCCCGCTATCCTGATCAACGAGCAGCACGCGGAAGCACGCATCTGGGTGGTGCAGCTCTTTTGCTTCGTCAATCTCTTCACGTCTCTTGCGGTTGCCGCAGGCGTGGCCGAGGGCGACCGGCTCAGGAGTGATATCGAAAGCATGTCAGCTTTCGCCGCCGAGAGCCGGCGCCAGCTCGATGCCGCGCTGGATTGCATGTCGCAGGGCATTTGCCTGTTCGATGCCGACGGCATCGTGGTCATGCGCAACGACCGGTTTCTCAGCCTTTACGGCCTCGAGCAAAGCAGCGTTCCGATCGGGCTTTCCTACGCGCAGCTCATGGAGGTTTGCCTGTCGGCGGGCATCTCGCCCCAGGGCGTCGGCTACGCTTCACGGCTCGGCCGCGCCTGCGATGTAGACCAAGCGTTGTCGGACGGGCGCTATATCAAGATCTCGCAGCGTCTGCTTGCGGACGGCGGCGTCATCTGCACCTACACAGACGTGACCGTGGACAAGCGCGCGGAGGAGGAGCTCGTGCATCGCTCGCTGCACGATGTGCTGACCGAGCTGCCCAACCGCCGTTTGCTTTGCCAGCGCATGGATCGAGCGCTGGGCTCCGCGCGTCGCGGTACCGGTTCGGCGGTCATGCTGCTCGACGTCGACCACTTCAAATCCATCAACGACACGTGCGGGCATGCGGCGGGCGATGAGCTTCTGAAGGTCGTTGCGGATCGGCTCAGGGCAAGCGTGCGCGACGTCGATACGGTGGCGCGGCTCGGAGGCGACGAGTTCGCCGTGCTGCTGGCCGAAACGAGCCAACCCGACGAGGCTTCGATCGTCGCCAAACGCATTCTGGCCTCGATGCAGGAGCCGACCGTCATCGAAGGCAAGGCCATCAAGGCTGGCCTCAGCATCGGCATCGCCATCGCGCCTCACGACGGGGCGACGCAGGACGAGATTCTCAAGGCCGCTGACAGGGCGCTTTACAAGGCCAAGCAGGCGGGCCGGAACACGTTCGCATTCTATTGCGATCCGGCCGTGCTGCGGCTGGTGGCCGAATCCATGCGCTTGCGCCTCAGGCTGGGCGCGAGGCCCGTTAGCATGCTCGGCGTGTCGGGTCTTTAGCAGCCCGTTGGCGACCGAGGGTTGAGGCCATTGTAGCTCCGCCCTTGCTGGGGGGTGGCGACCCGCGCACTAAAATTGTGCATCAGTGTCGATTTCGAGGCTCAATTGCTTAGCTGGCGGGCACGCTGATGTTGGCGGGACACAGACGCTCCTAGCCAGCCCTTTGAGGCACCGAACTTTTTTCTCATCCGGCGCTGCGGCTTCTAGCTTTGACTGGAAGCCAACATTGCGGAGCTTGCTCCGCCAATAACAGCAGAGCCTCGGAATGATCAGAACAAATTTGATACTTGCGTCTTCATTATTGACCCTCGGATTGACGGCAGCGGGCACTTCGATGGCCAACGCTGCCGACCTCGGAGGAGATTGCTGCGCCGATCTCGAGGAGCGCATTGCGGAGCTCGAAGCGACGACCGTCCGCAAAGGCAATCGCAAGGTCTCGCTCACGATCTCGGGCTACATCGCCCAGGAGATCACGGTGTGGGACGATGGGCAGGAGAGTAACACCTACATCCATGGCCTCGGCCCGACGCAGGCCTCGCACATCAAGCTCGGCGGCCAGGCGATCATCGCGCCCGGCTGGACCGCCGGCTACCTGCTGCGCATCCAGGATCTGACCGGCAACGCCTTCTCTGGCGGGACGGCAGGCGTGAGCCAGTCCACCAGCACCCGGAACGACAACCTCAATACGCAGATGTCGTACTGGTATGTGCAGAGCAAGGAGCTCGGCAAGGTGAGCGTCGGACGCCTGGCCCATGCAGCCAAGAGCGCCGGCATGTTCACCGATCTCTCCGGCACGCAGATCATCGACAACTACACGTTCCTCGACGGCTTCCCGAATTTCCGGCTGCGGGACGTCGTCAGGAGCGCCTGCGTCTCTCACCTGGGGACAGCTCGGCTTCTGCTATACGCAGGGCGCGCCGCTCGGCGGCGACTGCAACGGCATCGTCATGAACGGCGTGCGCTACGACACGCCGACGTTCGCGGGCTTCTCGGCTTCCGCAAGCTGGGGCGAGGACGATTTCTGGGAGCTGGCCGGCGCGCTATTCGGGCGAGGTCGCGGGCTTCAAGGTCGCCGCCGGCATCGGCTACACGGTGATGAACGACGAGAACACGTCCATCGCCGTGCCGTGCGGACGCACAAGGACTTCGGAGTTCTTCCAGGCCGGTGTCTACATCCAGCACATCGGGACCGGCCTCTTCGTTCACGGCATCTACGGCGAAGAGGACAACAACGGCACCGCGCTCACATCGGGGCTCATCGAGCCCAACAGCGACCAGTATTACGTCAAGGCCGGCATCCGCCGCAAAGTGCTGCCGCTCGGCGCGACCATCGTCTACGGCGACTATGCCCGCTATAACGACCAGCTCGGTCCGGCGGCCATCAACCAGGGCGCGACGTCGAGCATGCTCGAGCGGTTCGGCGGCGGCATCGCGCAGGAAATCGACGCCGCGGCGATGACGGTCTACCTCAAGTATCAGCACTACCAGGCCGACATCGACGGCATCGCCGCGCTCGAAAGCCTGGAAGACGCGGACTTCGTCAGCTTCGGCGGCCTCATCAACTTCTGAGACCATATCAAACTAAAACGGCCGCTTCTCTTACCAGAGAAGCGGCCATTTTTTGTCTGTTGGGATCGGTCAGACGCCGACGTGCCGCTTGGCCTTTGCGGTCTCTACCTGAGGCGCAAGGAAAGCACGCGGCCGCTTCTCTGGTATGCAGAGCAGCGGCCGTTTTGTTTTAGGTGGGATCAGTTAGACGGCGACGGCCGGCTTCGCCTTGGTCTCCGTGACCAGGCGGCGGACCTCGGGAAGGCACGAGCCGCAGTTGGTGCCGGCCTTGAGCTTGACCCCGATGTCTTCGGCGGAATTGGCCTGCCCAGTGGCAACGGCAGCGCAGATCTGATTGCGGCCGACGCCAAAGCAGGCGCAAACGGTGGGACCATTGTCGGCGCTGGCATCGGGCGCGCGGCCCGACAGAAGAGCGCGGCGGGCAGAGTCGGTCAGCTGAGGCGCTGCGAGCTGCTGCTTCAGCCATTCCCAACTCGGCAGCGCCTGAGGATTTTTTGCAAGGAACAGACACGCCTCGAGCTGACCATCGCGAATGAGGGCGGCGCGATAGCGGCCCTGGCCTTCGTCGAGAAGCTCCGCGAGCGCGGCGTCGCTTCGCAGAAGCTGCTTCGCCACATCGGACCAGTGCCCGGCGGACGCCGGCACCGCAAGCCGGTAGCCCGAGCCGCCTTCGATGGTCGAACGTGCCCACCAGATGCCTGCAGGCATGGCGACAGCTTCACGCGCGAGCAGGAAGCCATGCACGGCAAATTGCGCCGGAGCCAGCGTAGCCTGGGTCGCCTTGAGCTCCGGCTGACCTGAGATCGGATCGCAGGCCGGCTGCACGAGAGCGCCGATGCGTGCGTCCGAGGCGGTGGTGCCGTTCCAATGGATGGGTGCGAAAATCTCGCCGCGGCGCTGAGCCTCGGAGACTACGACACGCAGGATGGCGCTGCCGTGCAGAGTCGAGATGCGCGCGAAGGCTCCATCCACCACGCCGAACGACTTCGCATCCTCGGGATGGACGGAAACCTGGGGCTCTTCGATGTGCGCGCCAAGACGCGGCGACTTTCCGGTCCGGGTCATCGTGTGCCACTGGTCGCGGATGCGGCCGGTGTTGAGCAGCAAAGGCAGATAGCGCTCGGGCGCGACGGCCAGCTTCGGGTTGGCGACGGCCACGAAGCGCGCGCGTTTGTCCTCGGTGTAGAAATTCCCGGATGCAAAGAGACGTTTGCGACCTTGTGTCGAGCGCAATTCAATCGGCCACTGCACCGGCGCCAGCGAGTCGTAATCCTGCTCCGTCAGCGACAGGAGGCCAGACAAGTCGAAGTCCCTGCTGCCGCCGTTCTCGAAGTCCGAGAGCTCGCAATGCTCCCTGAAGATCTCGGCCGCGGACGCATAGGAAAACGCGGACGCGAAGCCCATGCGCTTCGCCACTTCCGAGATGATCCACCAGTCCGGCTTTGCTTCGCCCGCAGAAGAGAGGAACGCGCGCTGCCGCGAAATGCGGCGCTCGGAGTTGGTGACCGAACCTTCCTTCTCACCCCAGCCCGACGCGGGCAGCAGAATGTGCGCGCCGGAGGCAATCGTATCGGTGTTGGCGACAACATCGGAGACGACGAGCAGATCGAGGTGTTCCAGTGCCGTGCGCACCGCGTCGGCGCGCGGCAGGCTCACGACCGGATTGGTGGCCATGATCCACAGCGCCTTGATGCGGCCCTGGGCGACGGCTTCGAACATGTCGACGGCCTTGAGACCCGGGTGCTGCGCAACCGCCGGGGCGCCCCAGAAGCGGCCGACGCGATCCACATGCTCCGGCGAAAAGTCCATGTGCGCGGCGAGCTGGTTGGCGAGGCCGCCGACCTCGCGGCCGCCCATGGCATTGGGCTGGCCCGTGAGCGAGAACGGGCCCGTGCCGGGCTTGCCGATGCGGCCGGATGCCAAGTGGCAGTTGATGATGGCGTTGACCTTGTCGGTGCCCTGGGCGGACTGGTTCACGCCTTGCGAATAGAGCGTCACCGATTTCTGCGTCTGCGCGAACCAGGCGAAAAATGTTTCGATGCGCTCGCGCGGCACCTGGCATTTCTCGGCTACCGCCTCCGGGTCCGGCGCAATGTGGCGTGCGCGAGCGAGCGCCTCCGAGAACCCGTCCGTGTGATCGCGGATGAAGTCGCGATCGAGCACGTCGTGATCGACGAGATAGGCGAGCAGGCCTGAGAACAGCACCGAATCCATGCCCGGCGCGATCTGGATGAGAAGGTCGGCATCGTCCGATGTCGGCGTCGCACGCGGATCGATGACGACGATGCGGGCGCCGCGCTCGCGCTTATTCTTGAGCATGCGCTGATAGAGGATGGGATGGCACCAGGCGGCGTTCGAGCCCGTGAGCACGAGGAGGTCGGCCTCGTCGAGATCCTCGTAGCAGCCGGGGACCGTGTCGGAGCCGAAGGCGCGGCGATGCCCGGCAACAGACGACGCCATGCAGAGGCGCGAGTTCGTGTCGATATTGCCCGAGCCGATGAAGCCCTTCATCAGCTTGTTGGCGACGTAGTAGTCCTCCGTCAGCAGCTGCCCGGAGACATAGAAGGCGACCGAGTCCGGCCCGTGCTTCTCGATGGTGTCCTTGAATCCGCGCGCGACCGGCATCGAGCGCCTCATCCCAGGAGGTGCGCGCCATGGCGCGGTCCGCGCCGCGCACCATCGGATGCAGCAGACGCCCGTCGAGCGACAGAGTTTCACCCAACGCCGAGCCCTTCGAGCACAGGCGGCCGAAGTTGGCGGGATGATCGGGATCGCCCTGAACCTGGGCGCCGCCGAAGCCGTCGGGCCGGGCGATGACCCCGCAGCCCACCCCGCAATAGGGGCAGGTCGTGCGTACGGCGGGAGCAGCAGCAGGCGCGTTCATGGCGGCGCTCCTCAATACACATCCGCCTGATAGCGGCCGACCTTCTTCAAGGCCGCGACGTAGGCCTTGGCATCGTCGGCCGAGACCTTGCCGTGCTCGGCGACGGCATCGACGAGAGCTGCCTCGACATCCTTCGCCATGCGCTTGGCATCGCCGCAGATGTAGAAATGCGCGCCTTTCTCGAGCCAGGCGAACAGCTCGGCGCCCTCCTCGCGCATGCGGTCCTGCACGTAGACCTTCTTGTCGCCGTCGCGCGACCAGGCGAGCGAGAGCTTCGTCAACGTGCCGGCTTCCTGCAGCACGCCGAGCTCGGCTTCGTAGAAGAAATCGGTTTCGCGGCGCTGATGGCCGAAGAACAGCCACGCGGGACCTGCTGCCTTGGTGGCATGGCGCTCCTGCAGGAAGGAGCGGAACGGCGCAACACCGGTGCCGGGCCCAACCATGATGATGGGCGTCGCGCCATCCTTCGGCAGGGCGAAGCCGTGGGCCTTCTGCACATAGGCCTTGAACGTGCCTCCCGGCGCGATGCGATCGGCGAGGAATGTGGAGCAGACGCCGAGCCGCTCGCGGGCGTTCTGATCATAGCGGACGGTATCGACCGTGAGCGACACGCGACCCGGGTTTGCCTTCATGCGACGACGAGATCGAATAGAGGCGCGGCTGCAGCGGCTCGAGCACTTCGTAAAAGGCTTCGGGATCGGGATGGATGCCCGGGAACTTCTCGAGGGCTGCGAGCACGTCGAGCGTGGCGGCGTCGCCGTCGGGATCCTGACCCTTGGAGAGAGCCTGGGCCTTACGTTTGCGCTCGCCGCCGGTGAGATAGGAGATGAGCTGGAACAGCGAATCCGGTGCCGGCGAGAGCGACGTATCCTCGATCAGCGCATCGCGAAGCGTCTTGTCGCCGATCGGGAAATCGGCGGGCGCGGCAATGGCGGCAAGGATGGCATCGACCAGCTTAGGACAGTTGGTCGGCACGATGCCGAAGCTGTCGCCGGGCTCATAGTCGAGCCCGCATTCGGTGAGGTCGATCTCGATGTGGTTGGTGACCTTCTCCGAACCCGCCGCATTGAGACGCTGGCGCGACACGAAGCGAGCCGAAACGGGTGCCTCGCGCGAATGGCCGGGCCGGACGTCGGACGCTTTCTCGGCTTGGCGCTGTCCTTCGCGGCCTTCTCGTCCGGATCGAGGACGCCGCCGCCCATTTCCTCGACGAGCGACTTCAGCATGCGCGCCGTCGCCTTGCCGCCGGGAACGCAGAGATTGAGGCGCGGCTCGGCCTGCTCGATGATGGCGTTGGCGTAGTCGTCGCAATTGTAGCCGCATTGGCCGCAGTCCTGCTGCGCCATCGCCGCCATCATGCGCCGGCGCAGCGGGCGGCCTTGGGCCATCGTCATGCGCTCGTCGATCGCGATGGCGGGATCGTGCCAGGGCGGCGCCGTCGTCGCCATCGCCAGCCGGGATGTTCGCGCCAGCCGCGCCGATATCGGCCGCTGTTGCCGGCTTCGCTCCGGCATCGAGCGACAGCACACCGGCGAAGAAGCCATTGAGCCAGGCGCGCTGCTCGTCGGAGAACGGCGCGTTTTCCGGAATGAGCGGGAGTGCCCGGAGAGGGAGATTGCATCGTCATGCGCGGCCTCCCCCGGCAATGTGCCTCGGCGAGACGCTTCAGCGCGTCGATGTCGTGGCGGTTGGCGAAGGCGAAGAAGGTTTCAGTCGTGTCGGCGCGGTGGGCGAGGTAGGCGCCGAGCAGCCTCTCGACGGCCTGCGGGCAATCCTCGCTCTTGATGTCGCGCCACAGCTCGCGGGCGATCTTCGCATCGTCGCCCGAGCCGCCGCCGACGAGGATGTGGAAGCCCTCCGACCGGATCGCCCTCTTCGTTCGAGCGGCACCTTGGCGCCGATCAGGCCGATGTCGCCGATGTAGTGCTGCGCGCAGGAATGGTGGCAGCCGGTGAGATGGATGTTGACCGGCAGTGTCGAGCGCGAGCCTGCTCTCGACATGCGTCGCGATCAGCCTCGGCGGTGCCCTTGGTGTTGGAGGCCGCGAACTTGCAGCCCGGTACTGCCGGTGCAGGCGACGAGGCCGGCGCGCACGGCGGTCGCCTCGGCGGCGAGGCCCAGTGTCCTCGATGCGGCGCTCGAGCGCTTCGGCACTCTCGCGTCGGCACGCCGGAGATGAGCAGGTTCTGCCAGACGGTCAGCCGGATATCGCCGTCGCCGAGATCGCGCGCCAGGTTGGCAACGCCGCGCATCTGCGCCGCGGTGAGCTTGCCGACCGGCAGCACGACGCCGATCCAGTTGAGGCCCGGCTGCTTCTGCGCGTGGACGCCGATATGCGCCATCCGGTCGGGCGCCGGCCGCGGCTTGATGCGACGCCTCGGATGCGGGCGAGCTTGGCGGCCGAGCTTGGCTTCGACGGCGGCGAGGAACTTGTCGAAGCCCCAGGCGTCGAGCAGGTATTTGAGCCGCGCCTTGTTGCGGTTGGTGCGGTCGCCGTTGTCGATGAAGACGCGCACGATGGCGTCGGCGACGCGCGTCGCCTCGTCGCGGCTTCAGGATGACGCCGGTGGCGCGGGCGAAATCCTTGTGGCCGGTGATGCCGCCGAGCACGAGGCGGAACTAGACGCCGGCTGCGACCGCCGCCCCGTCCGACAACCTCGACCGCCTGAAAGCCGATATCGTTGGTCTCTTCGAGCGCCGCGATCGGCCCGCCGCCGTCGAAAGGCGACGTTGAATTTGCGCGGCAGGCCGGTGAGCGAGCGGTCGTTGAGCACATGATAGTGCCAGCTCGCGCGCGAAGGGCCGCGTGTCGAGCAGCTCTTGCGGGTCGATGCCGGCGGTCGGCGTGCCGGTGACGTTGCGGATGTTGTCGGCGCCCGAGCCGCGCGACGATGAGCCCGAGATCCTGGATCGGCCTCGACGACGTTGACCGCGTTCGCGGCCGCGATCTCGCGGATCTGGAGATTGGCGCGCGTCGTGACGTGGCTATAGCCGCCGCCGAAGCGCTCGGCCGAGTCGGCGAGCCCCGCCAGCTGCCAGTGGTTGAGGATGCCGTTGGGGATGCGCAGCCGGCACATGTAGCTGTTCTGGGCCGGCGCGACATAGAACAGCCCGTAGTAGCGCCAGCGGAAATTGTCCTGCGGCTTCGGGTATTCGCCCTTGTCGGCCTGCGCCTTCAGCCGCGGATAGGCGTCGAACGGATGCTCGTCGCGCTTCCACGTCTCCTGGTCGACGAGCTTCTTGCCCTTGGCCTTGACGGCATCCTGCGCCTTGATGTGCGCGGCATCCGGACCCGTCGGCTCGCCGCCGCCGGCGGCGCCGTCAGCCGCCAGCGGCTTCAGGCCCTGCGCGACGCGGCCGGCCTGGACGCCCGAGACGAAGCCCTCGAGGTATCTCTTCTGCTCGGATGAAAATTCGGCGCTCATGGGTGCTCCCTCACTCATGCGGCTTGAATTTGGGGCTCGGCGAACGCGCGCCCGAAAACGAGGCCTTCGCGCAGTCCCGTGACAGGGCGGCCGGTGCGGATCAGGTCGAGGTACCAGAGCGCGTCCGCCGTATCGCCGACGAGCACGGCGCCGTCAGCTTGTCGTCGCTGACGACGAGCTTGCGGTAGCTCTGCCGGCCGGGATCCGTGAGCACGATCGGCTCCGTGCCCGCGGCGCCGAGGAAATCCCCGGCCGAGAACACGTTGACGCCAGAGACCTTGAGATTGGTCGAAAGCAGAGAGCCTTCGTAGCTTGCGGTGCGGCCGGCCAGTGTTCTGGCAAGTACGCGGGCCTGCTCGTAAGCGGGCTCAACGAGGCCGTAGCAGGTGCCGCGGTGCTCGGCGCATTCGCCGATGGCGTAGACGTCGGGATCGCTCGTCATGAGATCGTCGCCGACGACGACGCCGCGATTGACGGCGAGATCGGCGCCGCGCGCCGAGCCGCGTGTTCGGCTTGATGCCGACGGCCATGACCACGAGGTCAGCCGGAATATTGCGGCCATCCTTGAGCCTCAGCCCGGCAACCTTGCGGCGGCCCTGGATGGCTTCGCTCTCGGCATTGAGGACCACCTGGATGCCGCGCTCTTCGAGGGCGGCCTTCAGAAGGTCGGCCGCGTGGCTATCGAGCTGACGCTCCATGAGCCGGTCCATGAGATGAACGACCGAGACATGCGCGCCGGCCTTCATGAGGCCATATGCGGCTTCGAGTCCCAGAAGCCCACCGCCGATCACGACTGCGCGGGCACCGGGGCGGGCGCGGGTCAGAATGCTCTCGACGTCCGCCTTGTCGCGGAAGGTGACCACGCCGGGAAGATCCGCGCCGGGCAGCGGCAGCCGCACGGCTTCCGAGCCGGTGGCCAGGACCAGCTTGCCGTAGCTGAGCTTCGAGCCGCCGCGCAGGCGCACGACCTTGGCCTTGGTGTCGATCTCGTTGGCGCGGCGCCCGTAGACGAGCGTGACGCCGCGGTTCCGCCACCACTGCGCGGCCTTGAGCTCGACGGCCTCGGGCTCGATCTCGCGTGCCAGCAGCGACGACAGCAGAACGCGATTGTAGGCCAGCGACGGCTCGTCGCCGACGACCGCGATCGCATAGCGTCCGGGCGCCAGCGTCGTCAGCTCGTCGACGAGGCGCGTCGCGGCCATGCCGTTGCCGATGATGACCAGAGGCTCGCTCATGTCGGTCCCCGTCCCTCAGGCCGCCTCGACATAGCGGTGGCGCTCGTACAGGAACTTGAGCACCGCCTCGCGTGCGTGGATGTATTGAGCGTCCGATACGAGATCGAGCCGGTTGCGCGGGCGCGGCAGGCCGACCTCGAGCACCTCGCCGATGCGGGCCGAAGGTCCGTTGGTCATCATGACGATGCGGTCCGAGAGCAGCACGGCTTCATCGACGTCGTGCGTGATCATGATCGCGGTATTGCCGAGGCGGGCATGGATCTGCATGACCGATTCCTGCAGATGCGCACGCGTCAGAGCATCGAGGGCGCCGAACGGCTCGTCCATCAGCAGCACTTTCGGCTCCATGGCGAGAGCGCGGGCGATGCCGACACGCTGCTTCATGCCGCCCGAGATCTCCGACGGGCGCTTGTCCTTGGCATGCCCCATCTGCACGAGATCGAGGTTGTGCAAAGTCCAGTCGTGGCGCTCGGCGCGGGTCTTGGTCCGGCCGAACACCTTGTCCACGGCGATGCGGACGTTGTCGTAGACGGTGAGCCACGGCAGCAGCGAGTGGTTCTGGAACACGACGGCGCGTTCGGGACCCGGCTCGTTGACCTCCTGGTTCTCGAGCAGAACCGCGCCTGACGTCACAGTCGTCAGGCCGGCGATCAGATTGAGCAGCGTCGACTTTCCGCAGCCCGAGTGGCCGATGATCGAGACGAACTCGCCCTGCTCGATATCGAGACTGATATCGCGCAGCACTTCCGTCTCGCTGCCGCCGCGGCGGAAGGTCTTCTGGATGCTCTGAAGCTGAAGGAATGGCTTGCTCATGATGTGCTCCTCAATTTCTGCCTAATCAGGCGCTGGCTGTGCCGCGGGTCGCGATGCGGCCTGCGAGCGCGACCAGACGGTCGAGCACGAAGCCAACGACGCCGATGTAGACGAGGGCGACGACGATGTCGGACAGGCGTGACGAGTTCCACGCGTCCCAGATGAAGAAGCCGATGCCGACGCCGCCGGTCAGCATCTCGGCCGCGACGATGGCGAGCCACGAAAGACCGATGCCGATGCGCAGGCCGGTGAAGATGTAGGGCGCGGCCGAGGGGATCATGATGCGCCAGAAGTATTCGAGCGGGTTGAGACGCAGCACCAAGGCGACGTTGCGGTAGTCCGGGGGAATGTTGCGGATGCCGACGGCCGTGTTGATGATCACCGGCCACACGGCGGTAATGAAAATGACGAACACCGCCGATGGCCCGCTGTCGCGAAACGCAGCGAGCGCGATCGGCAGCCAAGCCAGCGGCGGCACCGTGCGCAGGATCTGGAAGATCGGATCGAGGCCGCGCATGGCCCAGACGCTCTGTCCGACGATGGCGCCGAGCACGATGCCCACAATGGCGGCAAGACCGAAGCCGTAGGCGACGCGCTCGAGGCTGGTCAGCACGCGCCAGCCGAGACCGATGTCCTGGGATCCGTTGACGAAGAACGGCTGCGTGATGAGGTCGTTCGATTCCGTCCAGATCCTGTGCGGCGACGGCAAAGTCGCGTCTGCTCCCGCGGTCGCCAGCTGCCAGATCAGAAGCAAAATCGTCAGCACCACCAGCGGCGGGACGATGTTCGCCGCAAGGTCTTTCAGACCGGCGACGACACGCGTGGCTTTGAGACTGCGGGGCGCGTTCAGCGGCACGACTTTCTTCTCCGCTGTTACGGGCTTCTCCGCGGTCGCGGGAACGTGTGCCGCCGCGGCAGCCGCCGCCGGAACACGTCCGGCAGCGGTGTCGACCAGCACGGGTCTTGCGGGCATGGCATTCATCAGGATCGAAGCTCCAACTGAATTTGCACGGGATCAGGCGGGCAGGCGCGAGATCGCAAGCGAGGCGAGATAGGCGTTCGGGTTGTCGGGATCGAAGACCTTGCCGTCGAAGAAGGTCTCCTTGCCGCGCGAGGTGCTCTCGGGCGCCTTGATGCCGAGGGCGGTCGCGGCTTCACGCCAGATGTCTTCGCGGTTGACCTTGTCGACCAGCGCCTTGATGTCCGTGTCGGGCGCGAACTTGCCCCAGCGGATGTCCTCGGTGACGAACCAGGTGTCGTGGCTCTTGAACGGATAGGAGACGCGTGCCGTCTTCCCAGAACTTCATCAGCTGCTTGGTGCCGGTCTCCTTGCGGCCGCGGCCGTAGTTGATGTCGCCCTTGATGCGGCCGATGATGTCGGCGGGCGGCACGTTGAACCATTGGCGCTTGCCGAGGATGGTCGCGAGCTCCTCCTTGTTCTCCATTTTCTCGCACCACTGCTGGGCTTCCATGACGGCCATGAGCAGGGCGCGTGTGGCGGCGGGGTTCTTTTCGACCCACTCCGTGCGCATGCCGAGAGCTTTTTCAGGATGGCGGAACCAGACCTCGCCGGTCGTGCAGGCCGTGAAGCCGATGCCCTGGTTGACGAGCTGCTCGTTCCACGGCTCGCCGACGCAGAAGGCGTCCATGTTGCCGACCTTCATGTTCGCCACCATCTGCGGCGGCGGGACGACGATGGTCGAGACGTCCTTGTCGGGATCGATGCCGCCGGCGGCGAGCCAATAGCGCAGCCAGAGGTCGTGCGTGCCGCCGGGGAAGGTCATGGCGACCTTCACCTCTTTGCCCTCGGCCTTTTTCTTGGCGAACGCCTCCTTGAGAGCCGAGCAATCCGCGCCGATTTTCAGTCCTTCATATTCCTTCGCGACCGAGAGGCCCTGGCAGTCGTAATTGAGACGGGCCAGGATGCTCATGGGCACGGGCACGTTGTTCTGCGTCACCTTGCCGGTCGAGATGAGGTAGGGCATGGGCGTCAGGATGTGCGCGCCGTCGATGCCGTTCGACGCCGATCCGAGCACGAGGTTGTCGCGCGTCGCGCCCCAGGAGGCCTGCTTCAGACACGTCGACGTCCGGCAAGCCGTACTTGGCGAACAGGCCCTTCTCCTTGGCGACGATGAGGGGCGCGGCGTCGGTGAGCGCGATGTAGCCGAGAACGGCCTTGGTCGTTTCGGGGCCGGCCGCCCAGGCCACGTTTGCTCCGCCGGGCACGAGCGACTTCGCCGCCGCGATGACGGCCGCCGTTGCGCCGCCCTTCAACAGCGAACGGCGCGACACCGCATGTCCGCCCACTTTCGCCGTATCCTTCGTAACTGCCATGTTGACCCTCCCGTGCCGCGCCACCTGCAAGGCGCGCCTGTCCAAATCACCGCTCCAAAACCGAAGGAGCCCGGAAAAACAAAAAACGCTGCGTCGAAAAAGCGGGCCCGAAAGTTCGGGGCCGTTTCGTCGAGGCAGCGCTGCCAAATGATGCGGCTCGCCATTGAGCCGCGATGTCGAGGCGAGAAGGGTAAGCCCTCCCGCAGATGCTAACTATGTATCAAGGATCGTGCCAACTCCGCCAAATCACATTAAGTGATATATATCATTGTGTTATGCGCGAACGCAATTCGCGGCATAGGCCACTAGTTGCGCAAGATTTGTGCAGCGCAAACCGAAATTGCCGAGCAGTTCGGCAGAAGGACGAAGGCTCCCGCTCCGACTTCAGCGCCGAAATTGCCGTCGAAGCCGGGCTTGCAGCGGCGGCCCCTCAGCGGTCTTTCCGCCCCATTTTTACTGACCCGGACGCCTTTGGTCGGCTCCTTTCGCAATCTCAAGCGCGTGGCGATCAGCCGTTATCGCCTCTGTATGCGGTTGGAACTCCGTCGCGCATCGGCTGCGACTGTGCCCATTTCGAAATGTTCTTGTATTGCCAGCCAACGCCGATCACGCCCAGGACGACGGTCAACAGCCTGGCAAGCAGGCCGCCGCTCGTGCCGTCAAACAGGCCGATGCCCGGAAACAGCAGATGGATCCCGGAGATCACCATTGCGGCGCCACTCAGAGCGGATGCGATCACGATGAACGTATCGAAATAGCGGGGTACGAGAACACCGCCGGCGATCGCGCCGGCGACCGCGAGGATGGCACCGGAAATGCGTCCGAATACGCTATCCAGTCCAAAGATGGACGCGAGTGAAAGACCTAGCAGGAAGCCGCCGGAAACGCCGAGCAAGATGCGCCGGTATGGCTCGAGGAAATACGACGCCAGTGCGAGAGCGACGGCGCCGACGATTCCGAGAATGATTGCCAGCGTTCCGACATCGCCTGTCATTGCCCTGCCGATCAGCAAGCCAATATCGAGACCAACCAGGCCGTACAATAGCGGCAGCCACGCGTAGAATAAGAACAGGCCGAACGCCATGATCGCGAGTCCTGTCACGATCATCAGTATCGCACCTAAGACAGACATGATCCGATCTCCTCGGTCCGAGCCAACCGGACCCTGTGCAGGCCAAATTGAATGCGAATTTCGCGGCGATCAGGCGAGAGTTGGAGGATTGAGTGGCTCGACGAGCGCCGCGAATCTGCATCTAGCAAGCGATGCTATTTGCAGGTGCAGTCCACGTCCGGAGCACCCTGAGCGCCGCCTGTGCAGGTCGCGGTTTTTCCCTCTGGGCAGGTGACGTTGCACGACTGTGTACGGTCGGCGCTGTTGGCGGAACATGTTCTGAGCGATGGCGCCGCGGCCTTAGTTGCGTCTTCCGCTGCAAGCTGAATGCGGCCTTGGGTGTCGGCGGCTGAAGGGGCAGAGCAATTCAATGCAATGAAACACAGCGAGAGGAGGAGCGTTGCAGTACGCATTTTATTCTCCTGTTTTTGTCGTGCTCCCAATTATTCTGAGAATAACAACAGTTTAGCGGAATGCTGCGGCGCAAGGGAAATGGTAGGCGCAGGCCGCATACGGAGATACTAGGTTGGATTGTTCCGCCTATCTATCCTCTAAAAGTAGAGCTTTTTATAGTGACGGTAACGATCGCAGGCTTTTGGCGTTTTTGCGAAACAACATAATTTGTGTTTGCTGGCCCTTTATATTGAGGGCGTTCCTGCGTGCGACGGGGGCAGTTGCGAAAATTTGATATCCAGCGCTGCTCGTCGCCGATGGATCACGGCTGGTGCCGGGAAGCCTCTCGTTAGCGTCGTGAGCGAGGCCACGCCTCATCGATGGGCGAGTTAAAAAGGGGGGAATAGAGATGCGGGATGCCGTGGGCTCGAATCCCAGTCTCTCAGCCGCGCCCCTCTCATGATCGCCCTTAAAATCAGGGGCGTTCTGAGACGTTGAACCTCATCCCTACCGGCTCCGCGCAACAAAGGCCTATTCGGATTGTGGTGAGGCGCTCGAGGGCTGAGTTATTGCTCCTGAAGCCTGAGATCGACCGGACTGGATCAACTGTCCATCTGCCGCGTTATGACGAGGTGGTGGATCAGGGTGATCAGCAGTGACTTTATTTCAAAATGGCCGCAATGTTTGGCGTGTGGAACGGGCTTCCAGGTTCGCCGTTTTCAAAGATGTAGCCGGGTGCTTCGCAGCTGTTCGCAGCAGTATGCTGAAGGCACGTCGCTCGATCACCGTCGTGGGATGGGATATCGACAGCCGCACGTGTCTGGTAGGCGAGCAGGCGAAGGCAAGCGATGGACTCCCTGCCGAGCTCGGGCCCTTTCTCAAGGCTTTGAGCGAACGGACGCCGGGTCTGCGCATCAATCTACTGCTTTGGGATTTTTCAACGCTGTATGCGTTGGAGCGGGAGGCTTTTCCGCGTGCGAAGCTCGCGTGGGAGAAAGCC
The DNA here is from genome assembly GCA_963831345.1 of uncultured Alphaproteobacteria bacterium. Lineage (GTDB taxonomy): Bacteria > Pseudomonadota > Alphaproteobacteria > Rhizobiales > Hyphomicrobiaceae > Hyphomicrobium_C. Next base: position 99,321 of record CAWHPZ010000042.1, read on the forward strand.
AAGCTTTGCCTCGATGACTCGCTCCCGGTGGGTTCGTCGCAGCACCAGAAGATCGTTCTGATCGACGACTGCATCGCATTCAACGGCGGTCTTGACCTGACCATCCGCCGCTGGGATACGGCTCAGCACAATGTGCATGATCGCCATCGTGTCGACCCGGACGGCGAACCCTATGATCCGTTTCACGATGTTCAAGCGGTGGTGGATGGCGATGCCGCCAAAGCCCTGGCCGATCTGGTGCGTCAGAGATGGCGCGATGCCGCGGGTGAGCAGCTGCCTGCTTGCGAAAAGCCTTCAGTTGAGCCCGATTGCTGGCCCGATGATGTAACTCCGCTTTTCACGGATGTGCAGGTTGGAATTGCACGTACCTCGCCTGCACACGATGCCGTACCCGAAGTGCGCGAAGTCGAGCAATTGTTTCTGGACATGATCGATGCCGCGCAAAAGTCGCTCTACATCGAGAACCAATATTTGACGTCGGGTCTCATAGCGGAACGGCTGGCCGACAATCTGCGGCGGAAGCCCGACCTCAACGTATTGATCGTGGCCCCTCGCAGTCATGATCCATGGCTCGAGGCGATGACTATGCAAGCCGGTCGTATCCGGTTCCGAAAGATCCTTGACTCATCGGGCGCAACGGATCGCTTTCGCATCGTGTATCCGCGCGTCCGCGCGGGGCGAAGCGAAAAGCCGGTGATGGTCCACAGTAAGGTGATGGTCGTTGACGACCGCATCGTGCGCATCGGTTCGGCCAATCTCAATAACCGCTCCATGGGCGCCGACAGCGAGTGCGATCTCGTGATCGAGGCAAATTCGGAGGCTGAGCGGAGGGCAGTGACCGAGTTGCGCGATGGCCTGATCGCCATGCATTGTGGAGCCACCGAAAAGGACGTCGCCAGGGTGCTCGGAGAGGTCTCGCTCGTCGAAGCCTCGCGTAAGATTTCGTCTCGCGAAAAGTCCCTCGAAGACATAGTCGACCCGGAAGCAAGCGAGGAAGATTACGCGTCCTATCTCGAGAGGGTCGCGGATCCGGAACGCCCCATCGACGGTGCCGCGTTCCTTGCGCTTGCCACCGGCGACGCCGAACCCGGCGTCAGACTTAGGACGGCGCGGCGTCTTATGCTGGTGGCGTTGCCATTGCTAGCCATTGCGGCCGCATGGACCTACTTCACGCAAGACGTCGAAGGGCTGGTGACAGAGGCAATTCAGCAAGCCGCATCAGGTCCATTTGCATGGATGGCGGTCCTCTTCGTCTATGTCATCGGCGGATTCCTGTTGGTTCCGATTACGCTGCTCATTGTCGGTACGGCCGCGACGTTCGGCATCGTCTGGGGCCCGGTCTACGCGGCGATGGGAACGCTCGCGAGTGCAATTCTGAGTTATGGCCTGGGCGCGTGGCTCGGGCGAGCCTCAGTAAGAAGGCTTCTCGGCGGCAGGCTCCTCAAGGTCCGCAATGCCATTGCTCGGCGCGGTACAATCTCGATTGCGGCGATCCGCATGGTGCCGGTGGCACCCTTCACGGTCGTCAACCTAGCGGCCGGTGCGACGAACATCGGTTTCGTCCCCTATGTGGCGGGAACCGTGCTCGGCATGGCGCCCGGCTTCATCATCCTGTCAGCGCTGGGCCAGAGCCTGTACCGGCTCGTGAGCGAGCCGACGTTCGCGACGCTTGCGGCGGTGTTGGGCGTCATTCTGCTTTGGGGCGCGACACTGCTCGCCGTCCAGCACTGGACCCAACGCTTCACGCCCCGCTACACATGACGCACTCGAGTGGGCTGCGCGTTCTTACCTGGAACCTGCACGGCGGCGTGGGTCTCGACGGGGTGCGCGACTACGGACGTCTCATGAATTGCGTTGCCTCGCTCGATGTGGATATCGCCGCGCTGCAAGAGGTTGACGGGCGATTGTGGGATGAGGCGGGAACTGTTGCCGACGCTTTCCAGCATCACTTGGGTTTGCACGGCATATTCGCGGCCGCAATCGAGAGCACAGACGGACATTACGGCCAGATGCTGCTGAGCCGCTGGGCGTTCCGATCATCCGAGATCCACGACATTTCGGTGCCCACCTGCGAACCTCGCCGCGCCATTGTAGCGACAGTGCAGACAGCTTCGGGCGGACTCCGCATTATCGCGACGCATCTAGGGCTCAAGGTACGCGAGCGCCGCATTCAGGCGGAGCGACTGCACGAAATTCTGGGCCGAAGCCAGATGCCGACCATACTGCTCGGAGATTTCAACGATTGGAGCCGCTTTCAGGCAACGCGCGGTCTTCTGGAGCGCATGCTTCCATCCTATACGCGCCACAGGACGTTCCCTTCGCGCTCACCGCTGTTCGCGCTGGATCGCATTTATTACCAGCCTGCCGGCCTACTACGGTCCAGCCGCGTGGTGAAGGGTGCAAGGATGTTGTCTGATCACCTTCCGCTCGTCGCGGACCTCAATCCATAGGTCCTGACGGAACAGCCGCCGCGTCGCCAGCCTGATCCTGCGCTCGATTATTTGGTGTGTGATTGCAATTAGATGTGTTGACGGTGCCTCCATGCTCAACGCTATCAAGTCTCTTACGACCGCGCGAAGACGACTTTTGCAACTCAGCAGCGCGACTTCACCATCTGCGTTGGAACCAACCCGAAGAGGGTTGGTTGTGGTCCGTGAGGGTCGCAAACCGGAGAAACGCAATGGGAATTTTCAGCTACGACATCAAGACCTTCAACGATCTGTTTGTGCACGGCCTGCAGGACATCTACTACGCCGAGAACCAGATCGTTCAGGCCTTGCCTGACATGATTTCGAAGTCGACAGACCCGGCACTGAAGAAGGGTTTCGAGACCCATCTCGCCGAGACGAAAAAGCAGATCGAGCGTTTGAACGAGGTGTTCAAACTGCATGGCGTTGCCGCCAAGGGCACCGAATGCCCGGCCATCAACGGCATTATCAAGGAAGCCAATGAGGTTGCCAGCGAGGTCGCAGACAAGCGCGTGCTCGACGCGGCTCTCATCGCGGCCGGCCAGGCGGTCGAGCACTACGAGATAGCCCGCTACGGCACGCTGGTGGCCTGGGCCCAGGAGCTGGGCCGCAGTGACTGCGCCGCACTGCTGCAGCAGAACCTCAACGAGGAGAAGGCAACCGACGCCAAGCTCTCGTCGCTGGCGGAAGCCAACGTGAACCGTAAGGCCGCTTAACCCCAACAACAGTTAAGTGGAGACGACGACGGACAGGCGAGATCCCGCCGTCCGCCGTTCGTCTCGCGGTCGTCCCATGTGGTCCACGCTCAAACTCGCTGTCGCAAATTGGCTTCGTCATCGCAGCACGCGCCTTGGCGCGGCCCTGGCCTATTACTCTGTCTTTTCGCTCGGCCCGTTACTGCTGATCGTCACCAGCGTCGCCGGCCTCTTTCTCGGAGCGGACGACGTCCGCACTGCGCTCTCCGGCCAGTTCCGCACGCTCCTGGGCGAAAGCGGCAGCCAGGCAGTGGAAGCGATGTTGAAGGGAGCCGGTTCGGCGCAATCAGGCCGCGTAACGGCCATTGTGGGTGTCCTCCTTTTCATCGTCGCAGCGCTAGGTGTGGTCGTGCAGCTCAAGGACGCGCTCAACACCATTTGGGAAACCAAGGAGCCCGATGAGGCAGGGCTTCTCTGGTATGTGAAAACCTATGTGGTCTCGGCGGCTGGCGTGCTCGCTCTCGGATTTCTGCTCGCCGTTTCTCTTGTCGTGAGCACGGTACTCGCGGCCCTGTCCACGTGGCTGGGCGTATCGTCCGATACGGCGATGGTGTGGGAAGTGGTGAACTTCATCGCCTCTCTGGCGGTGCTCACGCTGCTGTTCGCCATGCTGTTCAAGTGGTTTCCGGATACGGATGTGAAGTGGGCCCATGTGTGGCCCGGCGCCTTCGCGACGGCGTTCCTGTTCTCAATCGGCAAGATGGTGATCGCCTGGTACATCGGCAGCCAGGGGCTCGAGTCGACGTACGGAGCCGCCGCTTCGCTCGTGGTGCTGCTTGTCTGGGTCTACTACTCCGCTCAGATTGTCCTGTTCGGCGCCGAGCTGACGTATGCGTGGTCGCTAACTTCCGCTAGTAAAGAAGACGGACGCCACGGCTGCCGCCTGAGACGTCTCGAGTGACAGGTTTGGTCACTGAGAGGTCGTGGAGGGCGAAGCTAAACGATGCGAGCAGATGAAGCTGTGGCGGAGGGAGTGGGATTCGAACCCACGGTGGGCTTGCACCCACGCCGGTTTTCAAGACCGGTGCCTTAAACCACTCGACCATCCCTCCGGAGATTGCCGGCCCGCGATGCGGGAGCTCAGCGATGGACCCTATACACGGCCTCGCCGGGGGGCTCAAGAATGCTCCGCGCCTTCCTCCAAAAAGGCCGTTTCCGGGGCCCCGGAGACCGCCGGCCTCTCGAGACGACAGCCAGACGCAGGGCAGGGTGGGTATCTACATTGGCCAGGGGCCTCCGGCCCGCAAGGCCGGCTGGGTGAAGCCGGGAGGGCTTGCTAGCCCAGATGGGCCGGGGATGAAAAGTACGGGTTGCTTCCGGGTACGCTCGAATCGCTTTACCGAAAAACAACCCGCTTCTGCCATGCTGCCAGTGTTCAATGGGCAAAGACCGCGAAAATAGCGGCGGCTCGAACATCTAGGCAGGAACGGCCTCGTAAAAGCGGCCGATGGGATGGCTATGTTGGGATCGGGTGGCAAGTCCGCCGCGACCGCTCATGCGGCCGGCACTTCCTACACATATTCGATTTGGGCCGCGTCGATTGGGCCTCAGCGCCCGAGTCTTTCGGCGGCCGGGGCAGCTTTGGCTCTTGTCGGCGCCATGCTTGCGGGCGGCTGCGCTGGCGGCGGCGGGGCTGTCGCACCCCAGGCGAGCCTCGCGCCCAAGTCCGAGCCGATGTTTCCCGAGACCAAATGGGGCGAAGCCAGCGTCCGCGTGGCGACGGAGAACGAGCGCATTTCCAAGGGCGGCGGCCAGTACAAGATCGGCAAGCCCTATCAGGTTGCCGACAAATGGTACAATCCGCGCGAGCAGCCCGAATACGACCGTGTCGGCATCGCGTCCTGGTATGGCAGCGACTTCCACGGGCGCCGCACGTCCAATGGCGAAGTCTACGATATGCACGCGCTGACGGCGGCCCATCCGACGCTGCCGATGCCGTCTTACGTTTATGTCACCAACCAGGCCAATGGCCGCACCATCATGGTGCGCGTCAACGACCGCGGGCCCTACGTCGCTAATCGCATCATCGATTTGTCCAAGGCGTCGGCGCACGCGCTGGACCTGCACGGCGGCGGGGTCGGACGTGTCCGCGTCACCTATGCCGGCCCGGCGCCTCTCGATGGCAACGACAGCAAGGAACGCCAGTTCCTGGCTAGCCAGTCGTGGAACGGCGGACCTTCCCGCTATGCCGATACGCGCACCGGCGAGACCGGATCCATTTCCGCGCGGCCGACCTTTGCTCGCGCGCCGGCTCCGCAGCCTCAGTCCATCTGGCCCGACGCGCGTGTCGAGCCGTCTCAGGGCTGGTCGCAGGCGGATGCTGGAGACCCGGCTCCGGGCGGGTGGACCGCGGCGGCCTACCGCGCCGGCCTGGTCGGGCGCTAAGCCCCTTGGAATCCCTCTAAACTCCGACGGAAGAGACGCTCTTCCACACATCCGGCCACTCGCCTATATCCTGCCGCGGAAACAGCTTACTCGCTGACGCCGCACGCTCTTCGAGGCGCACGCGCGGACGAGGGCGGTGTGATCGAGACGCAGGATACGAAACGCATGCCGTACAACATGAAGGCGCTGGGGGCTCTGGCGCTTTTACTCCTGACTGGCCTCGCAACCGTTGACGGCTTCCACTCCGACGCCCGCGCGCAGAAGAGAGAGGTCCCGCCTTCGCGCGAGGTGGCGCAATATTCATTCTCGCCGATCGTGCGCCGTGCCGCGCCTGCGGTGGTCAACGTCTATGTGCGGCGGCGGGTGCAGGCGTTCTCGTCGCCGTTCGCCAACGATCCGTTCTTCCGGCAGTTCTTCGGCGAAGGTTTCGGCCGTCCGTCAGAGCGCATTCAAAGCTCGCTCGGCTCCGGCGTCATCGTCAGTGCCGACGGCGTGGTCGTCACCAATACGCATGTCATCAAAGGCCGCGGCGAGACCGAGATCCGCATCGCGCTCTCCGACAAGCGCGAGTTCGATGCCAAGGTGGTGACGCAGGACGACAAGACCGACATCGCCATTCTCAAAATCGAGAACGGAGACGGAAAGTTTCCAACGATCGAGCTCGAGAACTCCGACACGCTCGAAGTGGGCGACATGGTGCTCGCCATCGGCAATCCATTCGGTGTCGGCCAGACGGTGACGAGCGGCATCATTTCGGCGCTGGCGCGCACGGAGGTCGGCAGCTCCGAAGCGCAGGTCTTCATTCAGACCGACGCGGCCATCAATCCCGGCAACTCGGGCGGCGCGCTGGTCGACATGAACGGCAAGCTCGTTGGCATCAATACGATGATCTTCTCGCAGTCGGGCGGTTCGCACGGCATCGGTTTCGCCATCCCCTCGAACCTCGTGCGCCTCTATGTCGATGCGGCCGGGCGCGGGGCCAAGGTCGAGCGGCCGTGGCTCGGCGCGAGACTCGAATCCGTCACGCGCGAAATTTCGGAAGACCTGAAGCTCGACCGCGTCGCTGGGGCCGTCGTGGCCCGCGTTTCCAACAGCGGTCCGGCAGCGGACGCAGGGCTCCAGGCCGGCGACGTCATCATGCATGTCGACGGCTTCGAGGTGATGGATGCGCGAGGCGTACAGTATCGCCTGACGACGCGTGGCATCGGCAGCACCGTGAAGCTCAACGTCATCCGCAAGGGAAGGCCGGTCGAGATCAATCTGGTGCTCACAGGCGCGCCGAAGCCCGGCCGCGACGACGTGCGCAATCTCGCCGGACAGCATCCGCTGGACGGCGCGCGCGTCTCGAACATCCTGCCCGGCATCGCCGACGAAATGGGAATCGACGACGCGGACGGCGTGGTGGTGCTGTCGGTCAGGGACGCGTCGATTGCGGCGCGTCTCGGCTTCAAGGCCGGGGACGTCATTGTCGAGATCGGGGATGAGAAGATTGTCGATATTGCAAGTCTCGAGCAGGCCATCGCGGTGCGCCAGCGGCTCTGGGTCATGGCCGTGCGCCGCGGCGACAAGGTCATGCGTCTGCAGGTGCCGGGGTAGGGGCCGAACTGAAAACGATCGAGGAGATATGTTCTGCCACTCGCGGCTTACGCCTTAGACTAGATCACAGCGGTTCTCCCCCTCACCCGCGTATCCCGCTGCGCCGGGATCGCGACCTCTCCCCATTGGGGAGAGGTGTAAGAGGTCAACTTTCTTACCTCTCCCCTGTGGGAGAGGTCGGTTTCCGAGCGCCGTGAGGAAGCCGGGTGAGGGGGACAATCGTTTCCACTTAAATCGGAAGACGTCTAACATGCGCGCATGACAAATCTCTTTGAGAAAGCCGGTCTCGAGAAGGGCGCGCCGAGGCCGCTGGCGGACCGGTTGCGTCCGACGAAATTGTCCGAGGTCGCGGGCCAGCCGCATCTTGTCGGACCCGACGGCACGCTGACGCGCTTCCTCGCCAGTGGCCGCCTTCCGAGCCTCATCCTGTGGGGGCCGCCCGGCTGCGGCAAAACCACCATCGCCCGCCTGCTGGCGCATGAGACCAAGCTCGAGTTCGAGCAGCTGTCGGCGATCTTCTCCGGCGTGGCCGAGCTGCGCAAAGCCTTCGACCGCGCCAAGGCGCGGCGCGAGCAGGGCCGGGGCACGTTGTTGTTCATCGACGAGATCCACCGCTTCAACCGTTCGCAACAGGACAGCTTCCTCCCCTACATGGAGGACGGCACCATCACGCTCGTGGGGGCGACCACCGAGAACCCTTCGTTCGAGATCAACGCCGCCGTGCTGTCGCGCGCCTCCGTGCTGACGCTCAACCGTCTCGACGACGAGGCGCTCGAGGATCTCGCCGGCCGCGCGGAAGCGGAGGAGGGGCGTCCGCTGCCTCTCGACGCGGACGCGCGCGAAGCCCTGAAGTCCATGGCTGATGGCGATGGCCGTGCGGTGATCAATCTTGCCGAAGAGATCTTCGGCATGGTCAAGCCCGGCGCCAAGCCGCTCGACCGCGCGGCGCTGGTGAAGCTCGTGCAACGGCGCGCGCCGCTTTATGACAAAGGGCCGCGAGGGTCACTACAACCTGATCTCGGCGCTGCATAAGGCGGTGCGCGGCTCGGACCCGGACGCGGCGCTCTACTATTTCTGCCGCATGCTCGACGGCGGCGAGGACCGGCTTTTTCTCGCCAGGCGGATCGTGCGCATGGCCGTGGAGGACATCGGCCTGGCTGACCCGCAGGCGCTGGTCATCGCCAATGCCGCCAAGGAAGCGTTCGATTTTCTCGGCAGCCCGGAGGGCGAGCTGGCGCTGGCCGAGGCGGTCATCTACGTGGCGACCGCGCCCAAATCGAATGCCAACTACGTGGCCTACAAGGCCGCCATGCGGGCGGCCAAGGAGCATGGCTCGCTGGCGCCGCCCAAGGTCATTCTCAATGCGCCGACCAAGCTCATGGAGGACGAGGGCTACGGCGACGGCTACCTCTATGACCATGACCAGCCCGAGGCCTTCTCGGGCCAGAACTATTTCCCTGACGAATTCAAGCGCCGGCCCAAGTTCTACGACCCGCCGGAGCGTGGTTTCGAGCGCGAAATCGGCAAGCGGCTGGCCTACTGGGACGGCTTAAGGAAGAAGCGGGGCGGGGAGTAACCCTGTTGCCTCAGGTTATCCCTGCCCGAGGGCCCCGGCAGCGGCGGCCCGCTGGCCAAATCCCCGGTCTCCGTCCTATAGTCCGGCCTTGTTTGGTGGGACGATGGTTCACGCTTTGAACTTTTGTTGCGCTGCCGATTCACGCCGCGCCCCGATAGGAGGCGCGACGATCGGAGCGGATAGGGTTCAGAACGATCGTGGTCTTGGGGGAGTAGGGGGAGTTCCATGATCGAATTCAGCGATCTTTGGCGTGGGCATCCGATCAATGAAAGCGTCACGACGCCCTGCATCGCGCCTCACAATTTGACCAACCTCGAGGGCACAGACGGTCCTCTCGGGGCTTCCCGGTCTTCTCAAATCAATGCGCCATCCGCATGGGCGTTGCGCTGCGGCGCGCGGGCGTGCAGCCCTCGCAGCTCGGCGGGCATATCGAACTGCTCCGTGCATCCGCGCGAGGACATGCATTTCATCAACGCCAATCAGCTCGCCAACGGCATCGCGCGGGCGAATATCGCCGGCATCGGGCCGACCGAGAAGTTCGTCGGCGCCGACGCGGCGCAGTTCTATCCCAAGATCTTCGGGCGCACGGGCATCATCTATATCCAGGACTACTGGCGCCGCTCCTCGGACGGAGACCGGCCGACGGGCGACCACATCGACGTCTGGAACGGGTACCGGTCGTCGGCCAAGTGGCTGATGGAGTGGTTCTCCTGGCTCGGGTACTATTCGAACTATGCGGGTGCGGGCGAAATCTGGTTCTGGGAAGTGAAATGACGCCTCTTGAAGAGACCTATGATTCACGCTTCGGACTGATAGGGTCCGAAGCGATCATGGTCTAGGCGCCGCGTCTCATCCCAGCTTCACATGTCCTGGCCCCTGGAGGGATCAATGCGCTATCTCATTGCCATCATTTTTGCGATTGTCGGCGCCGCGCTGGCGATGAAGTTTCTCTCCGGCCCGGTGGCGGACTGGGCGGCCCTGCAGCTCAAATACGAAAGCTCGGACGACGCCGAGAACATTAACCAGCTTGCGTTCATGGCGGTCAATCTGGGCGGCCTCATCGTAGGTTGGCTCATCGGCTGGGCTGTCGGCGGTCCGCTCTGGCGCGGCGGCCAGCGTCCGGAGTAATAGATACCCCAGTTATCGCTGGATCTAGCGCAGGGTCGCCCGCAGGGGCATCCTGTAGGCATTGGTTAGCGCCGGTGCCGATGCCGCGCATGTGCTGCGCCCCTCAAGGCTTTTATTGATATGAACGACCGAGTTGAAACCATCGAGATCGGTACGCGCGAAGCGGGCATGCGCCTCGATCGCTGGTTCAGGCTGCATTTTCCCGACGTGACCAACGGCTACCTGCAGAAGCTTCTGCGCTCGGGGCAGGTGCGCGTCGATTCCCGCCGCGTCGAAGGCAAGGAGCGTCTCGAGGCCGGGCGCCAAGGTGCGCGTGCCGAAGGCCGTGCGCACGCCGCGAACCGAAAGCCCGATCGCGAAGGCCGCGGCTGAGGGAGCCTCCAAGGCCGACCGCGAGTTCATCGAAGGCATGATCCTCTACGAGGACGACGACGTGCTGGTCCTGAACAAGCCGTTCGGCATCGCGGTGCAGGGCGGCTCGGGCACCAAGCGGCATATCGATGGCATTCTCGCCGGCATGGCCGACCGGTTCGGCGACCGGCCGCGGCTCGTGCACCGCCTGGACCGCGACACGACCGGCGTGCTGCTGGTGGCCAAGAGGCGTGACATCGCCGCCAAGCTCGGGAAGACCTTCCAGACGCGTTCGGCGGCCAAGACCTACTGGGCGCTGGTGCGCGGTGTTCCGCATCCGACGCAGGGCAAGATCGAAGCGGCGCTGGTCAAGGCTTCGGGCCCTGACGGCGACCGCGTGCGCAAGTCGGGTCCCGGCGAGCAGAAGGAGGCCATGCACGCAACCACGCATTATTCGGTTGTGGATCGGGCAGGGCGCAAGGCGGCGTGGGTTTCTCTCAAGCCGGTGACGGGGCGGCAGCACCAATTGCGCGTGCACATGGAGCTGATCGGGCATCCCATCGTCGGCGACAACAAGTACGACGGCGGCATGCCGCGTTGCGGAAGACAACATCGAGCCGAAGCTGCATCTGCATGCACGCCGGCTTATCATTCCGCATCCCGCGGGCGCGAAAAAGCTCGACGTGACCGCGCCGCTGCCGGCGCACATGGCGGCGACGTGGGACCTTCTCGGGTTCGATCCGCGCCGCTTCGAGCAGCAGGACGGCTGACGTGAAGCTCGTCATTTTCGATTGCGATGGCACGCTGGTCGACAGTCAGCACGTGATTGTCGCGGCCATGGAGGATGCGTTCCGCACGAACGGCCTCGTGCTGCCGGCGCGCGACAGCATCCTCGGCGTGGTTGGGCTTTCGCTGGTGACGGCGGTGGAGCAGCTGCTACCGGATGAGCGCGATCCTGCCTTCGCCGTGCAGCTCGCAGAGGATTACAAGGCCTCGTTCGCGCAGCGCCGCCATGGACCGGATCATCGCGAGCCGCTTTATCCGGGTGTGCGCGATATCCTCGAAGGTCTGGCCAAGCGCGAAGACGTGGTGCTCGGCATCGCTACGGGAAAGTCGCAGCGCGGCGTCGCGGCCGTGCTGGAGCGGGAAGGTTTGACGTCTCATTTCGTCACCATCCAGACGGCCGATACGCACCCGTCGAAGCCGCATCCCTCGATGATCCTGAAAGCCATGGCCGAGACGGGAGCCGATCCGGCGGACACGCTCATGATCGGAGATACGACCTACGACATGATCATGGCCCGTGATGCACAGGTGACCGCTCAGGGCGTCGCCTGGGGCTACCACGAGGCAAATGTGCTTCGTGGTGCCGGAGCCCATGATGTGAGCGCGGACAGCAGCGCTCTGATGCTCGCAATCGAACGATTTATTGCTGACGCGGTGCCGGCGTGACGAAGGACGATAACGAAAGCAAAGGCGGACCCACGCCTGCAAAGGTGCCCGGCCGGGAGTCGCTCAAGCCGGTGCTGCCGAAGCGGTTCTACAAGGATGCCGCTGTTGAACAGCGTGACGGCAAGTTTCTGATCCTGCTCGACGGCCGGGGCGTGAAGACGCCCAAGAAGCGCGATCTGGCGCTGCCGACGCAAGCGCTGGCCGAGGCGATAGCGGTGGAATGGGCGGAGCAGGGTGAGCGCATCGATCCCGCGACCATGCCGCTGACCAGAATCGCGAACACTGCCATCGACGCCGTTGCCGATCACATGGTGGCAGTCGCAGACGACATTCGAGGCTTTTGCCGGCAACGATCTCACGTGCTACCGGGCCGAAGGGCCGGAAGCGCTCGTTCGGAGGCAGAGCGATGCCTGGGACCCCGTGCTCGATTGGGCCAAGACGACGCTGGGCGCTGACTTTCTGGTGGTGCAAGGCATCGTGCCGATCGAGCAGCCCGCCTCTTCCATCGCCGCCGTCGGAAAAGCGATCGACGGCGCTGGGCCGTTCCGGCTTGCCGCTCTCCACATGATGACGACGCTGACGGGCTCGGCGCTTATTGCGCTCGCGCACGCCCTGGGGCGTCTTACGCTCGAGGAGGCGTGGGCCGCTGCTCACGTTGATGAGACATGGCAGGCGGAGCAGTGGGGCTGGGACGCCGAAGCCCAGGCGCGTGCGCGGCACCGCAAAGAAGAGTTCTCAGCCGCAAGCCGGGCCCTGACGCTGGCGGAGTAAGTCCGACACGGACCTTAGTTTGCGGGCTCCTTCTTGTCCTTCGGGACTTCGATGTCGACGAAGGGCGCGCGGACGCGGGTCTTGTCTTCGTTCGAGTCGACGGACGTGAACGGAGCCTCGACGCGGGTCGAGTCATTGGCCTGCGGCTGCGGTTTGAAGGTTGGGGGCCGCAACAAGGCCTATGGTCAGCAGCGCCACGGCGCCAGCCGCCAGAACCACAATGAGCATATTCCTGTTCATGCAACCTCTTGTCTCTAATGACGGTCATGTCATGAAACGGCTGGCGCGCGCGGTGGTTCCGCAGGCCCGGTCATTTGACCTCAATCCGCACGCTTATTAGCGCTTCGTTCACCATGTGGGCGCCAAATGGCCAGAAGCTTCCCTTCTGGAGTTTCGAGATGGCGACCCTTTCGTCCGCCTCCGCGGCGCGCTACATGGCGCTGCTCATATCATTGCTGATGCTCATCGCATCGCAAGGCCTTGCCAGTCGCGCGCAGGCCGTCGATCTCGTCGTGAGCTACGATCAGTCTCAGCTGCTGCGCCTGCCGCGTCCGGTCGCGAGCGTGATCATCGGAAATCCTTCGATCGCCGACGTCAGCGTGCAGAGCGGCTCGCTGCTGGTGGTGACGGGCAAGACGTTCGGCGTCACCAACATCATCGCCCTCGATGCGGATCGCAACGTCATCCAGGATCAGCGCGTGGTGGTGACACGGGACGACAAGCGGACGGTCAAGCTCACCAAAGGCGGTGCGCAGCAGTCCTATACCTGCACGCCTTATTGCTCGCCGACGCTCACCATCGGTGACGATACGGCTTACTTCGAGCTGATCTCGAAGCACGCGGCCACCAAGACCAAGTTCTCCGATCCGTCCAGCGTCGGCAGCGATCAGAACCCGCAATAGGGCTGGCGGTTGGCCGTGAGGCCGATCAGGCTTCCGCGACGTCGCGCGGCGTGCACATCGAGCGCTTGCCGCCGGCGCGGATGAACTCGATGATTTCCATGACGATGGGATGCGTCGAGAATTCCTCGGCGACATCGGAAACGCGCTCGAGCAGCGTGCCTTCAGCGGCGAACAGCGCGCGATAGGCGCGGCGCAGGTCATGGATCTCGTTGCGCGAGAAGCCGCGCCGTTGCAGCCCCACGATATTGAGGCCCGAGAGATAGGCGCGGTTGCCGAGGGCCATGCCGTAGGGGATGAGATCCTGCTCCAATCCCGACATGCCGCCCAAGAACGCATGCGCGCCGACGCGGGCGAACTGGATGACGGCGGCGCCGCCGCCCAGGATGGCGAAGTCTCCCACCGTGCAGTGGCCGGCGAGCATGACGTTGTTCGAGAAGATGACGTTGTTGCCGACGTGGCAGTCATGCCCGACATGCGAATTGGCGAGGAAGGCGCAGCTGTTGCCGACGGTCGTCGACATGCCGCCGCCCTCGGTGCCGGGATTGATGGTCACGCCCTCGCGGATGAGGCAGTCGGAGCCGATGGTGAGCGTCGAGGGCTCGCCCTTGTATTTGAGGTCCTGCGGCTGGTGACCGATGGAGGCGAAGGGGAACATGCGCGTGCGCGCGCCGATGGTGGTGCGCCCCGCCACGACGACGTGGCTCGCAAGCTCGACGCCCTCGCCGAGGCTCACATTCTCGCCCACGACGCAGTAGGGGCCGATGCTTACGCCCGCCCCGATCTGGGCGCCGTCCTCAACGATTGCGGTCGGATGGATTCGTCCGTCAGCCATTCTTGCTCGCCGCAAATGCGCGCGCATCGGCTGTGTTCGCCAGCATGGCGCTGATCTCCGCCTCGGCGACGGTCTGCCCGTCGACCTTGGCTTCCCCGAAGAAACGCCATACGCGACCGCGATTGCGGATTTTGCGGACATGGTAGTGAAGCTGGTCGCCCGGAAGAACGGGTTTGCGGAACTTGGCCCGATCGATGCCCATGAAGTAGACGAGCTCGGTCTTGTAGTCCTCGCCGAGACTGTTGACGCACAGCGCGCCCGCCGTCTGCGCCAGACCTTCGATGATCAGCACGCCCGGCATGACGGGATACTGAGGGAAGTGACCCTGAAAGAACGGCTCGTTGATGGTCACATTCTTGATGCCGATGCAGCTCTCGTCGCCGTTCACGTCGTAGATGCGATCGAGCAGCAAAAAGGGATAGCGGTGCGGCAGGAGCTTCAAGATACGCGTAATGTCTATGGTCGTCCGCTGCAGCCTTTGGTGTAGCGTCATCCATCCCCATTCAACTCCATCTCGTGTCCGTAACAAGCCAAGCGCGTTCGCACGCATCATGCTCGGCCCGGCTATGTACCATCCGTCTCATCGTCGCCGCGGGTGCCGCTCCGCGATGCCAGGCGCGTTATCAGTGCCACCTCGCGAGCCCATTGCTTGAACGGGCGCGCCGGCGTTCCCGCGAGTATGGCTCCGGCCGGCACGTCGTCCTTCGGGTGTGAGCCGCCGGCGATCTGGGCGCCGTTGCCGATCTTGATGTGACCGACGGCGCCAGACTGCCCGCCCATCACGACGAAGTCGCCAAGCTCGGCGGATCCAGCGATCCCGACCTGGCCCACGATCACACAATGGCGTCCGATGACGACGTTGTGCCCTATCTGCACAAGATTATCAATTTTCGTGCCTTCGCCGATAATAGTATCCTTAAGGGCGCCGCGGTCGACCGTGGAATTGGCTCCGATTTCCACGTCATCTTGGATAATGACACGGCCGATCTGGGGCACCTTGAGGTGCCCGCCGCGACCCATCGCGAAGCCGAAGCCGTCCCCGCCGATGCGGACGCCAGCATGCAGGATAACGCGGTCGCCGACGAGCGCGTGCGTAACAGACGCCGCGGGGCCGATGTAGCAGCCGCGGCCTATGGTGACCCGGTAGCCGATCACGGCGTTGGCAGCTATGCGCGAGCCGGCGCCGATGCGCGCCTCAGGCCCGATAACCGCACCTGGTTCAATTTCGGCTCCCTCTTCCAGCACGGCCGAGGGATCGATGCGATGGTCGACGCCTGCGGCGGCCGCTTTTGGCCGCATCGCCTCCGGATAAAACAGCGCCAGGGCCGCGGCGAATGCCCGATACGGCTGCTTGGTCACGAGCGCGACAGTGCCTTGCGGCATGCGGTCCACGAACTGGGGCGCTATGAGGCAGGCCCCGGCGCGTGTCTCGAGCAGCTGAGGCAGGTATTTGCGATTGTCGAAGAACGACAGTTGCGAGGGGGCGGCTTCGAGGAGCGGGCGAATGTCGTCGACGCGCCGCTCGGCTTCCACCGTGACCTCCGCGCCGGTCGCCTTGGCCACCTCAGCTAACGTGAAGGGGCCGGCTTTGGCGAAAAAACCGGGATGCTCCATTCGATGACACCTCAGAAGCGTGCGGCCGCGAGCAGCAGGGGATCGCGGGCTGATGGGGAACGTCGCCCCGAGGGCTTCAATAGCCCGGCGCGCCTCGTATGACTGGGAAGCGCTATACTCGCAAACGGACCGAACGGCAACAACCGGGCGCGTCGTGTGCACCGTGACCTGATCAGGTCACGGTGACGCGCGCGATTGCAGTAGCCCGCAACTCGGCGAGAGCCTAGAACTTCGTCGAGGCGCCGAAGCGGAAGAACTGCTCCTTGTCGAAGTCTGCCTTCGTGAGCGCCTTGGCGAAGTCCATGCGGATCGGGCCAACCGGCGAGTTCCACATGACGCTGGCACCGACCGACGAGCGGACGATGGAGTCGTCTGCGAGGACGATTCCGTTTGCCTTCCCGTTCAAGCTCTTGGCTAGATCGTTGGCGTCGAACAGCGAGCCTGCGTCGGCGAAGACGGCGCCCGAGAGGCCGAGATCGTCGGGAATGAAGGGGAACGGGAAGCGGATTTCGGCGGTGGTGGCCCAGAAGGTCTTGCCGCCGATGGCGTCGTCCGTGAGCAGATCGCGCGGACCGAAGCCGCCGCGATCGAAGCCGCGGATGGTCTCACCGCCACGGATAGTACAGGTCGGTCAGGCGGACGTCGTCGCCACCCCAGCCCTCGATGTGGCCGCCGATGGCGCGGCCGACGAAGGTGATGTTCTCCGAGATCGGATAGTAGGCGCGGCCTTCAGCGTTGAGGCGGACGTACTGGACGTCGCCGCCGAGCGCCTGCGAAGTCCGTCGAGACCTGCATGTAGTAGCCGCTGGTCGGGTTCTTGGCATTGTTACGCTTGTCGTAGGTCAGCGAGGTGCCGAACGACGAGGTGAGAGACGAGTCACCGCGCGTCTTGATCTCCTCGATAACGAGCGCGGAGACGTCGCGAGTGTCCGTCGCCGTTGCAATCGCCGTCACGTTGTCGCAGTCGTCGTCGACCTCGAGCGTGCTGTAGTCGAGCGTATAGCCGGTCTGCATCCAGAGGTTCTCGGACAGCGGGAAGCCCAGGCGCAGCGGTGCCGCCCGTGCGCGTCGTGCTGAAGCCCGACTCGTCGGTCTGGTCGACTTCCTTGTGGAAGAGGTCGAAGCCGGCCGAGAGGTTGCGATCGAGGAAGCGCGGCTCGGTGAACGACAGGTCGACCTGCAGGCGCTCGAACGAGCCGCCGAGCTTGAGGCGCAGGAACTGGCCGTTGCCGAGCAGGTTGCGCTCGGTGATGCTGACGTCGCCGATGACGCCTTCCGACGTCGAGTAGCCGGCGCCGAACGACAGCTCACCCGTGGACTGCTCGACGAGATCGACGTCGAGGATGACGCGATCGGGCGCGGAGCCGGGACGGCGCTTGATGTCGACCGCCTTGAAGAAGCCGAGTGCACTGCAGGCGCTTCTTGGCGCGGTCGACCAGCAGCGGATTGTAGGCGTCGCCTTCGGCGAGGCGGAACTCGCGCCGGATGACGTAGTCCTTCGTGCGCAGGTTGCCGATGACGTTGATGCGCTCGATGTAGACCCGCGGACCTTCGTCGATCAGCATAGACGAGCGAGATGGTGCGCGACGCCGCGTCAGGCGTGGCGCGCGGACGGACGCGGGCAAATGCGAAGCCCTGCTCGGCCAGCTGACAGCGTCAGCTTCTCCGAGCGTCTTGTCGATGTCGGTGCCGTTGTAGGTCTCGCCCTGATTGGTCAGGACCTCGCCGATCAGGCTTGTTCGGATCGACGCCGGGAAGCGAGCTCTCGATGGTCGACGCTGCCGAAATTGTACAGCTCGCCTTCCTCGATGGCGAAGTTGATGAAGAAGCCGGAGCCGTCGCGGTCGAGCTCGGCGTTGGCGGCGACGACGCGCACGTCGGCGTAGCCGTTCTTGAGGTAGTACTGGCGCAGCAGCTCGCGGTCGAGGTTCATGCGATCCGGATCGTAGACGCTCGTGCCTTTGAGGAAGTCGAGCCAGCCGGTCTGCGTCGTCGAGATGATGTCGCGCAGCTGCGAATCGGTGAAGGCGTGGTTGCCGGTGAAGTTGATGCCCTTCACCTTGGTCGCGCCGCCCTCGTTGATTTCGAACACGAGGTTCACGCGGCTCTGTTCGAGCTCGATGATCTTGGGCTCGACGGAAGCGGCAAAACGGCCCTGGCGGCGATAGACGTCGAGAATGCGCTGCACGTCGGCCTGGACCTTGGCGCGCGTATAGACCGAGCGCGGCTTGAGCTGAACCTCGGCCTTGAGCGTGTCGGTATCGACTTCGCTGTTGCCCTCGAAGGCGACCTGGTTGATGACCGGGTTCTCGACGACGTAGACGACGACCGCGTTGCCTTCGCGGTTGATGTGCACGTCGGTGAAGAGGCCGGTGGCGAACAGCGCCTGGAGTGACGCGTCGACCTTGCCGGCGTCGTAGGCGTCGCCGACCGAGAACTGCAAGATAGGAGCGGACGGTTTCGGGCTCGACGCGCCGGTTACCCTCGACGCGGATGTCGCCGACCGTGCCCTGAGCGGCAGCGGGCGTGACGAACGCTAGAGATTGAACGGTAACAGCCGCAGGCGCGGCCAACACCAACCAAAGGAGCAGGCGCAGGCTCCCATTCCACATGATCCGAAACTGTACCATGCGCGGATCTGCCTCGCCTTCTTTGGTGCCGATCCCCCTCGGTTTCCAAGACCCGTCGGCAGAAGGTCTTGGACCGTAGTCCCGATTGAAAGCGAACTTAGGAAATTCCCACCTTCGCCCCCGTGCTCAGGCTTCTTAAAAACGCCGGTCATTTCCTGACCTTGGCGATGACTTGAACCCAACTCCCCAGCCAAACTCAAGTTGATTAAGAACCCTTAACGGAACCGGTTTTAACAAGTCGTTAAGGCGCTGGGAAGTGGCAAGAATACGTCAGCGGGCTTTAATTCTACGCGGACTTCAGCCGCCACCAAATAGCCATCTTTTGCCCAGGCGCACGAGGTCGTTCAGATTGACGAATACGACCAGCATCATCACCAGCACCATGCCGATCTGGAAGCCGATTTCCTGCACGCGCTGGCTCAACGGGCGGCGGCGTATGGCCTCGATGGCGTAAAACACCAAATGACCGCCGTCCAGAACAGGAATCGGCAGCAAATTGAGCAGTCCGATATTGGCCGAAATGAGTGCCGTCCATTTGAGCAAAGGCTCGATGCCCAGCTCCACCACCCGGGCCGTGACCTCGGCCATCAGGATGGGGCCGCCCATCTGATCCGCCGACTGGCGCTGCGTGATGATGTCCCAAATGCCGGTGACGGTCTGGCCGAGGTTGGCATAGGTTTCACGGATTCCGAGGCGCACGGCCTCAATGGGATTGGCCGGGATGGCCTCGGGACGCTTGGGCGCCAGGCCGATGCGGCCGCGCTGCGTCATCGTGCCGTCGGCCGATTTCTGGGGCGTGCTTTCTGGGGTGACCTCGAGGGTGACCGGATCGCCGCCGCGGTCGACCGTGAAGGTCAGCAGCTTGCCCGCGCTGGGACCGACCATGTCGATCAAATCGTCGAAGCTGTTGATCGGCTTGCCGTCGATGGCCTTGATGCGGTCTCCGGCCTCAAATCCGGCCTTGGATGCCGGCATGCCGGAAATGACCTCGCCGACGACCGGCGGAATCAGGTGCCGGATGCCGATATCGCCGATGCGCACGGTGACGCCAAGGTCATCCCGGTGCTCCTTCATGTCCGGCGTGATGGAGAACGGCAGAGTCTTGCCGTCGCGAGAAACTTCGACGGCAAGCGTGCGTCCGCTCGATGCGCCGACGATGCGCGCGACATCGTCCAGCCCCTCGATGGTCCAGCCGTCGATGGAGGTGATGACGTCGCCGGTTTTGAGACCGGCTTGGGCTGCCGGCATGCCCGGCAACGACCTCGTCGATGCGCGCCGAGATGGTGCGCACGCCTACCGTCATGTTGAGGACCGGAGTAGATGACGGCGGCCAGAATGAAATTGGCGAAAGGACCAGCGAAAACAACGGCTGCGCGCTGCCAGACCGGCTTGTTGTGGAACGATCCCGCCTGCATTTCGGGCGTGCAGCTCGACAGGGGCCCCGGCTGGCTCGCGGCATTGGCATCGTCGAGAAACTTGACGTAGCCGCCGAGAGGGATGGCGGCAATGCGCCAGTGGGTGCCGTGGCGGTCGTCGAAGCCCCACAGCTCGCGGCCGAATCCGATGGAGAAGGTGGTGACGGTCACGCCGCACCAGCGGGCGACGAGGAAGTGGCCGAGTTCATGGAAGAACACCACCACGCTGAGCACGAACAGGAACGAGAGCACGAGCACGGCTGAGCTCGTGAGGTGTCCGAGTAGGGCTTCGATCATCGTTGTCCGATCCTGTTCGTCAGTGGATGGCTAAAAACGGGACTCGCCGCGCGGCCCGTCTGTTCGTCAGGGCGCGATTACCGAGCGTGCCATGAGGCGTGCTTCAAGGTCGACGGCCAGCACGTCTTCGAGTGAATGGATACGGTTAAGGAGGCCTCGTGCCTCAGCCCGCTCCAGACAGTGCGCCACAGTTTCGGCAATATCAAGGAAGCCGATCTTGCGCTGAAGAAAGGCCTCGACCGCGATTTCGTTGGCGGCGTTGAGCACGGCAGGTGCGCCGCCTCCGAGCTTGAGAGCCTCGCGCGCCAGCCGCAAAGCCGGAAAACGGTCCTCGTCGGGAGCTTCGAAGGTCAGCGATTGGAGCTTGACCAGGTCGAGGCGCGGAACCGGTGTCGTCATGCGTTCCGGCCAGGCGAGGGCGAAGGCGATGGGCGTGCGCATGTCGGGGCAGGAAAGCTGAGCCAGAACAGAGCCGTCGGTCATCGCGACAAGGCAATGAACGATGGATTGCGGGTGAACGACGACGTCGAGCTGGTCGGCCTCGACGGGAAACAGGTGATAGGCCTCGATCAACTCGAGACCCTTGTTCATGAAGGTCGCGGAATCGATGGAGATTTTCGCGCCCATGGACCAGGTCGGATGCTTCAGCGCGTCGTCCACCGTGCGCCTTGGCGAGGCGCTCCTTGTCCCAGGTGCGGAACGGTCCGCCGGACGCCGTCAGCGTGATGCGCTCGATCGATTTTGCCGCTGTCGAGCCGATGGCCTGAAATGCAGCCGAATGCTCGCTGTCGACGGGGATCAGCTCGGCGCCGCTCTCTTTGATTTCACTCAGGAAAACGTCACCGGCGGAGACGAGGCACTCCTTGTTGGCCAAGGCGACGCGGCGACCCTGACGGGCTGCGGCGAACGTGGGGCGCAGCCCTGCGGCGCCGACGATCGACGCCATGATGCAGTCCGCGGGCTCGGAGGCTGCCGCTTCCACGGCGGCGG
This sequence comes from uncultured Alphaproteobacteria bacterium, assembly GCA_963831345.1. Lineage (GTDB taxonomy): Bacteria > Pseudomonadota > Alphaproteobacteria > Rhizobiales > Hyphomicrobiaceae > Hyphomicrobium_C. The sequence goes on from CAWHPZ010000042.1 coordinate 120,483, forward strand.
CGCCGGCTGCGACCGCAATTCCGGTTCCGGCCAGGTAGCCCTTGAGCTCGGCAAAGCAGGCTTCGTCACCGATGACGGCCTGGCGCGCATTGTGGCGCACCGCGAGCTCGGCGAGACGGGCGGCGTTGCTTTGCGCGGTGAGAGCCACGACCTCATACGATTCGGCCGCGCGGCCGATGAGATCCAGCGTGCTCATACCGACTGATCCCGTGGCGCCCAGCACGGTAATGCGCACGCGCTCGGGACGCTCCTCGGCGCGCGCCCACGTCAGGTCGGCGGTGACGCCGGCGAGTGCGGTGTTTGCGGTTGCCTCGGCCACGCGCGCCATATCTTTAGGATTCCGGCCGTCCAAATGAATTCTGCTTATCTACCATCAAGTTGGATCAATCTCTGAAGAAAGATCACTGGGGCGCGGATGCGTATCAGAGTCCTGCCAGCAGCGCCTTGGCCGGCATGTATGGGATCAACATAGAGGGCCGCGAGCGCCGCGGCCACTGCGACGGTGACGATACCGTCGACACGATCCATGAAGCCGCCGTGCCCCGGTATCAAGTTACTCGCATCCTTGACGCCGAACGTGCGTTTGAGCGCGGACTCGCCCAAGTCTCCGGCCTGCGCGATCAATCCCATGGCAAGGCCCGTGAATGCGAGGGCTGCGGGAGAAGCGCCGACATATATCGCGAACACGACGCCCGTGAGTGCCGCGGCAAGAAGGCCGCCGGCGAGGCCGCTCCAGGTCTTGTTGGGTGAGATGCGGGCGGCAAGGCGCGGGCCGCCGATGAGGCGCCCGGCAGCGTACGCAAAGGTATCGGTCGCGGCGACGATGACGAAGATAAAGAGCACCGACAGGAATCCCTGAGGCTCGCTGTTTCTCAGCCAGAGCAAGGCCACGGCCGGCAGGCCGGCATAAAGAACGCCGGCGGCAGAAAAGATCGGGCGCTGCCCGAACTCGAGCGCAAGCACGATGATGGCACCGATGACGATTACGGCGACGCCGAGGGCTGCAAATCCGAATGCGGTGAGAGCGATAGCCGCGGTCACGGCAAGGCCGTGAATGATCAGCGTCACGTCGACGTTCGTGCCCCTGACGACGTGGGCCCATTCCCAACTCATGGCGACGGCGACCACCAACACGAGAGCCGCAAACGGGAGCGGTCCGGCGTAGGCCAAGGCGAGCGCTATCGCCGCGAACACGGCCCCCGACAGCAGGCGTTTGGTAAGCTCCGAGAGACGTCCGCGCGGAGCAGAAGGCACATCGACCTCGGCGGGGGCGTGCTCGTCCTCCATTCGCTGCCTCATCCCAGCGACTGCTGCGAGAGGCCGCCGAAGCGGCGCTCGCGCGCGCGGTACTGCGCTATGGCATCCGCCAGCAATTCCCGGCCGAAATCGGGCCAATAGGCGTCGATGAAGACGAGCTCGGTATAGGCCGCCTGCCAGAGCAGGAAGTTCGACAGCCGGATCTCGCCGCTGGTGCGGATGAGAACGTCGGGATCGGGAATTCCAGTGGTATCGAGCGCGCTTTCCAGGCGCTCGGGCGTGATGTCGGCGGGCGCGAGCGTGCCGGCCTGGACCTGCTCGGCGAGACGCTGCGCAGCGCGGGCGATCTCGGCGCGCGCACCGTAGTTGAAGGCGATCACCAGCGTGAGCCTGGTGTTCTCGCAGGTCAGCTCGCACGCCTCATCGATCGAGCGTCAGCATCTCGGGCTCGACGTTGTCGCGCTCGCCGATGACCATGAGGCGGACGTTGTTCTGATGCAGCTCGGCGAGATCGCCGCGGATGAAGCGCTTCATCAGCCCCATCAGATCGTCGATCTCCTCGGCCGGGCGCGTCCAGTTCTCCGAGGAGAAGCTGTAGAGCGTGAGGTAGGGGATGCCGAGCTCGCATGGCGGCCTTGACGGTGCGCCGCACCGCCTCGACGCCCGAGCGATGACCAAGCGGAGCGCGGCAGCCCGCGCTCGGCGGCCCAGCGGCCGTTGCCGTCCATGATGATGGCGACATGGCGCGGCGTCGACGCCTGCGCTCTGCTGCCCGTCTATGCTGTGCGAGGTGTCGGCCACGGGCTCGGCAGCTTTTGCTCAGGGGCTGAAGAGACGGTCTTGGACGCAATCATAGGGCTCGGGCCGTAATTTTGTCGCCGATTGAGTTCGTGCCGGGCCGCGCGACACGAAGGCGTGGCTAAGGCTCAGACTTTCTGAATCTCCGCTTCCTTCGCCTGCATGGTCTGGTCGATTTCCTTGATGAGCTTATCGGTCAGCTCCTGCACCTTGGCAGAATTCTTGTGATGTTCGTCCTCGCTCATTTTGCCGTCCTTTTCGAGCTTCTTCAGAAGCTCCATGCCATCGCGGCGGACATTACGGACGGCAATGCGGTGATTCTCGGCATATTTGTGCGCCTGCTTGATCAATTCCTGACGCCGTTCGGCTGTCGGAGCCGGGATGGGCAGGCGGATGACGTGCCGTCGACGACCGGGTTGACGCCAAGGTTGGCCTCGCGGATCGCCTTGTCGACAGCCTGAACGTTGCTCTTGTCCCAGACCTGGACCGAGATCATGCGCGCTTCCGGCACCGTGACGGTCGCGACCTGGTTGATCGGCATCTTGGAGCCGTAGACAGTGACCTGAACGGGATCGAGCAGGTTGGCGCTGGCGCGCCCGGTGCGCAGGCCGGCGAGCTCGCGCTTCAGGCCCTCGAGCGAGGCGCGCATCCGCTTTTCGATTTCGTTGAGATCGAACAAGGGAATCTCCTACTTCTGCCAGGCTTGCCGGGTCTGTTTCACCCCGGCGCCTTCATTTTCTGCCATGCGGAGCCGGCTTGCTCCGTTTGAGCCCAGGTCGCGGCCTGCGATCTCAGCTGAGGACCGCGGTCGTGGATCATGGTTGCGCGAGCCGTGCCGCGCAAAACGCTTGATCAGATTCCCGGGCTCGTCGATCGAGAACACAATTACCGGAAGTCGATTATCCCGGGCAAGGGCGATCGCCGCGCCGTCCATGACCTTCAGATCCCGCGCGAGACCTCGGCATAGGTCAGATGGTCGTAGCGCTCGGCGTTGGGGTCTTTCTTCGGGTCGGCGGAGTAGACGCCGTCCACCTGGGTCGCCTTGGCGACCGCATCGCAGCCCATCTCGATGGCGCGCAGCGTCGCGGCGGTGTCGGTGGTGAAGAACGGGTTGCCGGTGCCGGCGGCGAAGATGACCACGCGGCCCGCGTTCGAGGTGATGGAGCGCGCGGTGGCGGACGTAAGGCTCGCAGACGGTCGGCATCGGGATCGCGGAGAGCACGCGCGCGGGCGCCTTCAGCCGCCTCGAGCGCGCTCTGCAGCGCGAGCGCGTTCATGACCGTCGCCAGCATGCCCATGTAGTCGGCCGTGGCGCGGTCCATGCCCTTGGCCGCGCCCTGGCAGGCCGCGGAAGATGTTGCCGCCGCCGACGACGACGGAGAGCTGCGCAACCCGCCGCGCGTGCCTCCGCGATGTCGGCGGCGAGCCGGTCGACGACCGCTGGTGTCGAGGCCGTACCCGGCCTTGCCCATCAGCGCTTCGCCCGAGAGCTTCACGAGCAGCCGCTTGTACTTGAGGCCGCATGCGGTCATCCGTTCCTCCGCTCATTCGGCCTTCCGCGTTACCCATTCGGACGTGGGCAGACGATATGTGCGCCCGCAGTCGTCGCCGGAGAGTGCAGCCGTCAGAGAGAACCGCCGGCATGCCACTGCCGGGCTCTTTTCCATTCGGCAGGTGCTCTGGCTCGACTTCTGCGCGGCAGCGACGGCGTCTTGGCCACCTCGGCGGCGAAGTCCTCGACCTTCTTCTCGATGCCTTCGCCGAGCGCGTAGCGCACGAAGCCCGCGACCTTGACGGGTGCGCCGACGTCCTTCTCGGCCTGCTTCAGGATCTCGGCGACGGTCGCCTTGCCGTCGATGACGAACACCTGCTTCAGCAGCACGGCCTGGCTGACGAACTCCTTCTGCAGGCGGCCCTCGCTCGCCTTGAGCAGGATCTCGTCCGACTTGCCGGCGTTCCTGGGCTCGGCCTTGGCCTGCTCCACATAGATGGCGCGCTCGCGGTCGATGGCTTCCTTCGACAGGTCCTCGACGTTGACGACCTGCGGATTGGCGGCGGCGATGTGCATGGCGAGCTGGCGGCCGAGCGTCATCAGCGAGTCCGTGTCGCCCGCGCTCTCGAGCGCGACGAGCACGCCGATCTTGCCGAGGCCGTCGGCGGCCTTGTTGTGCACGTAGTCGGCGACGACGCCTTCCTTGACGGAAAGCGCCGCGGTGCGGCGCAGGCCCATGTTCTCGCCGATGGTGGCGATGGCATCCTTGATCTGCTGGTCGACCGTCTGCGAGCCGCCCGGATACTTGGCTTCGAGCAGCTTCGCGACGTCGCCGCCGGCGTCGGGCGCGAGCGACGGCGATGTTCTGCACCAGCTCCTGGAACTGAGCGTTGCGGGCGACGAAGTCGGTCTCCGAGTTGACCTCGACGACCGCGCCCGACTTGACCTTCGACATGACGCCGATCGAGGCCCTGGGCGGCAACGCGATCGGACTTCTTGGCGGCCTTGGAGAGGCCCTTCTTGCGCAGCAGGTCGACGGCCGCTTCCATGTCGCCGTTGGTTTCCGGCAAGCGCCTGCTTGCAATCCATCATGCCGGCGCCGGTCTTGTCGCGCAGCTCCTTAACGGTCGCGGCGGAAATCGTGCTCATGACATCTCCTTTCGCCTTGCGGGGCGAATTCATGAAGGCAACAGACTCGAGTGTCGGTTCCGAATGAAGCATCGGCATGAGTCAGCGGGCCGTTTTCGGCCCGTGCACTAGCTCACGGGCCGGATCCGGCCGCGCCTAATCAGGACGCGGCCAGATGCCGGCGTCGAACTTAGACAGCCGTGGCTTCGACCAGCTTCTTGGCCTGTGCGACCCAGCCTTCCTGCGTCGATCTGGCCCTTGAGCTTGCAGCTGCGGTCGAGAGCGGCGAGGTTCTCGGCGTCGAGGTCGGCGATCTGCCAGAAGTGGAACACGCCGGCGTCGTTGAGCCTCTGCTCGAGCTTCACGGTGATGCCGGTGATGCGCTTGAGGTCGTCGGCTTCGCCGCGCGGGGCGTCGATGCCCTTGAAGGCGCGGCATCCGGCAGAGCTTCCGCCGGCGGCTCTGCCGAGGCGCCGACGTCGATGCCGGCGCGCACCCTGGCCGCGCTCGAGGCCGTCGAGGGCGGCGCGGGCGACGAGGTCGCAATAGAGCGTGATGGCGCGGCCGGCGTCATCATTGCCCGGGATCGGGAAATCGATGCCGTCAGGATCGCAGTTGGTGTCGACGATGGCGACGATCGGGATGCCGAGCTTGCGGGCTTCCTTGATCGCGATGCCTTCCTTGTTCGTGTCGATGACGAACAGGAGGTCGGGCACGCCGCCCATGTCCTTGATGCCGCCGAGCGCCTGGTTGAGCTTGTCGCGCTCGCGCTGGACGTTCAGGATCTCCTTCTTGGTGCGGCCCTGCGGGTCGGCGAGGATGTCGTCGAGCTGGCGCAGACGGCGGATCGAGGTCGAGATCGTCTTCCAGTTGGTCAGCGTGCCGCCGAGCCAACGATGGTTGATGAAGTACTGGGCCGACTGCTTGGCGGCGTCGGCGATCGAATCCGAAGCCTGGCGCTTGGTGGCGACGAACAGCACGCGGCCGCCGCCGGCGACGGTGTCGGAGACCTTGACGAGCGCCTGATGCAGCATCGGCACGGTCTGCGTCAGGTCGAGAATGTGGATGTTGTTGCGGGCGCCATAGATAAATGGCGCCATCTTGGGGTTCCAGCGATGCGACTGGTGGCCGAAGTGAACGCCAGCTTCCAGGAGCTGACGCATGTTGAATTGCTGGCACGGTCATGTGCGAGACGTCCTTTTTCCGGTTGATCCTCCGCGCGCCTTGAGAAGAAAAGCTAAGCTTTTTAAGGGCTTGGGTTTTCCACCGGAGCGACCTGACGGGGCTTTTAATCCGCCGAGGCGCATGAGGCGCGCGTGTGTGATGAGCGGGCTTCTATAGGGGTTTCAGCGTCTTGACAAGCGTTGAAGGCGTCTAGAACTGGCTCGTTGTGGCGATCCTCGGCGGCTGATCAACCCATGTGCCACGGAATTTTGGGCGCAAAGGTGCATGAGGACAACCGGATCTCCTTTAATCCTCGAACATGGCATCACTCGATCCCGACCAACCTCGTCTAGTTTCCGCGCGCCAATCGCTTCATGGGCAAGGTCGAGACCGATGAGCGACCTCACAATACGGACGATGCGGCCTGCCGAGATCGCCATCGCTATCGATTGGGCGGCTGCCGAAGGCTGGAACCCTGGTGTCTCCGACGCGGCGTCATTTGCCGCGGCTGACCCTGAGGGTTTTCTCCTCGGCGAGATCGACGGGGCTCCGGCCGCCACCATCTCCTGCGTCAACTACGGCTCGCGCTTTGCCTTCCTCGGCCTCTACATCGTGCGCAAGGACCTACGCGGGCGCGGCTACGGGCTCAGCATCTGGAATGCCGGCATCGCCCATGCCGGCGCTCGCGTGATCGGCCTCGATGGCGTGGTGGAGCGGCAGCCGAGCTATCAGAAGTCGGGGTTCGCGCTCGCCTACGCCAATGTCCGCTACGGCGGGGTCGTCGCCGCGCCCGTTCGGCCGCGCGACGATGTCATTGCGCTCGCCGAAGTGCCGTTGGCAGCCGTGGAGGCGGACGACGCCACGGTGTTTCCGGCTCCGCGCCCGGCGTTTCTCAGCGCCTGGATCAACGCGCCAGGCCACCTCGGCCGCGCCATCGTTCGCAACGGCCGGCTCGCCGCCTGGGGCGTGATCCGTCCGTGCCGGAAGCGGCCACAAGATCGGCCCGCTCGTCGCCGACGACCGCGCGGCCGCGGAAGCCGTGCTCTCCGCTCCATCTCGGACGCGGGCGGCGGCGAGATTTTCCTCGACGTTCCGAGCCCCAACCCGACGCAGTCGCGCTGGCGGAGGGCCTGGGCCTCGCACCCGTGTTCGAGACCGCGCGCATGTATACCGGTCCCATTCGGCCCTGCGGCTCGATCGCGTCTTCGGGGTCACCACCTTCGAGCTCGGATAGTGCGCGTCCTGAGCTCCGCGCCTTTCGCGGGGACCGCGGCGTGTCGTAGGCTGATGTTCAGGAACGACATCTAGGGCCTTCCATGCGAACCCTCGGCTTGACGGTACTTGCTTTTGCGGTCGGCGCTATGGCCGGCTATTTCCTCGCCATGAGTGTCTACATCATCCAGACAGAGCTGCTCGGTGCTCATGATCAAGACGGCGGCGGTGCCATGGCCTATGGCTTGGTCATCGGGCCCTTTGCGGGGCTTGTGCTTGGCACCGTGCTGGCGGCGATCACCGCCATGCGGCTTACGAGCAAGCCGCGTCGTGGAGAGGCTCGCTAGGCAAGACTCAAAGCTTCGTGCAGGACCGTCATGGATACCCCACTAACCGCGCGTGCACTGCAACTCGGCGAAAGGCTGGACCTCAACGGCCTCGACCGCGAGGATACGTTCTCGATGATCCGCTTCGCGTTTCGAACACCCGGACGGCGGCACGGTCGTGCTGATCAAATCGGGGACTGCCGTTTTCATCGGCATGAACGCCGGTTGCGGAGGAGCGCTGGTCGCAGTCTCGCCGGACGCATCGCGGGGACGCGGTGGCCGAACGGGAAACCGAGATGGCGCGCTCGTGGTGCAAGCCCGGCGAGGAGGACTTCTCCGCGCCTACGGTACCCTGCAGCTCAAGAGCCTCGATCAGCACCGGCTGCTGCTCGTGGCCCAGGCCTGGGCATGAGCGCGTCCTGGCCGAGGACGAACGGCGCATCGCGGGCGTTCGACCGATCGGCCTCTGCCGAAAGCTTGAAACAGCGCCGCTTGCCATGGGCCCGCAGGCGCAACTCGAGGCAGATCGGAGATGCCTTGCCATTCAGCAGCGCCTCGCGGGCCGCATGGATCTCGTAGAGAAGCCCGATGTACTGTGGGACCATCCCGAGCTCGAGCGCTTCTGGGCCAAGCCTCGTCGACGAGTACGATCTCACAGCGAGAAGCCGCGCCATCGCGCGTAAGCTCGAGGTCATTCGCGAGACGCGGACACCTCACCGATCTGATCGCGACGCGCACGAGCCACCGGCTCGAGTGGTACATCATCGCGCTCATTCTGCTCGAGGTCGTGCTCGGGCTTTATGACCGGTTCTGGAAGTGAGTGCGGAGGGGAGAACGGCGTTAACGCGGCACTGTATCTTTCCCGGAAATTTAACGCGGATAAGGGCCTGCATGAAGCCTTCACAATGTTGAGAAAGTGTCATGTTGCGGTAATATCGCCTTCGATGACGGGAGGCTACGCATGCAGAAGCAAAAAATGTTTGACCAAATTACAGGGTGGCAACTCACCGCTCTCGTTGCGGTCACTGCTTTGGTATATCCGCTCGTACTTCTGCTTCCGCAGAATATCGTCATAGCGCTCGCGGAGGAAGATCGATCATTGAGAATGCTGGAGCCGTCGCTTATTTGACCGCATCGGTGCTTAGTGTTGCGGCTTATGTCTCGTCCGAGCACGACTGCAATCAGCTTCTGGCACGCCAAACCAAGCGCAACGTATATTTCCTGCTCCTGGCTGTTTTCTTTTTCATCTGCTTCGGGGAGGAGATCAGTTGGGGACAGCGCATCTTCGGCTGGAGCACACCGGAAGGTTGGAGCGACCTGAACGCTCAATCCGAAACGAATTTTCACAACCTGTGGCGATTCCAGTCGATCAATCCGGATGGTTCAACGAAGAGCCAGCTTGAACTTTTTTTATATCCGGGGCGCCTAATCACTCTCTTCTGGGCAAGCTACTGCGTCGCCGTGCCGATTGTGTACATCTACGGTGCTCGCTCGCGGGACTTCCTCACGATGAGCGGGCTTCCCATACCCTCGCTCGCAATGGCTCCGCTCTTCATCACCAGCTATCTCTCCGCTAAACTTTTCAAAGATCTCGCTCCTGACTGGGCTGTGAAGACACTCAGTGAACTGCAGGAGGCGAGCTTCGCCGCACTGTTTGCGCTTTTGGCGTTGCTATTTCTTTTGGGCGTGAGGGAAGACGCATCGTCATCAGCAAGGCGACGCGAGGGTCAGAGGGCTATGGGGCAACTTCGCTAGCGCGTTTGCGATGACCGCATCTCGCGTTAAAGCGGATTTGAAGCGCGAGACTCGGAGCGCGGAAGACGCTCGGAAGCGAGCGCGCGCTCCGACGCTCCCTCGTGTCGGCATCGTGCGAGAGTTCGATTCATCCCCGAGACGTCCGATACGCTCACCGATCTGATCGCGACACGCACGAGCCACCGGCTCGAGTGGTACATCATCGCGCTCATTCTGCTCGAGGTCGTGCTCGGGCTTTATGACCGGTTCTGGAAGTGAGTGCGGAGGGGCAGCTGGCATCGAGCGGCTACCCCTGTTCGTCCGAACGGCGATGGATCCGAGCCAGGAATCCCTCCCGTGTTTTTTCAGCGGCTTAAATAGCTTCTGAGTTTTTATTTTGGTTGCTTGAAAGTTTGCATGAATTCTGCGCGTCTTTAGGCAGGTACACGCTTTAGTCGAAGCGGAGAACAGGCATGGTGCGCCAATTCTTGATGGGCGGTGCCATCAGCATCTGCAACATCATGATCCATGCTCTGATCATGACGGCCGTGGTTAGGGCGTCGCAATTGACCTCCGAAAAGGCTGCGTTCCGGCCGAACCTGCGATTGATTGCCGTGATGGTTGCGACAGTTTCGGTATTGATGGCCGCGCACACATCCGAGGTTATTGTCTGGTCGCTGGCCTACGGTCTTGTCGATGCGGTCCCCGCCGGGGCGCCTCATTTGTACTTCGCCTTCGTGAACTACACGACGCTTGGCTATGGCGACGTTCTTCCGGTTCAGCGATGGCAGTTGCTGGGGCCGATGACCGCCATGAACGGAGTGCTTTTGTTCGGTTGGTCGACCGCCGTCATTTTCGAGGTTCTGCGGAAAACGATGGGTTACGCCCTGGCTCCCGAAATGCGGTCAACACAGGAGAACTCTCCAAAAGGATAGGCCGCACATGAAGTTTCTGCTTGAGGAAGTTCGCCATCAGCCTTTGCTCTGGCTGCTCATCATGGTGCCCGTGGTCTTCGCTGTCCAGCAAGTCAGGCCCGATGCTCATACGCTCCTTTTCCTGCTTTCGGTGCTGGCCATTGTTCCGCTGGCTGTCCTTCTCAGCCGTGCCACCGAGTCCGTCGCAGCCAGAACAGGAGATGCCGTGGGTGGGCTGCTCAATGCGACGCTGGGAAATCTGACGGAGCTGGTGATTGCTCTGGCCGCGCTGCGGGCGGGAGAATACGCGCTGGTGAAAGCCTCCATCGCAGGCGCAATCGTCACGAATACGCTATTCATGCTGGGCGCCTCCTTCCTGCTGGGCGGATTGCGGCATCACGTCCAAGACTACAACCGGGTCAACGCCCGCATCCAAGCGGGGTTGCTCTTCCTCGCGACCGTCGCACTGCTCATTCCCTCGGCGGTCTCCCATGCGGACGTCGCTTCGAACGCGGAGGTCACCGGCAAACTGAGCGTCGCGTTGGCCGTTCTGCTGATCGCCGTCTACGGGCTCGGGTTGCTCTTTTCGTTGGGGACCCACCGCGAATGGTTCGCGAGCACAGATGCAGGGGAGGCTCACGAGGCCACATGGCCACTTGCGACGGCCCTGGCAACGCTTGTCGTTGTCACGATCGCCGTGGCGTTGACGAGCGAGGTCTTCGTCGAGTCGGTGCAAAAAGCGGCAGAGACGCTCGGAATGACGCCGGCGTTCGTGGGTTTCATCGTCGTGGCCTTGGTCGGCGCTGCGGCGGAAATGACCGCAGCGTTCTCTGCGGCGCGAAAAAACCACCTGGACATGAGCGTCAGCATCGCGATGGGGAGTGCGGCGCAGATCGCGCTTTTCGTGGCCCCGGTGCTGGTCCTATTGCAGCTATGTCTTAGGCCCGGCGCCGATGGATCTCAGGTTCTGGCCTGGTGCCGTCGTCATGATACTCATCGCCACCATGACGGCATCCCTCGTCACCATGAGTGGGCGTTCGGCCTGGTTCACTGGCGTCCTCACCCTCACGGTCTATCTGATCTTCGCCTTGACGCTCTATCTGCTTCCGCCATCGGCCGCTTGAGGTTATTGGGATCGCGACGCGGACCTGCCTTCGCAGATATGTATAGAATGGCGGTGATGCGTTCCGGCCGCGGGACGCGGCGGTGATCTGCCGGTCACCGAGACCAGACGCGCCGACATGGGATGACCGATGCCCGCACCACAAGAACCGATAGCCGCCAACGGTGACCGCAACCTGGCGCTGTTCTGCGATTTCGAAAACATCGCCCTCGGCGTGCGGGACAGCAAATACGCCGATTTCGACATGCGGCTCGTGCTCCAGAAGCTGCTGGTCAAGGGCAGCATCGTGGTGAAGAAGGCCTATTGCGATTGGGAGCGGTACAAGGCCTACAAGACGGCCATGCACGAGGCGGCGTTCGAGCTCATCGAAATACCGCACGTCGCGCCAGTCGGGTAAGAACTCGGCGGACATCCGCATGGTCGTCGATGCGCTCGACCTCTGCTACACCAAGGAGCACATCGACACGTTCGTCATCATCTCCGGTGACTCCGATTTCTCGCCGCTGGTCAGCAAGCTTCGGGAGAATGCCAAAACCGTGATCGGCGTCGGCGTCAAGAACTCGACCTCCGATCTGCTGATCAGCAATTGCGACGAGTTCATCTTCTATGACGACCTGGTGCGGGAGCGTGCCGGCCCCGCGCAAGGAGACCAAGCCCGCGCGCGCCGGATGCCCGCAGCGAAGGCGGCCGAAGCCGCAGAAGGACCGAAAGCAGGAAGCGATCGATCTCGTGCTGGAGACGACGAAGGCGCTGGACGCGGAACGGGGCGACACGGCCAAGCTCTGGGGTTCGATGATCAAGCAGACGCTCAAGCGCCGACATCCCGGCTTCAATGAGTCCTTCTACGGCTTCGCCTCCTTCAACGAGCTGCTCGAGGAAGCGCAGACGCGCGGCTATCTCAAGCTCGAGCTGGACGAGAAATCAGGCGGCTATGTCATCCAGAGCGTGACGCCCTGACCCGAAAGGGTCTGAGTGTCAGGCTTAGTCAGCGGCGCCGATCACCAAAGACCTGATCGAACAGGGCCTGAAGGTTCGCTTGGTCCTTCTCGTCGATTTTACTGCCGGTCTCGATACGGTCGCCAAATACTGCCGCCCCGAGCCCAGCCTGTGATGCGCGGGTTCCGGCACCCGCTCCGCCAAAGATGTCGCGCAGAATATTGCCGAGGATGTCGCCGCCCGGAGCCTGGGTATTGGGGGTCATTTTCGGTCCCGGAAGCATTTCGCCGCCCGGCGTCGTGTCCAACGAGGGTTTGTTGCCCGGAAGGGCGTCATCGCCCGCGCCCGGAATTGGCGTCTCGGACGGCGTTGGCCAACTCTGTCCGTCCGGCGTGGGGGCTTGGACGACAACTGGCCGGCCCTCCTGGATGGCCTTCTGCAGCTCGCGGAGGATGACGGCAATGAGATCGCCGCCAGGCGCGGCCTGCCCGCCCGAATTCGGGATCTGCTGGTCGGCTGGAGCAGGCATCTGCGGCGGTGCGTTCGGTGCCGTGCCGGACGACCCCGCCATTGCGCGTCCGAAAACTTGCTCCAGAATATCCCAGATGCCGCCACTGCCTGCAGGCGTTCCCGTTGGAGCGCTGGGCGGCGAGGCCTCGCTGGATTTACGCCCTAGCATTCCGGAGATGAGCATCCCGACGATAACGGGTAGCAGCTTTTTCAGAACGCTCGAGGCGATCCCTGATTGAAGCTGTGCACGTTCGGCGACGGCGCGACTGACATCGGGGGAGCCGAAGATCACCGAGAGCACGTCGTTGCCCGCGTCCCGCCCCGGCTGCGCGAAGGCGGTGTCGGGGTCGTCATACATCACGCGCAGGAGCGGCTGCTGTGACATGAGAGCGAGCAGGTTGGAGAGGCCTTCTGGTGTCGCCGTCGCTCGCTTGAGGCCAGTCGAGATGGCTGGAAGAAGCGCCGTTACCGCTGCTTGGGTTTGATCGGGCGTCAGACCAAATTCGCGGCCGAGCATGTCCATCGCTTCGCCGCCTTGGGCGTCTGACAAGATGTCGTCCAGATTGGGCATGGTTCATGCTCCTTGCCGGCGGACCAACGAGCGAACGCTTGCAGCTTGTTTGTTGGCCGGCGGTTAAATGGGTCGCCGCGGTCGAGCGTCTTCAGTCAGCTGAAAATACGAAGCATCAAGGTGACCACGATCGAGAGGACGATCGAGGTCACAATCGGGAAATAAATGCGGACGTTTCCGTTTGGGCTCTCGTATTTGATGTCGCCAGGCAGGAGCGAAAGTCCGGGCGTGACGTTGTTTCTCCGGGCGTCGGCGCGCCGATCCGCGAACCAACCAACGAGGGTAAGTCCCAAAACAACGCCGATAAATATTGCGATAAATGTCGACATGGCGCGGGTGGCCGCTCGAGAGCCATGCTTAAATCATCTTGATAATGCGCTGAATGTCAGCTTAGGCCTCGCAGCTATGCCTTCAAGTCGTTTACCACGTCCGCCAAGGGCTATGGCTGGCACCATCACCGAACGGGCCGACGTGCCTCGCCGAACGACTATTCCTTCTTCATCAGCGACATGAACACCGAGGCTGCTGGAGCATCATGATGCTGCTCCATTCGGGAAATTTTTTCCCCGCGAAACATGAGGACTTGGCGGTAGGATGATGAAAAGCCTTGTCCGGTTTGCGGATTGCGTACGGAAAACTCCACGTTCGCTCGGGCAATGCCGGCCTTGAAGCGAAACTGATTTGGCACCGAAAGTGACTCGAGGCCGTTCCAGCCTTTGAGCCTCAGCCTGAACTGATCCTTGCCGAGGATAGTTAGGGGGCCTCCGCCTGGACCACCCATGTTGACCCAGTAGGTCAGGTCGTCGACGTAGTACGAGAGCAGGCGCTCGACATCACCTGCATTCCAAGCATCATGGATTGCGAACAGGGCGTGCTTCGCTTGCTCCTCCGAGACATCCATCGATCCTCCGCTCTGTGATGTTCGATGAGAAAAATATACAACATCACCTGGCCAAAAGATCATCGTTCCTTAGTGCAAGGTCGAGGCCTTGGCGCGGATACTCGGCAGCTTGTCGAGCGGCGTGACGGCGCCGGGGTCACGCGGAATGTCGATGACGACGTCGTCACCTGCTCAGGTCGGCAGCTGCTTCCCCGCCTGCTCGGCGACGATGTAGGCGGCATACCAGTCCGGCCAGGTCGCACTGTGATCGCCGCCGACCCGCTTCTCGTGGTCGCCGTGTGCGGCCGCCGCGCGTCGCAGTGCGTTCGCGAGCTCGGTCGACGACGTAAAGGTGGTGTCGTAGGCGTCGACGCGGCCGGGCAATCGCGCAGTGATCTCCTGGAATAGCCAGCCGTTGCCGTCCGGATCTTTGAACGAGGCGAATGAGCCGTAGCTGTTACGATCCGGATCCGGACCGCTGACGCGGCGTCGCCCGGACAGGTAGGGCTCGTCCGTGCCGGTGTGCACGTCGCCCGCGCCGTGAAACACCTCGCCGACCGCGACGCCGCGGCGCAAGCAGCTCGTCGCGGGCGGCCTCGATGTCGGAGACGATCAGATACAGTCCCTGGGCTGAGCCGGGAGCCGCCGCGGTGACGTTCTTGCCGAAGATGACCGAGCACCCGGAGCCCGGCGGCGTGAACTGGATCACGCGCCAGTCGTCACCGGCGGCGAAGTCGGCGTCGAGCCTCCAACCCAAGTCGCCGTAAAAGCGCTTGGCGCGATCGACGTCCGAGACAGGGATGACGACGACCTCGAGCTTCATGTCGACCGTTCGCGTTTTCGCGGTCTCGATTGCAGTGTCGCTGCGCACCTGAGTACTGCTCATGTCGAGCTCCTTAGGTTTGGCTGCTGTAGAGAGTGACCAACGCACGTCCGAGTGCGTGACCGAATCCAAATTGATCAAAATCGCCGACTACTCAGTGCTCGGGCTGCCGAAATGCGCGACTTCAAAAGCCCCCACATTCCGAGGCCGATGTCTTCTCGGCCACCGTTCTAAAAATCAGTCGAATTGCTCCAATAATAAAATCGTAGCAAATGGTAAGGGAATGCGGAAGCCAGCGGCAGGGTTTGGTAAATCGAGAAGATGACGGCGAAAGCGGACATCTTGCCGAGCCGCCTATGCCGGGCGCGACGGATCGTCGAGCTTGGTGGTGGATCGCGGCCGGGCAGGAGGGGACAGGAGGGCGGCTAAGGGCCAGGGGCGGCAACGTCGCCCCATGGCGGTGGAGGTTCCTCTATTTGCTTCCCGGCCACGCCTCGGCATCCGCATAGGGGAACCAGCCCTGCTGCTCGCGGATCTCCGGATCGATGAGCACCATCTTGGTGTGGCGGAACTGGTCGAGCCCTTCGACGCCGAGCTCGCGTCCGATGCCCGAGAGCTTGCGTCCGCCGAACGGCACGGCATCGTTGTCGAGCAACGGCACGTTGACCCACACCATGCCGGACTGGATCTCGTTGACGGCGCGCATGCTCTCGGCGAGGTCCTTGGTGTAGATGTTGGCGCCGAGGCCGAAGCGTGACCGGTTTGCGAGCTCGATCGCCTCGTCGAGATTGCGCACCTTCACGATCGGCGCCACCGGACCGAAGGACTCGTCGTTGACGATCTCCATGTCGGGCGTGACGCCCGTGAGCACGGTCGCATCCGCGAACCAGCCGTGGTTGAGCCCCTTGGGCCGGCCGCCGCCGCAGGCAACCTTGGCGCCCTGCTTGATGGCCTTCGCCAGGATTGCCTCGTAGCGGTCCCGCTCGCGCGACGAGACCATCGGGCCCATGTCGACCTTGTCGAGGCCGTTGCCGATCCTGAGGCTCGAAGCCACGCCGACGAGGTTTTCGACGAAGGCGTCATGCATCGCCTCGTGCACGTAGATCCGCTCGGCCGAGGTGCACACCTGCCCGGCGTTGAGGAAGGCGGCGAAGGCGACGCCGCGCGCCGCGATATCGACGGGGGCCGACGGCATGACGATGAAGGGATCGTTGCCGGACGCCTCGATCAGCGCCGGCTTGAACGTGCGCGCGCAGGCCTGGGCCACGGATTGCGCCGTCTTGAGGCTGCCCGTGAAGGCGACGCCATTGATGCGGTCATGCTCGACCAGCCGCCGTCCGGCGTCGCCGCGGCCGGTCACGCACTGCACGAGGCCTGGCGGAAGGGCGGAGAAGGCTTCCATGAGCAGCAGCGTCGACAGCGAGGTGTAGATCCGACGGCTTGATGATGACGGAGTTGCCGGCGCCGACGGCGGCCGCGACCTCCCAGAACAGCAGCAGGTAGGGATAGTTGAACGGGATGATCGCGGCGACGATGCCGAGCGGCTCCTTGAGGGTCAGGTGCAGCTGGCCGGGCGCGGACGGCCCATGCACGCGCCCACCTTCCTGGCGGCTGATCTCGGCGTAGTAGCTCATGGCGCTGGCGCACCAGCCGATCTCGTCCATGGCCTCCTTGTAGGTCTTGCCCTGCTCGCGCGTGAGGACTTTCGGCCAGCGGAGCGGAGAGCGCGCGCGTCGCCCGCGTGACCTCGTGCATGATGTCGGCGCGCTCGGCGCCGGACATCGCCCACCACGCCTTTTGCGCCGCGGCGGCGATGTCGATCGCGGCCTCGATCTCGCGCTCGGTGGCTTCGGCGACCTCGCCGATCACTTCCTCCGTCGCCGGATTGATGACGGGGAAGGCCTCGCCGTAGCTCTGCCGCGAAGGCGCCATCGACGAAGAGCTTGCGCGACAGCGCCTTGTGCTTGGCGACGATATCCATGGTTTCCCCTCCGCAGCCGTGTTCGCGTCCACCTTACCCGAAAAAGTGGACGCGAAAGAATACCCGGAATGGCTGGGGCTTGAGGGAGCCCAAGTCCACGACACCGCATTGCCGTCCTGGCGGGGGCAAGGTCCTATCGGCGCCGTAGCGCGTCCATACGGGTGTCCGACGGTGTGGTGCCGAAGCGTCGCCGGAAGGACACGGTTAAAGTACGAGAGATCGGAAAAGCCGGAACGGTAAGCGATCTCGCTCACCTTGAGGTGCTGGTAACGAGGATCCGCCAGGACTTGATAGACCTGCGTCAGGCGCTCGGTCAGCACAAACTCTGAGAACGTAACTCCCTCCGCCTCGAAGAGCCGCTGTACATAGCGCGGGTTGAGGCGATGGCGCGCCGCGACGGCAGCGACCGATAGATCTCTTGCGCCGATGTTGTCTCGAATATCGGCCTTGATCGCTCTGAGGCGCACGACGGCGCGAGAGCCCGATGCGTCTTCGTCCCCGGACACGCTTTCCGGCCCAAGGGCTGCAGCGATGAGCTCGGCCATATGGATCGGAGCAACCTGAAGAACGTCCTTTTGGAGCGAATTGGAATGGTTGAGAAGCGTATCAACATACGCGCGCGCCAAAGCTAACGCCGGACCAGACATCGGGGTCAGGAAGCGGTCTTCAATCCGGTGCGTGTGGCGTCTGAGATGTTGCCGCGGCATTTGAACCGCCACAAAGCTGCAGGCCTGATGGGTGCCGGCTTGTATGAGAGAAGGCTCGCATTGCTCGATGAGAACCGCCGCGCCAGGCGTGCAAACGATGCTCTTGTTCTTCTGTTCTACGAGCATTCCCTCGTTGCCCGTGTTGAGCAACAGCACCGCATTGTCGGTGTTCTCAGCGGCAATTTCTGTTTTGGTCCGTGCAATCGTTTGCACGGTGCCCGTGATGCAGCCGATGGCCGTGTGCTCCAACTGCATAATCTTGAGCTGGCCGCTGAATGGAACGTCGGGCTTCGCATCAGCGCGTAGCCGGACATAGCCGGAAGAGAGTGAATCGATCCAGCGCTCCTTGCGCAAGCGCTCATCGCCAGGCAGATCAGCTGCATCAAAGAAGAGTGTCTGCATAAAGTTGGTACTCTCAAAAACCAAGTCGTAGAGCGACGACCTTGCACGCAAGCGTCGGTGTAATCGCGCACTCGGGCAGACGCGAAGCTATCGCGTATCGTCACAACACGGAAGATGTGTTCCGGACGGTCGGCAGGCTGTTCCCTAGGGAACGGGCAGGCCTTAATTGCCTCAAGATTTCAATATCGTAGGGAACGGCACATCCCTAAGGACCCAATGGGTGCGCGCTAGACGGCGCCTGCCCAAGCGTGATGCGGGCGGCAGCTGCTTTCTTCGTATGACTCGCGGACCGCCGCCGGTGCGCCATGGCCACAGCCGGTGGCATCGCCGAAGGGCTTTGTCGCGCGAGGCACAGCGGTGTCGCGCCAGTCCAAGACAGGGCGCGCAAGCCTCGACAGTGTGGCTCGCTTCTCGATCGATTTGCCAGAACCACTGCAAGCGAGGGCGTCGTTGCTCTCCAGCTCGCCCTGCGCCATTCGAGCGCGTGCCATCACTGCCACAGAGCCGACTGGGTTGCCCCTCGCGTCGCCGCGAGCACAGCTTTTGTCAGCACAGTCCAAGACGACGTCCGCGAGACTCGGCAATTTGCGGACGATGTGCCGATGCGTGACCGACTCACGAAGGGAATACGATGTTGCTTAAGATCGTCTCGCCGGCTCTGGCGCTTCTCCTCTGCTCCACAACTGCCCTCGAAGCGGGAGAGCAGCCGCAGGGCTCGGGTTTCTACGCCTCAATCGATGGATCACAGCAAACGATCAACCTTCCGAGCTACGATCTCGGCTGGAAACTCAGGAATTTAAACCCCGAAGTGAATTGGGCCCTCCGAAACATACAACCCGAGGATCAGCGGCTTCGGTCATGGAACTCAAGGCTTTCGGCGGCCTGAATTTCGACAGTAGCGTGCCCCGTGTTTCGGCATCCACCTATACTGGAAGCGCCGGCAATCCGACGGCTGTGACCTCGGCCGGAATCAAGCTCGAATTGAGACGAGCTACTACGCGGGCGGCCGCCTGACGATAGGCTTCGCCCCCTAACC